>JADJPG010000003.1 GCA_016713365.1 Verrucomicrobiota bacterium | reverse complement strand
TTGGAAATCGAAATCCCTGCGCACGCAGATGAATCCTGCGGTGCTTCATCAAGGTCATCTCTATGGGGTGGACGGCGATACCACGGAGAAGGCGTCACTCAAGTGCGTGGAATTCGCGACGGGCACCGAAAAGTGGAAGCAATCGAACTTCGGTTCAGGCGGAGTCATCCTCGCGGACGGCAAGCTCATCGCGCTGAGCGGCACTGGTGAATTGATGATCGCGCCCGCTTCGCCAGAGGGCTTCAACCCGACCTCTCGCGCCCAGGTGCTCGGTGGCAAGTGCTGGACGGCGCCGGTCTTGGCGAATGGGTTCATCTACGCGCGCAACTCGCGTGGCGATGTGGTGGCGGTGGATGTGAGGAAGAAGTGAGATGGTGAATGCGGGTTGTTTTCCGCCCCCGGAGGGCCGGCGACGGCTTGTGGGAGTCTCCGGCTTCCGATATCAATCCCGGCCAGCGTTGACCTCTGTTAACCCGCGTCCCCCAGGTTCGCTCGTTCCTCCGCAACCCCGGCTTCGTCTTCGGCTTTATCCAGCGATCGACACACCAATAACATTTCTATGAACCACCTTTCGCTCACCCGCCGGCACTTCCTTCGAAATACAGCCCTGCCAGCGCCGCGTTCTCCGCTGTGCCATTCGTCCGCGCCGCGGATCCGGCGAAGAAGTATCGCACTGCGCTCATTGGTTGCGGTTGGTGGGGGAAGAACATTCTCAAGGAAGCCATCGCGAGTGGACGCGTGAAGGTGGTCGGCCTTTGCGATGTGCATGAGAACGTTCGCGAAGTCGCGGCAGAGCAGGTGACCGACCTGAACGGCGACCAGCCGAAGACCTACAATGATTTCCGCGAGCTGCTCGAAAAGGAAAAACCGGAGATTGTGCTAATCGCTACGCCGGATCATTGGCACGCGCTCCAGACCATCGCGGCCGTGAAATCTGGCGCTCACGTTTTCGTCGAGAAGCCCACTGGTCATACCGTCAACGAGAGCCGCGCCATGCTCAAGGCGGCGCGCGACGGCGGACGCATCGTGCAGGTCGGATTGCATCGGCGCATCGGTCCGCATCACGTCAGCGGCATGAAGTTTCTGAAGAGCGGCGCGGTCGGGGATGTCGGCATGGTCCGTATCTTCGCGCACGGCGGCGGCGGACGCGAACGTCCGCAGGCCAACAGCGAGGCGCCGGACGGGATGGACTGGGATCTTTGGTGCGGTCCCGCGCCGAAGCGTCCGTTCAACCAGAAGCTCCATCCGGGTGGCTGGCGAAACTTTCTCGATTACGGCAACGGCCAGCTGGGCGACTGGGGTGTTCACTGGCTCGACCAAGTGCTGTGGTGGAGCGAGGAGAAGTATCCCAAGCGCGTCTTCTCCAGCGGCGGTCGCCCGGTGGCGGGCAACGCTGTGCTCAGCGAGAAGGAGCAGACCAGCGACACGCCGGACCATCAGGTTGCGGTCTATGATTTCGAGCGCTTCACCTGCGTGTGGGAACATCGCCGTTTCGCTGATAACAAGGCCGAAAAGCACAAGATTGGCGCCTATTTCTACGGCACGAAAGGCACGTTGCACATCGGCTGGCAGGACGGCTGGACCTTCTACCCCACCGATTCCAAAGCGCCGCAACTCCACGAGGATTCGCAGCTCCAACAACCCGATGGCCACAACATGAAGCTGCTCTGGGCGGACTTCATCGAATCGATCGAGAGCGGAAAGAAAGCGGTGGCGAACATCGAGGTCGCGCATCGCGCCTCTGTGCTCCCTTTGCTCGGAATGATTTCGTGGCGCACCGGCCGCAGCATCGAGTGGGATGCGGCGAAGGAGCAGATCGTCGGCGATCCCGAGGCGAACAAGCTGCTGAGCCGTCCGTATCGCGGACCGTGGGTGTATCCGGAGGCATAAACGAAACGCTGGATTCCATTCGGGCTGTGGCTGGCGTTCGTTGTCACGATCATCGTCTGCGCGGACCGCGGTCAACTGCGCGCGTTCCTTGGCTGGGTGAACAGCCTGCCGCTGGGTGACAAGGCTGGTCATTTCTTCCTGCTGGGCGTGATGGCGTTCCTTCTGAATCACGCGCTCGCCTACCGCACCTGTTCGGTTCGTTTCACACGCGTGCAGCTGGGCGGACTCGTCATCTTCGTGCTGATTACCCTGGAGGAGTTTTCGCAGCTCTGGGTCACGTCGCGCACGTTTGATGTGGGAGACTTGGTGGCGAATGGCCTCGGCATTCTCGCGGCGGAATGCTTCGCCCGCTGGCGGGAGCGCGCCCGATGAATTAACAGAAGGAAGCGAAGGGAACGAAGAGAAGGACCGGATTGTTGAGAGGCGGCGAGAGCGGGCATGTCGGAGCGTAACTTCCCGCCGCTCAAGGGCGGAGCTATGCCCGCTTCGTTGCCCAGTCTTAAGGACTCACTTCGTCGAGTGCCGAATCTGCGCGCCTCGTAAATCGGAAGCCGGCGTTCTCCGAAAATTCTTCCTCCATGGACCGCCAATGTCCGACCGGCCGGCGCTATCTGCGGGCATGAGATTCAATCGTTATCCCTTTCTTCGCGCGCTGAAATCCCTTGTCGGCTGGACCAAGCCAGCTCCGGCGAAACCTGCGCCGCCCGCGCCGGCCCACCTCAAGATCGCTCCGTGCCGGCCGGTGATCATTCTTCCGCGCCCGGACGTTTCGTTGCATCGCTGGCAGGCGGGATTCCGGCTGCCGCTCACGCATGCGCGGGATCGGAAGGAGCAGACGGTGCTGGAAGCGGTGCGTGAGAATCGTCCGCTGAGCTTCACGTATCTCGACGAGGACAAGGGCTCGACGAACCGCCACGTGCATCCGCTGTTTGTCTTCTACGTGGAAGGCTTTGCGGGTTCGTATCTCACGGCGTATTGCCAGCTGCGACAAGAGGTGCGCACGTTCCGCCTGGACCGGATGCTGTTCTCGACGAGCTAATCGCCACTGATTGAAGAGTTCAGAGCGGGCTGGCTGATTTGGTAGGGTAGGGCGCGTCGCTCCGCGCGCGCCGTTTCGTTACTGCGATGTTCATGCGGCGCGCGCGGAGCGACGCGCCCTACCATATCTCGACGGTCCGTTGACCTGCGCCGCCTCAATACGTCGCGCGTCCGCCGGACAGATCGAACACCGCGCCAGTGCTGAACGAGCAATCTTCCGAGCAAAGCCAGGCGACGAGCGCGGCGGCTTCTTCCTTCCGGCCGAAGCGGTCCATCGGAATCTTCGAGCGCATGTACTCGATGTGCTGCTGGCTGCATTGCTTGAGAATGTCCGTCTCGATCACGGCGGGCGTAATGCAGTTCACGAGCACGCCGGATTTCGCGAGCTCCTTGCCGAGCGATTTGGTGAGCGCGACCACGCCAGCCTTCGCCGCGCTGTAGTGCGAGGCGTTCGGGTTGCCTTCCTTGCCGGCGATGGACGCGATGTTCACGATGCGACCGAAGCCGCGTTCGCGCATGCCAGGCACCAGCGCGTGACAGCAGAGGTAGACGCCAAACAGATCGATCTGGAGCACTTGCTGCCATTCGGCGGGATCGAGTTCCCACGTCGGTTTGTTTGCTCCGGCGATGCCCGCGTTGTTCACGAGCAGATCGACGCGGCCGAATTCCTTCAGCGTGGCCTCCGCGGCGGCTTTCACGGAGTCCGCCTGAGTCACGTCCACGGCGACGGCGTGAGCGCGTCCTTTTGCGGAGAGGGCTTTGGCGGATTCGGCGGCGACGGCGGCATCGCGGTCCCAGATGCAGACGGCCGCGCCGGAATCGAGGAGTCGTTCCGCGATGGCGTAGCCAATACCGCGGGCCGCGCCGGTGACGACGGCAAAGCGTCCGTTCAAGTCAATCTTGTTCATAGATTCGGGTGCGGAGCGCCGGCGTCCTCGCCGGCTTATGACTTACGACCATCCAAAGCCGGCGAGGACGCCGGCGCTCCGGTTCGTGAGCAGGGCGGGCGCGAACCGAGATGTCTTACTTCTTCCCTTTGGGATCCCAGTTCGCGGCGAGTTGCTCGGGAGTGACCGTGCTTTCCACGCCGTTCTTCGGCACGCGCGCCTTGGCGATCCAGAGGATGGCGTTCAGCACGACCTTGCGCTGATTGTCGTCGCCCCAGTTCGCGTGCGTGTGACCGCCGGTGAAGCCGAAGCCGCGACCGCCGCCCTTGCGCTCAAAGGTCCACATCATCGTCTCGTCGCGACCGCTGGCCGCCACGATGTGCTCATACGGTCCGCGCGGATACACATACGGTCCCTTGCGCACTTCGTCGGAGGGCTTGGCTACGAGCACGGGCGTGAG
Source organism: Verrucomicrobiota bacterium (assembly GCA_016713365.1). Taxonomy (GTDB): domain Bacteria; phylum Verrucomicrobiota; class Verrucomicrobiia; order Limisphaerales; family JADJPG01; genus JADJPG01. The sequence continues at coordinate 199,618 of JADJPG010000003.1, read as the reverse complement.
CTTCTTTTTCTGCGCCTCGTTCCAGCGCATGTTGAAATACCACTCGTCGCGGTTGCTGAAGGGCTTCACGCCGTTGGCGACCGGGTGCTTCGGGAAGGTTTCGTATTTCGGCGACCACATCGGGTTGCAGGAATAGAGATGCTCGTAGTGTCCGCCGATCCATTCGAGGAACTGCGGCCCGCCGTTCGTGCTCGGGATTTCCACGCCGTAATGCATGAAGCCGATGCCGACGCCCTTCTTCGCGAGTGCGCCGAGGATTTCCTTGTGGTCCTTCTGAATGGCGGGATGTCCGGCGCCGCCATCGGCGTAGATGACCACGGCGTTCGCGCCCTCGAAGGCGTTCTCGACGTTCGGCCAGCCGTTGGAATAGACGGTCACGCTTACGCCCTTCACGCCGGCGAGACATTGCTGGAGGAGCAGGCAACCGGCGCGGAACTCGTGCATGCCGGGCGGATGACTGGGTCGGCCGGCGATGAGAACGATCTTCTTGTCAGCGGCGAAGGAGGTGAATGCCGCGAGCAACAGCGTCGCGACGAGCGAGAGGCGGAGTGTGGTTTTCATGGGTGGAATTGGAGACTGGAAGAGCGACGAACGAAAGAAAGAAACTTGAGAACAACGGTGAGAGCGCTTGTCGCAGAATGAGTGCATTCGATTCAGTATGGGAAGCGAGACGGTTCACTCAGAGCATTTCCAACTGGTTGGGGGGTCATTGAGTCGTTTTCTGTCAGCTTGAGCTTTTGGATTTGCGATGGCACTGGCCGGAAACCAAAAAGGGTCCGTGACGACTTCTACGCCTTCGCGATGGGCTAACAACGCCATCCCACAGTGCGCCCAACACCATTGGTGACCGATCTGGTAGCGCTCTGTCGTGACTACTGTTAGCCCCGAGCTTTCCGCTTTAATAGTCCAACAGTCTTTTCGAGCGCGATTCCACAGTTTCTCAAAATCTTTCTTCTGCGCTTTTGCGAATGCCTTCCAATCGCGTTTGAGCCACGGCACAGCCAATAGCTTTGACGCGGCGAAGACGGTATTGTCTCGATACGCTTTCCAAATGAGATCTGACTGCTCAACTGCATTCTCCTGTTGGCCTAAGATCCAATACTTCATCAAGCCGCACCATGCAGCGGCATAAAGTTCACCACGGCCTCGGTCCAACGGTTTCGTGTCCTTATCGCCAGAGGCATCCGCTATTCCTTCGGCGACGGCTGCTTCAATAGAGCTTCATTGGAAGTAAAGATAGCGCAGTGCAGGAGAAACAGGTCATGCACGGCGAGATAGTCATAACTCCGACACCGCCTCCGCAGTTCCAATCCCCGCTCAACAAACGGCTCTATGCGCTTAGAAATCACTGCTCTTGGAGTCCCAAGCAGCCATTGCCGCCATACCCATCCCATGCAACACTCTGCGCGATGCGCAGCCCCTTGTAATCCGCTCTTGAGAAGCCCGATCTCCATCTGTCGATCGATTGGTCTGTCGAACTCTGCCAATGATTCCGCCTTAGCCGCGCTCTCCGATAGTCCTACCACTTTCAGATTCATGGTTGGATACTCGGAGAGCTGCCAAATCCGTTCTTTGGATTCTGTCCTTCTACTTCTTCTTCGGATCCAGATTCATCATGATCTGTTCCTGCGTCACGCTCGAGGTCACGCCGTCCTTCGGGACTTCCACCTTGGTGATCCAGAGCAGGGCGTTGAGCACCACCTTGCGATAGTTGTCGTCCGCCCAGTTCTTGTGGTAGTGCGCGCCGGTGAAGCCGAAGCCGCGTCCGCCATCCGGCCGGTCATACGCCCACATCACGTGCTCGGGCTGGCCCATGTGCTTTTGCACTTCGGGATTGCCCCCGTGCGGTGAATTGGCGCCAGGTTTGCCGCGGGTGCTGTCCGGCGGCACTGCGGTGAGAATCGGGGTCACGCCCTTCATGCCTTCGGGGAAGCGCATGTGGTAATACCATTCGTCGTTCGCCTTGAACGGTTTCACGCCGCGCGTGACGGGGTGATCCGGAAATTTCTCGAAGCTCGCGGTCCAGTGCGGGTTCACCGACCAGTAGGTCTCGAAGTAGCCGCCCTGCCATTCGAGGAAGGCGTTGCCGGGATCGCCCTTGGGGACTTCCACGCCGTAGTGGCCGGTGCCGAACCCGACGCCTTTCTTCATCAAACCATCGAGCAGTTCGAGGCGCTCGGGCTTGATGGCCGGATGTCCGCCGCCGCCGGTGCAGAACATGAACACCGCGTCCACGCCCTGGAAGATGCTCTCGTCCTTCGGCCAGTCGTTCGACACGACGGTGACTTGCAACCCGGGCGTGTTCGCGAGGCATTGCTGGAGGAGCAGGCAACCGGCGCGGTATTCGTGCTCCATGTAGCCATGGCTCGGTTTGCCAGCGAGCATGAGAAGTTTCTTGTCGGCGGCATCGGCGCTGAACGAAACGACCGCCAGGGTCACGAGGGAAACAAGAGCAAGGCGCATGGGCAGTTTGGTGTTTGAATCTTGGGACTTGGTGTTTGCCGGCGGCTCAGTCCTTCTTCCGCTTGTAGGTCACGAAGATGGTGTCGGAATCCTCCGCGGACTTGAACTCGCTGGGACGGCCGGAATTGTTTAGCGCGTAGCAGGCCTTGAAGGTGTCTTCGGTGAGTTCGTAGATCGCCGGCACTTCGGTGCCCGAATCGGTCATTAGATCCATCTTCTTGGGGGTGGTGGATTCATCGAGTTTGAAGGAGCCTTCGTCCACGCCATTCGGGCGCTCGGTCTTGTAGGCGTTTTCGTGGATGGTCAGCTTCACAGCGTCGAGCACGTCTTGTTCGAGCTTCTTGCCGTTGGCGATGATTTCCACGGGCACCCATTTGCCCTGGAGGAGCGAGGAGTCGTTTTTCTTCACGGAGTCGCCGGAGAGATTCTTGATCCGGATGTTCTTAAACTGAACGACCATGGGCGGGCCGACGTGAATTTGCAGAGCGAGCGCGCCGGACTTGGCCGCTTTCGCGGATTGTTCGTCCGTCACGTCGACGGTGAGCTGGCCGTTGATGAAGTGCTGGAGATGATTGCCCTTGGCGATGACGACGTAATCGTTCCAGTCCTCGTGCTTGATCTTGGCCTGGATGTTTTCGGACTTGTCGACGGAACCGGTGACTTCGACCTTGGTTTTCTTCTGCGTCTTGCCGTCCTTCGTTTCTTCGACTTCCTTGATCACGGTCTTTTGTCCGCGCTGGGCGAGGATGCCGCGGCCGCGCTCTTCGTAGAGGATGCCGCTGTAAGTTTTGCCGGCTTCGAAGTCCGCCTGATAACCGCCGACGATGGGACCGAACTTGCCGTTTTCCGAAACCTTGCTGCGGTACTGAATGCCCGAGTTGCCTTTCTCGATGCGGTAGGAGAGACGGAGTTCAAAGTCCGCGATGTCGCCGCCCTTCCAGACCAGGAAGGTGTTGTGATTGATCTTCGTGTCGGCGTCGCTGCCGGTGATGCCAGTGATGGTGCCGTCCTTTACGGACCAGAGCTTGGGATTGCCTTCCCAGCCGGAAAGATCTTTGCCGTTGAACAGGCTCTTGAAGCCGGGTTCGACGTCCGCAGCGGAAAGCGTGGCGGCGGCGTGGAAGCAGCAGAGGCCGAAGGTGAGCGCGAGAAGACGAGAGGTTGGCTTTTGCATAAAAGAATGTTGTGCAGGCTCCGACGTGCCGCCGAACGGGTTCATTCACGAGCGACGAACCGGCGTCGTGCGGTGTCAGGGCTTCGGCCGATCAATGCCGGGAAGGGCAGGGAACATCAAGCGCGCAGGCGACGGAACGCCGAACTCCGATTCGGCAGGGAGATGAGACGGTGCTTAACGCGCCGATTTGGAGTTCGGCGCTCCAGTCGAGAAAGCTCGGGTGCGAGTTGATAAAGGCTCAGTAAGTCACCTTCGACCATTCCGTGAGCTTGCCGTCCTTGTCGAACTTGAGGCGCAGATTCTCGCCGCGGGGCGGTGGTGTGACGGAGGAGCCAACCCCAACGCCGACGCCACCGTGGTGCCCAAAAGAGCCCGTGCCGACGCCGAGCCCAAACGAAACGCGGGGGCTCCGACGCAGCGACCATTCGGCGGTCTTGCCATCGCCCGATTCGCCGATGAGAACCGGCTTGCCGAGGTCTGCCAGGGCATGGTCGTAGGTGTAGTTGCCGATGCGTTCGCTCCAGTTGACGTTTTTCGGGTTGGTTTTGGCGACTTTCGGCTCAGAGGCGCAGCCGCCCAGAACCAAAACCGAGGCCAGTATGAGGAAATGGATCGCTTTCATAACGCTTACCGGGCCAACCTACTGGTCTCAGCGGGTGCTGTCGAATGCCGGATTTGTCCGGAATTGTTCGTCACAAGCAAAAAGCACAAAAATGGCTATTGACTTGGGTTTCGCGTTTGTTAGTTTCACCGCTCCTTAAATTTAGGTCTGAAATGAAAACGTATCTGCCGAAAGTAAATCTGGACGAGCGCAAGTGGCATGTGATTGACGCCGATGGTGCTGTCTTGGGCCGCCTCGCCGTTCAGGTCGCCGACATTCTCCGGGGCAAGAACAAGCCCGTCTTCACTGCTCACCTTGACGCCGGCGATTTCGTCGTGGTCGTCAACGCGGAGAAGGTCAAGCTCACCGGCAACAAAGAGACCCAGAAGGAATACATGACGTACTCCGGCTGGAGAGGTGGCGAGAAGCATCGCACCGTCGAGCAAGTCCGCGCCAAGCATCCGGAAGAAATCATCACCCGCGCCGTTCGTGGCATGGTTCCGAAGAATCGCCTAGGCCGCGTATTGATGACCAAGCTCAAAGTCTTCAAGGGCCCCAACCACCCGCACGCCGCGCAGCAGCCCGCTACGCTCAAGGCCGCGAATTAATTTCCAACGAAACGCTTAATCTCCTGACCCATGGCAGCATCGAAAGTCACCGAGTTCGTCGCCACCGGCCGTCGTAAGACCGCTGTGGCCCGTGTCCGCCTTGCCGCTGGCACTGGCACCATCAAGATCAACGGCCGTACCCTTGAGAACTATTTCCCCACGGAAGTTCTTCGCGGCATGGTCATCCAGCCGTTCAGCACGTCGCAGACGTCGAACAAGTTCGACGCCCGCGTGAACGTTGCTGGTGGCGGTCCTGCTGGTCAGGCTGGCGCTGTGCGCCACGGCATCTCCCGTGCGCTCTTGCTCGCCGATGCGAACCTTCGCCCGCCGCTCAAGGCGGACGGCCTGCTCACCCGCGATCCTCGTATGAAGGAACGCAAGAAGTACGGCCAGCCGGGCGCCCGCAAGCGCTTCCAATTCTCGAAGCGTTAATCTGCTTCTGCTCTTTGCAACCCCGCTGGCACGTCCGGCGGGGTTTTTTCTTTTCTGTTCCGCCCAAGATGTAGAGCCTCCTCGCAACAAATTTGATCATGAAGAAAGTCGCCATTGTCGGTGCCTCCGGTTACTCGGGCGAAGAACTCGTCCGGCTCCTCCTCAACCATCCCCACGTCGACCTCGTCGCTGTCACGTCGCGCCAGAGCGCCGGACAGACGGTCGCCTCGGTCTTTCCGAAGTTCGCCAGCCATCCAAAATCCAAGACGCTGCGTTTCACCGAGCCCAACGCCGAAGTGCTGTCCAAGCAGGCGGACGTCATCTTCCTCGCGCTCCCACATGGTGTCGCGGCGGAGTTTGCCGTGCCGCTGAACCAGGCGGGCTGCGTCGTCATCGATCTGAGTGCGGACTTCCGACTGAAGAGTGCGGACATCTACAAGGAATTCTACGCGCACGATCATCCCGCGCCGGAGCTGCTGCAGAAATCGGTTTATGGTTTGCCCGAGGTCTATCGGGAGGACATCAAGAAGGCGCTGCTCATCGCGTCGCCCGGCTGTTACCCGACAAGCATTCTGTTGCCGACCTTGCCGCTGGTGCGCGCGAAGCTGATTCATCCGAACAGCATCATCGCGAACTCGATGAGCGGCGTGAGCGGTGCCGGGCGCAAGGCGGAGGTCGATTACCTCTTCTGCGAGTGCAACGAAAGCGTGCGCGCCTACGGCGTGCCGAAGCACCGGCACCTTTCCGAGATCGAGGAACAGCTTTCCTTTGCGGCCGGGAGCAAGGTGGTCATCCAGTTCTCGCCACATCTCATCCCCGTCAATCGCGGCATCCACACCACGCTCTACCTCGCGCCGACGGAACATTTCAACGACGCGGCCTCGACTGCTGCGTTCGGTGAGAAGATCGCTTCCTGCTACAAGGAGGCCTACGCGACCGAACCCTTTGTGCGCGTGTTGGAAGGCAAAGCGCTGCCGGACACGAAGAACGTCGTCGGCACGAACGTGGTGGAAATCGCCTGGCGTCTCGATCCGCGCACCGGTCGGCTCATCGTCATGAGCGCCGAGGACAACATCGTAAAAGGCGCCAGCGGCCAGGCTGTGCAGAGCATGAACATCCTCTGCGGCTTTCCGGAGACGGCGGGATTGGTCTGAAACTCCTTTCCCGCCAAATACGCAGAACGACGCGAAAAGGATTCAGCAGTCCGTACGTCTTTCGCGCCCTTTCGCGTTTTTAGCGGGCCAATCTCCTTGCCTCCGTCAGTTCTTGGCTTTCGCCTTCTGCTCGTTCGCTGGGGGCGGCAGTAGTTTGATCTTCGTCACGCCCGTCACTTCGTCCCAAGTGAACTCGCGGCGATGTGCAATGCCATCACCCACGCGAAAGACTTCCAGCGTCACTTTCGGCGGCGTCGCCGTCGTATCGAGATCGTAAACGCAGTAGAAGTGGCCCTTCGTGGCGCTCAGATCAAGGAACGCCTCGGGCGATTTCTTCACGCCAGCCGGCCCGCTGCCGATCGGGCCGCTCGTGACCTCGATCCATTTGCCGCGCACCTGATACGCGCCGGTGAAATGCCGGTCGCCTGAGATCAGCAGCACGCCGGAGATCTTGTTCTCCTCGATGAAGCGAAAAATCTCGTCGCGTTCCTCGGCGAACGGCGTCCATGAATCGTCCGTCCCAAACGTCTGCCATTCGCCGCCCGCGGCGAGCACCTTGATCGGCGCGCGCGACGCCAGCAACTCGCGCTTGAACCACGCCAGTTGCTTTGCGCCGAGATGTGTCTTGTGCGCGAGATTCGTCGCGCCGTTCGGGTCGCGGTGATATCGCACGTCGAACATGAAGAAATCCACGTTCGCGCGCGTGAACTTGAAGTAGACACCCGGATTATCCGGCTCGCCATACGCAGGATTTGCCCAGTGCTCCCGGAACGTGCGCAGCGAAAGTTCCTTGCCTGGCATCTTACCGTCGCTGTTGTTCGGACCGAAATCGTGGTCATCCCAAATCGCGTAGATCGGCAGCCGCGGACTCAACCCGCGCCAGCCGGACGTGTCGCGTTGATCGAAGTAAAACTTCCGCTGCACGCCAGGGTCGTTGGTGTTCGCGTAGTGATTGTCGCCGAGCATCAGGAGCAGGTCGATGTTCGTGCGCGCCATGTCGGCGAAGCCTGCGGTCGCCAGGTAACCGTAGTAGCCAACGCACGACGTGAACGCGGCGCGAACCCGTCCTGGTTCACCCTCGCGCGGCGCGGTCGTGAACGACGGATAGGGACGCAGCATGGCGGGTTTGCCGTCCAGCATCACCGAGTAGTAATAGCGCGTCGACGCCTGGAGATTGCTGACGACGAGGTGATTCATGAACGCGCTCGCGGCCTCCAGCTTCGGTCCGCGCACGGTGCGGGCGTCGGACAAATCCGGCTTCGTGCCGATTCGCACCGAGAACTTTGCCGCTTCAGACGCTTTCACCCAGATGCGCGTATCGGTGGACGACGTGTGGCCAATCATCGGGGCCAGCTCAAGGAACGGCGCGGCGTGAAGCGGAGCTGCGATGGCAAGCCATGCGAACGCTGCTTTCAGGAGTCGCGCGGAAATGAAGTTCATGGCGCGATGATGGAAGGCCGGGCGACGAAGCGTCAACGCGTTCGTTGTCCGCAGCGGCAGGAAAATTGAAAATTGAAAATTGCTGAGGCGAAATTGATAGTCGCCGACACATCGCATGAAAAACGTACGTCTCGGCATCATCGGCATGGGGAACATGGGCAAGCACCACGCCGATTACCTGCTCGCCGGCAAAGTCGCGCGTGCCGAGCTCACCGCCGTGTGCAGCACCTCGCCCGCGAAGCTGGAGAAGTACAAGGCCGCGCAGATTTTCGATGACGGCGAGAAACTTATCCGCTCCGGAGCCGTCGATGCCGTCGTCATTGCAACGCCGCATTACCAGCACACCACGCTTGGCATTGCCGCCTTGGAGGCGGGCGTGCATGTGATGGTCGAGAAGCCGATTTCGGCGCACAAGGCGGATGCTGAACGTCTGCTCGCTGTGCGCCGGAAACATCCGAAGCTCGTCTTCGGCGCGATGTTCCAGTTCCGCATTGAGCCGCGCTACCTGAAGCTCAAGAAGCTGATCGATGACGGCGAGCTTGGCGACATCGTCCGCGTCAACTGGATCATTACCGACTGGTATCGCACCGAGGCGTATTACGCGAGCGGCGGCTGGCGCGCGACGTGGAAGGGCGAGGGTGGTGGCGTGTTGCTGAACCAATGCCTGCATCAGCTCGACACGCTTCAATGGCTCTGCGGCATGCCGGCCCGCGTGCGCGGGTTTTGCCAGATCGGCCGCTACCACAACATCGAGGTCGAGGACAACGTCAGCATCTTCATGGAATGGAAGAACGGCGCGACCGGCGTGTTCGTTTCCTCCACGGGCGAAACGCCGGGGACGAACCGCTTCGAGATCGTCGGCACGCGCGGGAAGATCGTCCTTGAGAACAACAAGCTTACCTTCACCCGCAACGATGCGGACATGATTCAGTTCAGCAAGAACGCCAAGACGGGGTTCGCGAAGCCGGAAGTTTGGAACGTCGAGATTCCCTTTGCCGACGCGCCCGCCACTCACGCCGCGTTGATGCAGAACTTCGTCGATGCGATTCTCGATGGCGCACCGCTGCTGGTGCCGGGCGAGGAGGGCATCCACTCGGTCGAACTCGCGAACGTGATGCTCTACTCCTCGCTCATCAACCAGACCGTCGAACTCCCGATGGACAGCGCCGCGTTCGAGACAAAGCTTCAGCGACTCATCGCGGAATCGAAGTTCCAGAAGAAGGTCGTCGAAGTCTCCGGCGAAGACTTCACGAAATCATTCCATCGTTGATCTTTTCTCGCAGGAGTCGAGGTAACGAGGCTCTGACTTTTCCCGAACCGCCCGCCTCCTCACGTCGGCTTCTGCGGGCTTTGCACCATCGGGTTTGCCCGGTTTAATGTCGGGGTGGCGACGTTGCGCATCAAACCTGTTGAATCACTCGACCTGCCGGAACTGACGTGGTACCTCACCCTCAAGCGGGTGGAGGAGCATGAGTTGGCGGGCGTGCTGGTGGCCACGAACGCCAAGGTCGTGCAGCGCCTGCTGGCGAGCCGGTTCCCGGTGGTGTCCACGCTGCTGACACCCGCATGGCTGGAGACGCTCGAGCCGCAATTGCGCGCGCGGGAGGAGGAGATCGACGTTTATGTCGCGGAGCGTCCGTTGCTGGAAAGCATCACCGGTTATCGGGTGCACCAGGGCGCGCTGGCGGTGGCGCGGATTCCCCCGCAACCGACGTTTGAAGAGCTGCTCGAAAGTTCACCGCGGCCGTTGCTGCTGGCTGCGGTGGAAGGCATCGCCAGCGCGGAGAATCTCGGCGCAGTGGTGAGGGCTTGCGCGGCTTTCGGGGCGCACTTCCTCGTGGTGGGCGAGACGTGTGGCAGTCCATTCCAGCGCCGCGCGGTGTCCGGCTCCATGGGCACGATTTTCGAGCAGCCTGTGGTGCAGGTGAGCAGCCTGGTGGAGACGCTGGCCGCGTTGCGCGCGCGGGGTGTGAGGTGTCTTGCTGCGCATCCGCGCCCGGGCGCCCGCAAGCTGGCTACCGAGGATTTGCGCGGTGATTGCTGCCTGGTGTTTGGCGCGGAAGGGCCGGGATTGACGGAAGCCGCCCTGGCTGCATGCGACGGGATGGTGGAGATTCCGATGCCGTCACATATGAACTCGCTGAACGTGGCGAGTGCTGCGGCGGTTTTTCTATATGAGGCTACCCGGCAGCGCGACCGGAGCCTGCCAAGATAGGGTGCTGCTTCGCGCAAGGTGAAGGCGGAGGTCCCCGGGCCCCCCCCCCCCCCCCCCCCCCGTGGGGGGTTCCGGGTCGGCCGTCAGCTCTTCTTCGCCGCGATGTTCTTCAACAACGCCCTGGCACACGCTTCCGCGAACGCCGAATCATTCACCGCGTTGTCCATTTCGATCACCTCGATGTCCTTCCGCAGGTTCGCCTTGATGGCGCTGAAGAGCGCGGCGTCCGCAGCGGCGTCGTAGAACTTCTGACCTTCAGCGCTGATCACGCTGATGGCTTTCTTCGGCAAGAGCACGGTCACGGGCGCGGTGGAAAGATTCACCTTTTCGGCGATGATTTTGCCGAGCTGCGCGTTCTCTTCCGCGTTCGTGCGCATGAGCGTTACCTGCGGGTTGTGTTGGTAGAAGGTGCGACCCTTGAACTTCCCCGGCACAGTGTCGGGCCCGTGGAAGTTCACCATGTCGAGACACCCGGGCGTGACAATCGCGGGCACGCCGCCGCGCGCCGCGGCTTCGAGTCGCGTCGGGCCGGCACCGAGGAAACCACCGACCAGTTCATCCGCCCACTCGGTCGTCGTGATGTCGAGCACGCCTGCCACCATGCCGGATTCGATGATTGATTCCATCGTGCGCCCGCCGGTGCCGGTCGCGTGGAAGACGAGGACTTCGTAGCCCGCTTGTTCGAGAATCTTCCGCGCGTGATCTACGCAAGCCGTCGTGTTGCCGAACTGGCTCGCGACGATGATGGGTTTGTCTGCGCCGGCCTTCGGCTCCACTTCGACCATGCCGCAAATCGCCCCGGCGGCGCGCGTGAGAATCTGGCGCGAGATGCGGTTCAGCCCCGCGACATCCACGATGCTCGGGAACATCACGATGTCCTTCACGCCGACGTATTGCGCGGTGTTGCCGCTGGCGAGCGTGGAAACCATCAGCTTCGGAAAACCAATCGGCAGTGCGCGCATCGCCGCCGTGCCAATCGCCGTGCCGCCACCGCCGCCGAGCGAAATGACGCCGGCAATCTTCTTTTCGGCGACGAGCTTCGCGAGAACGATCGGCGCGCCCTTCGACATCGCGGCGACGGATTCACCACGGTCTCGCTTGGCGAGCAACGCGGCGTAATCGGCCCCGGCTGCGCGGCAAACTTCCTCGCGCGTGATGTCCGGCTTGAGCTTCGGCGCCTCAAGCGCGCCGACGTCGATAACGAGCGTCTGGTGCCCGCGCGCCTTGATTTGCTCCGCGACAAAGGCGTGTTCCTCGCCCTTGGTGTCCATCGTGCCGAGAATTGCAATCGTTGCCATAGTGAGTGCGCGCAGCGTAGCGAGGGGAGGGCAGGGGAGAAAGTGGGAAAGTGGGCAGAGGAGCCGAGGGGAAAAGGAGATAAGGAGCAGGTGAGCAGGGGCTGCAGCTTTTTTCTCCTCTCCCTTTCCCCCTTTGCTCCTTTTCTCCTTTGCACCTGCTTCTGCCGTGCGACGCAGAAGCAGACTCGACGCCTCCAGCCGACTCCGCCAACCTCGTAGCATGTTCACAGGCATTGTGGAAGAGACGGGCGTCGTCGAGAGCATCAAGCCGACGGCGAAATCCATCCGGCTGACGGTGGCGGCGAAGCGTTGCGCGCGCGGGCTGAAGCTCGGCGACAGCGTGGCGGTGAACGGCTGCTGCCTCACGGTCGTGAAGCTCACGACTCGTGGCTCAAGCAAGCTCGTGCAGTTCGACCTGCTCCGCGAAACGTGGGAGCGGACCAACCTCCAGTTCTGCCAAGCGGGCTCGCTCGTAAATCTGGAACGCCCGCTCCGCGCCGATGGCCGGCTCGACGGCCATTTCGTCACCGGCCACGTCGATGGTGTGGGAAAGATTTCTCGCTGGGAACGCGCCGGACAGGATCACGTCCTCGAAATCACCGCGCCCGCCGACGTGCTGCGCTACATCGTTTTCAAAGGCTCCATCGCCGTCGACGGCATCAGTCTTACGGTCGCGGGCGTGACGAAGAAAGGGTTTCGTCTCTGGATTATCCCGCACACCTTCGAAGTCACTGCGCTGCGCGAACGCGAAGTGGGCGATGCCGTGAATCTCGAAGCCGACATCCTCGGCAAGTACGTGGAGCAGTTCGTGCGACGCGGAAGGTGAAACCGCTGAGACGCTGAGATCCTGACTGTTGGTGGGGCGAGACTCCGTCGAGCCGTGATCAACCTTGGGACGTTCCACCCGCCGAAGACACGGTTCCGGGGAGCCAATGACCCCTCCTCGACGCTTCGCGCCAGCAGTAACCGCTCAGCCTGCCCTCGATCTGATCAGGGCTCGACAGAGTCTCGCCCCACCATGCGGTCACGACTTCTTGAGCTTCCACAGCTTCTCATCGCTGCGGACGTACACCGCGCCATCCGAGATGGACGGCGTGCTCAGCACTGTCTTGCCGAGATCCAGTTCGCTGACGATCGCGCCTTCGGGGGCGGCGATGTCGATGACCTGGAGCACGCCCTTCTCGTTCACGCAGTAGAGCAGGTTGCCTGCGCCCACGGGCGTCGCGCTGTAAGGGCCCTTCGTGCGGAGCTGCCAGAGACGTTTGCCATCCTTCGCGTCGGCGGCGGTGAGCACACCCGCGCCGTTCAGAGTGAACACCTTTCCGTTCAACACCACCGGGCTCGCCGTGGCCGGGCCGAGTTGACCGGAACGCCAGAGCTGCTCCGGCGACTGACCGTCGGGCTTCGGCTGGAGCGCCGTGATGCCGCGCGAGGGAACGTAAACCACGCCGTCGCTCACCGTCGCGGAGGGAATCGTCGAGGCGCCGTCGGTGTATTGCCAGACGATGCGGCCGGTGGCGGGTTCTACGGCGACGAGGCCCTTGCTCGATTGCAGCAGCACATGCGTCGTGGTACCGGACTTGATGTGCATGGGCGAAGTCCAGTTCGCGGACTTGGGCCGTGGCAGCTTCCAACGGTTCACGCCCGTCTTCACGTCAATCCCGGCGGTGAACGAATCGTCGTCGTTCTCCACCATCGCGATCAGCACGCCGTCCGCGACCGTGAGCGAGGAGGACATGCCGAGGCTGTTGCTCGCGTTCGGATAATCGCGCGTGAGGCCGCGCAGCCAGAGCAGGTTGCCGTCGAGGTCGAGGCACACGAGGTCGTTCGAGGAATAGATGGCGAAGATGCGCTCGCCGTCGCTGGCGGGCGTGGGCGCGGCGACGCTGGTCTTCTCATGGCACATCGTGCGGCCGGTCGCCCAGAACTGGCGTTCCCAGCGCTTCGTGCCGTCCTTCGCGTTGAAGCAGATGACGTGCAGCCGGTCCTGCTTCGGGCCGCTGGAGCACGTCACGAACACGCGGTCGCCGATGATGATGGGGCTGCTCAAGCCGCGACCGGGCAGGTCCGCCGCCCAGGCGATGCTGTTCGTGCCGAGCTTGTCCGGCAGCAACAGGGCGTGGGCGATGCCGTTGCCGTCCGGCCCGCGGAAGAGCGGCCAGTCGGCGCGCGCGACGGTGACGGTGGCGAGAAGCGAGAGGGTGAGGGCGAGGATTTTCATGGGTTGGAAAGCTTGGAGGGCGACAAAGGAGTAATTGGCAAGGACTCAGGCCTTAGTAAGATCTCAGAGATTCGATGCAACATCGCTTCTTCGACATCACGGCGGCGAGGGTTGATAAGTATTCCGGACTTTCGCGAGATTACCTCGACCCGACTCTTTCGATCTTCAATTTGTGTCAGGGTAATTTCTGTGAACGTAAATACAAAGGTCGCCATATAGTTATCCAGCAATCGAACGCGACACTTTCCAGGGCGTATATCTCGAGTCTCAACAATGTTTGGATTGCCGCCGCCTTTCAATCTGGTCTCCTTTTCGACCAGTTGGACGGCAGCTTTCACCTCGGGAAATGAATGACCAAACGTCCGCTTGGTTCCTGCACACCCACAAAGAGCGACGGAAACCACCGCCAAAGCCAAAAGATAAGAAGTGCGCATATTCGATTTCAGAACGCTGCTTTGGGCGAACATGTGGTAATCGGTCGCGGTTTGCTCCTCTGCCTCGAGGGTTTTGGACTGCGCCAGTGCTTTGGCGCTTTCGCATGGTCGGTGCGAGTGGAAAAGCGGCGGAGCACCGCCGCATTCAAAGACGCTGGCGCGTGAGTCGGAAGCCCCGGAGGGGCGGCATCTTTGTAGCAACGTGTCCGGCCAAGAACACCAAGCTCCGTAGGAGCGGCATCGTCGGGAACATGTCGCCCCTACGGGGCTGGTTGGTTTCATGGATGTCCGGTTTCTACAAATATGACGCTCCTCCGGAGCTGGCGGCCTACTTCTTCGCCGAGGCGATGGGCGTGCCGAGCGCGTCGGTCACGCGCATCTGGAATTCCCATTCCACGGTCCACTTCTCGGTCTGCTCGTTCTGCGTCAGCTTCACGAGGATGACATTTTTGCCGGGCTTCAACTCGCCCGCGAGGCGGTACTGGTCGATCTCCGCGCCGCGGTGATACTCGTCGCGCCCGAAGAGATACTTGCCGTTGAGCCAGACCTTCCAGCCGTTCTTGCAACCGATCCGCAGCTCGACGGGCCGCGCCTTGTCGGCGTGAAACTCCGCGTAGGCGTAGCCGGTGACTTCCTTGAGCGCGCCGAGGGGCTTGTTTAGGTCCACCATGCCGTAATCATCCGTGGTCTTGAAATCCTGCCACTTCACCTTGCCATTCAGTCCGTCGTATTCTGCGGCGAGGTCGATGCCTTGCTCGGGCGGGAACACCTTCTCGAAGCCGGCGCGATCCTTGTTGTCGAACGGCCCGATGACCTTCCAGTCCGTCACCCAGCCGAACACGCTCGGCAAACTCACGGGCGAACCGAGCTTCTTCAGGGTCTTGGCGATGTCATCGACCTGGTCGGCGTCGCGCGCGGATTTGATCGCGGTTTGATACTGCGCGACGGCGTCGTTGGTCTTGCCGGACTTGGTGAGCGCGGCGGCGGCATCGAGCTGGCGTTGCACGGCGTCGCGGCGGAGTTCGGTGCTCGGGTCATCCTGCAACTTCGCGATCAAGCTCTCGGCCTTGGCGGAGTCCACGCGGCGAATCAGATCGTAAGCGAGATAGCGCGCGCGCGAACTGTGCTTCGTGTCGTTGACGAACTTTTCCAGCGCGCTCACGGGCAGCTTGCGACCGGCGGCGAGTTCGCGGGCGGCGACGCTGTCCACGGCGGCGCGCAGCCAGTTCAAGGCGAGTTCATTCGCGCCATCCATGCCGGCGAGGATCGCGGGCAGGTCGGAAGCCTTCGCGGAGGAAATATCCTTCCACGCGGCGGAGGCTTGCGCATTGCCGAGTCCCTCCGGCCCGACGGCGCGGATGGTCTTGATGGAATCCGCGAGCTTGGGCGCGGCGACGGCGGGCAGGGCAGCGGCGCAGGCAAGGCCGAGAGCGAGGGCGAGGGAAATTCGTTTCATAACAAGGCGTAAGATTTGGGAGTTGGTAGCAGGGAAACAGAAGGAAGTGCAACGGTGGAGTGGCCCGCAAAATACGCTAAAAAGCGCGAAAGCAAACGGACTCGGCTGCGAGGACCGTGGCTCTGTCTTCTCTCTCTTCTGATTTTCGCGTTCATTCGCGTGTTTAGCGGATCTCCCTTGTGGAGTTCGGACTCAGCGTTTCGCAGCGTCGAGCTTGTTGAGCGTGAGCCAGAGCTGGTTCTTCATTGCGGCACCGTTGGCGGTATTGAGACTGTATTTGATTTCCATCTGCATCACCGGCTGGAGGGGCGCGGTTTCGAGGAAGACCGTTTTGCCATCAGCAGAGAGCTTCGCGGATTTCACGACCACGTCATCGCGCCCTTCCTTCTGTGGATCGGCGACGGACCAGTCCTTGGAGCCGTAGGCGGAGGAGTAGCGATAATTCCACTGGTGGATGGCGTAGCTGCCGGCGTCTTCCGCGGCGGCGCGATCGAGCGGTTGGCTGAAGGTGAGCGTGAGACCGTTGCTGTGCGCGTGCCACGCGACGGGCAGGCGGACGGACTTGCCGGTGAAGCGCACGCGTTGCAGCGCGCCGTCTTTCACCGCGCTCGTCTGCCAGCCGGTGCTGCCGGCGATGTAGAGGTGGCCATCCTTCGCGTGGAACGATCCGCGGTTCGGTCCGGAGAGCAGCTTGATGGAAAGGGGAATGACCGCGCCTTGATTCACGCCATCCACGGCGTCGCGCAGCACGAGCATGGCGCCGCAGCGACCCCAGAGCAGGTGTAGCATCTGGCCGGCGAACGGTCCCCACTTGTCCTGTGGCACCCAGACCTGGCTGCCGCTGGAGTTGTCGATGCCGTGGGGAATCCAGCACAGCGGCAGGTCGTAGCCGAGCGGGCGGCCGGGCGTAATCTTCGGACCGCCGTAGCCGTAGTAGCCGCCGGGCTGGATGGCGCAGATTTGCGACGATGGCGTCCAAGTGCCTTGCTGCGGCGCGGCGGTGATGATTTTGCCATCGGGACTCGCGCCGAGTCCGTTCGGATTGCGGAAGCCGGTGCCGAGAATCTCCTTCGTGCGACCATCGCGACTGACGCGATGCGCACCAACGGGATCGGCGTAGTAGAAATTGCCCGCGTCGTCCTTCTCCAAGCTGGTGACGTAGTCGTGCCCGCCGGTCGAAGTCTGGATGAGATTGCAGAAGCTTTCGTAGAAGTCAGCCTCGCCATCGCCGTTGAGATCCTTCAGGCGGGTAATTTGGTCGCGGCCGAGCACGAACACTTCGCCATCGCGAACCTTCAATCCGAGCGGTTGAAAGAGTCCGGTGGCGAAACGTTTCCAGCTCAGCGAGCCGAGCTTGTCGTCGATACCGGTGACGCGCCAGACATCGCCGTGAATCGTGCAAGCGTAGGCGGCGCCGTCCGGGGTGAAGTCGACGCCAGCGAGGAAGAAGAGCGCGTTCCATGGATTCGCGTAGGGCACGGTGAGCGTGTCCACGGCGAAGATGTCGGAATCGAGCCCACGCTGGCCGACGGTCTTCAACTCGGGCAACCACCGCGCTGGGCCGGGCTGCGCGAGCGCGGCAAGATTGGCGGGCGGCGATGATTTTCTCAGCCACGACTCGAGCGCGGGCGACGAGCCGCTGGGCGTGACGGCGAAGGCGAGCGCGACTTTGCGAGGAGCGTCGCTGGCGGGGAAATGGATGAGCACCTGGCCATTCGCGCGCTGCTCGATTTCGGCGGTCGTGCCGCTGAGCGCGAGTTGCAGCGTGTTCGTGCCGTGACGCAGGGACACTGACTCATTGCTGATGGAACGGCGCGCTGTGGCCTCGGCGGCGTTGGCGTTCTTCGAAGGAGAATTCAGCGCGAGCGTGAGCTCCTTCATGCTGGGGCTAATCTCGAAGGTGCGGCTGAATGCGGGCGCATCGACGCTGCCCTCGAACCACGGCGATTCAAGCACGCGAATGTCGTCGAGCGTGTATTCGAGCACGACGCGATTGCCGCTGAGATGAAGGCCGGTGTAACGGGCGTTGACGCCTTGCCAGCCCGCGTCCTTCCCGCCTGCGAAGCTGACGGTCCCGCTGATCTTGGGCGCGCCGATCAAGCCGAAGCGGCCGGCATCGAACTTCAGAAACCCACCGGTCCAGCCGGCACGCCACGCGCACGCGGCGGTGTCGTAGGCGACGGAAGCTTCAGCGTTCGCACCCACTTTGATGGAAAGTCCCTTGGCGATGTTCGCGCCGGGCGTTTCGAGATTCGAGGCGAGGAACGGGCCTACGTCCGTGCGGCTCCAGCGATTGTCGACCCAATCCTTCTCGACCTGCGTGCCGGGCTCGCGTCCAGAGGCAAGCGGCTGGCCGGCGGGCTGCGCGAGGAGTTGAATCGCAGTGAGGAACGTGACTGCTGCGGGCAGCGTCGCACGGACCAAAGGAGCAATCGAGAGAGTCATGGGATCAAGCTGACGCGAGTGAAGCGGTTCCATTCAACGCGAGTCAAGCGGAGTTCCATTAAGGCCGGTGCGGGCATCTGCGCAAACCGGAACAGACCCCGTTTAGCGACGGGTGAATCATCCGATAATCTTGGCACATGGCCGAAGACTGCATTGCCATCGAGTATGAGCTGACGCTTTCCAGTGGAGAGCGGAAGCGCCATGTTGTACGGCTCGATCGGTTGACCATGGGGCTGGTGTCCAAGATTGCTGAGCCGTTGCCTGAGTGGACCAAGCTCGGCTTTCAGCAGTGCCCGAATTGTCCGCTGGATCCTTCCAAGCACGCGCGGTGTCCGGCGGCGGCGGCGATGGTGGAAATCGTCGAGTCGTTCAAGAACTCCGTTTCCTACGAGAAGGCGGACGTCGTGGTGCGGACGCCAAATCGCACCTACAACAAGACGGCTTCGCTGCAAGAAGTGGCGACGTCGCTGATGGGACTGCACATGGTCACGTCGGGCTGCCCGATCCTCGACAAGCTCCGTCCGCTCGTCTTCACGCATCTGCCCTTTGCCACGGCGGACGAGACGTTCTTCCGGGTCGTGTCGATGTATCTGCTCGCACAGTTTTTCCGCTGGAAGCATGGGCTCGCGCCGGACTGGGAGCTGGAGAATCTTCTGGCCACCTGCAAGGACCTCAACGCGGTAAACGCCGCCTTCGGAAAGCGGATCGCGGGCATTAACACCGCGGACGCGAGCCTGAACGCACTGGTGAGTCTCGATTGCCTCGCCGGCCTGACCGGGATGTCGATCTCGGACGATTTCTTCGACGACATCGAAAGCTTCTTTGCGGGCTATCTCAAAAACGATCAGGCGAAGAACGACAAAGCGGCCTGAAGGTCGAGGTTGCGCGACGGTGGTTCACTTCTCCTTGATGTCGACTTCTCCGTGCCAGTCGTCGGCGATGAGTTCCGGCACCAGTTCCTCCATCATCCCGATATAGAACAAGGACGGGCCGTCGTCCGGGCGCAGCTCCAGTGTGCGAACGAAGGCTTCGCGGGCGCGGTCCATCTCTCTCTGCTGAAAGTGTCGCAAACCTTGCGCGAACGTCTCCCGCCACGGACGCGTGGTTTCAGCGTTCGATGCCGGACCCAGAATTTCATGCACGGCCACGGCGCGCTGGAAGCCTTTCAAACGGAAGTGACCGAGCATCCGCATGTCCACGAGACCATCGAGTGGAGCGGCGGTTTCGCCGGTGGCCAGCACGCCGGTGCCGAGATGCTTGTTCAAGCCCTCCATGCGCGAGGCGAGGTTGATGTTTTCACCGATGGCCGTGTAGTCGAATCGTGTCGTGCTGCCGAAGTTGCCGACGTTGGCGACGCCAGTGTGAAGACCAATGCGTGTGCGGAGCGCTCGGTCGTTCTTCGCGCCGGTGAACGCGACGAGTCGTTGCTGCAATAGCAGGGCGGTGCGGGCGGCGCGTTCGCGGTGATCGGGCTGGGCGATGGGCGCGTTCCAGATGACGAAGAGCGCGTCGCCGATGAGCTTCACGAGGAAACCGTCCGTCTCGTGCACGCACGAAATCGCGGCCTCGAAGTAATCGTTCATCAAACGCGCCAGCTCGTCGGAATCCATGTGCTCGGAGATCACGCTGAAGTCCGCGATGTCCGTGAACATGATGCTGAGCTCGGTTTTCTCCGCGCCCGGATGCAGCACGTCGCGCGTCTTGAGCAGCTGTTTCACGCGGCTGGGCGAGAGATGCTGGCCGAGGGTGACGCCGAGCAGGCGATTCTCGAAGTAGAGGCGAAGTGTGTTGAAGGTAATCGCCCAGAGCAGGGCCAACGGTATCTGAACCACGACGACGATGAGCCAGGGAAAGCAGACTCGCGAAGTTGTGCAGAGGAACCATGCCATGATCATTACCGCTGCGGCGCCGAGCAACGCGGTGCCAACGGCAATTGCGGGCCGTAGCCTTGCCAGTCCGAATCCGGCAAGGAACCCGACCAGCGTGAGCGCCCAGCGTTCCGTCGACAACGGCAGGCGGTTCAACCAGTCGCCCCGGATCAGATTGAGAAAGATGGTGGCCTGAATTTCCACTCCTGACATGAAGAGTTTCTGTAGCATCCAGGAGGAGTAAGGGGTGCGATACTCGTCTTTCCGTTCGCCGGAGAATTTGGTGAACATCCGGGCTCCGACGAAGACGACCTTGTCGCGAAAGAGGCCGTTGTCGGTCTCTTCATACGACAGCGCCCGGTAGTAACTCAGATTTGGAATTGTCGCTGGCGGGCCGTAGTAGTGGACCCATCGTTGTTCGAGCCGGGAGGCCTCGGTTTCCGTGACCGGGGCCTTCACGAGCTGTGCCGCGGCCCAGCTGAGGCCTGGCAGCAGGTCATCTCGCATCGCCGGCAGATGTCGTCGTATCGTCATGTCATGGTCGGGAGCCATTTCCGCTGAACCGACGCTTGCGGCTGCCACGGAAAACATTTCCAGCGGTGGCGTGATGGACTGGGCGGCGACACCATCCACTCCGTATGCGGCAGACACGCTGTCGGCCGCGAGCACCACCCGCTTGTTGGACTCCATGGCGGCGGCGAAATAGTGGTCAGCGGCGCGGTCAGGGCCGAGATCGCTGAACACGATGTCAAATACCACTGCCTTCGCACCCGCGGCTGTCATTCGCTCAACGAGCCGGCCGTGAAGATTTCTGTCCCATGGCTGATTAAACTTCTGCCCCAGTTCCTTGTGGGAATCCTCATCGAGGTAGACGATGACCACATCCTCCGGAGGCACGACTTTTTGCGGCAGGAACAGCAGGTCATAGCTGGAGTTCTCCAGCAGCCGGCTCCAAGGATTTTGATAAACGGCAAGCCCGGCCAAAACCGCGAGCAGCGCCCCGATCGTTCCACCCCATCCCTGTGGTTTGAAATTTTTGATGAGGCCCACGGCAGGGGAATGTTGCGCAAGAGCGCCGTTTCAGAACCCGAACTGGAATCGCGCGGCCAGAGTGCGTTCGCGCGGCAGTTCGGAGTAGAGGGTGAGCGGATTGAGGCGGTAGTCGGTGTCGCCAATGTTCAGCAGGCCGAGGCGCAGCTCGGCGTGACGTTTCAGGAATCGGTAACCGACGTAGGCGTTGAACTGCCAGAAGTCGTCGCCCGGAATGTCCGGCGAGTAACCGCGATTCGATTGCTGGCTCCAGACCGTGCCTGCCGAAGCAAAGAATCCGCACGGCAGGTTCAGAGTTCCGGCGAGGCGAACCTGGTGCAACGTGGCTTCCCAATCGCGGTCCATCGCCGCTGCGAGCCCCGGGGTTAAGCCGCTCGTGTGCTCGCTCAGGTCGGCGTCCGTCACGCGATAGCTCGCGCCGAATGACCAGTGCTTCCCGATGAGCTGGTGCAACGAGAACGTCAGGGAACGCTCCTCGAACTCGATGCGGTCCGGGATGCTTGAAGGAATGGCCGGACCGAGGAACTGAAGATCCAACGCGCCGATGCTGCGTCGCGCGGAGGAGTTCAACTGTTCCGCGGCGATGCTGACGTAGGTGCCGGTCGCGAAGTTTTGGTCGAGCGCGAGGCCGAAGGTTTCAAACTCCGATCCCGGCACAAGACCGACGACAGATTCGGGAATCACACTGCGGAACGCCTGATTGAAACCTCCCACCTGCGTCGGTTCGAGACGCACGCTGCCGTCGTAGAACAAGCCGCCAAGCGAGCGAGTGTAGGCGCCGCGAATCGTCGTGTCCTTGAGCGGCGTGTAGTAGAACCCGGCCTTGGGCGAAACTTGTTCTTCGGTGCGCTGCTCGCTGGAGAACGGCGGGAGATCGTTGTTTTCCGGGAAGTCGAGATGGTCGTAGCTCAATCCTGCCATCAGCTTCAACGGCTCGAAGATTTGCCAGTGGTAATAGCCGTAGATGGTGCTGCGCTCGAGATCGCTCTCGATGTCCTGCACGGCTGGCGAAACGGCGACGGTTTCATTCCGCCCGCTCTGATGACGTCCGCCGACGATGAAAGTGTGCGGGCCGCGATCGAGGATGTGCTGGAGCTCGGCAGTGTAGGCGTAGAAGTCGCTTTCGTAGTCCACCGCGTAGAGCGACCCGAAGCCGCCGGTCACCTGGCCGGAAGGATTGCGCGTGAGATTGTTGATGCGCGACTGGCCACGGAACCGGAACTCATCATCGAGCCGGCCGGCGAGCACCAAGGTGTGCGAGCCCGGATCCCATTCGTGATGGTAGCCCACGAAGACGTTCGCGGCCTGAATCTCTTTGACCCGCTGTGTGCCGCTGGCGTTACCCTGATCGTAGTATTGCGCGAGGTCACCGGAATCGCCGCCAAAGCCGAGCACCTGCACAAACACGCTGTCCGCCGGTGTGAGCTGTTGCTTGAACTTGCCGGACAAGGTGAGCCGCTCGAAGTCGTTGTTCGGACGCTGGCCGTTCTCCGTGCGGTAATCCACATCGAGCGCGTAACTGGTGTCGCCGAGCGTGCCGAATTGCGAGGCGCGCTGCGCCCAGTCGCCCGAGCTGAAATACTCCGTGCTGGAACTCAGTCCGACGCGGTTGCCTTCGAAGAATCGCGAGTATTCCTGCTGCGAAATGTTTCGCGAGAGCGACACCGCGCCAACCGGAGCGAGCAGGTTCGCGATGAGCTGTTCGCTCAACCACGGCGTTTCGTAGCGGAGATTGATCAGCTTCGGATCGCGGATGGCGTCGTAGCTGTTGGCGAGAAAGAGGTGGGCTGAGTAATTCGCGTAGTCGTAGTTCACAGCGCGGGAGGCTTCGCGCACGCCGACGTCGTTCAAGCCGGCGTCGCGATACATCGAGGCGAGATTCGCGCTGCGGACGGACTGGTCCTGATCGAGCAGCACGCTCGAGCGGTAGACGCTACGGTTGTTGTTCAGTGTCTTGGATTGTTCGAGGTCGCGGACGGCGGTGTTGATCTGGTTCTCCTCCTGTTCCACCAGCGCGGAATAAAGCCAGGCGGTGGGATCGTTCGGGTCCATCTTGCGCGCGAGGGCGAGTTCCTTGGTGGCGCGGGTGTTGTCCCACGCGTGACTGTAGGCCTTGCCGAGATAGCTGCGGAGGGCGGCGCGCTTGGGTTCCAATGTCGCAGCGACCTGCAAGTCCGCCAATCCACCACGACGATCGCCCTGGCGAATGCGAACTAAGCCGCGGCCCAGCCAGGCGTTGCCGAGCGCGCCGTCGGCGGCGATGGCTTGCTCGAAGGCGTCGAGGGCCGCCGTGGTTTTGTTCTTCGCCGAGAGCAGGAACCCACGCAGCGCGAGCGCCTGTGCATTGCGCGGTGAGAGGGCGAGGCCGCGATTGAGTTCGGACAAAGCCGCGTCGGTATTGCCGGCGCTGAATTCGAGTTCCGCCACGCGAACAGCGGCGAAGCCGGATTGCGGTGACTGCGCGGCCGCGGTGCGCGCAGCGGCGAGCGCGAGGTCGATTCTCGACTGGGCTTGTTGGAAGTAGGACTCCGCCATCCAATCCGTGGTGGTAGATGGTGCGCGATTCGTTTTCGGCTCCCGTCCGGTGACGGTGGCGATCAACTTGCGCAACGCGTCGGCGGTTGAAGACGCGGATGGGACACTCCCGAGTGCAGTCTCGGCTTCGCTGACTTTTCCGACGGCGAGCAACAACGCGGCTCGGTACACGCGTTCGGCATCGGACGACGGCTGGCGGGTTTCCGGATAAAGGCTCAGGGCTTGCAGCAGATCGCCGGTGCGATATGCGGCGAGAGAATCGGCAAGCGCCGCCCGAGTGTCTTTGTCGAGGCGAATGTCGTCCAGGTCGAGGATGGCTGGGTAATAGAGGCACCATTGGATGATGCTGGTGACATCGAGCACGGCGGTTTTGCGCGGCGCCTGGCCGGGCTCCACGGTGGCTTGCTCGCCGCTCGTCAGGGCCAGATCGCCTTCGGAATTGTTCAGCGCGACTTCGCCGTCGAGCAACGTCAGCACGGTGCGGCCATCACCTTCGGCCACGGCGAGGTGAAACTCCGTTCCGCGAATCGCCCCGGAAGCCACGGGCGTGCGGAAGTCGGTATCGGTCGGGCGACCGCGGTTGAAGAAATAGGTCGAGCCGGAACGGAGGTCCAGGCCCGGGCGCTTCGCGTCAGTGGCGGTCGGGCGGATTTCGAGGAGCGTGAGCTCGTTCACGCGCAGCACAGTCTGGTCGGCGAGCCGCAGTGTCGCGCGGCTGCGCACGCCCGTGCGAATGCGATCGCCGACGCTGAGCGCTTGGTTGGTCTGAGCCGGCTTCCAGGCGGGCGCGGCGGCAGTGGTCACCTCGACCTTGCCTTCGATGGTCAGGAGAACCGACGTGGAAGCCTGGATCTGCGCGCGCGAGAGCGTGGGAATGAGGAACGTGGCTGAAACGACCGCCGCGAACAGCGCCAGAGTAAGCCGAGTGTTTTTCAAAGCAGTTTCGTAGTTGGCAACCAGTGACCTCGGCGGCGCCCTGTCTATGGTCCGCCGCCGGTGACGACAATCATGCAAAAAGTGCTCAGCAACTCACCGGCCAACCCGGCCTGAGCGCGAACACCTGTGGCACTGACGCTGCTAAAGGGGTGGTTCGGAAAGCTGGTGATGTATCTCCGGCCTCAATTATTCCTATGCATCGAAATGGATTTTTTCCCGGCTGTCCGGCGGGCTGTGATGGTCCGTCCGACCGACTGGCAGGCCGCGAATGGCTCGATCGTGGTGGGTCGATTGGCGGCACAACCTGCCTATCCAGGCGGCACAAGCTGCCAGATTTCTCCGGCTTGGCTTTGGTGCGCATTGTTTTTGCCCTGATCGTATTCCTGCCGTCGCTCGCCGTGGCGGATTTCCGAGTCAACGCCACGACTTCGTCCACGCAGGAAACGTCTTCGTTGAATCGCGGCAGCCAGCAGGCGGTGTCTTTCGACAGCTCGGGGAATCTGGTGTTCGTCTGGACGAGCACCGGACAGGATTTCTCCTCGAGCAAAGGCGTGTATGCCCGACGGATTGCTTTTGACGGTACGGCATTGACCGGCGAGCTCGCGGTCAACGTCACCACGACTGGGAACCAGAGCCAGGCCAGCGTGGCGTCTGACGACGCGGGCAACTTTGTGGTCACGTGGACCAGCGACGGGCAGGACGGGAGCGGCACTGGTGTGTTCGTACGTCGCTTTGCTGCGGACGGCACGGCTTTGACCGGTGAGATCGCAGTGAACACAACCACCAACGGCGCACAGGGCAATTCCGTGATCGCACTGAACCGGCGCAGCGGCGGTTTCTTAGTGGCGTGGGAAGGTCAGGGGGAGGGCGACGCGGACGGGATTTTCTACCGACGCTTCGCCGCGGATGCGAGTCCGCAGGATGGCGTCGAGCAACGGGCGAATCGCATCGATTCCGGCACGGAGCAGAATCCTTCGGTGGCGATGGGTGAGGCGGGAGATTTCGTGATCGCGTTCGAGGTCAACAGCGATATCCACCTCCAGCGGTTCGATTCATCGGGTACGTACCAAGGTTCCGCCACGCAGGTGGACGAGTTATTGGTTGCCGCCTCCGTGCCTGCGGTGGCCATGGCTGCGAATGGCGACATTGCCTGCTTTTATCGCGTGGACAATATCCTCGGTCTGTTGGCTGGCGTGTGGGGAAGCGGCTACGCCTCGGACGGGACAAGGCGCTACGCGACGTTTCAGGTGGCGGCAGGGGACGCGACGAGCCCCTCGATCGCGATGACCGCTTCCGGCGAGTTTGTCGTCACCTACGAAATGACTTCGTCGGGCACCATCGATACATTTGCGAAGCGTTATGACTCTGATTTCACGGCTGGTGGCGCGGCTGTCACGGTGAATCAATACACCACGGGCAGTCAGCGGATGGCGTCGGCCGCGGTGCGGCACATTGAGAACTACGCCGTCGTCTGGAGTGGCAAAGCCTCCGGTGACTCGAGCAGTGTCAGCGCGCGGATTTTTGGTGCTCAACCGGTGGCGACGAACCAGAACGTCACGACGTTGGAGGACTCCGCCCGGGTGATCACGCTGACCGGCGGGGATGCGGACGGCGATGCGATTGAGTTCATCATCCTTGAACGTCCCGCGTATGGCGACATTTCCGGATTCAACCCAACCACCGGCACGCTGACTTACACGCCTACCAACGGGTTCATCGGAACGGATTCGTTCTTCTTCGTCGCTGACGACGGGGTGAGCAACTCTGCGATCGCCATGGTGACGATTGTCGTGGGGGCGATTCCACCCGTTGTGACGCTTGCGCCGGTCACTCAATCAATCGCCGACGGGGGCGCCGTCACCTTGAGCGTGAGCGCGACTGGCACCGCGCCCTTGACCTACCAGTGGATGAGAAACGGCGCCGCGGTCGCCGGAGCCACGAACTCGCTCCTGAGCCTGACGAACGCCAGTCTCGAAAACAGCGGAAACTACGTCGCGGTTGTCAGCAACTCGGCCGGATCAGTGACCAGCCAGGTTGCCGTCGTGACGGTGCTTGCGGTTGCTCCGGTGATCACGTCGCAGCCAGAGAGTCAGACGGTCGCTGACGGCACTGATGTTTCGTTCTCCGTGACAGCGACGGGCACCGAACCTCTTTCTTATCGGTGGAAGCGCGGCAGCGCCACGGTGGCAGGTGCGACCAACGCCACGCTTCAAGTCTCCAATGTTGTGCCTGGTCTGGCTGGTGATTATCTGGTGGTCGTCAGCAACACCGCCGGCGCGGTGACGAGCGTCGTGGCGGTGCTGACGGTTGAGACGGTGGCACCGACGATCACCCAACAGCCGGAAAGCCAGACGGTGACCGATGGCAGCAATGTGACTTTCTCCGTGACTGTCTCCGGCAGCCGGCCGATGCAGTACCAGTGGGCGGTCGGAGGAGTGAACATTTCCAACGCGACCAACGCCACGCTCTCGTTGAGCAATGTCACCTTCAGCGCCGCCGGCAATTACACTGTGACGGCGAGCAACGTCTCCGGTGTTGTCACCAGTCTCGTCGCGGTGCTGACGGTCGTGCCGCTGGCGCCAAGCATCGTCAGCCAACCTGTCAGCCAGACAGTTTACGACGGCACGAATGTCTCGTTTGCCGTGACGGCGATCGGCACGGCGCCGCTTCGCTATCAGTGGATGCGCGACGGCGTTGACCTGACTTCTGAAACAAACTCCACGCTGACGTTTACCAATGTCACGTTGAGCGAAGGCGGCAACTACGCCGTGGTGGTCAGCAACAGCGTCGGATCCGTCACCAGTGTCGTCGCCACACTCACGGTGCTGGCAGTGCCGCCCTCCATTACGACGCAACCGTTCGGACGCACGATCAATGACGGCGACGAAGTTTCGTTCAGCGTCGTGGCCATCGGAACCGGGCCCCTGACCTACTCCTGGGTTTCAAACAGCGTCGCCGTTGCCGGCGCGACCAACACGACGTGGAACCTCGGAACCGTTGGCGTCAGCGCGAGCGGAAGTTACTTCGCCGTCGTGACTGGCCCGGGCGGATCGGTCACCAGTTCCGTGGTGACGCTGACCGTTTTATCCGTGCCGCCATCCATCATCAGCCAGCCCTTGTCGATTACCACCAATGCCGGCAGCGAAGTCACGTTCGCCGTGACCGCGATTGGCACGCCACCGCTGACCTACCAGTGGCAACGCAACGGCGTGCCGCTGACTGGCGAGACCGGCTCGGCGTTGACGTTCACCAATGTGCAGGTGGCGGACTCGGGTGTGTATCGGGTTGTGGTGCAGAATGCGCAAGGCTCAGCGGCCAGCGCGGACGCGACTCTTCAAGTCGTGGTGGCTGCACTGGGGATGACGGACAATTTCACCGCGGAGATAACTAGCACCAATTCATCCGGCGTTGGGCAATCCAGCAACACACTGGCGACGGCGGAATCGGGCGAGCCGTTGCACGCGGAAAAGATTGGCGGCAAGTCGATGTGGTTCTCGTGGCAGGCGCCGGCGACGGGCATTGCGACGTTCTCCACGGCGGGCAGCGACTTCGATACGTTGCTGGCCGTTTACCAAGGCGACTCAGTTGGCGCGCTCACGGCGGTGGTGTCGGATGATGACAGCGCTGGGTTCTACAACAGCCGGGTGCAGTTCAACGTCGTTTCGAACGGCGTGTATCGCATCGTGGTCGACGGAGCCGGCGGTGCGTCGGGAAATATTCTTCTGGAATGGAGCCTCGAGGAAACGACGGACGTCTTGCCCGTGATCACGAATCAGCCCACGGACCGCATCGTGTCACTGACGAGTAACGCGGTCTTCACGGTCGGCGTGAGTGGCGCGGGCGTGGCGTATCAATGGTTCTTCAACAATGTTGCGGTCCCGGACGGGACCAACAGCACTTGGACACAGCGGGCGTTGGCCTCGGTGATGTCGGCCTGTTCAAAGTGCAGGCGACGATCGGTTCGCGCACCGTTACCAGCCAGTCGGCAAGCCTGGGCATCACGCTGTCGCCCGGATTGGAACAGGACTTTGCGGCCGCGGACAAATTCAGCGACACGATTTCGAGCGGTCGCCGGCTGCGACTCGATCCGCCGCCGGCGGCGAGCTTCTCGCGTCTGCCTCCCGATGTGGCGGCGACGAGCCGTGGGTATTCCGGATCAGGTGTTCGGCACCGTGAAGTCGCTGGAACCGGGCGAGCCGGATCATTGCGGCGTTCCTGGCGGTGCTTCGCGATGGTTTGCGTTCGAAGCAGAGACGGACGGCGTGCTCGATCTGAACACGGACGGCAGCACGTTCGACACGATCCTCGCCGTCTACACCGGCACCAACGCGAACTTCTCCGAGCTCACCGCCGTGGCCTGCGATAACGACAGCGACACCAACGGCGTGACGAGCAGCCTGCATTTCACGACGGTCACAGGCACGATTTACTACATCGCCGTAGACGGAGTAAACGGCGCCAGCGGCACTGTGGTGCTGAACTACTCGACGCTTGGCGAACAGCAACGACCATCCATCACCGTCACGTCGGCGCCGCCCGCGAACGTTGGCCTGACTAACGACACGGTCACGATCAGCGGCATCGCCACGGATAACACTGATCTCGTCGCCGTGCAGTGGCGAATGACCAACAGCCTCGGCTCGACGACCTGGACGAACACCACCGGCACAAACGCGTGGACCTTCGTCGCATCGAACCTCGCGTTCGGACGCAACACGATCCAAATCCGTTCGTTCGACAGCTGGGGCAACTACTCCGCGACCAATTCGATCAACTACGTGCGGTTCGCTCCGGTGATCGTGACGGTCGAAGGCTGCGGCAGCGTAACGGCGGGATTCCTTGGCACGACCTATCGCGAGCCTGGCAAAAGCGTGGTCATCACCGCGACAGCGTGTGCGAATTCGCTTTTCACCGGCTGGAGCGGCGATCGCACGACGAACGCGAACACGATCAACGTGCTCATCCAAACGGGCCTCGTGGTGCAGGCAAGTTTCATGACCAACCCGTTTGCGTTGCGACCCGGCACGTACGCGGGACTGGCCTACGATACCAACGTCGTGTCGCATGAACGCGCGGGCTTCGTCACGATTCGCACCACGCCCAAGGGAACCTACAGCGGCAAGTTGCGACTGGGCGGCAGGAACCTGTCGTTCTCCGGCGCGTTCGGACTCGATGGTCTGGCGACCAACTCGATTCGCCGCGGTAGCCTCGA
This sequence comes from Verrucomicrobiota bacterium, assembly GCA_016713365.1. Lineage (GTDB taxonomy): Bacteria > Verrucomicrobiota > Verrucomicrobiia > Limisphaerales > JADJPG01 > JADJPG01. The sequence continues at coordinate 170,076 of JADJPG010000003.1, read as the reverse complement.
AGCGCCATTGGGAGTCGAGCTCAACTTCAACTCGGGCGCGCTCGTGCAAGGGATCGAGGGACGATTGCACGATACGAACTGGTCGTCCGAACTTGTTGCCTACCGGGCGGTGTTCCACTCGAAGACAAATCTCGCGCCGCAGACGGGTCGCTACACACTGATCCTTCCGGCCAGTGGTGAGCCTGATACTCCGGAGGGCGATGGCTTCGCGTCGATCACCGTCGCGTCGAGTGGCGTGGCCAAGCTGAAAGGTTTGCTGGCGGACAACACCGCCATCAGTCACGCCGCACCGATGTCTCGCGAAGGCTTGTGGCCGTTCCATGTTTCGCTGCGCGGCGGACGAGGCGCCATCTGGAGCTGGCTGGCGTTCGAGACGAACGCGGTGACGATCGGGACGAATCTCGTCCAAGGCGATCTTTCCGGAGAGATGCGCTGGGTCGCCAAGCCGGTTCTTTCGGCGAAGTATTATCCTGCGGGATTCACCAACGCCATTGATGCGGTGGGCGCTCGCTATCAGCCGCCGACCAACAGCCTTTACGGTGCGCTGACCTTCAGCAACGGCGTAGTGGTGTTCAGCGGCGGGAATCTCACGACGCCGTTCACCAACCGGATCCAGCACGCGGCCACCGACAAGGTCGTGAACGAAGAGACGAACGCACTCAGCATGACCATTTCGCGAGCGACAGGATTGTTCAGCGGAAGCGTGGTGGTGCCGGAATCCGGCGCGAAGGTTCCGTTTAAGGGCGCCTTGTTCCAGAGCGGCGACGTCGGATTCGGGTTCTCGCTGCAAACGAATGTGACCGGGCCGGTCCTGCTGGCTCCGCGAGAATGATTCCGCTTCAGCGACCATTTGGCCACCGCGTCTCGGGCGTTTCGTCCGATGCGGCGGGCTTTCAACGAGTGCGGGACGAACGCGCTGCCATCGCATGGAACAGCTGATTCTCCATCTGCTGGGCGATTTCGTTCTCCAGAACGACTGGATGGCGAACAACAAGTGCCGGCGGTGTTGCGCCACGCTCAGTCACGTCGTCGTTTACTCGATTCCCTTCCTGCTCATCGGCTCTCCGGCGGCCGTGGCGGTGATCTGCGTCACCCACTTCTTCATCGATCGCTACCGGCTCGTGCGTTACCTGATCTGGGCGAGGAACTTTTGGTCGCCGCAACGGCAGCCTTGGAGAGAATGCTCGGCCACCGGGTTTCACTATAGCGTGTCTGAGTGGCTGGCGACGTGGTTGATGATCATTATCGACGGTACGCTGCATCTCATCTGCAATTACTGCGCGCTGCGCTGGCTGTAACGCGGACATCGCGCTTGCGTCGGGTTGGAGGCGTCGACAACATCGCCCTCAATCACCATGAAACTGATTCTCTCACTTGCGTTGTGCTGTCTGGCGTTTCCGTTCTCTCTCGTGGCTCAAGCGCCAGCGGCGAAACCAGCCCTGGATCTGAAGTATGCGATTCCCGCAACGGACGATGGATTGCCGGGGGCTGGGCCGATTCGCCGCTACGATTGGTTTCAGAAGCTCTGGCTGGAGAAGCGCAATCGCTGGGCGGGCCGCGTGGCTCAGGATCAGGGTGCGCTGGTGTTTCTCGGTGATTCGATCACGCAGGGCTGGGGCGACAACATGGGCGGAAGTTTCCCCGGTGTGAAGGTGGCCAATCGCGGCATCAGCGGCGACACGACGCGCGGCGTGCTCATCCGTTTGCAGGAAGATGTGCTGTCGCTCAAGCCGGCTGGCGTGGTGCTGTTGATCGGCACGAATGATCTGGAAGAACAGGCGGAGCCGGAAACGATCGCGGCGAACTTGAAGCTCATTCTCGCGGCGTTGAAGCAGCACAACTCGAAGATGCCGATCGTGCTGTGCCAGGTGTTCCCGAGCTCGGCGTCGAAGAAACGTCCGGCGGACAAGATTAAGAAGATCAACCAGCTCTATTTCGCGGCGGTGAAAGGCGACGCACAGGTGACGTTCATCGAGACGTGGCCGCTCTTTGCGAACGCGGAGGGCGACGCGAAGGTGGAGGAATTCCCGGATGTGCTACATCCGAACAAGGCTGGCTATGCGAAGTGGGCGGCGGCGATTCGGCCGGTGCTGGCGACGCTGGACTTCCTCGAAACGACGCCGGATGACTTCACGCCGGAGCCGGGCTTCGTGAGCCTATTCAACGGACGCGACCTGACGGGCTGGGGTTATCGCACCAACAATTTCGACGGCAAGACATCAAGCAGCGAGGGACGTTACGTGGCGAAGAATGGTCGGTTGATCGTCACGACTCCGCCGGAAGGCAGCCGGATCGCACAGCTCTGGACGACGCGGCAGTTCCCGAAGGACTTCACGATGAAGCTGGAGTTCCGCGCGACGCCGAATGCGGACAGCGGCATCTTCATTCGCCAGCCACAGCTCCAATGCCGCGACTACCCGCTGGCTGGTCCTTACAAGCAGCTGCAGCACTACAAGCCGCAGGATTGGAACGAAGTCGTCGTCGTGGTGAAGGACGGCGTGGCGCATTGCACCTGCAACGGGGAAGTGCTGGAGGCGGCTTACAAGGTTCCGGCGACCGGGCCCATCGGGCTGGAAGGTGATCGCGGACAGATGGAGTACCGCCGGATTCGTTTGCGCGAGGAACCTTGAACAGAAGGTAACGGAGAGAACGAAGTGGTGAAATGGCAGTGCCGGGCATTGCAAATCGGAGTTGAGCGCGGCGTTTGCCCACTTCGTCGCCATGGATACACGCCAGTCACGAATTGACCGTTGCAATCAGGCTTTGGAGGCCGCGCGCTCTGTCATTCCCGCTGACCTTTACGCGGTGGTGTACGACTGCATCAACCGGCACGACGAGGCGGGACTGGGGATTGAGACGCTGATCGATGGTTTGAGCGAGTTGGAGCTTCGCATCACTTCCGAGCAGTTCGCGCTCATAGAGGCAGCGATGGATTCGATGGGCTTGGCCGACTCATCTCGGGTCAGTTACCTTCGGGATCACAATGTCGCGTTCTAAACCTGCGCTGATCTAGCGCCGGCCCCAAGGAAGCGGGCTGGGGCGTAAAACTCAGACCACTTCGCCCTCCTCGCGCGCTTTTGTGAGAATTCCCCCCTGAAAAAGAAAGAGGGCTGGATTCCAATCCAGCCCCACCCGGAACAACAAAAATCTTTCTTGAGATGCGGCGCCGCAGACTCGCGCCTTACTTCACACACATGAGAACAACTGCGATTTGCATCTCTACCGACAGGGAAAGAGTAGCACCGCTCTGTTAACCAGCGAGTCGCCAGATCTGGTTACAGGCCGGTGACGCGGCTTTCGGGGGGCGGCCTAGTTTGGCTTGAGGCTGCAGTTCCGCTCGTCGCCGGAGGCCTGCATGGCTTTGAGGAGGGTAATCTGGTTGAATTGATGCGTGCTGCCGTCGGCGAGGACCATGTTGCCGGCGTTATTGTGCATGGTGTTGTCCCACCGCGTGGTGGCGTCCGCAGGGAGTTGCGTAATCACCCCGGTGAGCGCGGCTGGACCGCAGTTCTGACCGTCTTTCCCCACCAGATTCCTGTCGCCGGCGAGGTGCATGCCTGGCTTGTCGGGTCCGGCGCTGGTGCCAATCGCGTAGCTCAGGGCGTTGTTCTTCAGGGTGAACAAGCCGCCGGCCTGGGCGGAGAAATCGTTTGCGCGTTGTTTCCCGGCATCGCTGGGACAGAAGAGAATCTTCGGCGTCACCATCTCGTTGGAGAGAGTTGCGAAGTGCATCCATGCCTCCGTGCGGGTCTTGCTGCCATCCTCGGCGGGGTCCACGACGGACGGATATTTGTTTTCGTGGTCATCAGCCCAGAGGGTGAAGCCCAGTCCGAGTTGCTTGAGGTTGTTCACGCACGTGATGCGTTGGGCTTTTGATTTTGCCTTGGCGAGCGCGGGCAACAACATCCCCGCGAGGATCGCGATGATGGCGATGACGACGAGCAGTTCGATGAGGGTGAACGCGCGCGGTGACGAAGAAAGCTTTCGAGGAGACATAGTCAGTGTTGAACGATGGAAGTTACGACGAGCGGAGGGTGGCCGGTTATTCGGGAAAAGTCCGGACGGCGTAGGACGGGGCCGGAGAAACGATTGGCACCGAAATTGTTTAACAGGGCTTTGTGGTTTCGTCCGCGAGCGAAGAAATAGCGCGACGGCCCCACTGCCAAAGGCCGGCAGGGCGTTCTAAAAGGGCCCGGTAACGGTTAAACACTCGGACAAACAGACAAACAGAACATGAAGGAACATTCTTCCCAAGGAAGGGGCATTTTTGCCGCATTGCTGCTGGCGGTATTTGCCGGATTCAACCTCCACGCCGCGGACGCCAAGTTCGTCGTCCTCGCCAAAGGACAGCGCTGGATGCAGACCAACTCCAGCGCCGCGATCCTTGTCCCCGATTCAAACCATGTATTCATGGTGTCGGTGGAGGCGAGCGGCCCGGAGACCATCACCAATGGTTCGCTGGTGCTGCCCAACGCCTCGGTGGTGGCGCTCGAAGGCGACGGCAATAACCATGGTGGCCTGGAGGAGTTGTTTGTCTCCCAGAGCACCTTGGACGTCGCCTACCCGAACGGGACGTACCAGGTAATAATCGAAGGGGTGAACGATGGTTCCAAGACCAACACCATCGTCGTCACCGGCGACACTTATCCCTCCACGCCGCACTTCGATGCCTTTGGCGCGGCGCAGGCGATTGATCCGAGCGCCGACTTCACACTGACGTGGGAAGCGATTTCTGGCGCGACGGAGAGTGACTTCATCGGCATCGAGATCATGGATTGCACCGATGAACACGTGGTCTCCTCGCCGCCGCCCGGGGATCCCAACGCGCTCAACGGCACGGCGACCAATTTTGTGATCCGCGCCCGCAGCCTGCGGCCCGGCATGATGTACAAGGTGAAGATGATCGTGGCCCAGTTCACCACGTTCAATACCGTCAGCTATCCCGGCGCCATCGTCGCGGGCGGGTACTTGAAGGAAATCTTCCTGCCCATTACCACGACCGGAACGCCGGTCGATTGTCCTCCGGGTCGTCTGCAAATGGTGTTCACCTTTCCGACCGGCAGTTTCGACGAGACGAACGGCGTGATCGCCTTCCCGCAGGCATTGGCGAATTACTCCGTGCAATTGGATGTGCGGAATGCAACCAACACGCCGCTTGGTATCACCTTCAGCGGGCCCGGCGGCTCGGGCTTGAACAACACCACGAACGCCTATGGCGACGTGGGCGAGTGGGGCGCTTGGTTTGTATCCCCGCAGATTTCGCTGCCGCCCTATCCGCCCGCAGGTGTTTACACCGTGAACTATGGCGGCATCATCTGGAGCTATAATCTTCTCGATCCGAATGCCGCCGGCCAGCAGATGCTGATTATCCCGACGGTGCTGTTGAACGAGTCCAATGAAGTGCTGGAGGTGCAATGGCGCTATGCGGATACGAACGGTGTGAGCATTGATGCTCCCGAGTTCGTGGACGACGTCTCGTTCAGTCTTGAGAGCATGTTCGGTCCGCTGTATCGCTCGGACGAATTTGGTGAACCGCTTTCTCGCACCGCCACCTCACATGTCCTCGCCTATCCTGTGCCGTGGGACGCCGTCAGTTCCGTCAACATGCTCTTCCGTGACATCGCGAAGAACACGTTCGTCTCCGGCTTCCATCGCGATTCGGGACCGCCGCCGATGGTGGAAATCGTCACCCAGGAACTGCCCGGTGGCGTGGTGGGTCAAACCTACGGCGCATCCTTGTCGGCCAACGGTGGAGAGCCGCCGTATCGTTGGAGCGTGGCGGCGGGCAATCTGCCAGAAGGGCTGACGATCACCGAGGAGACCGGCAATATCATCGGCCATCCGGCCACGAACGGCGCGTTTGAAGTCACCATCCGCGTGATGGACTCCACCGATGCCTCCGCCGAGAAGACATTCCTCATCAACATCCAGTCCAATGGCGGCGGCGGTGAGGAGCCGAATGGCCCGGACGTTCGCTTCTTCGCCGTGCTCAAGGGACAACGCTGGATGCAGACCAATGCCGGTCCGGCTGTCGCCGCGGACGGCGAAAGTTATGTGTTCATGAGCTTCGTCGAAGGAAACGGCGGCGAATCACTGCTCTCCGCGTCGATCGTTCCGCCGGGAAGCACGCCGCAGGTTCTGGAAGATACCGAAGGAGAAAACTTTGAGTTGCAGCAAACGTTCGCCTCGAAGAATGCGCTCGATGAACTGTTCCCGAACGGTGACTACGCCGTCCTGACGGAAGGTGTGTTCGACGGCAGCAAGACCAATCAACTGCTCATCAGTGGCGATGCGTATCCGGCGGCTCCGCAAATCTCCAACTTCACCGCCGCCCAGGCGATCGATCCAACGGCGGACTTCACCGTCTCGTGGGCGCCCATCTCCGGTGCGACGGAGGATGACTACGTCAGCTTTGAAATCTACGACTGCCAGGATGAAACCATCATCTCGACTGGTCCGCCGGGCTCGTCGGATGCGCTGACCGGAACGGCGACCAACTTCCTCATTCGCGCGCGGACGTTGCGTCCGGGCCAGCAATACAAGGTGAAGTTCTTCGTGGGACATTTCACCACGTTCAACACCAATGATTATCCCGGCGCGATGGGCATCGCCGGCTACGTTTCGGAAACGCACATTCCGCTGACCACCACGGGAACCCCGGTGGATTGCGCCGCGGGCCGCATCGGCTTCGTCTTCAATTTCCCGGCCGGCGCGTTCGACGGCACTAATGGCACCATCGACTTCCCGACTGGACTTGCAGCAATACGCGCTGCTTTACGAGGTACGTGGGATACGAATCCACCGGCGACTGTGACGTTCACCGGGCCGGAGGGGTCAGGAATGGGGAACTCCACCAATGGACGCTTTCCAGGACGCTTTTGGTCCGTTGTATGGCTCGCCATTGGTGGCCGTCCCGCCGTTCCCGCCCGGAGGTGTTTATACAATCAATTATGGCGGCAACGATCGGTCGTTCAACCTCCTGGATCCAGACCCCGCGCCGGAGCAGGTGCTGCTCGTCCCGACTGTAGTTGTGAATGACGCCGGGAACGTAGTGGAGGTCCGCATCCGCTATGCAGAAACCAACGGTACGACCATCAGCGCGCCGGAATTTGTAATGTCCATCGACTTCGACCTGTACAGCCATCGCGGACCGCTTTATCAGGCGGGTCATGGCTAGGAACCGATGCCCGGCGGGGACCTCGCACGTCTTCTATTACCCTGTTCCGTGGAACGAGGTCATCGCCGATTGAACTTCTGTTCGCGACGCCGCGGCGAACAGCGTTCCTCTCGACTTGGAACCGTTAGGTGACGCCGCCGCCGGCGACTGCCAATCCACTACTGAGCCTCCCTTCCGGCATCGTCGGCACGAACTACTCTTTCACGATCGAAGCCACGGGTGGTGAACAGCCGTACTTCTGGAACTTGATCAGCGGCGAACTTCCTCCGGGACTGGAACTCAATGGCGACACCGGCGAGATCTCGGGCACACCGGAATCCGGCGGACGTTTCACCCTGACCTTCCGCGTCATCGACATCTTCGATGAGTCCGACGAGAAGACCTTTGTGCTCACCGTCAATGGTGGCGGCGGCAGCGGAACCGGCCCGGAAGTGAGCGAGATTGTTCTCTTCAAAGGCCAGGAGTTCATGCAGACGGGCACAGGCGCACCGGTGCTCGGGACGAATCAACCGTTCCACTTCGAAGCCTTCGTGGAAGGCAGTTACTGGGAATCCATCACCAACGTTGTGCTGCGTTCGCCCAAGGGCACCAATTACCCCATGGAGCTGGAGAGCGTGTTCATCACCGGCCTCGCGGCGAACGAAGGCGGCGGCGCGGAGGACGGCGGAACGTTCCGAGTTCAGGGACGTTTCCCCACCAAGTCCGCGATGGACAGTGTGTTCAACAGCGGCAGTTACCAGTTCCAGATCACCACTGGCAGCGGCAGCAATCGCACGTCGAGCCTGAGTCTTACCGGTGACAATTATCCGGCTACTCCGCGCATTTCGAACTGGGCGGCTGCCCAGAGCGTGGATGCCTACGCGGACTTCACGCTCACCTGGGAGGCTCTTTCGGGCGCCACTTCGAATGACTTCGTGATGGTCAACGTTGAGGACGAGTTTGGGTCAGTCTTCGAAAGTTCCGGTCCCGGCGAGCCGGATTCCCTGAACGGCAAGTCCACCTCCGTGGTCATTCCCGCCGGCACCCTCGCGCCGGGCACGGAATACAAGTGCAGCGTGTTCCTTGCGAAGTTTGTCACGATCAATACGAACTCCTATCCGGGTGCGAAAGCGATGGCGGCTTACGCCAAGGCGACGTTCATCCTGCTCAACACCGTCACTCCTCCGCCCGCGGAAGGGCAGTTCCAGTTCTCCGCTGCCACCTTCACGGTGAGCGAAACAAACTCAACGGCGGAATTCACCATCACGCGCAGCGGCGGCAGCGAAGGCGCAGTGACCGTTGATTTCAGCACGGCGGACGGCACAGCCATGGCGGACGCGGACTATGTGCCGACGGAAGGAACGCTGGATTTCGCAGAAGGCGAGACGAGCGTCACCTTCACCTTTGAGGTCATCGACGACAGCGTGTTCGAGACGAACGAGACGATTCGCCTGACGCTGTCCAATCCGACGGGCGGCGCCACGCTCGGCAGCCAGAGCAACGCGGTGATGATTGTCACTGACAACGACACTCCTGGTACCGCGGGCCTGCTGCAGTTCAGCGCGGTCAGCTATGTCGTGGGAGAGTCTTCCGCCTCGGTGACCCTCACGGTCACGCGCACGGGCGGCAAGGCGGGCGAGGTGACGGTCGACTACCTTACTGTCGATGGCGGCGCGCTCGGCGAAGAGGACTTCACGTCGGACTTCGGCACGCTGACCTTCCCGGATGGGGTGACGAGCCAGACGATTGTGATCGGGTTGAACAACGATGACTTCGACGAGACCAACGAGACGTTCGAGGTCGTTCTGGATGCCCCGGGCGGCGGCGCTTCCCTCGGCACGAAGAACGTTGCGTCCGTGATCATCACGGACAACGACTCGGCGGGTGAAATCAAGTTCAGCGCGGCGGCGATCAAGGTCGACGAGACGGACGGCGAAGCGGTGGTCACGTTGACGCGCTCGGGCGGCACAGCGGAAGGTGTTACGGTGGATGTCACCGTCACCGGCGGCACGGCGACGACGGACGAGGATTACTCGCTGGGCAGCGAAACAGTGGAGTTTGCCGCGGGCGAAACCACGGCGACACTCTCGCTGATCATCAACGATGATCCGGATTCCGAAGGCGACGAAACCGTCCTGCTCCAGCTGACCAATCCGATGGGCGGCGCCACGCTCGGAAAAGGAACCAACGCCACGGTGCAGATCGTGGATGATGAAGTTTCGTTCCAGCTTTCCGCCGAAGCCTACACGGCGAGTGAAGCGGCGGCGACGGTCGTGGTGACGGTGACGCGCTCCGGTCCCACCACGGGAACCTCGACGGTCGATCTTTCCACGATTGATGATACGGCGGAAGCGGACGCTGACTTTGGCGGCACGAACGTGACGGTCACGTTCGGCCCCGGAGTTTCCAGCCGCACCGTTCCGATTCGCATCCTTCGCGATGAAGTGGTGGAAGGCGACGAAGCCTTCGGGATCGAATTGAGCAATCCGGACGGCGGTCAGCTCGGAAATCTCACTGAAGCGGTTGTGACCCTCGTCGACGACGACGTCGGTGGTGAACTGAACTTCAAGGTCGCCGGATTCACGGTGAAGGAGTCCGCTGCGGTGGCCGTGGTCATTGTGACCCGCACGGGTGGCGACGCCGCCGGCGTCACCTTCGACTTCACGACGGAAGATGGCAGCGCCGAGGACGGCGACGATTACACCGGCGTGACGGAGACGATTGAATTCGAAGCGGGCGCCAACGCCTTGAAGATTGAGATTCCTCTGTTGAACGATCCGTTTGACGAAACCAACGAAACTGTGCTGCTCTCGATCAGCAATCCAACCGGTGGCGCCACGCTTGGCGAGCGGGATTCGGCAACGCTGACCATCATCGATGATGACACGGCTGGCGTAATCGCCTTCAGCGCGGCGACCTACTCCATCACTGAAACTGGCGCGACGGCGACCATCACGCTCACGCGGTCGAGCGGCAAGGCGGCGGGCGTCTCTGTGGATGTCATCAATGCCGGCGGCACGGCCACGGCGGACGACGACTATGCCGACTTCGATGGGACGACTATCACGTTTGACGAGAACCAAACCAAGGTCACCTTCACGATCGACATCACGGACGATCTGGATCCGGATGGAAACGAGACCGTGCTGCTGTCCCTCGCCAATCCGACCGGCGGCGCCCGCCTCGGGTCGCGCACGAACGCCGTGCTGAACATCCAGGACGACGAGCGCTCGCTGCAGTTCAGCGTTTCAGGCACCAACATCGTAGAGGGGGTGAAGAACCTCGTCCTGACGGTGACGCGCTCGGGGCCGCTCAAAGGCACCATCACGGTTCAATACACCACGGCGGACGATTCCGCGACGGCGGGCTCGGACTACACGACGAAGACGGGAACGTTGAGTTTCGGTTCCAATGCGAAGGCCAAGACGATCAGCATCCCGATCATCAATGACACGGCTGACGAGGAAGATGAGGAGTTCACAGTGACTCTGAGCAGTCCGACGTCAGGGGTTTCCCTGGGTGAAAACTCCGCGGTGACGGTGACGATTCAGGACAACGATCCGGCGTCACGGACCATTCGCGCTGCGCGCCGATAGGCACTGACTCCAAAACAAGCGGGGCGAATCGCCGTCAGGTGATTCGCCCCGTTCTTTTTCGGAGAACGCATTTACCAGCCGACCGCCACCGAGAGTTTCGCGCCGAACTTGTTCGTGTAAAAGAGCTGCTTGTTGGCCGCGCCGTATTCGTAGACGAGCTTCGTGATCTTCACGTCGTAGCAGCAGTATTCCGCGATCTCCAGGAGCTTGCCTTCCTTGAACCAGCGGATGGCCTGGAGGCCCTCGGCGGTTTTCTCCACACCCATGGTCGCGTGCGCAATGGAGTCAAGCGAGAGACGGTGCGGCAGGATCTTTTTGATCTCCACGAGCATGTCCAGCGTGGGGAGCTGGGTGAGATCGAGAATGGTGTAGCCGTGGAGCACCTCGTAGTCGAAGCCGAGGTTGTTGAATCCCACGACGAGATCGGCGCGCTGAAGTTCGGTCAGCAGTTCATCGACGTCTTTCTCGCCGTAGATGCGGTAATCGCCGCGCGCCGTGCTGTAGGTCACGCCGATGCTCATCCGCATGTCGCGGATCTTGTCCCAGCCGCCCACTTCGTCGGCGGACTTTTGCGTTTCGAGATCGAAATAGACAATGTTCTTCATCAGGTGCGGCGTCGGACCGGAAAAATTTCGAGCGGAGTTTAATCGCGGGCCGGGGTGAGGCAACGGAATTGTCGCCGCGCCCTCGGGAATGAAACGCCTTTTCGCGGCGAGGGGTCAGGGACGGGTCAGCCGGAAGAAACGATTTCCGAGTGGCGGAGAAACGAGGTGGGGACTGGAGAGGCTGGGGCGATTGGTGTACGGGCCTTCCGGGCGATCGGATTCCTGGAGGATGAAGCCTTCCCCGGTCCACGAAATGCGAACGTCTGGCCCGACGTGCGAGATGCTCAATGGGGGGCAGACGACGGGTGGAATGGTGATTCCGCGGAGGCCAAGATCGAATCCTGCATCGCTGGTGCCCGAGGATTGATGGAGCTCAACCGCGAGGACGTTGAGGCCTTCGATGAGCAGGGCCGGGCTGATGTTGGTGGTGAAGTAGGTCGATTCGTCCGCACCTGCTACGCCGACGGGGGAGAGAGTGTTAAACGTGACGGTGCCCGTGGGCATGTTCATGCGGAAGATCTCCACGCCGTTCAGGTAGGCGAGACAGCCGTCATCGCGCAGCACGCGGAAGGCGAGATTCGTGATGGAGGCGAGATTTGTGACGCCGAACTGGTGCCGGTAGTACGAGGTGTTGATCTGCTGGTTGTTGGCGTTGCGGATGCGGATCACGGTGGTGGGGGAATCGTTCGTGCCCAGCTTGCCGGCTCCCGAGAGCCATGCGCTGTCGTCAAAATCTAGCCGGCGCCAGTTGGTGCCCTGATCGCCGCCAATGTCCGAGTAGCGCCACACGGCGCCGGTGGCGATGAGTGAGACGGTGCTGGCAATCCCGATGTTGACGGGGGCAGAGGTCGAACTCAGGCCGAGGCTGTCGGTGGCGACGGCGCGGATGGTGTGATTGCCGACGAGGTCTTCGAATTCAAAGGCGTACGGTTCTTCGCTGATCGTGGCGGTCAATCTGCCGTCCAGATAAAAGCTCACACTCGCAATCGCGTCATCCACGTCCGTGGCCAGGGCTTCGGCGGTGACATCCGTTGGTCCAAGGAGGCCCGTGTCGTTGGAGGGGGACGTGATGGTGATCTGCGGCGCGTGCGAAGCCAGATTTGGCAGCAGTTCCAAGTCGAAGCTGATGTCGCTGCTGGTGATGTTCACCTGGTGAATCTCCACCGCGATGAGGTTCTCGCCCGCCACCAACAACTGCGGATTCACGCGGGTGGCGCGGAGTTCGGCGTCCTCGGCGATGGCAGCGGCGAGGGTCGATGAGTTAACCGGGCCGGCCGGCATGTTGTTGCGAAAGATTTCGGTGCCGTTGAGGTAAACAATCCCGCCATCGTCCCGGAGCAGGCGGACCGTGAGGCTGGAAATGGCCGCCGGGTCGCTGACTTCGAACCTATGCCGAAAGTAGAAGGCGAGGATGTTGGTGCCGGAGAGTTCGCTGGAACGTCGGATAAGGGTGGTTTCGTCGCCTTCGCCGAATCCGAGTTGGGCAATGCCATTGGACCACCCGGAGTCGTCGAAGGCCGCGGTGTTCCACTCGGCAGGAGGCTCAGAACCGTCGTCGAGATACCGCCACTCGGACCGCGAGGGAACGATGGCCGGCACGATGGTGATGACGACCGGCGCAGAGGTTGAGCTGAGGCCGGTGCTGTCGATGGCAATCGCGGTGAAGGAATGGGTGCCGACGCTGGTGTTGAAGTTGGTGAACACAAACGGGGCGTTGGTCACCGAACCGAGAAACTCTGTTCCGTCCATGAAGTCGACTTGCGCGATGACGCCATCGGTGTCGGAGGCGTTCGCGAACAGGACGACGGTGGGCGAGCCGATGACTGCGCGGTCCGCGGGCGATTGAATCGCGACGGCCGGTTTTTCGAACGTCACGTTCCCCAGCAATTCGAGATCGAAGCTGACGTCCGTGCTGGAGAGTGCGTTCTGATGAACTTCGACGGCGAGCACGTTCGTCCCGGTGAAAAGCGCGTTGAGATCGGCGGGTCCGGCAAAGAGGGACGTCCCGTCGTCCTGCGCGAGGGCTGCAAGCGTGGTGAAATCGACCGGACCCAAAGGCATGTTGCTGCGGAAGACTTCGATGCCATTGAGGTAGACGATGGCTCCGTCATCCCGCCGCAGGCGAACCATCAGGTTGGTGTAGAGATCCGCGTTGGGAACTTCAAACGTGTGGCGGAAGTAGAAGGTGGTGATGGGTTCGCCGAATTCGGTGAGGTGGGAGATGACCGTGGCCTCGTCGTTCTCCGGGGGATTCGAACTGAAGCCGAGTTGCGCCGGCCCGGCCAGCCATGCGCTGTCGTCAAAGATGACGTTTCGCCATGCTGTGCCGGCATCCACGCCCGTATCCAGATAACGCCAGGTGGAACCCGTGGGGACGATCGTCGTCTGTGCGGACGCCGGAGTGCCGCCGAAGACGACGGACAGCAACGCCCAGCTAAAGATCCAAACGACAGGCCACTTCATACAAAACAATTACCCACACCAGATCATGCGAAACAACGACATGGACTCCGCGGGCAATATGACCCCTTAGAATCGGTCGGAAGACTCGATGGTATTAGCCACAAAGATCCCCAGCTGGCAACTGGGATTCTGTTAATTTCGGGCAGGTCACTCTCGCGGCATACCTCGGTTGGGAACGGAATGATGGAAGGGGTTGTGGCTGTGACGGGTCTGAAGCGACGAATAGGTTTGAATCTTCCGAGGGCGGTTCCATAACTACCGGCGAACTCACGACAGGTGCTTATGCAAACTAGAATCCTTCTCTCTCTCCTCGCCGCCCAATGCGCCACTCTTGCGGCGGAAGTTCCCGTGGCGACCTTCAAGGCGGTCGATGTCGATACCAAGGTCCAAATCGGCTACGGCGTCACCGTCGCGGATGTGAACGGCGACAAGAAGCCCGACATTCTACTCGCCGACAAGAATCTCATTGTTTGGTACGAGAACCCGTCCTGGGCCAAGCATGTCATGGCGGAAAACCTCACGCCGCAAGATCACGTGTGCATCGCGGCGCAGGACATTGACGGCGACGGGAAATGCGAAGTCGCCGTGGGCGCGGGCTGGAATCCCGGCGACACGCTCAACAGCGGCGCGGTGTTCTATCTCGTTCCGCCAGCGGACCGGACGCAGAAATGGGAACCGGTGCCGTTGCCGCATGAGCCGACGGTTCATCGCATGCGCTGGGTGCAGAACGACAAGGGCGCTTACAATCTCGTGATGGTGCCGTTGCATGGGCGCGGCAACAAGCCGGCCACGGGCGAAGGCGCCGGCGTGAAGGTCATTCGTTACCAGAAGCCGGCGAATGTTCGTGAGCCGTGGAAGGTGGAGACGTTGGATGAATCGATGCACAAGACGCACAACTTCGATCCCATCCAGTGGGACGCCGATGCCGCTCAAGAGATGCTCGTGGGCGGGAAGGAAGGAGTGTTCCTGATGGAGGTCGGTCCGGGCGCCGCTTCGATGACGCAGATCTCCGGAACGGAAAGCGGCGGGGCAGGGGAAGTCCGCGCCGGTCAGTTGGGCGCCGGAAAACGCTTTGTCGCCACGGTGGAGCCGATGCACGGGAACAACCTGGTGCTCTACACGCCGCCATCCTCCGGTGCGGACGCGAAAAAACTTTGGAACCGCACGTTGCTCGATGAATCACTGATCGATGGTCACGCGCTGGCTTGTGGAGATTTGTCCGGCTTGGGACGCGATCAAATTGTCGTGGGCTGGCGCGCGATGAATCGTCCGACGGCAAAGGTGGGCATCAAGCTGTTCACGCCGGTCGATGCAGAGGGGACGAAGTGGCAGCAAACGTTGATCGATGACAACACGATGGCGTGCGAAGATCTGTGCCTCGCCGATTTGGACGGAAACGGGAAGCTCGACATCGTGGCTGCCGGCCGGGCCACCAAGAACCTGAAGATCTATCTGAACCAGGGCGTGAAGTAATCCCGCCCGGTGCGGTTACATCCGCAGGCGGAAGAGCAGGGTGCTGGAGCTCGCGGGCAGAATGACCTGACTGCGTCCGCCGGCTTTCGTGATCGGCTTTGTTATGGGGAACCATTCCCCGCCGTTCGGGTTGCGGGCTTCGAGACGGAATTCGTAGGAGGAGGCCGGCCAGCTGACTCGAATCAGCGAACTGCCGGAGCCGGATGCCGATGCGGTGATTAGAGGTTCGAGGCTCAGCGCTGGTGTTCCGGTCAGGAACTTGGTGACGAACGCATCGCGTTTGCCGCTGAACTTCAGTGCGTCGTCATCGAGCGTGACCAGCGAGTTCGTTGTGGGAAGCTTCGTCGACTCCGTGCGACCGACGATGTAGGCGTTCCCGACGGTGTCCAGCGCGATGCTGTGTCCGATGTCGGTCTTCTTTCCGCCGTGATAGAACGAAAGCTCATTCGAACTTCCGTCGGCATTCATCTTCACGAGGAACGCGTCAATTTTTCCCGCCATGTTGGTCTGATAAATCGTGCTGGTGTTCGTGAAGGACCCGGCCGGACCGCGCACCGGAAAATTGCGGGAAGCCGTCTGGCCGGTGACGTAGGCGTTTCCATCTCCATCCACTGCGACATCCCAGCCTTCATCATTGCGATTGCCGCCGAAGGTCAGCGCGTATTCGAGCGCGAGGCCGTCCGGCGCGAACTTCACGAGGAATGCGTCATTGGTGCCGCCGGCGAAGTTGGTGCCGCGTGTGCCGGCGTAAATCGTGTCGGTGCTGCCCGGCGCGAAGATGAGTTTGGTCACGTCGCCCGCCGTCAGGTTGGAATTGCTCAGGGACCACGAGGAGCCGGCGTCCGTGCTGCGGAAGAGGCCGTTGGTGGTGCCGGCGTAGAGTGTCAGGGAAGAACCTGGATCGATCAGGAGCGAGTTGATGGTTCGTTTGCCAATGCCGTTGGTGAGCTCGGTCCAGTTCGTGCCAGCGTCCACGGTCTTGAAAATTCCCTTTGTGGTTCCGGCGTAGAGCGTCGCAGCGTTGGCGGGATCGATGACCAGCGCACGGACCTTCGTGGTCTTCAGCCCTTTGTTCATCGCAGTCCAGTTCACACCCCAGTTGGTGCTCTTGTGAACGCCGGAATCGGTGCCGGCGTAGAGGAGAGAAGACGGATCATCCAGCAACACGCGGACGGACCGGCTGCGCAGGCCCTTCGTGCGCGGAGACCAGTTGGTGTCGTTGGTCCGTGCGTAAACTCCGGACGAAGTGCCGACGAACAGATTCGTCCCGGTCGCGGAGTCGAAGAAGATGGCGCGCACGTCGCTGGGACCGAGTTCGGGTTCCGCGTTGGTCCAGTTCAAGCCGCCGTCGGTGCTTTGATAAAGACCGGCGGAAGTTCCGGCGTAGACGGGCGATCCGGTGAGCGGCTCGATGGCGAGCGCGTTGACTGCGAGATTCACGAGGCCGGTGCTGAGGTTGACCCAGGTCGTGCCGCTATCGGTGGATTTGAAGACGCCACGTGGAGTGCCGCTGTAAAGCGTCCCCGCATTGAACGGGTCGGCAATCAGCGCGCTGACGATGGTGTGGCTGAGGCCGCTGCTGGAGAGCAGCCAGCTGCCGGAAGTATTGGTGCTGGCGAAGACGCCGCCGCCATTGAGCGCGCCGGGCGTGCTGGGGAAGTCGGTGCTGCCGGAAGCGCCGGTCACGTAGGTCGCACCTGCGGCATCAACGGCCAGACGATAACCAGTATCGCTGCCGCGGCCACCGAGATAGGTGGAGAAGATGAGCGTGTCGCCTGCAGTATTCAGCTTCGCCACCGCTGCGTCGCGAACACCACTCAGTGCAGACTGGAAGGCATTCGTGGTTGGGAAATTGGTGGAGATGGTGTAGCCGGAGACCGACACGCTGCCATCAGGGGCTACGGCGATGCCTGTGCCGAGGTCGCTGTCGTTTCCGCCCAGATAGGTCGAGTAGGTCAACGACGTGGCGTCCGGCGAGAGCTTCGTGATGAAGAAATCTGCTGGCGTATCCAGGTTGATGAGCACGTTGGTTCCGGGTTCAACAAAACGCTTGTCGCCGAGTCGTGTGCGAATCACCGAGAAGAGCGTCTGGCTGCCGTTGTTCGTCTGAATGGCGTTCGCGACAGGAAATCCCGTGAAGTAAGGCGCGGCGTTAATCGGGCTGAGCAGCGTCGTGGTGACGACGGATTGCAGCGTGTTGGTCGTCGAACGCTGGATGCCCAGATCGTTGGTGACCGTCGAGCTCGCGACGAGCAGGGAAGTGGTGGTGATGTTGGTGACGGCGGTGGGGGTGCCGCAGACGCCGTTGGTGCAGCGCGCGGTTTCAACCCGATTGGAGATGAGGAAGGTCAGCGCGGATTCCGTGTAGCCGACGACGTAGGCGGCGCCGGTGGAATCGACTGCGATGTCCGTTCCGCTTTCACTCAATTCGCCGCCGAGGTAGGTCGAGTAAACGCCGAGGCCGTTCGTATCGAGCTTGGTGACGAACGCGTCGGGGTAGGTTGAGTTGAAGTTGCCGACGATGTCGCCCTTGTAGACGGAGAGCACCGTGTCACCGGCGATTTCCGGCTGGAAGGCGGCCGGGTTGCCGAAGTCGGCGCTCGTTGGGAAATTCGTCGAGGTGGTGTAGCCCGTGATGTAGGCCGCGCCATCCGTGTCCACCGCGATGCCAATGGCCGAATCCAGTCCGTCGCCACCGAAGTAAGTCAGGTAACCAAGCGTGAGGCTCTGATTGGTTTCGTTGAAATCCAGGCGCGCCACAAACGCGTCACCACCGTAGCGCGTGCCGCCGCCGGAGTTCGTTTGCTGGCCGGAGGTCGGGAGCTTCTTGAAAATGGAGAGCGTATCGCCGGCGATGTAGGCGCGACCATCCGCGTCCACGGCGATGGCCCAGCCGATGTCGCCCTTCGCGCCGCCGAGATATGTCGAGTAGCTCAGGAGCGGATCGATGACCAGCGGCTGCGCGGCGTCGTAGCTGCCGAGCGCGAAGGAAACGGTCTGCTGACCGGAAATCTCGTAGCGGACGGCGACGTCGCGGCGTTTGCCGGCAATCGTCTGGTAGGCGACGGGCTTTTTCTGATGCAGCTCGTTGGCTCCGACTTTGAGAACCAAATTCCCGCCAGCATCAAGGCTCAACCGGTCGGCCCCATCGAACTTCAGCGCGATCACCGAAGGATCGATCTTCGGCGCGATGTAAAAATCGTATTCCAGTTCCTGATTGTTCCCGTAGTAAACGAGATCGATGCCTTCGTAGACGGAGGTGTATTGCACCTTGCCGAAGGTCGGCACGCTTTGCTGCCAGCGGGCGGAATTGTTCCCGAGCAGGTAGTTGACGCGTCCGGACAGCGGGTCGAGTCCCGTGGACGCCGCCGCCGGCTTGCTGCCGAGGAGCGTCATGTGAACAAAACGGACTTCCGAGCTGTTCGTCGCGTAACGGCGCGTGAAGGGTTGTGTCGCGGACGACGAATCGCTGCTCAACGCGATCGTCGCTCCATTCGGACGCAGGTAGACGGTGTGATTCTGGCCGCGCGCGTAGAAGCCGACGTTCTGATCCGTCTGGCCGTGATTGGCCTCGAAGTAGAGCGGGAGATTGCCGAAGCGGGAAAGCGAGGCGGAGCCGGGCGAGTCAGCCTCAGCCGCTGCGAGTGGAACCGAGCCAATGAGCGACGACAGAATGGCGAATGAACAATTACGCAATGTCCTGGGAGTGGAAGGAACCGCCCGGCCTTTCGACACGGTGATGCGGCCATCCTTGGTCATTGGGATTTGGTCATTGAGCATTCCAGGCCTCACTTCTTCTCTTCCTTCTTGGTGTCCGTCTTCGGAAGGTCCGCCGGGGCGTTGGCGTTGAGCGTTTCGAGAACGGCGGCGGTCAGATCATTATCCCCGTTCGTGAAGAGCACCACGGGCGGGCGTCCGGCGGGTTCGGCCGTGCTGCTGTCCAGCACCAGCGTGAAGGCGCCGACCTTCGACTTCGTGGTGATGACGTCCTTGATCTCCTTGAGAATCTTCTCGCGCGTCATGCGGAGCTTCTCGTCGAGATTCTGCTTCGCCGTCCGGTCGAACTGTTCCACGGTCTGGCGCAGGTCGTTAATCTTGATCAGCTTGCCCTCGGCTTCCTTTTTGCGCTTCTCGCGTTCGTCGGCGGAAATGGCCTGGTTGTTCGCTTCGTCCAGCGCTTTCTTGTAGTCTTCCATCGCCTTGCTGTGATCTTCGATCAGCGCCTTGCGATCCTTGTCGAGCCCGCTGGCTTCTTCCTTGATCGCCGCGTCTGCCAGCTTGGTCTTGTAGTAATCCTCGAAGACTTTCTTGAGGTCGACGGTGGCGATCTTGGGTTCGGCGGCGGTCGCGGGTTGCACGAAAACGAGGCAGGCCGCGCAGGAAAGCATCAGGAGGGGACGAAGCATTTTCATAGAACGAAACGGTTAAAAGTCGCGTCGGTAGCCGGCGCTGAACTGGAACTTGCCACTGCCAGCCTTCCCCGAAGAGTTGTGGATGGGGATGCCGTAGTCAAGGCGCAGCGGCCCGATCGGCAGGAGCAGGCGGATGCCGAGACCCCAGTTGTCCGCATACTCGTGGAAGTTGTAGTAATACGAGTCTTTGTAGACCATGCCGATATCGTAGAACGCCGCGAAGCGCACGCGCTCCACGATCGGCACGCTGTATTCCGCCGTGCCGAACCAGTAGGTATCGCCGCCCAGCGGTTCCCGGAAACGATCACGCGGTCCAATGTCGCGATAACGATAGCCGCGGAGCGAATCGAGACCGCCGAGGAAGAAGCGATCGAAGAGCGGCACATCAATGTCGCCATTGTAGGATTCCGCCACGCCCGTGCGTCCGCCGAGTTCGAGCAGGTGACCTTCCCAGAAGCCTTTCACGTACTGCGCGTGCTTTAGCTCGATCTTGTAGAAATCCACGTCGCCGCCCCACGGGCCGCCGGCGAGTTCCGCGCGGAATTCCGAGCGGAAACCCTTGGTCGGGAGCAGATAACTGTCGGTCGTGTCGTAGATGAGCGAGGTGCCGACTTTGGAAACGAGCCGGCGACCGGCCTCGCGGGCGATTTCCTCGGAGACGTTGGCAGGGACGAAGTTGAGCCCGCCGTTGCCGTTGGGAACAACGATGTCTCCGTGCAGATTATCGTTCAGGTCGATGTTCACGCTTTCCAGCGTGTAAGTCAGACCGCCGCGGAGAAACTCCGTGCCCAGCGCCTTGGTCAGGCCCACGCGCATGCCGGTGGATTGCTCGCTGTAAGTGTCGCGATCGCTCAGGAAGTTCAGCTCGCGATGATACAGCTCCGTGCTGAGCTCCAGCTTGCGTTCGAGGAACCACGGCTCCACGAACGTCGCCACCACGTCCTTGCGCTGCGTGCCCATCTGGATGCGCAAGCGCGCCTTCTGGCCGGCGCCCTGGAAGCTCGGGGCGTTGAAGAGATCGAAGTTGCCCTGCGTGACTTCGACGAAACCGATCAAACTGTCGATCGAGGTGAAGCCCGCGCCCAGCTGGATGTTGCCGGTGTTCTTTTCGCGTACCGTCACCACCAGGTTGCGGCGGTTCGGAACATCGGTCGGCTCCGGCTGCGCATCGACGCCGAACTGGTCGTCGAAGAAGTTCAAGCCCTTCAAGCGGTCCACGCTGCGCTTCACGCGCACCATGTCGAAGACTTCGCCGGGCGACACGGACAACTCGCGGCGAATCACGCGATCCTTCGTCTTCGTGTTGCCCTTGATCTCGATCTTTTCAATGAACGCCTTGTCGCGCTCATCGATGTCGTAGACCAGGTCCATGTTGCCCGTCTCCGTGTTGGCGTTCTTGCGCGCCACCACGCGGGCATCGATGTAGCCCTTCGTGCCGTAGAGATCCTGGACGATCTCCATGTCCTTGCTCAGGCCCTTCGGCGTGAAGGTCTGGCCGGCGCCCATCTTGAGCTTGGCCGTGATGTCGTTCGTGGGGAACAGCGCCACGCCCTTGTAATCCACCGCGCCGACCTTGTACTGGCGGCCTTCGGAAACGGCGACGCGCAGTTCCATCTTCTTCGGACCCTGCGGCACCTGCTTCACTTCGAGCAGTTCGAAATCAATGTAGCCCGCGTCGCGATAGAACTCCGCGATGCGCTCCTTGTCATCATCCAGCTGATCTTCCTTGAGCGTGCCGGACTGCGTCAGCCAGGAAAGCCACCAATGCCGGCGCGTCTTGAAGACCTTGCGCAGCTTGCGTTGCTTGAAGGCATCCGCGCCCTCAAACACCACGTTCGAGATGCGAATCTTCGGCGCCTCCGTGATTTCAAACGTCACCGTCGCGCGTCCGGAACGTTCATCCGGCGTCACCTTCGGAACCACCGTTGTGCGCGGGTAACCGGCCTTTTCGTAAAGCTTCTTGATCTCCTGCGCGTCCGTGAAGATCTGGCGTTCATCCAGCGGCTTGCCGATGGGATCCTTCTTCACCTTGTCGACGCTGGTGATCTTCTTCATCAGCTTCGCGCTCGAGTACTTCTTGTTCCCGGTGAAGAGAACATCCGTCACCTTCAGGCGCGGCCAGACGATGTACATCAGCGAAATGCCGTCCTGCCGGCGTTCCTCCGCCACGCGCACGTTCTCGAAGTAACCCGTCGAGTAGAGATTCCGGACATCATCGTCCAGGCTGTTCCGGTTGAACGTGTCGCCTTCCTTGATGCGGATGTTCGCCCGCACGAGCGATTCGCTCACGGACTGCGGGCCGACATTGCTGACGATGATGCTGGTGACCTTGATCGGCGCCGGCGGCGTGAATTGCGCTTGCGCGGTCGTGGGGAAACCATTCAGCGCCCACCAGAGCAGGCAGCCAAACGCGAGCGACGACTTCCGTCTAATGATCCGCCGGAATGTCTTCACCACTGATTTTGGCCGCGCTCTCGAACCGCGTGCATGATTTCAAAAAGGTTAAGTTAATGTCCCCAGTGGGACCGTTGCGCTGTTTGGCGATGAGCAATTTCACCGGAATCGTCTCCGGCGGCGGACCCGCCTGGTCCTCTTCATCGTCTTTCTCCCGCACATCGCGGTAAAGCAGCGCTACGAGATCGGCATCTTGTTCGATGGACCCCGATTCGCGCAAATCGGAAACGCGCGGCGCCCGCTTTTCCTTCTCCGACTCACGGTTTAGCTGCGCCAAAACCACCACTGGAACCTTCAATTCCTTCGCCAAACCTTTGATGCCGTTGGAAATATCCGCGATTTCCTGCTGCCGATTCTCGGCTCGGCGCGCAGTAGAGTGGAGCAGCTGGAGGTAGTCAATGATGAAAAGCTTCACCCCATGCTGCTGGTGCATCCGCCGCGCTTTCGCCCGCAATTGCAGGATGCTCAACCCGCTCGTATCATCGATGAACAGCGGCGCCTTCGCCAGCTGCCCAGCTGCATTCGTCAGCTTCGCGAAATCCCGCTCCGCCAGAAACCCCTCGCGAATCGCCCGCGAATTCACCCGCGCCAGCGACGACATCATACGCATCACCAGCGATTCCGACGTCATTTCCAGACTGAAGACACCGACCGGCAACTTAAGTTGCACCGCCACATGCTCCGCCATGTTCATCACCAGCGACGTCTTGCCCACCGAAGGCCGCGCCGCGATCACGATCATTTCGCCCTCGTGCAACCCATCCGTCATCTTGTCCAGATCGATGAACCCCGTCGCGATGCCGCCCAGCTGCCCCTGCCGCTGATGATACATCTCGATGTGATGAATCGCCCGGTGTACCAAATCCTTCATCGTCGGCGAACTGCTCGCCACCCGGTCGCCGCTGATCTTGAGAATGTCCCGCTCCACCTCGTCCAACAGCGCGTCCACCTCCCCCTGATGCTCATACGCGCGCGAAACCACCTCCGTGCACGTGCCGATCATCTGCCGCAACACGAACTTCTCCCGCACGATCTCCAGATAATAATCCAGATTCGCCGCCGAAGGCACCGCATCCGGGAGCGACGCCAGGTAAACCAGCCCGCCCACCCCTTCGAGCTGCTGCCGGTCCTTCAACGTCTGTTGGAGCGTGATGAGATCAATGGCTGACTTCTTGTCATACATCTCCAGCAACACCTCGTAGATGGCGCGATGCCGCAAGTCGTAAAGCATCTCCGGGCCCTGCTTCAACTTCTCCACGCAATGCCCCAGGCACTCATGCGGAGACAACATCACGCACCCCAGCACCCCCTGTTCAGCCTCGATGGAATGCGGCGGCAGCCGGTCCACCCGCGTCGGGTCGGCCAGCGTCGCCTTGCGGCGACGACCCTTCTTGAAATCTGCCGGCGAACTGTCCGACATTGGTTCGGTGGAATCGATCACGGCTGGAGTCTGCCGGAAACCGGGCCGGACGCAAATTCGCTTTGGAACAAACTGCTCCCAACCCATCCCCAGCTTGTTCACGGGTTATTCAGAAGTCCGAACTCGCTATAACTGGCCGGGCGCGCGCGTGCTTTGGCACCTGCTGAAGTGCAAGGAACCCTTCAGCCCAAAAGTCTTCGCCAAGGAGGAAGCGAAAATGAAGAGGAAGAAGCTCCAACGCCTGGAGAACATGGCCACGAGCCTGAACTACCGCCTCGTTCCCATCCAATGAGTTACAAGGCTAGTTTCTCAGGAGGCGGCATTCGGTTCGCTTTCATCGAGGGCTACTCCGGGAACTGGCTCCCTCTGTGAATTGTGACGAGATCGGCTATCGCAGAATTAGTGGTCGACACCGTTGCTGCGAGAAGGATTACCACGATTACTGTGTAGAATCGCGGCCAGCGGGCAGCGACAAGCCGGCTGACACCGAAGATTATGGCCGAGGACAACGCGGCGGCGATCGAAGTTATCGCCAACTCGGAATGGATGTTTAGATGGCGGAATGCCCAAAAGACAATGAGGACCCACGGCTGCAAATAGACGGAGAACCAAGCCATAGGTTCCTCAAACCAGGCCAGCGGTCTCGAAAGACCCATCGCCGTCGTACGGTCATTTAGGCAGAGTGCCATTTTAGAGACGACCGAAAACAACGTTGCCAGCAACAACTGATTGCTGCGACGTGCAAGAATCGATGTCATGAGCGGTCGCATGCTTGAGCGGCCTAACAAGGTGAGCTCAGCGACCGCCGCAGGAAACGCCCGTGCGCCTGCAACAATCGTCGACACTTGAGCAGCTTGGGAAGCGGCGAAAGGAACGCTGCAGCAGGCCTGCAGGGCCGAGCGGGCGCGAGCGAGTCCAATTACCCGAACCGACCAACTGCCCTGCGGGGCGGCTGTCTGCTGCGCTATTTTTGGGCCATGTCACAGTGTGCTCAACTCTCAGGGTCATACCCAAACTCTCGGAGTTCCTGCGAGCAGCGGCAAGCTTTGGCGATCTTTGCAGCCCACAAGATGGCGGCTTCGCGTGACGGGAGCTGCAGGATACAGAATCCGCCGTCAAACTCCTTTGTCTGGGGGTAGGTTTCGTTGTGACCACCCGTCTGAGGCGACCATCAGTGGTGCGATATCCTCGTTGATACCACCACCGAACACATACACGCCTGCAGCCTTCGCCTCGCGTATAACCTCGCGCGCAGCTTCGCCCACGGTGGCAAAGTCCTCGACGGGAACTTCCATTGCGCTTGCAGGAAAGGAGATAAGGTATTTCGTCGTCATGCGGTGCTTCGGCAAAAGTCGTGCTGTTTGTGAGGTCTAACATTTGGGATCAGCCACGGGGCTTGGGCCTGTAGCGACTGATTCGGCTCTGGTTTCATCGGCCGACAATGGGACCAAACTTCTCTTCAACATTGAAGATCACTTCGCAATCGCAGTAACCGCCGTGCTCTCGAAGCCAAGGAACGACACGCGCTGCGCTAAGCTTCCTCTTTTCGAGAAACTGCACGGTCTCGCGAAACGTATGATCGCACGGCGGAGGATTCTCGCGATCTAAGTAGTCGAATAACTCTTTCAGATCTGCGTGGGGAATCGGGATCGAAGCCACGAGCCTCTGCTGTTCCTGCTCACGCCACGCTTTCTTCAGTTCGTCTTTTCGGGAATCTTTGCTCATCGCGAAGCTTTCTTTGCCAAATGCCCCAAGCTCAGTGACCGGCCCACGGGTCGGGTGGATTGCAACCGGAGTGCGATGGCCGGGTTAGGCGCATCAGAAGTGCTCTCTGGAATAACTTTCAATAAATCGCCACTCCGGGTCTGGACGAATCTCCCACGATAACCGCTCGGATGGATAGCGAACCGCAATCGCTGAAATCGCAGCTGGAACTCCAGCCTCTGACGAAACGTAAAAGTAATAGTGACGCTTTCCGCCGAACGTCTCGATTAGCGCAGGAACACCAATCCGGTCACCGTCAAATGCGGCAACCACCTCGCGATCCATCTCCAAAAGGCCCTCATTGTAGTCGCCCTCGGGCAAACCGTTCGGCCCGAGCTTGGCAAACTCGTGGGTCACGACCACCAGAGCGGGATACAGCGGGCGAAGCGAATCAATGTCAAAGTCAGCGGGACGGCGGAGGAACAGGGGAAATCCCTCGCAGGTTTTCTGTGCTGTGAGCCATGAGCGCATGATGTGCGAATGCGGCTAACGACCAGCGACCGCCGTCGGAAACGCCCGGTCGGCTGCAACAGTCGCGGCCAAAACACCTGAACCGTCCGACTGCCCAGCGGGGCGGAGGCTAGAAGCAGCGCTCTGGTTGGGCGGCAATCGCATTATCTATCGCCTCCGCTTCCAATCTAATCTAACGCCAATGCGCTTCGTCAAAGTCCCGTCCCAATCAAGCTGCAATCCTTGCTGCTTGAGAGATGCTGCAATCTCCTGACCAATCCCCACGGCAGCCGCCTCACCATCCTGAACCGCGCCGTAATTCAGATATAAGCCATGCCCCTCGACGGCAGACTCCGTGTCCTGCATGTGATAAAACGCATAACCACGGACTCGTGTGCCGCTCTTGGCAGCCTTGCTCATCTCGTCCTGAATCTCATCCACTCCGCAAGTACCACAGCAACTGAAGTCCTGACGACAGACCACGCCGGCACGCTCCAACGCTGCGAATGCTGAGTCGAGTCGGTCACAGTCTGTGGTCTGAGGCCAAGAAGCTTGCTTCAGTTTGTGTGCGGCAATCAACTCGCGAGTCATCTTGGTGGCGTGCGGCGTCAGTGCATCCGCATCATAGTCATCAGCAAGAATCTCGACCGCGCTCGTAGCAATCTCGTGCTCCGGACGAAAGCCGGCGGCAACATCTCGTTGAATGTAACCTCGCAACTCTTGGAGCGCTCCCTCGGTGACGGGTTTCTTCATGGTCATGGTAGTGGTGCTCTTGGGTTGACAGCCAACGGCTGCCAAGCAGAGGGCGAATATGAGTGTGAGGTTTCGCACGTGTGGCAGGCTTGCCGAACAGATTCTCGGCCGCAGGGAGTCCACCGGGTTGTGCATTGGTGCGTAGGTAGGTGATTTTTCCAAGGGCTTCATTTTTCCTGTGGTGAGGAAAGCGGAGCTACGTATTTCCATCAAGGATTATCGTCGAAACAAGACGCTGAAGGTCACGCTGTTGCGGGTGCCGTACGCGCAGCGGCAGTTCCTGGTGCGGATGGATGGAAAGCCCTGGCCGGCGTCCGGTCGACCGGTGTCCGTCCCGGGGTGGTGACGGCGTTGCGCAAAGCGCTGGCGCGGGACCGCGTTGGGTGTGCCAAAACACGGTGTTTTGGCAGGGCCAAACGTGCGGGTGTATCAGAACACGGTGTTTGAGAGCAGCCGAACGTACGGGTGTATCAGAACGCGGTGTTTTGGAGCAGCGCGGCGCGGACGAACGTTTTTCAAACGACGTTTCCACAGGAGTTTGCGCGTTGAGGTAGGGCGCGACGCTCCGCGCACGCCGTCGGGTGGGGCGGAAGGGATGCGTCTTGCTCGTTGCTCGCGTGGAGCGGAGGAGGTGGCTCTGTCGTGCCGCTGGGGCTGAGGGGGAACGGAGGTGGTTCTTTGTTGTTCGGGGTGGGCGCTCCATTGCTCCTCGGGGTCACACGGTTCTCCGCTCCGGCTTGAGGCACTCTTTTTACCCCGGAGAGTTTGGTCACGAATTGCTGCGAAAGAGTTGTCGGGAGGCGCATCGACTCCTAAGTTCTTTGCGACATGAGCATGAACGATTGGCAGAAGCAGTTTCGGGAAGTGTATGAGCGCGGCGTGGCGGCGTGGCGCGCGGGCAAGCGATCGCCGGGCGCGATGTTCGGCAAGGAGGACGCGGCGTTTCTCGCGACCATCGGTTGCACCGTGCAGGAGTTGTTCGACTTCGTGGATGACGAGCTGAACTACGGCGACTTCGATTACGACACGACGCTGGCGGTGACCGCGATCCGCCGCGATTACTTCCTGAACGTGATGGGCGGCAAGCCGACGGGAAAGACGATCACGATGGCGAGCCTGCCGGCGAAGACGGCGGAGGTGGACGGCATTGCGTGGTTGCCGCGGCTCATCGTGAAGGCGCGCGTGAAACTTCGCGGGGAGATGCCGCCGGAGCTGATGTATGGTTGCGCGGGGGATCGACCGTTCCTGCGCAAGATGAAGATGGATTTACCCGGCTTCCTGAAGCTGACGTGGGAGAGTGGCGACGACGATCGTCGGATCATCGATGCGGTGAAGAAGTCGGCCGGGCTGAAGTGAAGCTCACGCTTCTGACTTCAGCACGAAGTCTTCGTTCGGCAGGGTGCCGGTCAGACGGCGACGGTAGCAATGCTCAGTGGCGTCGAGCAGAGGACCGGCCTTTGACGTCTGCATGTAGAGGCCCACGGGGCGGACGGATTCATCCCAGTCGAGCAGGGTGAATTGATCGGTGTCTCCGCGCTGGCAGTAGAGCGCGTGATCGAACTCGGCTTTCTTGTGGACCTTGCCGTCGTGGATGTGAACGGTGGGGAAGAACAGCTCGGCCGGATTCGCGCGCGGAAAGGAGAAGGCCATGGGATGGACCTTCGCGCTTCCGGACTTAAGTTTGAAGACGGCGAACCCGTGGTTCTTGTAGACCGGAAGTTTCTCCCACGTGCCGGTCGGGAGACGGAATCGTTCGTCGAGCCGCGCGAAGTCAGCGACGGTCGGGACGAAGGAGGCTTCGAAGTTGCCGACGGAGACGACCTCGAGTTTTGACGCAGAGACTGCGCCGAACGAGCGAGTGGTTGGTGCAGGAGGCGGGGGTTCTGGGAAACCCTTCTTCAAGTCCGCGAAGAACTCCGGGTAATCCTTCAGGCTGATGAATTCGACGGCTTTCTCGCCGCTCCCGGATTTGACCGGCAGCGGGAGAATCATGGCGAGATCTTCACCGGCGCGCAGCGTCATGCTGTAGGCGATGAACTGGCGTCCATCGGCTCCGGAGCGCGCGAAGATGTTCGTGGCGCTGACGGAATCGACGGGACGCGAGAAGCAGCACATGGCGCGTGCGTGTGGAGAGTTATTTCGCGACGAGCTTGTAGACCTTGCCGGTCTGGCCGCTGAGGCTGTTGCGGCCGTTGGTCATGACGTAGAGCTCGCCTTGATCGTCTTCACCCATCGCCACGATGTAAGCGCGAATTTTTTCGCCAGTCGTTGAGGTGAAGGGCAGCGATTCGATGTTCCACTTCGCATTCTTGCCTTTGCCGTCGCGTGAAGCGGTGAAGAGGACGCCATCCGGCAGCGCCCAGGTGCGGGACCAGTCGGCAAACACGTATTTACCAACGAGCCCTGGGATGGACTTGCCGCGATAGACGTAGCCGCCGGTGATGGAGATGCCTTCGATCTGGGTCGGGTCAATTTTGTTGCGAGCGGGATGTTTGTACCAGGCGATGGGCTCGATGAACGGTTTGCCGAGGGCATCGGTCTTGGGGGAATCCGCCAGCGGGACGTTCGGTTTCGTGGGATCGAAGGCGATGTGCGATTCGCGCACGCGCCAGCCGTAATTACCACCCTTGGTCACGATGTTGATTTCTTCGTAGAGATTTTGACCGACATCGGCGACGAAGAATTCGCGGTCGCCGCCACGGTCAAAGGAGAGTCCCCACGGATTACGCATCCCGTAGGCGAAGATTTCCGCGCGGCCTTGCTTGCCATCGGCAAACGGATTGTCGGACGGAATCGCGTAAGGGTTGCCCTTGTTCACGTCGATGCGAAGAATCTTTCCGAGAAGCGTGGTGGTGTCCTGACCATTGCCCTGCGGCGCGTGACCTTTCTCATTGTCGTTGGCACCGCCGCCATCGCCCATGCCGATGTAGAGGTAACCATCGGGCCCGAAGAGAATTCGCCCACCGTTGTGATTGAACTGCGGCTCGTCGATCTTCAGCAGCACCCGTTCAGAGGCAGGGTCAGCGCTGCTGAAGTCCGCGGCGGCGGTGAATTCCGAGAGGTGGCTGGTGTGATCGAAATTCGTGGGCGCCGTGGAACTGCGCGGCGCGCTGTAGTAGACGTAGAGTTTGCGATTGGATTTGAAGCTCGGATGCAGGGCAAGGCCGAGCAGGCCGCGTTCGTCAAAGCCAGAATTGAGCTTCGTGAGTTTGTCGCGGAGGTCGAGGAACAGCTTCTCATCGAGTTTGCCGTCCTTTTGAACCAGGTGAATGGTCCCGACTTGATCGTTCACCAGCAGTCGGCCGGAGCCGTCTCCGAGCGAGGCGACATTCATTGGCGAGACAAAGCCTTCGGCGAGTTGTTGCAGGGCCACGGCCGGTTCTTCGGCGGATTGGGCCACGGAGCCGGTGGCGAGAAAGCAGGCCAGCCCGGCGACGCACGAGGGCAGGAAGGCGGTTCGAATGGACGATGCAGTGGTTTTCACGGGGCGAATACTATCGACGTTTCATCGGAGCACAAGGGCTGAGCGGCGGGGAAAGTTCGACGGTGTCTCCGTGGCTGACGGTCCCTTGCCGACGGCTCAAATCACAGCTTCCGCATCTTCGGCTTGAGTCGACTAATGATCAGCGCGAGCGCGCTGCAGGCGAACAGAGCGACCGTCGAAGGTTCAGGGATCACCTGAATGATCAACGGCGAATCCGGGATGCGCCGGGTTGAAAGCGGGAGAGATTCGATGAGAGGTTGGTCCGGGTGGTTTTGGTAGGTGCCTTCCGGAATAGGGGACTTCGGTGTGAGAATTCCGAATGCGAATTGCAGGGATTCTCCAGGGGCGATGTTGGCTTCAGTAAAGGAGAGGGGCCAATTGGGACTCAAGTCGTAGAGGGAAAACAACGTTCCGTTGAACGAAACCGACATGGGACCCGTCAGCGGTCCCGGCGAGTCGGCATCGACGTAGATTGTCGCGGTGAGGACGATTGATTCCGTCGGGCTGGCGACGTAGGTCGGCTGGTCAAAGCTCCAGTGCCAGTCTGAAAAACCTTGTCCATGGCAAGGCGTCAGGTGCGTTGCGATTCCGAGCAACGAACCAAGGATAAAGAGTCGGCTCATCCTCAAACGCTATCCTCAGGGGTCGCGATGTAAACGATGGATTCGGAGATAAATCGCTTAGGCGACGTCTCCTGCTCGCTCGCGAACGCGTTCCAGAATGACGTCCGCGATGTGCGGTTCGTTGCCAATGCTCGCAGAGTACCACACGCGTTTGTCGTGCTTCTCGGTGGGATTGCGCCACGTGGGCTGTCCGCTCTTGTAGCGTTCCTGAACGATGCGCGCGGGTTCGCCGAGCATCATCGGGATGTCTTCAAAAGAGTGCAGTCCATCGCTGATGAAGAACGGGACCATCACGATGTTCTTCGTCTGCGCCATCGTGTAGCAATCGGCGATGCGCGGTTCCTCCTCCATGAAGATGGGATGGACGCCCGCGTAAATGTTCTGGGCGCGGATGAGCTCTACCTGACGTTCGATGGCCTTGCGGGAATTCTCATTGTTCCCGGTGCCGTGACCGGCGATGAAGAGCGTGGATTCGTCCGGCCGCGGCGCGCGGGGGAAGGGATGTTTCTCGACGACTTCCCGGGCGCGCGCGAGCAGCACGGCCGTCATGCTGTCGTGCGTGCCGACCGGGCCGCAGTAATGCAGGGTCTGCGAGCCGCGTTGTTGGGTCCGGGGAAAATCCTTCTGGCCCTTGGCGCAGAAGCCGAGTTCGCGCGGGATGACTTCTTCGGTGAAATAGCCGTCGCTGATAAACAGCGGGACAATGAACACCCTCGGGGCGAACACGCCGCGCAGAACGCCGCAGATGGCAGGTTCGACCTTCCAGAAGCATTCCACGACCTGCGCGAAGATCTTTCTGCGGCGAAGTTCATCGGCGTGCTGGTAGGTCGGCGCGGCGGACTCGGCGTTCAGCGTGGAGCCGTGGCCGACCAGCACCAGCGCGGCATCGGATAGGTCGTTGTTCAACACCGGCAATGATTAGCGTGGGGAGTCGAGGGCGGCAAGTTTGGGCAGGTGAAAGCGTAACAGACGAGCGCGGATTCTGCCGGAGAACGGTCTGGAAGGGGGGCGCCACAAGCTGGCTGAATAAGGAACTTCATCAAAACTTCAAATCGCATGTAACCGATTTCGGTTTTGCGACGTAATAAGCATTGCTGGGCGGTTGCGGGCGGTCGGAAAACGATGCCACAACGGTATTGTCAACCCGCTGTCACCCAATATAGTAACCGGGTAATTGAACCACCCGTCGCCGAAGCTGAGTCGCTTTGGGGATGGGCCGGGGCAATCAACCAACAAAATCGCCGCCAGAGTCAGGCGGCAATGAAAGGCAAATAAAATGAAGTCCATCAGTGCAATCATCGCTGCTGTCGTTCTCCTCGGCAGCATCTCCTTCGCGTCCGCTGAATCCTGCTGCGACAAGGCCAAGGCCGCCGGCAAAGACTGCGCCCACGCCTGCTGCGTGAAGGCCAAGAAAGACGGCAAGACCTGCGAAAAGTGCAACCCGAAGAAAGAAGAGAAGAAGTAAGCTTCGCTCCACCTCGGTAAGAGTATTTACCCGCGACCGGAATCGAAAGATTCCGGTCGTTTTGTTTTTGATTTGGTTGAGGCGGGTGGAATCAAGCGAATCCAGGAGAAGGGAGGACCTTCTCCAATCTGTACCGATCAGTGTGACTCTTTGGAGCGATTAAAGTTGAGGCCGTTCCTCAGACAAGGCGTCTGGCGATTTCAAGAGTTGCAGCAGGGATTGAAGTCCGCTAATGATTCCCGACCATGACTTTGACAGAAAAGATCCTCGCCCGGGCTGCTGGTAAATCTTCCGTTCAGGCGGGTGACAACATCTGGGTGAATGCGGACGTTCTCATGACCCATGACGTGTGCGGCCCGGGGACGATTGGCGTGTTCAAGCGCGAGTTCGGCAAGACGGCGAAGGTTTGGAATCGTGAGCGCGTGGTCATCATTCCCGACCACTACATCTTCACTGCTGATTCGAAGTCGAATCGCAACGTCGACATCCTCCGCGATTTCTCCCGCGAGCAGAATCTCCCTTACTTTTACGACGTCATCGACGATCCAAACGGGCAGTGGAAATACGACGCGGCCAAGGGCAATTTGAAGCGCCAGTATGGCTCCAACTACGCGGGCGTCTGCCATGCGGCGTTGCCGGCCAAAGGCCACACCCGTCCGGGCGAGGTCCTTTTCGGCACGGATTCGCACACCTGTATGGCCGGCGCGTTCAATGAATTTGCGACGGGCATCGGTAACACGGATGCGGGTTTCGTCATGGGCACGGGCAAGTTGCTGATCAAGGTCCCGGAGACGATGCGTTTCCGGCTCGAAGGCAAGCTTCAACCCGGCGTGATGGCCAAGGATGTGATTCTCCACGTCATCGGCGAAATTGGTTTCGATGGCGCGACGTATCGGGCGATGCAGTTTGATGGCCCTGGCGTCGCCAGTTTGTCGATGGACGACCGTATGACGATTGCGAACATGGCGATCGAAGCAGGCGGCAAGAACGGCATTTTCCCGTTCGATTCCCGGACGGCCGAATACGTGGATGCCCGCACGCGTTTGAATGGAACGAAGGCGTCCTACGAGCCTGTCGAAGCGGATGCGCAGCAGACCTTCGTTTACGAGTTGGTTGTGGACCTCGACAAGCTGGAGCCGACGGTGGCGTGCCATCCGGATCCCGGCCAGCGCAAGAAGGCGAAGGACATGGGAGCCACGAAGCTCGATCGCGCGTATGTCGGATCCTGCACGGGCGGCAAGACGAGTGACTTCGTGGAATTCGCCCGCGTGTTGCGCGGCAAGAAGGTGGTCATCGATACCTTTGGCGTTCCGGCCACGCCGGACATCGTGCGCGACCTCCAGTCGACGCGCTGGGGTGACAAGACGATCTGGCAGATTCTCGAGGACGCGGGTGTGCGCATGACGGAGAATGCCGGCTGCGCGGCGTGCTTGGGCGGGCCGGTGGATACCTTCGGCCGCATCAATCAGGCGGGCTTGAAGTGCATCAGCGCCACGAACCGGAATTTTCCTGGCCGCATGGGCGACAAGGAAAGCCAGGTGTTCCTCGCCAGCCCGGCGACGGTCGCAGCGAGCGCGTTGACCGGCAGAATCACTGACCCTCGGGACGTTTGAGTCGGCGTCTGAAATGCTGAGGCACAGGGAGAGAAAAATGGGGAGCAGCGCAAGCTGAGGAGAATCGCCGATGCGACACGAGCAACTGGACCGCTGGTGTGAACACGGAATTTTAGGATTGGTGCTCGCGGTCCTGGTGTATTCGCCGCTGGCCTTCGGCGGCGTTCCCCAGGCGGGCTTCGACTTCTTCGTAGTGGTCCAGTGGATCACGGTTGGGGTAATCGCACTGTGGTTGGCGAGGTTCTACCTCAACTCCAAACATCGATTGCTCTGGCCTCCGGCCTCGTGGGCGGTTCTGGCGTTTCTTGGTTATGCTGTGGGCAGGTATTTCACTTCGGAGGTTGAGTTTCTCGCGCGGCAGGAGCTGGTAAAGGTGCTGGTGTACGGTGTCCTTTACTTTGCGATCGTGAACAATCTTCACCGTCAGGAGATGACGCAATGAATCGGTGTCGTCCTGATTTTCACGGGCATGCTGATCTCGCTCTACGCGATCTACCAGTTCATCTCCGCTTCGGACTTTGTCTGGAACATTGAAAAACCCGAGGGCTATCGGAAGCGAGGATCAGGCACGTTCATCTGTCCGAATCATCTCGCGGGATATCTCGAGATGATTCTCCCGCTCTCGATTGCCTTCACGCTGACCGGGCGTTTCGAGGCGATGATGAAAATCTTCCTCGGCTACGCCACGGTGGTGATTCTCGCGGGCATTGCTGTCACCGTGTCGCGTGGCGGATTGCTCGCGACGTCAGTGGCGCTTGCGTTGGTCGCCCTGTGGCTTCTGCGGCAGCGGGACTATTGGCAGCGCGGTTTGATCGTCATGGTCGCCGCGCTGGCGATTCTTGGAGGCTTCTACTGGAAAGCTGACATCGGACCGGAGCGCCGCGAGCGAATCGACATCGCAAAGCAGGTGGAGGACGTCCGCTTTCAGCTCTGGAAACCCGCCTTCGCGATGTGGAAGGAACACGCTCTTTTCGGCGTCGGGCTGAATCATTTCGACACGCGCGTTCGTGCCTACCGACCGGCGGAACCGGCGTTGCAGGCACGCCCAGAGCGGGTGCATAACGATTACCTGAACACTCTGGTCGACTGGGGGCTGGCTGGCGCTGCGCTTGTCCTCAGCTGCTGGGCATTGCTCGGCTGGCAGGTCGCGCGCGTGTGGAAATACGTTCAACGTTCCCAGAGCGATCTTGGCGCCAAGCGCAGCAACAAGGCGGCGTTTGTGGCAGCGGGTTCGATCGGGCTCGTCGCCATCCTTGTGCATTCGTTTTTCGATTTCAACATGCACATCCCGGCGAACGCGATGCTGGCGGTGACGTTGTTTGCGGTCGTCTCGAGTCACTACCGGTTTGCCGGTGAAGCAAGCTGGCATACGGTCCGCCTCCCGCTGCGCATTCCTATCACGATTTTTTTGCTGGCGGCGCTGGGTTACTTGGGAATGCAGAGCTGGCGTCGGACGGTCGAAACTACTGCGCTTGCGAAGAGCCTCCGCGCCGAATCCAATTCCGATGCGCAGCTTGCCGCCTTGCAACAGGCTCATTCGGTGGAGGGGAAGAATTTCGAAACGTCGGTCGCGCTGGGAGGGGTCTATCTGGAACGCAGCCTGCAGGGCGCAGACGGTTACAAGGAACTCGCCGGGCAGGCGATCCAGTGGTTCGAGCGAGGCGCACAGTTGAATCCGTACGACCCGCATGGCTGGATCGGAAAGGGTCGTGCGCTGGACTGGCTCGGAAAGCATGATGAGGCTGCGGCGAGTTTCAAGAAGGCGGAAGCGCTCGATCCGAACGGGTATTACACCGCGGCCTACCTCGGCTGGCATTACTTTCAAATCTCGAACTACGATGTGGCGAAGCAGTGGCTGGAAAAGTCGCGCTCGCTCATGGCGGACGCGAAGGTGAACCCGATTCCGCATTCTTACCTCAAGGAGATCGCTGAACGTTTGGCGGCTCCCGCTCGGGCGAACTGAACCTGCCTCAGATTCGAGCTGCTTTTTTTGCGTGGGCTTCCCGGCGCCGGCTGCTAGTCTCCCTCCATGCGAACGGTGATTTATCCCGGAAGCTTCGATCCATTCACCAATGGCCATCTCGATATCGTGCATCGTGCGGCCAAGCTGTTCGATCATGTCATCGTGGCCGTCGCCAAGAACGAAGGAAAGGGACCGTTGTTCAGCCTAGATGAACGCCTCGCGCTGGTGCGCGATTCGATAAAGGGTCAGGCCAATGTGACTGCGGACACGTTTGACGGGTTGCTGGTGGACTACGTCGAACAGCGCGGCGGTCAGGCGGTGATCCGCGGTTTGCGGGCGGTTTCGGACTTCGAGTTCGAGTTCCAGCTCGCGCTGATGAATCGCAAGCTGAACGAGCGCGTGGAGACCATCTTCATGATGCCGAAAGACACCTATACCTTCCTGAGCTCGCGCATCGTGAAGGAGATTGCCCGGCTCGGAGGCGACGTCAGCTCGTTTGTGCCGGCGAGAGTCGTGAACGCCTTGCGCGAGAAGATTGCGTCGCAGCCCAAGAACCCTTAACCCAGTTTGCGCCATGCCACTTACGTTTAACCTGCGTCATCTCGAAGATAAATCGCTCCGTCTCGAGGGAGAATTGCCCGTGGCGGAGCTGGAACTGGAAACCCTCGATGAAGTTATCAAGGTCAACCAGCCTTTGTCCTATGACCTTGAGGCTCAGGAGCTCGACACGGCGATCCTGGTGCAGGGCAGGCTGACGCTGGTGCTCGATTGCGAGTGCGTGCGCTGCTTGAAGCCGTTTCAATACACCATTGAACTGAAGGATTGGGCCTGCCATCTCCCCACGGAAGGGGATGACAAAGTGTCTACAGTTAATGACTCCGTGGACTTGACGCCTTATATTCGCGAAGATATGGTCCTCGCCTTTCCGCAGCACCCGCTGTGTAAACCAGAGTGCAGCGGGCTGGCGAAAACCCAGAAAAAACCGGAAAAGGGCCCCGGGGCGGCCGCGAAGTCGGAATCGCCTTCGTCTGCCTGGTCGGCGTTGGACAAGTTGAAACTGTGACATTGAACTAAAGAATTTATGGGCGTTCCCAAAAGAAAACCATCGACCAGCCGCATGCGGATGCGGCGTGCCTACAACAGCGTGCTCAAGCTCCCGCAGCTCAGCACCTGCCCTCAATGCGCGGCACCTTACGTCCCGCACCGGGTCTGTCCGGCTTGTGGTTTTTACAAGGGCCGCCAAGTCATCACTGTCACGGCTGGAGCATAGGATTTAAGAGCGCCGCCGGCCTGGATGCCTGCCGCGCTCTTTCCATTTATGCGAATCGTCGTGGATGTCATGGGTGGCGACCACGGAATCTCGGTCGTCATCAATGGTGTCAAACAGGCGCTCCAAGCCTACCCGCACATCTCTGAGTTGCACCTCGTCGGGCTGAAACCCGACATCGAGGCTGAGCTTGCCCGTGCCCAGTGCGCCGATTCACGGCTGCAGTTGCATCATGCCTCCGAGGTGATTACCATGGAGGACAAGCCGCTCGACGCCGTTCGCAAGAAGAAGGATTGCTCCATGGTTCGTGCCATGGAACTCGTCCGCGCCGGCAAGGCTGAGGCGGTCATCTCCCGCGGCAACACCGGCGCGTTGGTGGCCTCGGCGACCTTCAAGCTCCGGCGCCTTGATCCGGTAGATCGTCCTGCCATCGCTGCGGTAATGCCATCTGGCGTGGGCGAATTCGTCTTGCTCGACGCAGGCGCGAATCCCGACTGCAAGCCGGCTCTCCTCGTCCAGTTCGCCATCATGGGCAGTGTTTACTCCCGTGGCGTTCTGGGCCGAAAAAGCCCGCGCGTGGGCGTCCTCAGCAATGGTGCTGAGGAAACCAAAGGTACCGACCTTACCCGGGAGACCGCGAGGCTCTGCAAGCAGATTGACCTGAACTTCATCGGGAATGTCGAAGGGCACGACCTCTTTGAAGACCACGTCGATGTGGTCGTGACCGATGGCTTCACCGGAAATATCGTGCTGAAGAGCATCGAGAGCATGGGCAAGGCGGTTGGCGGGTTGCTCAAACGCGAGTTCATGGCGAACCCGCTGCGCAAGGCCGGCGCCTTGATGGCGCAGGGCGCGCTGAAGAGCATCAAGCGGCGCATGGACCCGGAAGCCTACGGCGGCGCGCCGCTGCTCGGCTTGAACGGCACGGTCATCAAGGCTCACGGATCCGCACGTGAGAAAGCCATTTTCAACGCCATCCGCGTGGCGACTGAAACCATCCAACACAAAATCAACGACACTATTGTCAGCGAAGTGGCCCGGGCGAATGAAAAGCTCGGCCTGAACAAGACAGCTGTTCCATCCCCTGACTCTGCGGTCGCATGAGCACCACTCAACTCTTCAAGAACCCCCGCGCCAAGCATAACTTCCAAGGGCGCACCTGCTCCATCACTGCCGTCGGTTCGTATGTGCCCGAGCGCATCATGACCAACGCGGACCTGGAAAAGATCGTCGACACCACTGACGAGTGGATCACGACCCGCACCGGCATCAAGGAACGCCGGATCGCGGCGGAAAACGAATTCACCTCTGACATGGCCGCCCAGGCCGCCCGTCGCGCGATGGAAAAGGCCGGCGTCACCGCCGATCAAATTGATCTCATCATCGTTGCGACCATTACGCCGGACATGATGTTTCCGTCCACGGCGTGCCTGGTGCAGAACAAAATTGGCGCGAAGAAAGCCGCGGCGTTCGACATCGAGGCGGCGTGCTCCGGATTCATCTACGCTCTGGAAATCGGCCAGCAATTCATCATGTCCCGCACCTACGAAACGGTGCTCGTCATTGGTGCGGAACGCCTCTCCTCGATCGTCAACTGGAAGGATCGCAACACCTGCGTCCTTTTCGGCGACGGCGCGGGCGCGGCGATTCTGCAGCATCGTCCGGATGCGCACGGCCTGTTGACCGCGTGCATGGGCGCGGACGGCGAGAAGGCATCGTTGCTCTGCATGCCCGGCGGCGGCAGTCGCATTCCTGCGACCACGGATTCTGTCGAAGCCGGCCTGCATCACTTGCAGATGGACGGCAAGGAAACGTTCAAGAACGCCGTCAACGCCATGATGAGCGCCGCGACTGAAGCGCTCCGCCGTTGCGAGATCGACATCACGCAAATCAAGCTTGTCATCCCGCATCAGGCCAACCGCCGCATTATCGACGCCGTCGGTGATCGCCTAGGCGTGACGCCCGATCAGGTCTTCGTGAATCTCGACAAATACGGCAACACCTCCGCCGCCTCCGTGGCGATCGCGTTGGATGAAGCCGTCCAGCAAGGCCGCCTTCAACGTGGCGACCTCGCGCTGCTCGTCGTCTTCGGTGCGGGCCTGACCTGGGCCGCCGCGGTCATCGAGTGGTGACCGACCGCGGTTGAGGCTGCCCGCCAACTGAAATTTCCCCTTGCCGCTCGTCCTGCTCCGGGACGACTCTGCGGTCATGAAACTCCTGCTGACTGCAATCACGGGCACCGTCATGACTCTCTCCGCCTTCGCCGCTGATGAACTTCGCATCGGCATCATCGGACTCGATACCTCCCACGTCACCGCGTTTACCCGGCTGCTGAACGACCCGAAGCACAAAGACCACGTTCCCGGCGGAAAGGTGGTCGCGGCGTTCAAAGGCGGCAGCCCGGATGTTGAATCCAGCGCGAGCCGCGTGGACGGATTTACCAAGCAGCTTCAGGACGACTTCGGCGTGAAGATCGTTCCAAGTATCGAGGAGCTCTGTCAGCAAGTGGACGCCGTGTTGCTCGAAAGCGTCGATGGCCGTCCGCATCTCGAACAGGCGCGACCAGTCATCAAGGCGCGCAAACCTCTCTTCATCGACAAGCCTGTCGCGGGCACGCTGCGCGATGCGATTGAGATTTATCGCCTCGCGAAGGAAGCCAAAGGTGCCGGTGTTCAGCTCGTCCTCGTATCGCTTCTACAACAGCCTCGTCGAAGTGAAGAAGACAGCGGTGGGCGATATCCGCAGCGTCATCTCCTATGGCCCGGCGCATCTGGAACCGCATCATCCGGATCTCTTCTGGTACGGCGTTCATCCCACGGAAGCGCTCTTCGCCATTCTAGGCACTGGCTGCGAAACCGTCGTGCGCACGACCACCGCAAACACGGACATCGTCACCGGTACGTGGAGCAAGGACGCGTCGGCACGCTGCACGCGCTGCGTGGCGGCCCGACACCGCACAAGGTGATTGTCTTCGGCACCAAGGCTGTCGCGGAACAAAAGGGCAGTGGCGACTACGCCCCGCTCCTTCGCGAGGTGGTAAAGTTCTTCCAGACCGGTGTGGCGCCCGTCACTCCGGAGGAAACGATAGAACTCTTCGCCTTCATGGAAGCCGCCGACGAAAGCAAGCGGCAGGGCGGGGTGCCTGTGAAGATTAAGGATGTGCTCAAGAAGAACGGCGGATGAATCATCTTCTCACTGTTTACTGATTCACTTTGGGAAGTAATCAGTAGGTCGGTAAACAGTGAGTCAGTGCACTACGCTTCCGTCACTCGCA
Source organism: Verrucomicrobiota bacterium (assembly GCA_016713365.1). Classification (GTDB taxonomy): domain Bacteria; phylum Verrucomicrobiota; class Verrucomicrobiia; order Limisphaerales; family JADJPG01; genus JADJPG01. The sequence continues at coordinate 129,841 of JADJPG010000003.1, read as the reverse complement.
CGATGACTTCCGGCAGCACGCGTTCGACGTGCGCCACTTCGGCGAGCGTGGATTCCCGGCCCAGTGAGAAACGAACGAGCGCGTTCGCTTCGTCCTTCGGCACGCCGAGCGCCAGCATTACGTGCGACGGTTCCAGGGATCCCGCTGAACACGCCGAACCGCTCGAAGCGCAGATGCCTTCCAGATCCAGTCCCGCGAGAAGCGAGATGCTGTCCGCGCCCGGCACGGTGAAGGCGAGCGTGTTTGCCAGACGACGATCCCGCGGACTGCGCAGCACGGCGGTCTTCGGCCCGAGCTGATCGATGAACGCGATGAGTCGTTGCGTGAACGCGAGCAAATGCTCCTTCGGAAACACCGGCGTCTTCACGAAGCGGTCCGTTGCTTCGGCGAAGCCGATGATCGCGGCGAGATTCTCCGTGCCGGCGCGACGTTCGTTCTCGTGGCCGCCGCCGAAGACGATCGGGTCCGGCAGCAACGGCGAGCGAATGAAGAGCGCGCCCGCGCCTTTCGGTCCGTGGAATTTGTGGGCGCAGACGGAGACGAGGTCCGCGTTAAACTGGTGGATGCTCTCGAACGGTTCCTTGCCGAACCACTGCACGGCATCGGTGTGAAAGAGCACGCCGCGCTCACGGCAAACCTTGCCCAGCTCCGCAACGGGCTGAATGGAGCCGGTCTCGTTATTCGCCGCCATGATGGAGACGAGAATGGTGTCCGGTCGAATCGCGGCGACGAGCGAGTCCACACTCACGAAACCCTCCGGGCTGACGGGCAGATACGTGACCTCGAAGCCCTCCTTCTTCGCAAGATATTCACAGGTGTGGAGCACGGCATGATGTTCCACTTTGCTGGTAATTATATGCCGCCCCTTGTCGCGCCGCAGTCGAGCCGTGCCGCAGATTGCCTGGTTGCTGCTCTCGGTTCCGCCGCTGGTGAAGATGACTTCGCTCGGTTTGGCCGCCCACACTTTCGCGACGCGATCCCGCGCGTCATCGAGCAACGCCCGCGCGCGCCGTCCGACGTGATGCACGCTCGATGGATTGCCGAAGACCTCGCCGAGATATGGCAGCATCGCGTCGCGCACCGCCGGGTCGAGCGGCGTGGTGGCGTTGTAGTCGAAGTAGATCGTCCGCACGCGCGAAGTGTTCCGCGATACGACTGAATTGTCGAACGCGGAAAGCGGTTGGAACCGCCCGAATGGAGCGCCGATCTCCGAATCGGCGCGTTCGGGTGTGTTCAATGTTTCGAGCCGAAACGGAGTTCGGCGCTCCAACGTCAGCGATACATCACGGCACCTGCTTCGCGCGGTAGAAGCGGTACGGGAGATTCGTCGCGCCGCGATCGAGGTAACTGAAGAGCCGGTCCACTTCGCTCATCAAGCCGAGGTATTCCCACGTGGCGAATGGCGCGACGACGTTCGTGTGCGCGTAGACTTCGTATTGCCGACCGGTTTCGCCGGTCATGCAGAGCTTGAATCCTGCGTCGGGCGCGCGACCCATGAAGCCCGCCGGGATTAGCGTGTGCAGCGGCGGGTGAACGGTGGTGATTTTGATCGGGCCGCTGACGGCGGTCGCGCCGCGATTGTCGGTGGCGACAGCAGTGACCGTGAATGTGCCGATGTCGCAGTTGGTCCACGCGCCGGTCCAGGTCGGATACGTCGTGTCCACTTCAATGCTCGTCGTTTGAGCGAAGAACTCGACCTTGGCGATGAAGCCGTTCGGGTCCGACGCAAGCGCGCGGAGCGGCAGGCGCGTGCAAGCCCAGTTCGTCACCGCGCCGGCCGGTTGCACGAGCGTGATGACGGGCGGGAGGTTCTGCGGAATCGGCAGGTAGACATAGCGATGGATGTGACCGCCATCGTCGACGTAGTAGCCGTAGCCGTCGATGAAGACGATCTCGCGGATGTGACGAGTGGTGCCGGAGTAGATGGTGCCCCAGGTGTGACCGCCGTCTTCGGACTGGAGAATCACGCCGTCGTCACCGCTCACCCACCACGTGCCGCAATCGCCGAACGCGATCGAGCGCAACTTGCCGGTGAAGGCGGGATTGGTGAAGGGCGCCCAGTTCAATCCGCAATCGGTCGTCTGATAAATCACACCGCCGGTGCCGACGGCGATGCCCGTGCTGCCAGACGCGCAGAACTTCACGTCGTTGAACGTGGCGAGGTTCACCTCGGTGTGGCGGAGAACCCAGTTCGTGCCGGTGAATTGATAGATGCGCCCGCCTTCGCCGACTGCGACCGGGAAGCCACCGCAGTAATCAATGCTCAGCAAACGAACATCGAGTTCGAAATCCGGCGTCCACGAAGTGCCATCCCAGCGCAGGATGACTCCATCGCCCACCGCGTAACCGTAGCCAGGCGAGAGGAAGCGCATGCGGAAGATGCGTTGCGTGCCCGAGTATGCGGGTTCCCAAGTCAACCCGCCGTCGTACGACACGCAGATGGTGTGTGCTCCGCCGCCCGAGATGAAGATCGCGCCGCCGACAAACTGCACATCGGTGATCTCCGTCATGCCGGTGTTCACGACAGACCACGTCGCACCGCCGTCGCGTGTAATGCGCATCGAGCCGTCGCGGCCCACGATGGCGCCGTTCAAGCCATTGATGAACGAAGCGCCGGTGAGCACGTTCGTGATGCCGGTGTCGATCTCCACGGTCTGGAAGCCGGGCTCGACGATCAACGTCGCGCTGGGGCTGTTGGTGATGCCGGCGAGGTTGCTGACCAGCACGCGATACGCGCCGGCGTTCGTGACGGTGACGCCGGGGATGACGAGCGTGTCACTCGTCGCGCCCGGGATGTCGATCGCGTTCCGCTGCCACTGGTAATTCAACTGCGGCGTGCCGCTCGCGACGACACGGAACGTCGCGGTGAGACCTTCCTTCAACACGACATTCGTCGGGTGCGTGATGATGAAGGGCGGCACTTGCGTGACGGCGACGGCGTTCAACACGAGGTGCGTCGGGAAATACGCCGGTTGCAGGGTGACGCCCGGCGGTGCGGTGATGCCGGCGAACTGGCCGGAGCGCGCCGTGTAGGTCATCACGGTGAAGGAGTTGCCGATCGCCGGCACGAAACCGTTCACGAAATCCACGTTGATCGTGCCGGAGAGATTCGCCTGGCCGTTGATGCGCACCTGATCGTGGTTTGTGCCGGGGATGAGCCCGCCGAGCTGGAGGTTCAAGCGACCGTTGGCGGTGTTGCTGTAAATCTGCGTGACGCTGTTGGAGATGCTCAGGAAGCCGAACGGCCCGCCGGGATGAACGTCGGCCCAATTGCGCACGTCGCCCGAAATGTTTCCTGCGCCGCGTAGTTCGCCACCGCGAATGTCGAGGATCGCGTTACCGCCGAAGCCGCCGCCGTTGAGCAGCGTGGTGCCGGAGTTCTGGATGTAGCTCGCGGTGAAGCTCAGTGTGCCGCTCTTCGATTCGACGAGCGCGGTATTCGTCACGGCGAATCCGACGGTGGCCAGACCGGCGCCGGAGGATTTGCGCAGGGTGCCGGCGACGTTGAGCTGGGCCAAGTTGCCGCCGCCGCCGTAAGGCATCTGCTGGTCGCCCTGGAGGTCAAAGGTGGAGCCGGCGAAGATGTTGAAGGGCACGCCAAAACCGCCGTAGAGCCAGCCGCCGCCGCTGAAGGTGCCGTTGCCGCGCAGGTCCAGCGCGCGATAGAGCTGCTTGTTGTAGCCGCTGCCGCTGATGTCGAGCACGGCGCCCGGGGCGATGATCGTGCGGCCGTTGCCCTGCAGGATGCCGCCGGTCCAGCGCAGCGTGCTGGTGAAGGTGAGGTTGCTGTTGCCGGCCACGGTGCCGTTGGCGGTGAGCTCGAAGAGCGGGTTCATGGTCAGCGCGGTGGCGACGTCGAGCGTGCCGTTGTCCACGCGGTGAAAGCCTGAGCCGGTGACGGTGAAGCTCACGCCATTGGTCACCGTGTGCGTGCCGCCGCCGAAGTTGAGCACGGTGTTGTTCGCCGCATCGAACTGGCCGCTGGACCAGCCGCCGGCTGCAAAGCTGAACGTGCCGCTCTGCGCCTGCACCAGACCCGCGTTGTTGAGCACGAATCCGACGGTGGCGAGACCGGCGCCGGAGGATTTGCGGAGCGTGCCGGCGACATTGAGCTGGGCCAAGTTGCCGCCGCCGCCGTAGGGCATCTGCTGGTCGCCCTGGAGGTCAAAGGTGGAGCCGGCGAAGATGTTGAAGGGCACACCGAAGCCGCCGTAGAGCCAGCCGCCGCCGCTGAAGGTGCCGTTGCCGCGCAGGTCCAGCGGGCGATAGAGCTGCTTGTTGTAGCCGCTGCCGCTGATGTCGAGCACGGCGCCGGGCGCGATGATCGTGCGGCCGTTGCCCTGCATCACGCCGCCGGTCCAGCGCAGCGTGCTGGTGAAGGTGAGGTTGCTGTTACCGGCCACGATGCCGCTGCCGGTGAGCTCGAAGAGCGGGTTCATGGTCAGCGCGGTGGCGACGTCGAACGTGCCGTTGTCCACGCGGTGAAAACCCGAGCCGCTGGCGGTAAAGTTGACGCCATTGGTCACCGTGTGCGTGCCGCCGCCGAAGTTGAGCACGGTGTTGTTCGCCGCATCGAACTGGCCGCTGGACCAGCCGCCGGCTGCAAAGCTGAACGTGCCGCTCTGCGCCTGCACCAGACCCGCGTTGTTGAGCACGAATCCGACGGTGGCGAGACCGGCGCCGGAGGATTTGCGGAGCGTGCCGGCGACATTGAGCTGGGCCAAGTTGCCGCCGCCGCCGTAGGGCATCTGCTGGTCGCCCTGGAGGTCAAAGGTGGAGCCGGCGAAGATGTTGAAGGGCACGCCAAAGCCGCCGTAGAGCCAGCCGCCGCCGCTGAAGGTGCCGTTGCCGCGCAGGTCCAGCGGGCGATAGAGCTGCTTGTTGTAGCCGCTGCCGCTGATGTCGAGCACGGCGCCGGGCGCGATGATCGTGCGGCCGTTGCCCTGCATCACGCCGCCGGTCCAGCGCAGCGTGCTGGTGAAGGTGAGGTTGCTGTTACCGGCCACGATGCCGCTGCCGGTGAGCTCGAAGAGCGGGTTCATGGTCAGCGCGGTGGCGACGTCGAACGTGCCGTTGTCCACGCGGTGAAAACCCGAGCCGCTGGCGGTAAAGTTGACGCCATTGGTCACCGTGTGCGTGCCGCCGCCGAAGTTGAGCACGGTGTTGTTCGCCGCATCGAACTGGCCGCTGGACCAGCCGCCGGCTGCAAAGCTGAACGTGCCGCTCTGCGCCTGCACCAGACCCGCGTTGTTGAGCACGAATCCGACGGTGGCCAGACCGGCGCCGGAGGATTTGCGGAGCGTGCCGGCGACATTGAGCTGGGCCAAGTTGCCGCCGCCGCCGTAGGGCATCTGCTGGTCGCCCTGGAGGTCAAAGGTGGAGCCGGCGAAGATGTTGAAGGGCACGCCAAAGCCGCCGTAGAGCCAGCCGCCGCCGCTGAAGGTGCCGTTGCCGCGCAGGTCCAGCGGGCGATAGAGCTGCTTGTTGTAGCCGCTGCCGCTGATGTCGAGCACGGCGCCGGGCGCGATGATCGTGCGGCCGTTGCCCTGCATCACGCCGCCGGTCCAATCGAAGCGACCGGCCACAGTCAGATCTCCATTGCCTGCCAACACGCCGTTGCCAGAGAGCGCGAAGGTTGCGTTCGTGCCGACGACTCCGTTGCCATTCAGCGTCAGCGTCGCGACTAAGTTCGAGAGCGTCTGGCGCCCGCTCGCGCCACCGACAGTGATCGCGTCGACAGTGACGGCCGCATCCACGATGACGGTGTAGGTTCCGGCGTTGGTGATGACCGCGTGGTCCGTGGTGGAGGGAACCTGATTCGGGCTCCAGTTGGTGGACGCGCTCCAGTTGCCGCCGGCGAGATTGGTCCAAACGATATCGGCTGCGCGGGTGATGGGAGCGCAAATGAACAGTAGCCCTGCGAGCAGAGCGCACGAAAACTTCATAAGTTGTGATGGGTTGCTGCGTTCTCCGCTGATCGGAGAGTCTGAAAGGCTGAATTCTATACCGAATCGCCCCGGCTCAAGCAATGCCCAAGTGTGTCGGGCGGGTGCTCAAGTTGACGAAAGCTGGGAGCAATAAACGGTCAGGAGAAGCGGTCTTCGGTCCAGGGATCGGCGGTGTTCGAGTAACCGCGCACTTCCCAGAAGCCGAGGATGTCGCGATCGATCAATTGAATGTCGCGGATGAACTTGGCGCCTTTCCAGGCGTAGCGCTTGGGAATGATGACACGCGCGGGGCCGCCGTGTTCCTTGGTCAGCGGCTGGCCGTTCCACGAGTGCGCGATGAGGACGTCGTCGTCCATGCAAGCGTCGAGCGGGTTGTTCGTGGAATAACCGTCGTAGCTCTTGAAGAAGACGTGCGAAGCCTGAGCCTTTGGTTTCACGAGGTCCGCGAGAGTGAAGAACGCGACGCCCTCGAACTCCATGTCGAACTGGCTCCACGTGGTGACGCAATGAAAGTCGCTGACGTCCTTGAACTGCGGGAGCGCCCGAAACTGTTCCCAGTTCAAGGTGACGGGATTTTCAACGAGGCCGTGAATCTTCAGTTCCCACTTGTCGAGCGGCACTTCGGGTCGAACGCCGAGGTCGAGCACGGGGAAGTTGTGGACCTGGCGCTGGCCGGGCGGGAGCCGGTTTTCGGAGCGGACCGTGGGCTTCTCCTTGCCCGTCATTTTGCGCGCCCAACGTTCCTTCGCGGCGATGTAGGCTTCTTTCATGGGATGGCGTCGGCGGCTCCGCGGGAATCCGGTTGCGGGCGAAGGCTCACTTCTTCTTAAACAAATCGCCCACGCCTTTGAGCGTTTCGGCAGCTTTGTTGAGCGAGTTCGTGCCGCCCTTGCTCATGTCCTTGAGGGCGTCGGCAGCTTGTTTGCCGACATCCGCCACCGATTTTTGGATGGCTTCGAAGGTTTCCTTGTTGATGTTCTTCAGGACCAGCTTCGTCAGTTCGCCCGCGGTGATGCCTTCCGGACCCGAACCCAGGTTGGTCATGTGAATGTCCGGGATGGCGACCGTCAACTGGCGTCCGCCGAGTGCCGTGAGTGTCACGTTTACTTTTGCGCCGCTGATCAAGAAATCGTCCACCTGCAGTTTCTTCGAAGCGCCGCTGTCGGCCGGAGGGGAGGATTTGTCGGCGGGAGCGGAACCACCGGTCGCCTCTTCCACGTTTTCCATGATCTTGCTGAGATTGTTCTTGGAGCCGAGCGCGCCCTCAAACGTGATTTCTGGCCCGACCACTTTCACGTGGGTGACGTGAATCTTGTCCGAAAGCACGGACCCCGGCTTCACGCCGACGCTGGCTTCGCCGAACTTGATCGCGGTCGGCGTCTTGTAGCCTTCCGGATTGCCAATGTGGAATCCGTGCAAGGCGCCGGAGCCGGACAGAATGGAAATGCTCGCCTTTTCCAGCTTCATCTCGGTCTTCGTGATCTGCGGGCCGACCGTTTCGACCCCCTTCTTCACGAGCGAATCGAGAGAAAGGGTGAGGACGACGACCAATGCGACCACCAGCACGACGACAACTCCGGCAACAATCAGAATAATTTTCTTCATAGCAACGGGGCAATAATAGACCCCGCCGCCAGACTGGCAACGTTTTGAAATGGCTCTTTGAATTTGGGCTTTTTCGCCATGGCGGGGGCTGGAGCAGGCGGGTCGATCCGGCCTTGCTTCTCAAGCACCAGATGACACCGACGATAAAACATGAGGTTGCAACCGGCAGGTGCCGCGTTGTATTAGTCCGCACATTGTCATGGGTAAGGCTTTGATCATTGCCGAGAAACCGTCCGTCGCCAGCGACATCGCCAAGGCGCTCGGTGGGTTTCAGAAACACGACGAGTATTTCGAGAGCGACAACTACGTCATCTCGTCCGCCGTGGGTCACTTGCTGGAGTTGTGCGTCCCGGAACAGTTCGAGGTGAAGAAGGGCAAGTGGACCTTCGCTGCGCTGCCGATGATTCCGCCGCACTTCGACCTGCGGCCCATCGAAAAGACCGAGAGCCGCCTCAAAGTCCTGACCAAGCTCATCAAGCGCAAGGACGTCGACGCGCTCATCAATGCGTGCGACGCCGGCCGCGAGGGCGAACTCATTTTCCGCAACATCGTCCAGCACACCCGCGCCAAGCAGCCCGTCACCCGTCTCTGGCTCCAGTCCATGACGCCCGCCGCGATTCGTGACGGCTTTGCGTCGCTGCGCGCCGATGCGGATGTTCGTCCGCTGGCTGACGCCGCGGTGTGCCGTTCCGAGTCCGACTGGCTGGTCGGCATCAACGGCACCCGGGCGATGACCGCGTTCAACTCGAAGCTCGGCGGCTTCCAGCTCACGACCGTGGGCCGTGTTCAGACGCCGACGCTCACGATTCTGGTCGAGCGCGAAGAGAAGATTAAGAAGTTCATCGTTCGCACCTACTGGGAGGTCATCGGGACGTTTCAGGCCAAGGGCGGTGAATATACCGGCCGCTGGTTCGACGAAGCGTTCGCGAAGGACAAGGACAAGAAAGACGCCGATGGCGAGCTGAAGGCGGAACGTCTCTGGGACATCGCCCGGGCGGAAGCGATCCGCGCGAAATGCCTCGGCAAGACCGGCATCGTCACCGAGGAAAGCAAGCCGACCACGCAGCTTTCGCCGTTGCTCTACGATCTCACCAGCTTGCAGCGCGAGGCGAACAGCCGCTTCGGGTTCTCCGCGAAGAACACGCTCGGCCTAGCCCAGGCGCTTTACGAAAAGCACAAGGTGCTCACCTATCCGCGTACTGATTCCCGCGCGCTTCCGGAAGATTACATCAACACGGTGAAGCAGACGCTCGGCACGTTGCAGGGCACGGGCTACAAACAGTTCGCCGACGAAATCCTCGCCAGCGACTGGGTAAAGCCCAACAAGCGCATCTTCAACAATGCGAAGGTTTCAGATCACTTCGCGATCATCCCGACCTCGCTCGCACCGAAGAGCCTGAGCGAACCGGAGCAGAAACTTTACGACCTCGTCACCAAACGCTTCCTCGCGGTGTTCTATCCCGCGGCGGAATTCCTCGTCACCACGCGCATCACGCGCGTTGAGAACGAGCCCTTCAAGAGCGAAGGCAAGGTGATGATGAAGGCCGGCTGGATGGCGGTCTACGGCCGTGAAGTCGAAGGCGACGACACGCCGACGCTCGCCGCAGTCGAGCCGGGCGAGTCCGTTCCGACCACCAAGATCGACGTGAACGTCCACGAGACGAAGCCGCCGCCGCGCTTCACGGAAGCGACTTTGCTCAGCGCGATGGAAGGTGCCGGCAAGCTCATTGAGGACGAAGAATTGCGCGCCGCGATGAAGGAGAAAGGTCTCGGCACGCCCGCGACGCGCGCCTCCATCATCGAAGGTTTGATCAACGAAAAGTACGTCCACCGTCTGCATCGGGATCTTCAGCCGACGGCCAAGGCGTTCTCTCTGATCACGCTCCTGCGCGGGCTCGACATTCCTGAACTCTGCCGGCCGGAGCTGACGGGCGGTTGGGAGCACAAGCTGCGTCTGATGTCGCGCGGTCAGATGAAGCGTGAGGATTTCATGCGCGAGATTGCCGAGATGACCCGGCACATCGTGGAGCGCGCGAAGGGTTTCGAGAGCGACACGGTTCCCGGCGATTTCGGTGAGCTTAAATCGCCCTGCCCGAAGTGCGGCAGCGTGGTGAAGGAAACCTACCGGAAATTTCAGTGCACGAACACGAGCTGTGATTTCGCGTTGTGGAAGAGCGCCGCCGGCCGGTTGTTCGAAGCGCACGAGATCGACGAGCTGATCGAGAAGAAGCAGGTCGGGCCGCTGCAAGGCTTCCGCAGCAAGCAGGGTTTTCCGTTCGCCGCGCTCATCAAGCTCACGCCGGAGTTCAAGGCGGAGTTCGACTTTGGCCAGCCAAAGGAAGGCGAGGCCGCGGCGGAAGTGGATTTCACCGGCAAGGAACCCGTTGGGCAGTGTCCGAAGTGCAAGGCCCGCGTGTTCGAGAACGGCATGAATTACGTCTGCGAGAACTCCGTGGGCGCGGCGCGCAACTGCGACTTCCGCTCGGGGACGATCATCCTCCAGCAACCGCTTGACCGCGCGCAGATGGCGAAACTGCTCTCGACCGGCAAGACGGATTTGCTGACGAAGTTCATCTCGAAGAAGAACGGCCGCCCGTTCAAGGCCTTCCTCGCGCTCGGCAAGGAAGGGAAAGTCAGCTTCGAATTCGAGCCGCGCGCGCCGAAGGCCGGGGGCAAAGGGGCTGGAAAAGACGGCAAGTCGAAGGAACCCGCGCCGAAGCTCGACTTCACCGGCCAGGAATCGATCGGCAAATGCCCGAAGTGCGGCGGCAAGGTTTTCGAAGGCCCGACCGATTACGTCTGCGAAAATTCTCAGGCCGAGAAGAAGCCGTGCAAGTTCAAGACCGGGAAAGTCATCTGCCAGCAGCCCATCGAACGAGCACAAGTCGCGAAGCTGCTTGCGGGCGGCAAAACGGATCTGATGGACAAGTTCGTCTCGAAGGCCGGCCGGCCGTTCGCGGCTTACCTCACGCTCGATGATTCCGGCAAGGCGACCTTCGAGTTCGCGCCGCGCGACAACGAGAGCTGACGTTTATGGAGTGGATCGATCGATTCGCTCAGCATCTCACGACAGATCGTGGCGCGTCGGCCTACACCGTTCGCAACTACACCCAAACGCTCGGCGAGTTCCATCAGTGGCATCAAAAGGAACGTCAGTCTCCGCCGGCGTGGGCTTCCCTACAGCGCGATGATTTCCGCGCCTACCTGCGTTTTCTCGGCCGCAACAACCTGAGCCGCGCGGCGATTCAGCTTCGGTTCAGTGCGCTGCGGACGTTCTACAAGTTCCTCGTCCGCCGTGGAGTCGTGGAAAGCTCGCCAATCAAGAATCTTTCGCTGCCCAAGTTGGAGAAGCGGCTCCCGCGTTTCCTGACGATGGCGCAGCTTGAAGATTTGCTGAAGGCACCGCTCCGCGCGGTGGTGCCGTCCGGCGAGTCGGCCGACACCGCGAAGAGGAAACGCGGCCGCCCGGTGGAAGCTGCGGTTCCAGAGCGTGACGTGGCGATTCTCGAAACGATTTACTCGTGCGGTCTGCGTATCAGCGAGCTGTGCGGCATGCGCGTGGAGGACATCGACTGGAACGAACAGCTCGTGCGTGTGCGTGGCAAGGGCAAGAAGGAACGCCAGGTTCCCATTGGTGCGCCGGCGTTGCGCGCCATCGAGAGCTACTGGGCTTTGCTGCCGAAAAGGCCGTCAGCGAGCGAGCCGGTGTTTCTACGTTCGGCGAAGTCAGCCGACCCGATGCAGCCGCGGACGTTTCAGGCGCGTCTGAAGGGTTATCTCGAAACCGCCGGGCTCGATCCGCAGCTCACGCCGCACAAGCTCCGGCACAGTTACGCCACGCACCTGCTCGATGCCGGCGCGGACCTACGGAGCGTCCAAGAACTTCTCGGCCACGCGCATCTCGTCACGACTCAGGTTTACACGCACGTGACGACGGAGCGATTGAAGAAGGCCTACGACGCCGCGCATCCGCGGGCGTAGGATTACTTCGCTCCCTTCACTTTCGTCTCCACCGCGTAGAGACCTTCGCGCGCGGTGATGAAGAGAGTCTTCCCGTTCTTGCCGCCGAAGCAGAGATTCGCCCCGCCTTTCGGCAGATTGATCTTCGCGATGAGCGAACCGTCCGGCGCGAAGACATCCGCGCCGTTGCCCGTGCTGGACCAGACGCGGCCTTTCGCGTCGCAGCGAATGCCGTCCGGCCCGCCCTTCTCAATCACCGCGAAGACGCGGCCGTTGCTCACCGTGCCGTCCTTCGCGACGTCGAACACGCGGATGTGATGCGGCTTGCCGGAGTCGGCGACGTAGAGCTTCTTTTCGTCGGGGGAGAAGCAGAGGCCGTTCGGCATGTCGAAATCCTGTACCAGCAACGTTACGGTCTCCGTCTTCGGGTCAAAGCGGTAAACGTAGTTGCCCGCCTGTTCCTTCTTCTCGCCTTTGGGCAGGCCGTAGGGCGGGTCAGTGAACCAGAATGTGCCGTCGGATTTCACGACGACGTCATTCGGTGAGTTGAACTTCTTGCCATCAAACCGATCGACAACCGTAATGACGCTGCCGTCCTTTTCCATGAGCGACACGCGGCGTCCGCTGTGCTCGGCTGTGACGAGGCGACCCTGGCGGTCGAGCGTGTTGCCGTTGGCGTTCTGGCTCGGCTCGCGGAAGGTCGTGATGCCGTCCTTCGCGGTCCACTTCTTCAATTGATTCTTCGGAATGTCGCTGAACACCAGATAACCGCCGTCGCGCGAAATCCAGACCGGGCCTTCGGTGAACCCGAAACCATCGGCGAGCTTGGTGACCTTGGCGTCGGCCGGGAAAATCTTTTTGAACTCAGCTTCGTTGCGAATCTCGAAGTCCGCGGCGGTAACGAAGGTGGTGCTGACCGCGACGCAGGCGAGACACAGTTGGGCGAGGGCGATCGATTTCATAGGTGAGTTCTGGACGGGCCAACTCTGCGGGTTATTCGGAAGTCGGCAAATTGAAACTGGGAAATTCGATTTGAAGTTGCGGGCCGGAAGGGCAGTCTGACGCCCATGATGCGAGCAGAGTGGTTAACGAGATTTTTGGGATTCGCGCTGGTCGTTGTGACTTTGTGCAATCCGGCAACGGCGGCTGAAGGCGTCGTCAACCGCACGCCGCGCGATCAATCGTTCGCGAATGAAGTCGAGCATGCGATCTCCCGCGGACTGACGTGGCTGCAGGCGAATCAGAATTCGAACGGCTGGTGGTCCACGCCGGATCAGCCGGCAGTGACGGCGCTGGCGCTGACGGCGTTCAAGGGCGACCCGAAGAATCGTTACCGCGCGCCGGAACCAGCCTGGTTGAAGCGCGGCTACGACTTCGTGCTGGCGAGCGTTCAGCCGGACGGCGGGATTCATCGCAGCAATCTCGTCACCTACAACACGTCGATCTCCATGATGGCGTTGCTGGCGGCGAACAAGCAGGAATACGATCCGGTGATTCGCAAGGCTCGCGGTTTCCTCGTCGGCCTGCAGCGGGATTTCGGTGACAAGGGCCGGCTCGACGACGTGTTCGACGGCGGCATCGGCTACGGAAGTAAGTATGAGCATTCGGACATGGGCAACACGCTCGCGGCGCTGGAGGCGATTTATCACAGCCGCCACCTCGTCGCGGACCAGAAGCAACTGACGGACGGGAAGGATCTCGATTGGGCGGCGGCGATTCAATTCCTCCAGAACTGCCAGAACCTGCCCGCCTACAACAAGCAGAAGTGGGCTTCGGACGATGCGAAGAACAAGGGCGGGTTTGTATACTATCCCGGCCACAGCATGGCGGGCGGCGAGACGAACGCGGCTACCGGTCGTATCGCACTGCGTTCCTATGGCAGCATCAGCTACGGCGGGATGCTCAGCTACATCTATGCGAACTTGAAGCGCGATGACGCACGAGTGGTGGCGGTCTTCGACTGGCTGCGCGCGAACTACACGCTGGAGGAAAATCCCGGCATGGGACCGCAGGGGCTTTACTACTATTTCCACACGATGACGAAGGCGCTCACGGCGTATGGCGTAGAGGAGCTGGAACTGAAGGACGGACGAAAACTGAACTGGCGAAAGGAAGTCGCCATGCGGCTGCTCAATCTCCAGCGGCAGGACGGCTCGTGGTTCAACGACAACGCCCGGTGGTGGGAAAAAGACCCTGCGCTCGTAACAAGCTACGCGGTGCTCTCGCTGGAAATGCTCTGGCGCGGCCTTTGATCGCCGCGCGCGAACTTCTTACGCGTAGAACATGTGCGCGTTCTTCTTCGAAGGCAGTTCGCGGAAATCGCCCGCGTGACTAACCCCAAATGCGGCGTGCCCGGCCAGACCCTCGGCATATTTGGCGGCGCCGCATTGCATCAGGCCGAAGCGCTCGACGAGGTTGCGCAGCCAGTTCGGGAAGCGGTCGGTGAACTTCAACTCAAGAATCACCCGATCACCGAACGGAAGGCTGGGAGCCTTTAAGTCGGTGCTGAAATTGATATCGTGGCGGGGCTCGGTGCGGACGGCGCGATCGAAGGTGACGCGGACGTTGTCGCTGACCGGGTCGACGTAGGCTTCGCGGAGATAGCAGACGTGCGCCTGGGGGACGGCGCCAATCTGGGTGGTGTATTTTACGAAATTTTGGATGGCGACGAGGCTCTTGCCGTCGCCCCGCAACAGGTCCTCGGGTCCGGGCATCTGGCCGCGCAGGAGCCGTTCCACGGCTTCCTTGTGCACACCGCCGCGCTGCTTGAGGATGCAGTTGTTCATCCGTCGCTTGACCTCAAAGAAGACCGGTGATTCCGGCCTGTCATTGTAAAAACGCAGGCGCAGCTTGTAGCGGTTCTTGTCCCCGTTGATGGTCGTCCAAAAAGTGTATAGCTCGGGTGAGTCGAGGTAGAGACTGTGAACCGGGTAGCTGAAGTTGGGTTTGCCCACGCCGTTCTCATCCAGTTCCAGATGGGCCGCGACGAACTCTCGGATGATGCGGGCTTGATCTTCGACGAGCATATATTTCTGCTCGAAGCGCTGGCGTTGCATGCGGTCTCGTGACATGGCGGTATGGATTCAGGAGTTGAAACTAAGACTGAAGGGAGCTGGGAAGATGGCGAACGGGCTGCGGATAGCGCAGGAATTGGACGGCTGGTGGCAGCGAATGGTCATCGTGTTCGGCGGTATTCAAGGGTCACTACACTATACGCAGCCGACACCGTGCCAGCAACCCGAAGTACATCAATCCGGCCGTAGATTGCGTTTTTTTGATTCGGTGTCGCCATGGCTGACGTTGAGAGGTGGTAATCGACTGGTCATCGCTGACCAGTGGCTGGCCACTTTGATTTGTCATCGACGTTGGCCGGTGAGCAGCGGCAACAGATACCAAAGAAAGTAAACCAACGAGGTGACAAAGGCGGCCACGTAGGTCAGCGCCGCGGCGTTCAGCACTTTGGCGACGCCGCTCATCTCAGTGCCATCCCGCAGGAAGCCCATTTCTGCGAGCTGCATTTTGGCCCGGCGGGATGCGTCGAATTCCACCGGCAGGGTGATGAGGTTGAAGGCCATGATTACGCCCCACGCGACGGCCATGACGGTCAAGCCGGTAACAGTGGATAGAAATCCGGTGATGACACCGATGAGGGGCAGGATGGTGACGATCTGGTTCGCGAACCCCGTCACGTGCACGGCAGCCATCCGCCAATGGAGCGGGGCGTAGGCTTGTTTGTGCTGGATGGCGTGACCGGCTTCGTGCGCGGCGACGCCCAGGGCGGCCAGCGATGTGCCGTGGTAATTGTCGGTGGAGAGAACCAACCGCTTGTGCCGGGGATCGTAGTGGTCACCCAGCATCTCGTTGTGCTCGACGATTTCCACGTCGCGGATTCCAGCGCGACGGAGGATTTCATGAGCCGCCTCGGCTCCGGTGTAACCGGACATGGCGGGGATTTTCGAGTACCGGGTATACATCCGCCGCACCTGCCATTGGGCGAGGAGGGCGATTACCATCGTTCCGAGAAAAATCAGCAACAGTGTCATGGTCGTTGTTTGGTTGTGCCGGGAGTCAGCCGGCGGTTCATCTCAATAGCCGCTGCCATGCCAGCGTCGGTCGATGCGTTTATGGGGCGTTTCATCGGTGGGTGGAGATTTGTAGCGAGCGCGCCTGACCACTCGCTGGTCAAGATGAGTCCCTGCTGGCCACAAGTTCCGGAGGTGCGTCACGGACAGCCTCGATTGTGATGTATTTCCTGACGGCTGGATCCTTGCTAAACAGCTTCCATGTCAGGAATCGCGTGGGAAATCGGAATCGTGCTGGTGCTGATCATGGCCAACGGTGTCTTTGCGACCGCAGAGATGGCGTTCGTTGCCGCGAAGAAGGTCCGGCTGCGGAAGTTGGCGGATGCCGGCAACGCCAGCGCCCGGGTGGCGGTGGAGCTGGCGGCGACGCCAACGCGGTTTCTGTCGACTGTGCAGGTCGGGATCACCCTGGTCGGCATCATCGCGGGCGTGTTTGGCGGTGCCACGCTGGCCGAGCATCTCTCCCGTGTTCTGGAGACAATTCCCTGGCTGGCTGGTTACGCGCGCCCGGTCAGTCTCACTTTGGTGATTGCAGCCATCACGTTCTTATCCCTGGTGGTGGGCGAGCTGGCGCCGAAGCGGATCGCCTTGGGCGACCCGGAGGCGGTGACACTTCGGCTGGCGCGACCCATGAAGCTCCTCTCCGTCGTTGCCGCGCCCTTGATTACGCTGCTCGCCAACGCGACAGACCTGCTCCTCAACCTGCTCGGCGTGCGTAAGCACGAGGAGCCGATGGTGAACGAGGAGGAGATTCGCATGATGATCGAGCAGGGTCATCACGCCGGCGTGTTTCACAAGGCGGAGATCGAAATGGTCAGCGGAGTGATGCGCTTGGACCAGGAGAAGGTGGAGAACCTCATGACGCCGCGTGCACGAATCGTCTGGCTGAACGCCGCGGATTCAGACGAGGTGAACTGGCGGAAGATCGTTGCCAGCAATCACACCTACTTCCCGGTCTTCGAGCGCAATCGCGACAACGTGATCGGGCTCGTCTCGGTGAAGTCCATGTATGCGAACCTTGCTGCTGGAGTGCCGGCGCATCTGCGCGATTTACTGACGCCGCCGCTGGTCGTTCCTGAATCGATGAGCGGCATCAAGCTGCTCGAAAACTTCAAGCAATCCGGCAAGCACCTCGCCATGGTAACTGACGAGTTCGGGAACTTCTCCGGGCTCGTCACGCTGATCGATGTGCTGGAAGCGATCGTCGGTTCGCTGCCGGGCGAGCGCGAGAGGAAAACAGCGTGTCAGCAACGGCAGGACGGCTCGTGGCTCGTCGACGCTATGATGGATATCGATGAGTTCAAGCGCACCACGGGCATCGGGCCGTTGCCGGGTGACGCGGCGGGAACGTTCCAAAGCTTGAGCGGATTCATCATGGCGCAGCTAGGGCGCATTCCGGACGAGGGCGAGCATTTCGATGCAGCGAACCACCGCTTTGAAGTGGTGGACATGGACCGCCATCGCATCGACAAGGTGCTGATCACGCCAGTGGCCGGCCGGAAATGAAGTCCGGGCGGTCTCCGCTCAGGGCGTCTGGTAGCGCGGAAAGTCCGCGTAGCCTTTCGGGTCGAACGAATACCAGACGCTCATGTCGGCTGGCGCCGCCAGCGGCCAGCCTTTGGCGAAACGCTCGGCGAGGTCGGGATTGCTGATGAACGGACGACCGAACGCGATTAAATCCGCGTGGCCGGCGGTGATGGCGG
Organism: Verrucomicrobiota bacterium; assembly: GCA_016713365.1. Lineage (GTDB taxonomy): Bacteria > Verrucomicrobiota > Verrucomicrobiia > Limisphaerales > JADJPG01 > JADJPG01. The sequence goes on along the minus strand of JADJPG010000003.1, from coordinate 112,543 downwards.
CTTCTGCGGATTGTTGTGTGTAACCGCAGTTGCCCATCAATGGACCTTTGAACACGGCGCGAAACTCCGCGAGCGTCATGGGTTCGCCGAGTTGATGGAAACCGAAGCCCAGCCCGTCGACCACGTGCAGGTAGCCGAGGTTGATCGCATTGAGTTCGCGGGCGGCGTGAAGGAAGGTTTCGCGAAAATCTGGTGAGCCCATGTCGTTGAAGTTGCCGTTGGGCGAGAGCCGTAAGCCGACCCGATGCGACGGCCATACGGTGAGTACGGCTTCGGTGACTTCGCGCAGGAACTGAAACCGCTTTTCGATTGAGCCACCGTAGCGGTCGGTGCGCTGGTTGGTGCGCGACTGGAGGAATTGATCGATGAGGTAGCCGTTCGCCCCATGGATTTCCACGCCGTCAAATCCCGCTTCCTTCGCTCGTTGTGCGGCGCGTCGGTAGTCCTCGACGATGAGAGGGATCTCAGCGGTTTCGAGGGCGCGTGGCGTTTCGTAAGGCTGCTTGCCGATCGGAGTATGAATGTATTCGCCGTTCAGCTTGATGGCCGAGGGCGCGACCGGCAGGGAGCGGTCCGCGCGGAAGGCGCTGTGGGAGGAACGGCCCATGTGCCAGAGCTGAAGAAAAATGGGGGCGCCCTTGGCGTGGACTGCCTCTGTGATCTTCTTCCAGCCGTCCACCTGGGCGGCGGTGTAAATGCCCGGCGATTGCTGCCAGCCGATTGCCTGCTCCGAGATGACGGTGGCTTCCGAGATGAGCAAGCCGGCTCCAGCCCGCTGACTGTAGTATTCGCGCATCAACTCATTTGGAATGCGCTCAACCCCCGCCCGGGCGCGAGTAAGCGGCGCGAGCACGACGCGATTCTTAAGGGTGAGATCGCCGATGCGAAACGGGCTGAGGAGAGATTGGGCAGTGGTCATGACAGTTGGAGTGTTCTGATTCGGAGAGTCAGTGGGAATTCACGGAGTGTCGAGCTCCGCGACAAGGGAATCGAGGTTGAGCGGTTCGGTGACCATCGCGAGCTGGCCGTCGCGGCGGGGCCATTCATTGGGCGGACGGTCGCGATAGATCTCGACGCCATTGCCATCCGGGTCGCGCAGGTAAATCGCCTCGCTCACACCGTGATCAGAAGCGCCTTCGATTTGAGCGCCGTGGTCAATCAGGCGCCGGAACGCGCGCGCCAGTTCCAGACGGTTCGGATAAAGAATCGCCAGGTGAAACAAGCCGGTGCGGCCCGGCGGTGGTGGCGGCGCCCCTTCACCAGCCCAAGTGTTGAGCGCGATGTGATGGTGATAACCGCCCGCCGAAAGAAATGCCGCCTGCCGGCCGTAGTATTGGGTGACCGCAAACCCGAGCGCGTCGCGATAGAACGTCACGGCGCGCTCGAGGTTTGAGACGGTTAAATGCACGTGGCCGATCCGCACCTCGGGATGGATAGGCGTGGTCATGGTCACGTGGAGTGAATGGGCCCGCGTGAATTACCTCGGTGAGGAGCCCGCGATGCTCAGCGTGAGATCAATCGTGTCCGCCACCTTGTCTTCAGGCGCCTTCGGGTTGATGCCGAAGTCCGTCCGCTTGACCGCAAAGTTCGCGCGGAGGACCAGCAGGTCGCCTTTCATCTGGCCATTCGTGCGGGCGGCGAGCTTGTCCTTCAGGTACGTGAACTTTACCGGCGCGGTCACTTCCTTCGAAACGCCCCTGATCGTCAACGTTCCGGTCACGTCCGCGGTGGTGTTGTCACCAGTGGTTTTCACGTTGCTCAAGGATTTCGCTTCGAAACTGATTTCCTTGTTCTTCGCCACGTCGAGCCACTGTTCGCCGAGCATGTGCTCCTTCATCATCGGATTCGGCACGTGCAACGAACTGGCGGCGACGACGATCTTGCCCTTCGTCGCGGCGGGATCGGCTGGATCAAACGTGACGGTGCCGCTGATACCATTGGCGCTACCGTTGATGGCTTCGAGTGGTGCGTCGAGTTTGAAGACGGCGTTGTTCACGCCCTTCGGGTCCTTGAAATCGAAGGTCAACGGCGCGGCGTTCGAAGCGAGCGAAATGGCGGTGAGGGCGAGGAGACTGAGTGTTGCGGTTTTCATGAGGTGCATTGGTTTACTGTGGATGGTTTTCGTTTGGTTTGGTTCGGAACAACAAGGAGACGCCTGCGAGAGCTCCCGCTCCCAGCAGCGCGCCGCCCAAAAAATCGAGGCCCGGTTTGAAGGCCTTTTCGTATTTGATCTCATCGATACCTGTGACTTCGTCGAGAATCCGTTTCTCAATGCTCGTCTTGGTCCAGCCTTGGTTCGATCCGGTGACGAGCCACGTCCCCGCCGCCGCGAGCGCGACGACGAGGGCGAGGATGCGCAGCGAGTTCTTCATGGCATTGCTTAGGTTTGCTTTCAGTTCAAGTCGAACACCAGCACTTGTCCGGGCTGGGTGGCGACCAGCTTCAGTTCGCGCTCGTCACTCACTGCCATACCATCGCCGGCTGTCAAATGAGTGCCGTTCAACGTCACTTCGCCTTCTGCGATGTGGACCCACGCATGTCGTCCTGACCGGAGCGGGTGCGTCACGGTTTCACCGCCGCTGAATTTTCCGACCAGTAATTCGGCGTCCTGATTGATGGCAATCGAGCCGTCGCGACCGGTCTTCGACGCGATGAGATTGAGCGTTCCAACGGGTGCGCTCTTGAAATCGCGTTCGGCGTAATTCGGCTTCGCGCCCTTCGTTTCGGGCTTGATCCAGATCTGCAGCAGGTGGACCGGTTCCGTCTCGGACGGATTGAATTCGCTGTGCAGCACGCCAGTTCCGGCTGCCATGTATTGGACTTCGCCCGGGCGGATCACGCGGCCGTTGCCCATCGAATCCTTGTGCTCCAACGCGCCGCTGAGCACCACGGTGATGATCTCCATGTCGCGGTGCGGATGCATGTCGAAGCCGCCGCCGGGCGACACCACGTCGTCATTGATGACACGCAGGCTGCGGAAGCCCATGTGATTCGGGTCATAGTAGTCCGCGAAGGAAAAGGTGAAACGCGTGTTCAACCAGCCGTGGTTGGCCTGGCCCCGCTCGTCGGATCGTCGAATCGTCATCATAATCTTCGTCGCTTTCTCTTGTCGGCCGGCCCTTCGTGGGCTGGCTCTTTTCACGCCTTTCATTTAGCTCGGGAACGGATCCGCGCCCAATACTTTGATCCTCGCGCAGGAATGCCTTTTCGGCATAGTGTGCCGCGTGGAATTGAGACATCTCCGATATTTCCTGGCCGTGGCCGAGGTGCAGAACTTCACCAAGGCATCGCAGCGCCTGCGTGTCGCACAGCCGGCGCTGGGACGCCAGATCAACGATCTCGAGGATGAGCTCGGCGTGAAGCTGCTGGATCGAAGTCCACGTGGGGCGAGTTTGACGGCGGCCGGCGAGGCATTCCGTTCAGAGGCTCTCGCGGTGTTGCAGCGGGCGGACGATGCGGTGCGCGTGGCAAAAGCGTTCGCCCAAGGTGAACGCGGCGAATTGCATCTCGGTTACGCGCCGTCGCCGACGGTTGAGTTGCTCCCGCGAATCCTTCACGCCTTCCAGAGCGAAGCGTCCGGCGTTCGCGTGGTGCTGCACGACATGACGACGGGCGAGATGCTGCGCGGATTGGAGTCCGGCAAGCTGAACGCCGCGCTGATGGTCAAGGCTCCGCTCAAAGCGTCCCGGCGATTGGTTTTCAACGAGCTCTGCCGGTATCCGATTTGTGTCGCGATGGCGAAGGTGAATCCGTTGGCCCGGTCGAAGCCTCTCGATCTGCGGGCGTTGAGTGGGCAGCGGCTGGTGGTCTATTCGCTGCACGATTATCCAGAGTACCACGACATGATCCGCGGGCTGTTTCAAGCGGCTGGCGGTCTGCCGCCCATTGCCGAGGAGCACGACAGCGCCACGAGCTTGATTGCCGCGGTGGAGGCTGGTCGCGGGGTGGCGATTGTCCCTTCGTCGCTCGCTTGCCTGGCCGGGCCGCGCCTGAAACTCGTCGAGATTCAGCCGGCGCCGGCGCCACTCGTGGTCGGGGTGATGTATGAACCGAAGCGGCTTTCACCGGCGACGGAGCGTCTCGTGAAGATGCTGCGCGTCCTTCCGTCCGAGCTGAGCCGCGCGCGGGCGAAGTAGATCAAGATTTGCGCGACGCGAATCCGCTGCTACTTGTTTGCTTCACAGCGGCGAATGTGGGGAAACCGATTTGCGGGTTGCGTCCCGCGAAGCGGCGTCTCACATTCCGGCACATCAACTCTTAACCAGGACTACGACCATGATGACTCGACGCGATGCACTCAAGAAGACGGCGCTCTCCGCTGCGGCGGTTTCGCTGGTGACCTTGCCCGAAACGAACTTTGCCCAGGCGGCGGCTCCCACGGGGCCGTTCAAACTGCCGCCACTGCCGTATGCGCTGGATGCGTTGGAGCCGCACATTGACGCGAAGACGATGGAGATCCATCACGGTCGGCATCACCAGGCGTATATCACGAATTTGAACAAGGCCGTGGCGACGGATGCGAAGCTGGCCGGCACGAGTCTCGATGAATTGATCCGGCATCTCGATGAAGTGCCGGAAGCTGTCCGTGCGGCGGTGCGCAACAATGGCGGCGGGCACTACAATCACTCGCTGTTCTGGCAGACGATGAAGAAGGGCGGCGGTGGCGTGCCGAAGGGTGCCTTGGGGTCGGCCATCGAGAAAACGTTCGGGAGCTTCGAGAAGTTCAAGACGGCTTTCAGCGACGCGGCGATGAAGCAGTTCGGCAGCGGGTGGGCGTGGCTGATTTTGGAGGAGAAGGATCTCAAGGTCGTTTCGTCTCCGAATCAGGACGTGCCGTTCGTGCACGGGAAGTATCCGCTGCTGGGCGTTGACGTGTGGGAACACGCCTACTATCTGAAGTATCAAAACAAACGCGCCGACTATGTCAGCGCGTTCTTCAACGTGATTAATTGGGACGTCGTCACCAGCCGGTTCGAGAAGCCGGAGCTGTGACGACTACGCCGCCTTCGGCACGCCCGCGAGGTGGAGCGAATCCACCAAACCGCCCGCTGCGGCTTTCGAGTTGCGGCGGGATTTTGTTTTCTCGACGTAGCCCAGCAGCTTGCGGCGTTTGACGATTTCAGCGACTTCCGGCGGGACCATGGTTTCCCAGGACGGATCGCCGGCGCGCAGGCGTTTGAAGACGTCGCGAGAGAAGATGCTGAGACATTTTTCGTCGTAGTCGCGGATGGTTTCGATCAGACGATTCTCGACGAGATACGCGTAAAGATGGCGCAGGTGTGGCGCGACGCGGAGGTTGCCCGCCGTGACCAATGATCCGGTGGCCTGGTCGAGCAGGGGATACGCATACATCTTCAAATCGTTTTTGAAGAGGCGGCCGAAGGATTCGAGAATGCCGCCTTCCAGATCGGCGTAGTACTTCTCATCGAAGATCTGGCGCAAGGTCGGCACGCCCATGACGATGCCGATCATTTTTTTTGTCTGACGGAACAGGTAGGAGGCGAGACGATGATACTCGGCGTAGTTGGAGATCAGCACGGTCTTGCCGAGCGCGCCGAGGATGTCCGCGCGATCGAGGAAATCCTGCGCGTCGATCTTGTCGCCTTCGGTGAGGTTCTTCAGCGTCATCTCCATGAGGTTGATGACCGGTTCGCCCTGAACTTTCGGCTCCTGGATGAACTGGGCCTGCGCGCAGCGGAGCATGTCGACGGAGACATTGGTTGCGGGACGGAAGCTGCCGCGCTCGATGAGAATCGATTTCTTGTAAAGTGCGTCGGCGGGTTGCACGACTTCGCCGGTCGCGGTGAACATCGCGGCGTTGCTCAGGCCGTTTTGCACGAGCTTCAAACTCATGAGGCGGTTGTCCACCTTCTCGAAGTCCGGCCCGGAGAATTCGATCATGTCCACTTCGACGCGCTCATTCGTGAGGCTGTCGAGCAGCGAGACGAGGAGCGTTTCCGGATCGTCGTGGAGGTAGTTTGCGCCGTGGGCGAGGTTCACGCCCATGATGCCGAGGGCTTCCTGTTCCTGGATGTTTTCCTTATCGAGGAGCCGGACGTGAATGATGATCTGCGAGGGATCGGTGCGCGGGGAGGATTGGAACCTGATGCCGAGCCAGCCGTGGGGATCGTTCTTGCTGGTGTAGCTCTTCGCCGCGACGGTGTCCGCGAAGACAAAGAACCGCGTCTTGTCACCGCGTTTGGAGTCGAGGCGTTCGTAGAGCAGGCGAAACTCGTGGTTCAGCATCGAGTTAATGCGCTGCTTGCTGACGTAGCGGTCGCAGGTGCCGTAAATCGCATCGCTGAAGGTCATGTCATAGGCACTCATCGCCTTGGCAATCGTTCCGGCGGCACCACCCACGCGGAAAAACCAGCGCGCGACTTCCTGTCCCGCCCCGATCTCGGCGAAGGTACCGTAGAGCGAAGGGTCGAGGTTGATTTGCAGCGCCTTTTGGTGCGTATCCAGAACTTCTCTTTTCATAGCAGCGATGAGTTGTGAGCCAGGGAATCACCGTCGCATCCGGCGCCGGCGCAATCCCGCGAAGGGATCGGCATTGGAGGCGAATACTTTAGGTCAGGAAACGGGGGGAACCGCGCCGAAGCGATGGGGGAAAAGAAAAAAGCGGGTTTTGGTACACACAGATAAAATTCCAACCCAAAACCCGCCATTCTTCTCACACGAGAAGAAATTTTTGGAACGCTCTATTCCTGCCCCACAGAACGACTTTCGTCAAATCATCTCTGGCCTGTTCGGGTTACAAAATGACGACTCCCACCGGGGATTTCCCGGGCGGTTTCCGGAGGATTCCCCGGGGCGAAATTTGGACGTGCGTTCCGAGGGCCGGATTTCTATCTTCACGCCTCTTTTATGGCATCGATCAAACCCTTTTCCGCCCTGCGACCGAAACCCGAACTGGCCTCGCGCATCTGCGAACTGCCCTACGACGTGATGTCGTCCGAAGAGGCGCGCCAGATGGCCGCTGGCAATCCGCTCAGTTTTCTTCACGTCAGCAAACCGGAGATCGACCTTCCCCCGGGCACGGACCTCTATGACGCGTCCGTGTATGCCAAGGGCAAGGAGAACTTTGAGAAGCTCATTCGCGACGGTGCGTTGCTTCAGGATGCCCAGCCAGCGTTCTACCTCTATCGCCAGGTCATGGGACAGCACGCGCAAGTCGGTCTCGTGGCTGCGGCGAGTTGTGAGGAATACCTGAACGGCATCATCAAGAAGCACGAGCTGACCCGCCCGGACAAGGAAGATGATCGCGTTCGGCACATTGAGACTTTGAATTCCCAGACCGGCCCGGTGTTTCTCACCTACCGCGCGGTTTCGGCCCTCGATGCGCTGTTCGCAAAGAAGGTTTCTGAGACGCCCGATGTGGACTTCACGGGGAAGGATGGCGTTCGCCACACCTCTTGGGCCGTTAACGATCCGGCGACGATTGCGGCCATCGAGAAGGAGTTCGCTGCGATTCCCTTCCTCTACATCGCCGACGGTCATCATCGCAGCGCGGCGGCGGGACGTGTCTTTCAGAGTCGCAAAGGCGCCGGCCACAGCGGACGTTTCCTGACCGTCATCTTTCCGCACAACCAGATGCAGATCCTGCCCTACAACCGCGTGTTGAAGGATCTGCACGGCCTGACGCCCGAGGCGTTGCTCCAAAAGCTCGACGCAGTGTTCATCATCAGCGAGGCCGGCTCTGCCAAGCCGACGCGCAAACATGAACACGGGTTTTACCTTGGTGGTAAATGGCGCACGCTGCATTTCCGGCCGCAGTTCGCGGCGACGACGGATCCGATCGAGAAGCTCGACGTCACGTTGCTCCAGAAGTATGTCCTTGCGCCGTTGTTCGGCATCGACGATCCGCGCACGAGCAAGCGGATCAATTTCGTGGGCGGCATTCGTGGTACGGCGGAGCTGGAGAAGCTCGTGTCGTCGGGCGAATACGCCTGCGCCTTCTCGATGTTCCCGACGAGCATTGAAGACCTGATGACCATCGCAGATGCCGGCGGAATCATGCCGCCGAAAAGCACGTGGTTTGAGCCGAAGCTCCGCGATGCGATGTTCTGCCACATGATCTGACGCCATCGCTGCACAGAGTTTCTCGTTTTCGAACCCCGCCCACGAGTTTGGGCGGGGTTTTTGTTTTTAGGAGGACGGAGGAACCGGCTTCGTTTCTCTGTAATACCTCCCGAGCCATTTCTTCTGTAGGGGGTGAATGAAACAACACGATTCAATCACTGGTGAGCCGAAGGCAAGTTCGACGGCCTCCTGCCGACGCCTGTCGCGTCGCGATTGATTCTCCCAACAATTCCCCAACTGAGACTCCCCTTATGAAAAAGTTCCGCCTCCTCACCGCACTCTCCGCTGCCACGTTGCTCGCCCATTATGCCAAGGCGCAGGTTCCGCCCCAGATGATCAATTATCAGGGCCGCGTCATTGTCGGCGGGACAAATTTCAACGGCTCCGGCTCGTTCAAGTTCGCCCTCGTCGGACCTGGCGGCACGCCCAGCTACTGGAGCAACAACGGCACTAGCGTGAACGGCAGCGAGCCGAGCGCGGCGGTGGCCTTGTCCGTGGCGCAGGGGCTTTACTCGGTGCAACTCGGCGACGCCGCGTTGCCGAACATGGGCGCGGTACCGTCGTCGGTTTTCAACAACCCTGACGTTCGTTTGCGCGTGTGGTTCAACGACGGCGTGAACGGCTCCCAGCTGCTCACGCCGGATCAACGCATCACCTCGGTTGGTTATGCGATGATGGCGGGCACGGTGCCGGACGGCGCCATCACCTCCACGAAGCTGGCCCCCGGCGTCATCAACGCCACGAACCTGACGGCGAACTCCGTCACGTCGGAGCAGCTCGCGAACGTCATCGGGCTGGGCGACAGCAACACGCTCGGTCGTCTCGACATTTATCGTACGACGGCGGGCACACCTGCCATCAGCCTGTTCGGACAGGGCAGCCAAATCAGCACCTACGGCAGCGACGGGCAGGAGCAGATCCGGTTGTGGGGCGCGAGCTGGGGCGAACTTCTCTTGCGCGATAACTCGGCTCAAAATTTCACGACGGCCCAACTGCTCGCGCACGAGAGCGGCTTGTTCATTGCTCCGCTGGCGTTGGATGGAATCATTCCTCTCCCGCTGGCGACTCCGGGCGGTGCTCTGAAGCTTTCGCTGGGCAGTACCAATCGCGTCTATTTGAAGGCAGGCAATTCCGGCGGCCAGCTGTCGCTCTACCAAAACGATGGCGGGCTGGGCGTGTTCCTTGATGGTGACAGCGCTGGCGCAGGTTTGCTGAACATTCGCAGCACCAACGGCGCGACCCGCATCCAGCTCGATGGATTGAGCAGTGTGAGCGGCGGCGGTGGCGAGATCTCGGTTCACGACGGCAGCGGCACAGAAACCGTGGAGATTCTTGGCGCTGAGGGCACTTCCCAGGGCGGAAAGATCTCGCTGAAGAGCGACACTGGCGTGCTCGCGGTCCAGTTGCGTGCCGAGGAATTCGGCGGTACCGGCGAAGGTGGCATCCTCGAGCTCTACAACAGCTCGGGCACTCGCACTGTTGAGGTTGACGGCGATTCAGTGGACGGCGGCTACATCGACGTCAAGAACAGCGCTGGTTCCACCCGTGCGCAGATGCAGGTGGTTTCCGATGGCAGCGCGTTCATGGCGCTGAAGAACGCGGCGGGCGTCACCACCATCTCGCTGGACGGCCAGGATTTTAACGGCGAAGGCCGAATCGTGACGCAGGTGCTGCAAATCACCGGCGGCTCTGATCTCTCCGAACAGTTCGACATCAAGGCGATTCACGATGAGGTGACGACCGGCATGATTGTCTCCATCGACCCCGAGAAACCCGGCCAGTTGGTGACGAGCTCGAAGGCGTACGACAAGACCGTCGCCGGAATCATCAGCGGCGCGGGCGGCATCAAGCCCGGCATGATGATGGGCCAGGTCGGCACGGCCGCGGACGGCAAGCACGCGGTCGCGCTCACCGGCCGTGTTTACTGCTGGATGGACGCGGACAAGGGCGCCATCAAGCCCGGCGACCTCATCACCACTTCTGACACGCCGGGTCACGGCATGAAGGTGAAGAGCCATCGCAAGGCGCAGGGCGCAGTCATCGGCAAGGCGATGTCCTCGCTCGACAAGGGCAAGGGTCTCGTGCTCGTGCTCGTGAACCTCCAGTAATCGTTCGGCAATCACAACAAACTCACCACTGAGCTGCGTATGAAAAAACTGATCTCAACGATGATGGTCTGCGGAATGGTTCTCGGAGTCAGCGCGGCTGACCCGGCCATCGGCCGCCTCCCGAACGGCACCTACTACCTGAAACACGAGATTGATTTCGGTCTCAAGGCCGAGGCAGCGCAAGAGCTCTCGCCCGTTGGTGCGAGCCGCCGTCCGGTGGACAAGGCCCGGTTGCTCCGGCTGCATCGCGGAGTTCGTGATGTCGTCGCCGCGCATACGGGTGCGGATCGCTGGTTGAAGGGCGAGGAACTTCCCGCCCGCGTCGCGGTCGAGGGCGAACAGGTGCCGAAGCTCGCCCGTTCACTGAAGATGAAGCTGAACGATGGCGAGGACGCCGCGCAGGTGGTCGAGGAGTTGAAGCAGAATGGCGATGTGGCCTGGGCGAGCATCGTGAAGCTCCACAAGCCCACTTTGACGCCGAACGACGCACGCTGGACGGATCAGTGGGGCCCGGAACGCGTTCGTGCCGATGACGCCTGGGATGTTCCGCAGGCGTCGACGACGGAACGCGTCGCGATCATCGACACCGGAGTTGACCTTACGCATCCCGATCTCGCCAGCCGGATCGTTTACAACCGCGGCTTCGGCGGGAATGCGAACGGCGATTGTAAGCGCGACCGTCGCGGCGGCAGTTCGATCGACCACGGCACGCACGTCGCGGGCATCGCGGCGGCGATTCGCGGCAACAGCATCGGCATCGCGGGCGTGGTGAATGCGCGCATCATGGCGATGGGTTGTGCGACGTGGAACTCGGACGAGAGCCAGTACTACATCTGCTGTGCGGCGGACGCGATTAACGACGCGGTGGCCAACGGAGCGGACGCGATCAACTGCAGCTTTGGCAACAGTGAGCTGACGGGCTCGGAAAGCGACGCGCTCGACAACGCGCAGTCCGCTGGCGTGCTCGTCGTGGTCGCCGCCGGCAACGACGGCATGAACGTGGACAGCAGCCCGTCGCAGGGTTGGAACGATCATTCCTGGCCGCTCGTTGTCAGCAACACCCGGGACACGGACGCCTTGAATGGCAGCAGCAACTTTGGCAGCGCCATTGATCTTGCGGCTCCCGGCACGAGCATCCTCAGCACGGTGTCGACGAACTACTCCGGTGCGAATGCGAACGGGAACTACTCGTTCTTCAACGGCACCTCAATGGCGTCGCCGCACGTCGCCGGCGCAGCGGTGCTGGTAAAGAGCATGAATCCGACGCGCATCAACGGTTCGGGAATCAAGGACTGCCTCTACCGCATGGCGGAGGATTTGGGGGCCGCTGGCAAGGACGCGAGTTACGGAAACGGATTGCTCCAGCTCTGGCCGTCCTTCCTCAGCACCTTGAAGGAAGCGGATGCATTCGTGAATCCCGACTTCAATTTCATCGTGAACACGGGCACCTACAATATTCCGTATCGAACCATTGCCAGTGCGATTGCCGGCACCTCTTCGGGACGCACCTTGGTTCTGAATGGTGGCACCAGTTCCTCGGATTATCACTATCCCGCCCAGACCATCAGCTCGCCAACGACGCTGCGCGCGCTGCCGGATCGCAGCGTGGTGATTGGCAAACCTTGAGGAGCCGAAACATTCCATGCGCTCAAATCGATTGGGTTTACCAAAAGGAAATATGAACACTTACAAAATCATCACGCTCTCTCTGACGACGGTCTGCTTCGCCGCCAGCGCTTTCGCTGGCTCCCGCTCGAGCGCGAGCTACAACGTTCCGTCGGATTCCGCCGATGCCGGCGGCCGGCGCGCGACGAGCGCGGCCTATTCGCACGACGGCTGTATCGGCGGCATTGCCGGTGTCGGCACAGCGGCCGCACCGGCGGAAGTCGCCAAGCACGGTTACCTCGGTCAAATCTACAACGCCGCCAGTCTCGCGGTCACTGCCAACCCAACCAACGTCAATGAAGGCGCAACCCGTCAGCTCGCCGCGCGCGCGCTGCTGGACGATGGCACTGCGCTGGTCCTCGCTCCCGCCGCTGTGACGTGGAGCCCGGCCGGCGGTCCCATTCTGTCCATCAGCGCCGGCGGCCTGCTGACGGCGGCGGAAGTTTATGAAGACACGCTGGCGACGGCGCAGGGAACTTGGCGCGGTCTGGCTGCGACGCTTGGATTGCGCGTGATGAATGGCGAGAACGACAACTTCGGCACTTACGCCGGTGACGGCATTGATGACGCATGGCAGGTGCAATACTTCGGCGTGGGCAATCCGAACGCGGCTCCGGGCGCGGACGGCGATGGCGATGGTCAGCCGACGGGCTATGAATACTACGCTGGCTCGAACCCGACGGACGGGAACTCTTACTTCCGATTCCGCATCGAATCAGTGCCGGGCCAGCCGACGCGCAAGAATCTGGTCTTCAGTCCACGCGTGCCGAATCGAATCTACGCGGTTCACTACAAGCTCGATTTCAATGCGTCCGACTGGGAGAAGCTGGAAGGGTTCACTGTGCTCGACGCGGGACCGCAGCGGACGGTCACTGACATGAACGCGACGGAGACGAACAAGTTCTATCGCGTGGAGATCTCGATTCCCTGACGGACGGATCTTCACTCGAACCCGGCGGGAGAGTGCGTGCGCGACGCTTCTCCCGCCGGTTTTCGTTTTGAGGCGATCATTGACACGGCGGGGTGGGCGTATTATCCGAAGACCGAACAAGAAACTTTAACTGGAGAATTTTACCATGAACCTTCGATGTGGATTTTTGAGTTCCTTCACGGTCTGCGGTGTGGCGCTGATTGCCCTGCCAGTCATCGCGGAAGAGAACCTTGGCTTTTACCTGGGTGCGGATGTGGGTGGAACGATCGCCGAGAGCACCAGCTTGAAGGAATTCCCGGATGCGCCGCCCGGTGGGGAGGTGGAGTTCCATCCCGGGGCGCGGCTGACTCTCAATGGCGGTTACCGTTTCAGTAACTGGCTGAGCCTCGGCTTGGAAACCGGTTTGATGGTGAACTCGGTGAAAGATGCGGACATCTCCGTGTCGCAGGTGCCGTTGATGGCCAATGTCGAGTTCAGCGTGCCGAACAAGTCTCGGCTCGAACCGTTCATCGGCGGCGGTCCCGGCTTCTCGGCATCGTCAATCTACGTCGACGATGACCGCTTGGGCGCTGGTAGTGATGTGGATGGTGGAGCGGCTGAAGTGGTCTTCGCCTGGCAGGCTTACGGTGGCGTTCGGTATAAGTGGAGCGACTCGGTGTCCGTCGGTCTGGTCTACAAGTATTTCGCCGCTGACGAAACGGAGTGGGATGTCCGCCGGACGTCGCAGGACATCCGGTTCGGCCGCGCGCGCATTCACTCGGTCAGCGCGAGCTTTCAGGTGAAGTTTTAGCGCCGCGCCTGTCGGTCTATTTCGCGCCCAAGTCGAAACACTGCAACGAACGTCCATCGCGGACGTAAAGCCTTCCGTTCGCAAGGGCAGGGTGGCTCCAGGTGTTGCCGCAGACCTGCACGCGGCCGAGTTCGATGTACTTATCCGGGTTTCCAGCGACGAGGAGCAGTGTGCCGTCTTCGGTCAAGGCCAGCAGGTTTTTCCCGATCGCGATGGTTGAAGCGTAGTCTTTGCGGCCAAGGCCGAAGCCGGTCTGGGACCACTTGAGCGCGCCAGTTTTGGCGTCCACGCAGACGTAGTCCTTGTTCGCGCCCTGACTGTAGAGATGCCCGTCCAACAGCACAGGCGTGGCGAGATTGATCTTCAGGTCTGCGTTCGCCCACGCCTCCGTCGCCTTGAAGCCGCCCGTGTCCTTTTCGACGCGAAAGGAACGCAGCCCAAAGGTGTGCGAGTTCACCGTGATTTGATCGCCGATGACGACCGGCGAAGCCGCATGGCGTTTGGCTGCGGTCTTCAACGGCACGCGCCAGAGAACTTTTCCGGATACCGCATCCGCGCCTTGGAGTGCCTCCGCCGTCAGCGCAACGACCTGACGAACGCCGCCGAGCGAGGCCATTGCCAGCGAGGAGTAAGCCGCCTCGTCGTCGCCGGATTTCCAGAGCACCTTGCCGGACTTCTTGTCGAAACAAACCACGCTCGCGCCGTTCTTGCTGCCGACGGGGAGGAACAATCGATCGCCATCGATGACGCCGGAACCGTTGTTGCCGCGTCTCGTCGCGGTGCCTTCATTGGCTTTGTTCCCGAGAAACTTCACGCCGAAATCTTTCTCGAAACTCGTTTGCCAAATCGTTTTGCCGTCCGCCAACGACAGACAACGAAACTCTCCGGTGCAGGACTGAACGTAGACGCGATCGCCATCGATCATTGGCGTCGCGCGCGGGCCGGCGCCCCATTCGTCCTGAAAGCGCGGCGCGTAGGCAACCTTCCAGCGTTCCTTGCCGCTTGCGGCGTCGAGTGCATGCGCCACTTCGTTCGTGCCGTCTTCATCCACGTAGATGACGGTGTTTCCCGCGGCCACCGGACCGGAGTGTCCGCCGCCCACCTGGATTCGCCAGGCCGGCTTGAGGTCGGTGGAGAGCTTGTTCAATGAAGCCAGCTCGCTGGAATTCCCGTCGCGTTCAGGACCCCGCCACTGCGGCCAGTCGCCGGCGTGTGTGGAAAGCGATACCATCGTGAGCAGCGCGAGTGAAAAAATGGTCTTCATGGCAATGGGCTGGTAGTAGGCGAAAAGCACAGGCGGCACAAACGGTTTTTTCGCGCCGTTGATCGATCCTGCCGCAGATTTCCTCTGTTCATCCGCATCGGTGCTGGCTAGGTTCCGCCGAAATAAACCATCTCCTTATGAAAAGATTCGCCACTCTCGTTGCGCTTTCACTCAGTCTGGTTGTTTCCGTTCGAGCCGGTCAGAAGGATCGCAAGCTCGACATATACTGGATAGATACCGAGGGCGGAGGTTCGACCTTGATTGTCACTCCGGATGGCGAGTCGGTGCTAATCGATTCCGGGAATCCCGGCGTTCGCGACTCAGGCCGCATCTTCAAGACTGCGTCCCAGATCGCGGGTCTCAAGAAGATCGATCATTACATCACCACGCACTTTCACACGGACCACTTCGGCGGCGCGGCGGAGGTGTCGGCGTTGATTCCCATCGGGCAGGTGTATGACAACGGCATTCCGGAGAGCAATCCGGACGGCAACCGGAACGACACGCGCTGGCCGCTGCTGATTCGGCCGTATCGCGAGTTCAAGGCGGACGGGCGGAACGTCCTGACGCCCGGCGGTGAGATTAAGCTGCGCCAGGTCAGTGGCGCGCCGAAGCTGTCGCTCCGTTGCGTGGCGGCGAAACAGAAGTTCATCGAGGCGCCCGCGGGAGCCAAGAATGGTGCCGACTGCGACAAGGCTTCGTTGAAGCAAAAAGACACTTCGGACAACGCGAACAGCATCGCCGTGGTGCTGGAGTTCGGCGGATGGCGTTTCTTCGATGGCGGCGACATGACCTGGAACACCGAAGCCGAGCTGGTGTGCCCGGTGAATCGCGTGGGTCAGGTGGACGTGTATCAGGTCAATCACCACGGGCTCGACGTGAGCAACAACCCGCTGCTGGTGCACAGTCTCGCGCCGACGGTTTCCGTGATGAACAACGGTCCACGCAAGGGCACCGCGAAATCCACCGTGGACGCGCTCAAGTCATCGCCCGGCATTCAGGCGATGTATCAGGTCCACAAAAACGTGCGTGCGGATGACATCAACAACACGGCGGACGAGTTCATCGCGAACTTTCCTGAGAAGTGCGAAGGACATCACATCCAGTTGTCCGTTGAGCCGGCTGCGAAGTCGTATACGGTCAGCATTCCGGCGACGGGCCATTCGCGCACCTACCAGACCCGCGTCCAATGAGCATCACCGACTGGGAGACACGCTATCAGACGGGCGACATGCCGTGGGAAAAGGGCGAGCCTTCGCCGGGCTTGGTGGATTTTCTTGCGGCTCATCCGGAGCTGCCGCGCGGCACGGTGGCGATTCCCGGTTGCGGCACGGGACACGACGTTCGCGTGTGGGCGAAGGCTGGCTTTGCCCCGTCCGGTTTTGATCTCGCCCCGTCCGCTGTCCGGCTCTGTTGCGAGCGCACCGCGCAGGCCGGCCTGAACGCCGAGTTTGCCCAGTGCGATTTTCTGGCGCACACGCCGCCGACGCCGTTCGACTGGCTGTTTGAGCACACGCTGTTCTGCGCGATCGATCCGTCGTGTCGCGACGAGTATGTGAAGGCGGTGCTGCGCTGGCTGAAGCCGGGTGGGCAGTTCCTAGCCATTCACTACATGATTCGCGACGTGCAGGGGCCGCCTTTCGGTGTGACACAGGAGGAGTTGATGGAGCGGTTTCTGCCGCACTTCGAGCTCAAGCAGGGCTGGGTGCCGCGCGCGTATTCGAATCGGACGGGGCTGGAGCTGATGCTTTGGTGGCAGCGTAAAGCGTCTTAAAGCTACCGCGGCGCTACGGGCCTTCGGGACCGATCAGCGCTTCGACTCGCGTTGTGATTTCGGACGCTGATTCGCCCGGGCGAACTTCCAACCACTGGACGGACAGTTGCCGTCGGAACCACGTCATCTGGCGCTTCGCGAATTGTCGCGTGCGTATCTTCACCAACTCGATGGTTTCTTCGAGCGAACGTTCACCGCGGAGATGTTCCACGACCTGACGGTAGCCGATCGCTTGCATGGCGGTCGGATTCTTCTCCAGCCCGCCAGCTAGTAGGGAGCTGGTTTCCGCAACAAGACCCTGCCTGAACATTTGCTCCACGCGGGCATCGATGCGTGCGCGTAGATCTCCGGCGGATCGAGCGAGGCCAATGATGCGTTTGCCGTCGCGGGCAACTGCGGGCGCGTCGGTGCTCTTCCATTCGGCACGTTGGGCGGAGAATGGCTGGCCAGTGATGCGAATGACTTCGAGCGCGCGGATGACCCGACGGGGATTCTGCCGATCGATCCGCTCGTAGGTAACCGGATCGTGCTTGGACAACTCGCTGAGCATCGTGTCGAGCGGAGTGGCTTCGAGCTCGGCTCGAATCACCGGATCGCTCGGGGGCGCTTGGCCGAGTCCATCGACAAACGCCTTCACATAAAGTCCGGTGCCACCGCAGAAGATCGGGAGCCGGCCGCGTGATTGAATGCCGGCGACGGCGGCTCGAGCCAGGGCGACGAACTTGCCGGCATCGAATGGTTCGTGGAGTTCCGCGACATCCAGCAGGTGATGCGGAATGCGTGCTTGTTCAGCAGCGGTGGGTTTGGCCGTACCAATGTCGAGGCCGCGGTACGCCTGCATCGAATCGACGGTGATGATTTCGCCACGAAGGCGTTCAGCCAGCAAAAGGGCCACCTCGGACTTGCCGACGGCGGTGGGGCCGACGAAGAACAGCGGCTGAAGTTGGGAGCTGGCAGAGCCCATTGGTCTAGGCTGCGGTCGGAACTTTGCGCGTGCCGAGCTTCCAGTAAAGCGCCGCGCCAATGCCGAAGATGAGGATGCTCACGAGGTGGGCCGGAGTGACTACGCCGCCGAGGTATTGTTGCGGTGGATAGTCACCGCGAAAGGCTTCCACGACCGAGCGTGTCATCGCGTAGCAGAGGAAGTACGCGGCGAAAACCTGACCATCGAACTTGCGTCGACGGTGGAGCCACGCGAGCCCGAGGTAGAGCGCGAGGCTGAGGAGGGAATCGTAGACCTGCGTGGGATGAACGCCGAACCCGTGGGTTTCATGGTCTGCGGGAAAATGAATCGCCCACGGCAGCACGGTCTCGCGTCCGTAGCAGCAACCGTTCATCAAACAACCCAGCCGGCCGGGCACGTAACCGAGGGCGATGCTGGGCGCGAGCGCATCGGCGAATTTCCAGAGCGGCAGTTTATTGCGCCAGACGAAGAGCAGTCCGGCCAGCGTGCCGCCGATGAGTCCGCCGTAGAAGACTAGCCCGCCGCGTTGAATCATGAAAATCTCCGTCCATGGAGCGTTCGGGTAGAGCGGATCCTTGAAGAGCCGATCCCAATACGAAACGACGTAGAGCGTGCGCGCGCCGATGATGGCGCCGATGATCAGCCACGCCCCGGCATCGAAGATTTTCTCCGGCGCGATCCGGTCTCGCATCGCGCGGCGGCTGGCGGTCCACAGTCCCACGAGCATGCCGACGGCGAGAAGTACGCCATACCAATGGATGGTGAAGGAACCGATCTGAAAGGCGATTTTTTGCACGCGTCAGCGCAGCGTAGGCGCGGGGGTGCGAGGTGACAAGTGCGAGCTCGGCGGCTGAGCTCTACCGGTTGGTATCCTGCACGGTGACAACGGGAGATTTGGTGGCGAGCTTGGGCGGCGGGGGACGACCAATACCGGGCGGCAGTGGCGGCAGGCGGGGAACCTTGCTGACGAGCTTGCGCCAGGTCTCGCGATCGGCGGAGGACATCTTCTGCCATTCCTGCGCGTTGTAGAGGAACTGCCGTCGCTCCTCCGGCGAGAGTTCGGCGAACTTGGGAAAATTGCGCATGCACAGCTCGCGCGGCGACCGGGAGCTTCTTGAAGTCCGCGATGGTTTCTCCATCAGATCGCGTTCTTCCGAGCTGAGCGGAAGAGCCTGCAGCTGGGCCTTCGCCTTCTCTTCATCGCTGAATTCAAACAGCGTAGTGAAGTTGCGCTGAATCTGCTCGCGCCGGCCTTCGGGCAGGCTTTGCCAGCGGACGAGTTGACGTTCTATCTGGACGATTTGATTGGAGGCCGGACGGTTGAATGGGCCGGGCGGCAGGTTGGCGCCGGAACCTGATTGTGGAACAACGATCCGATCTGCCACTTCATTTTGAAGCGCGATCTTCTGGAGCTCCGGTGAGAGCGTGTCCCAATACTTCAACCGATCTTCGACGAGCGGACGCAGGTTCTCCGGAACGGACGCGAGGCGCTGCACGCGGTTCGTCGCCGCGGTACGGACGAGCGCGGTGACGTGGTAGCGAAGTTCCATGGTCCGCAGACGAAGTTCGCGTTCCTCGGGGGCCAGCGCTTCGTACCGTCGGATACTTTTCTCCAAGAAGTTCCGAACCTCCGGCGCTTTCCCGATCAAGAGCTTCTCTCGATCCTCCGGCTTGGCGGACAGCAGTTCGCGGAAGTAGGCAATGCCCGTCGATGCGGCCGATTGCGGCAGGGAGGGAATTCGCATCGCACCCGTCGCCGGTGCGAGAACATTGCTCTGCGCGGTCGCGACCCGGATCGTGACCGTCAGGATGACCATGCTCCACAGCACCGGCGATTGTTTTGGAGTGAGGCTCATACGCAGCGGATCATTTTGCGGTGAGAACTGCGAAGAGCTCGTCGTCGTCGCTAGTGTTCAAGCGACTGATGGCTTCGAAATCTTCCAGCGCGGACGGGTCCGAAAGCGACGCGACGTTCGCCATCACGGTGAGCCCCTTGGCCATGTCCTCGCGTACATTGGCTTGATGCTGGTAAACGCCGAACCATCCCAGCGCGATCACGCCGAGCGCCCAGGCGAGTTTCGGAGCCGGCACGCGCAACCAGCGCTTCACGGTGTCCATGAAGCTCGGCTGACGTCTGACCGCCGCCTGTTCGCGAGCCACGAGGTGCATCACCTGTGCGGTAAAATTCGAGGCCATGGGCGCGTTGGGCAACTGCACCAGCAACTGGCTTAACGCCAGATCGGCTTCGGCGTCGGCCTGGATTTCCGGGCGACTCGCCAGCCAGGAATCCAGACGGGCCTGCTCCTCGAGCGTCAGCGGCCTGCGCCAGCTGGCCTCGATGAGCGACTGATATTCGGACTCGTTCATGTTGTTCTCACTTTCTAAACCCGGCCCGTGACGAAAGTTGCTCTGTCACTTTTCCTTCCAGACGCCGGTTCTGAGATAAGGTTTCAGCTTCTGTTTGAGCGTTTCGCGTCCGCGATGAATCAGCGATTTCGTCGCCGACACGGAGCATTCAAGAATCTTCGCCATGTCTTCGTAGGACAATTCGTCTCCACGACACATCAAGATGGCGGTGCGCTGCTTCTCGGGCAGCTCCGCCAGGGCTTCCTCGATCTTATCCTCAAGCTCGCCCTGCAGCATGGTGTCGGGCGGCGAGAAGGTCTTCGCATCTTCGACCTGCCGGATTGGCTGCTCGTCGTTGTCGGCGTAAGTTTCGTCGAGCGAATCCGCCGGATGCCGCGAGCGCCGCCGGATTTCGTTCAGGCAAAGATTCCGCGCGATGGTGAAGAGCCAGGTAGTAAACTTCGCCGAGACTTCGTAGCGATGCGCGGACTTGTAGACCTGCAGAAAGACATGCTGCGCCAGATCCTCGGCCTCCGTCGCATCGGGCAGGGTGCGGTAGACGAGGTTCATGACCGGCTGTTTGTACTTCTCGACCAGTTCCTCAAAAGCAGAGTTATCGCCCTGCTTTACACGCAGCATCAGGGCGGCATCTGGATCCGAGACGGTGGTCATCGCGATTCTGAGTCTACCAAACCCCGGGAAGCTCACAAGGTTGCGCGGGAAAAGCAGACTTTGTTTGTTGTCGCGGAGCGGGTGGCTTGTCGTGTTCCTGCTGGCGAATCGGCCGAGCGTTCAAAACGCCTTGATTCCTCAAGCTTTGCGTTGCAGAGTAACCGTCATGGAAACGAATCAGGCTTCCGTTCACCTGCAAACCATCCGCACGCTCATGGAGCGTTCTGCTCTTTACCGCCGGGCGCTGGCGCCGGTCATGATGGTCAGTGGAACGGTCGGCCTCGTGGCGGCGATTGGGGCACCGTTTATCGCGATCTCAACGGCCCGGGGCTTTGCGCTGTACTGGCTGACGGTCAGTTTGATCGCCATCGCCTCCGCCTTCATCTTCGTTCGGCGACAGGCGTTGAAGGACTCGGAACCGTTCTGGTCCGTTCCAACCAAGCGAGTGACCGAAGCCCTGCTGCCAGCCTTCTTTGTCGGCTTTGCCGCGGGTGCTTACCATGTTGCCAGTGATCCGATTGATACCGTCGCTTGGCTCGCCCTGGGATGGATCATTGTCTACGGCTGCGCCATTCATGCGGCGGGTTTTTTCATGCAGAACCGGATGCGGCTCTTCGGCTGGATCTTCATTCTGGGCGGTTGCGGTCTCCTCTTCGCGTCTGGGCAAACGACATCGCTCCGCACGGTTCAGGCCGCACATTACCTGATGGGAGGATTTTTCGGGGTGCTGCATCTGGCGTGCGGTATCTATCTTTACTTTACAGAGAAGCGAGGGAACGCCGCTTGAATCCAGAACCGTTTCTTCAACTTGATCGGGTGATTCATGAGAAGGGTCGCATGGCGATCATGTCCTTGCTTGCCGCCTCGCCACAGCTCTCGTTCACCGAACTTCGAGACACCCTCGGGATGACCGACGGGAACATCACCGCCCACGCGCGGACCCTGCATGAAGCTGGCTATATAGCTGTTACAAAGGCGTTTCAGGGTGGCCGTCAGGTAACCAGCTATTCGCTTACCGCCGAAGGCAGGACCGCCTTCACCAATTACATCAATCTGCTGGAACAAATCGTCCAGCTCTCTCGTCCGAAATAATTCTTCTCAAGTTTGAACACTGAGGAACCGATTTGGTCATTAACTTTGTATCGCAAAGTGTAACTGAACAGCCAGTCAAATCCAGAACTACTCAATCGTAACCGCCAACCCTCTTCCGATGTTATGAAGATTCTCCGCGCAACCCACCTTGGCATGTGTTTCGGCGTCCGCGACGCCATCGCTCTGGCTCTCAGCCGGTCGAAGCAGCAGCCGGTGACGGTGCTTGGCGACCTGGTGCACAACGAAACCGTCCTCAGAAGCCTTCGCCAGCAAGGAGTGAAATTAAGCACCAGGTTGCCGGCGTGAAGACTCCCGACGTCATGATTACCGCCCACGGCGCCTCCGAGCGTACGATGGAAGGTTTGCGGGACCGGGGCTGAACGTCATCGAAGCCACCTGTCCGCTGGTCCATGTTGCGCACCGGGCAGTGGCGCAATTGGTGGCTGAAGGATTTCATCCGGTGATCATTGGGAAACGGGATCATGTCGAAGTGCGCGGACTCACCGAAGATTTGATCGAGTTCGATGTGGTGCTGGAAGACGACGATGTGTCGCGAATCGCCGAGAGGCCGCGCTTTGGCGTTGCGGCCCAAACCACCCAGCCGATTGAGAAAGTCCGGCGATTGGTCGGGCTGATCCGTGAACGCTTTCCCAAGGCTGACGTCCGCTTCGTGGACACGGTTTGCCAGCCGACGAAGCAACGCCAGAACGCCGCGGTCGAGCTCGCCCAGCAGTGCAGCGTCGTCATCGTGATTGGCGGCGCGCACAGCAACAACACACGCGAACTGGTGTCCACCTGTTCACGCCATTGCGAGCGCGTGCATCATGTCCAGTCCGCTGCGGAACTGCTTTCCATTTGGTTCACCGAAGATGACACGGTCGGGATCACTGCCGGCACTTCCACTCCGGATGAAACGATCGAGGGCGTGGAACGGTGGCTCGGCGAGTTCGCTGACTTTCAGAACAGGATCGCCGAGAAGGTCGGTCAGTTGAGCCATTCCACCGGCGTTTGAACAAAACGGGCGGATACGAGCTCCAATCATCACTCCACAACCATGCGCGCCACAGGACTGTCGTTTAGTGCCGAAGTGCCGGGGCTTCTGCGAGGAAGCGTGGTGGAAGGCCGTGCCGCCATCGAAAGCTTTGACGCGCGGCGGTGGTGGTTCTACGTCGCGATCATCCTTGGCGGTGCGGGCTTGTTCGGTGCGGCAGTTGGCTCGTGGCGCGATCCTCTGCAGGCGCTCTACACCGCGCTGAAATTGCCGCTCATCATTCTGCTGACCAGCCTCGGAAACGGCCTGCTGAACGCGATGCTCGCGCCCTTGCTGGGTATCAACTTGAACCTGCGTCAGTCGCTGCTCGCCGTGCTGATGAGCTTCACAATCGCGGCGGTCATTCTCGGTGCATTCAGTCCGCTGCTCTATTTCCTGATTTGGAACACGCCGGCGCTCGCGACGGGCGCCAGCACCAACACCGGCGCGCATAGTCTCGTGCTGCTGTGCGAGACGGCGATCATCGCCTTCGCCGGCATCGCAGCGAATGTCCGCCTGCTCCAGCTACTGCATGAACTTGCCGGCAGCGCGAGCGCCGCGCGGAAGGTTCTCTTCGCGTGGCTCGCTGGCAATCTTCTGCTCGGCAGTCAGCTCGCCTGGATCATGCGACCGTTCGTCGGCTCGCCGGGATTGCCCGTCCAGTTTCTGCGCGCCAATCCGTTCGAAGGAAGTTTCTACGAAGCCATCTTCCGCGCCTTCAAACACCTGTTCTTTCCGTAACTCAATTCAACGACTCCTCCTATGTACGACTCGAATCCAACGCCGCCGCCCGTCCCGCCAACCTTGCCTCCTGGCCAAGGCCCGAACTCATCGTCCGGTTCGCGACCGCTTGGTGATGACCCGAATGATCGAGAGACAATCAATGGTCCCATCGCCGCCATCGAATCGATCCTGCGCCATCCGCGCCGCGTCCTTTATCAACTGCGCCAGCCTGGTGCCGGACACGTCATCGTCGCGCTCTTCCTCATCGCGATCGTCTGCAGCCTGATCTACGGCTTCGTCGTCGGCACCTTCAGCATGGGCACGCAACTATGGGCGGCGCCGGTGAAGATTGCCGCCGGCCTTGTCGTCTCCGCCGTGATCTGTCTGCCCAGTCTCTACATCTTTTCCTGCCTCAGCGGCACGCAGGCACGCCTCATTGAGGTCATTGGCATGATCGCCGGACTTCTCGCCCTGATGACCGTGCTCCTTATCGGCTTCGCGCCGGTGGCGTGGGTCTTCTCGCAATCCACCGAATCGCTCGCCGCGATGGGTGCGCTGCATCTCACGTTTTGGTGCATCGCCACCTACTTCGGAATTCGTTTCCTCTCGGAAGGCTTCGCTCACCTCAGCGGAAAACCGGCCGGGCTGCGCGTGTGGGTGACGATCTTCCTGCTCGTGATGGTGCAGATGAGCACCGCGCTGCGGCCAATCGTCGGCAAGGCGGACACCCTTCTGCCTGTCGAAAAGAAGTTCTTCCTCAAACACTGGTTCGAACAACTCGACAAAGCCTGATCATCCCATCACTCCAACAATCGCTCGCTCCATGAATCACCAACGCTACGTCAACCAATCGCTCCTCCTCCCGCTGGCGATGCTCGTGTTCGCCTCCTGCACCAGTTCCGCCCTGCTCGGTGCACGCATGATTCTGCTCGGCCATCACCATCAGCTATATCTCGTTTGGAATCTCTTCCTCGCCTGGCTGCCGTTGCTGTTCGCGCTGGCGGCCTGCTGGATGGAACAGAATGGTCGTCCGCGACGCTGGCCCTTTATCGGTGCGGCGACTGGCTGGTTCTTTTTCTTTCCGAACGCGCCTTACATCCTCACCGATCTCATTCATCTCGGTTCGAAATCGCAGCGCTACTATTGGCCGGATCTCGTGTTGATTCTCCTCTTCGCATTGACCGGGCTCGTCCTCGGCTTCCTCTCGCTCTTCCTCATGCAACGCATGGTCGCGCACCGTTACGGCTGGCCGCGGGGATGGCTCTTCGTGGCTGGCATGGCCGCGCTCAGCGGCTTCGGAATCTACGCGGGCCGCTTCCTGCGCTGGAACAGTTGGGATGTAATCTTTAATCCGATCGACCTGCTGAGCGAGGGATTGCGCTGGGTGATCGCAATGCCGTCCGAACCGCGTGGATTCATTCTGCCGGTCCTGTTCGGCGTGATGCTCTTTGTCAGTTACCTCACGCTCTACGGGCTCACGCACCTTCAGATGAATCAGCCGGTCCATCCTCTCATCGATAACGCGCCTGAATCATGAAATCCATCGTCCGCTACGTCCGGGTTCCGCTGGCGCTGATTGTCTCGGCCGCGATTTGGCTGCCGTGTCTGCATTTCCTGTTCGCCAGCCATACGCAGCGCGAACAACGCTCCATCACTCCGCAGGCCGAAGCGCTGGGCGGCCGGCATCTGGAGCTCTGGCGGAATCCGGAGCTTCGCCAGCTCGAGTTGAGTCGGATGCGCGTCAGCAATGCGGAGTGGGACTTCATGGGACGAACCTTTATCGTTCTCTCGCTCGCGGAGATGAGCCTGCGCGAGCCCGCGCGAAAGTTCGAACACCTGCGCGTGATGGACGATATCATCGACGAAACTCTGCGGCTCGAACGCGACGAGGGGCTCTACTTCTTTCTTATGCCGTATGCGAAGGCCCGTCCGTTCCTCCAGCAACCCGCACGCAGTCAGTTCATCGACGGCGAGATCGCGATGATGCTCGCGGCGCGCAGAGTCGTGGAGGAGAAGCCCGCGTATGTCATGCCACTGACGGAACGTGTAAACGCAATGGTGAGCCGGATGAAGCAAAGCCCCGTTCTTTCCGCCGAGAGCTATCCCGACGAATGCTGGACCTTCTGCAATGCGATTAGCGTGGCGGCGATCAAGACAGCGGATGTTCTGGATGGCACCGATCACTCCGCCTTCCTGCGAGAATGGCTCGCCGTCGTCCGCAAGAAGCTTGTCCATCCGGAAACCGGCCTGCTCGTTTCCAGCTACACGCTCGACGGCCAGCCGCTCGATGGACCCGAGGGCTCATCCATCTGGCTCGTGGCACATTGCCTTCGATTGCTGGACGAGGATTTCGCGCGTGATCAGTTTCTGCGCGCGAAGAAGGAGTTGGGCCGCGAGATGCTGGGTTTTGCCTGGTCACGCGAATGGCCGACCTCATGGCGCGGCCCGCTCGACATTGATTCCGGCGCCGTCATTCCGCTGCTCGAAGCGAGCGCGGGCGGCAGCGGGCTGGCGTTCGTCGGCGCGAGCTCATTTGGCGATCGAGATTACTTCTCCAAGCTCCAGACGTCGCTCGACTTCGCTGCGTTTCCCGTCCAGAAGCAAGGCCGCCTCCGCTATTGCGCCAGCAACCAGGTGGGAGATGCCGTGCTGCTCTATGCCGAGGTCCTGGGCCCAATGTGGGACAAAATCAAATCCGGCAAACTTCGATGAAACCAAAATCTTCAATTGTCCGAGGACTCCTGCGGGCTCCGGTGTTCTCGCCGACCGGCATGATTCTGCGCGCGCTGCTCATCGTTCTGAGCTTCGCGATCTGTCACGCGCTGGGGTGGCGCGAACACACCACCTTCATCAGCGGTTCGCAAGCCGATGTGGTGGTGGACCGGTCCGTTTCCACGCTGTGCGCGGTTGCCTACATGGCGGCCTACTTCGGGAGCGTTCTGATTGTTCCCGTCTTGCTGCTCGCTGCGATCCTAATCAACCTGTGGGACCGCGTTTCCGGAATGAATTTCAAACATGAACGCTGATCTGGAATCGGAGAAAACGCTCCGCCGCATCCGCTGGCTGGTGGCGCTTTTCATCGTCGGACTCGTGCTGAGCGGTGCGACAGCGATTCCGCTGGAGACAGAGCTCAACTGGCTGGTCGAGATGACGGGCGCGCGGGCGCTCGTAGACGCTCCTCCCTCGACGGGTGTTCCCGTTTGGGCTGAATGGCTGTGCCGTGTGCAGGTGGGTTTGCAGGAAACGAACGCTAAGTATCCGTTCATAAGCTACGGCGGAGACTGGCTGGCATTCGGCCACTTCGTCATCGCCGTTGTGTTCATCGGGGCGTGGCGCGATCCGGTGCGAAACATCTGGCTGTTCGAATTCGGCCTCATCGCCTGTGCGCTGGTGATTCCCTACGCGTTCATCTGCGGAGCCGTGCGCGGAATCCCGATCTGGTGGCGGCTAATCGACTGCTCTTTCGCCGTGTTCGGCGCGGTCCCGCTAGCGTATTGCCTGCGAGCCGCGCGCCAGCTGGAGCAGCGTCAGCGACTGTTTACTTCCTGACCCGCTCCACAAACTTCGCCATCCGCTCCATCGCCGTCTGGATTTGCTCCAACGACGTCGCGAAGCAGCAGCGCAGGAAACCTTCGCCGCTTGGACCAAACGCGCTGCCGGGCACGCACGCCACTTTCTCTTCCTGCAGTAAGCGCACGGCGAAGTCTTTTGAGTTGAGACCGGTCGAGGTGATGTTCGGGAACGCGTAGAACGAGCCGCGCGGCAGATGGCACTTCAGGCCCATCTTGTTCAGCGCATCGACGATGAAGTTCCGGCGCAGTCGATACTGGTCGCGCATCTCGATGGTGTCCGGTTCGCCGTATTGGATCGCCTCCAATGCGGCTTCCTGGCTGATGATGCTGGCGCAAAGCATCGAGTATTGGTGGATCTTCATCATCGCCTCGATGATCTCCACCGGACCACACGCGTAGCCGATGCGGAAGCCCGTCATCGCATACGCCTTCGAGAAGCCGTGCAGGAAGATTGTGCGCTCTGCCATGCCGGGCAGCGACGCGATGCTGGTGTGTTCGCCCTCGAAGGTCAGCTCGGAGTAAATCTCGTCCGTCATCACCAGCAGGTTGTGCTTGATGGCGAGGTCCGCGATCTGTTGCAGCTCGGCGCGCGTCATCGTGCCGCCGGTCGGGTTCGTCGGGAAGTTCAGCACCAGCACCTTGCTCTTCGGCGTGATGACTTTCTCGATGTTCTCGACGCGCACCGCGAAGTTGTCCTCCGCCTTGCAGCTCACCGCGACCGGCACTCCGTGCGCAAGCGAAATGCCCGGCGCGTAGCTGACGTAACACGGCTCGTGGTAGATGACTTCGTCGCCCGGATTGACGACGGCGCGGAACGCGATGTCCATCGCCTCGCTCACGCCGACGGCGATGAGGATCTGGTTCTTCGGGTTGTAGGAAACCTTAAAGTGCTTTTCGAGACTGACGGCGATGGCTTCGCGCAGCTTGAGCAAGCCGAGGTTCGAAGTGTAGCCGGTGCGCCCTTTCTCCAGCGCGAAGATGGCGGCCTCGCGGATGTGCCACGGGGTGACGAAATCGGGCTCACCCACGCCGAGGGAGATCACATCCTTCATTCCCTGCACGATGTCGAAAAAGTCGCGGATGCCCGAGCGCGGGATGTTGCGCACGTTGGCGGCGATAAAGTTGTCCGGCTGAAACGGCTTCGTCATGCAGCGTGAAGGCTAGGGAAAAGCGTGGGGGCAAGACAAGCTTCAAGCAGCTCCGGTGGGCCGTGTCTCTTGTTGAACAGCAATGGCGCGAACATATCCCTCTTCATCGGCGGATGCCGCCAAGGGATTACCACGACCTTGCTCAGGCGTGAAACCAGTTCAGTGCGAAGTGGCGTCCGATGCGCTGGCTGTCCGCGATGGCTCCGGTGATGAAGTCTTTCGCGAGGCAAACGGCGTCCGTCAGTGTGGAGCCACGGGCCAGATGTGCGGTAATCGCGGCAGAGTAGGTGCAGCCGGTGCCGTGCGTCGACACTCCCCGCACGAACGGCGCGGCAAGCAGGAGTTCCGACTTGCCATCAAAGAACACATCCACTGCTTCGCGGGTGCCGCGCAGGTGACCGCCTTTGACGAGAGCAGCGCAGCCGAACTGGTGGACAATCTCTCGTGCGGCGGTTCTCAGATCTTCCTCGTCGCGAATTTTGATCCCGAGCAGCAACTCGGCTTCGTCGAGGTTCGGTGTGACCAAGGTCGCGAGTGGAAGGAGTTCTTCGCGCACGGCGCGCATTGCGGATGGCTTGAGCAGGGCAGCGCCGCTGGTGGCGACCATCACTGGATCGACGATGAGCGGCGGACGTTTCGATCCGCTGAAGAACTTGGTGACCACGCGAATGATCTCGGTAGAGAAGAGCATGCCGGTCTTGCATGCCGTTGGGGGAAGTTCGGCGAAGACGGCTTCGATCTGTTGGGTCACCAGCTTTGCGTTTGCCGCTTGAACGCCGGTCACGCCGCAAGGATTCTGCGCGGTGAGACAGGTAATCGCACTCGTGCCATGAACGCCGAGCGCGGCGAACGTCTTCAGATCGGCCTGAATGCCCGCACCGCCGCCGCTGTCGGAGCCGGCGATGGTCAACGCGATGGGGAGCGAGGGACGCTTCGTCATGGCGAGACGATATGCAGCAGGGCGAGAGGCGGGAACAGAAAAGCGTGATTCGTGATGCGTGATCCGTGATGAAGACGGATATCCTTACAACGTCACGGATCACGCATCACGAGTCACGAGTCACAAGTCACGACTCCGCCTTCCACTCGGGATAAATGCTCTCGTCCAGTTGTCCGCGCTGAATCAGATCGTGCAGGTCGCGGAGGATGGTTTTGCGCGAGACTTTGTACTCGTCGGCGAGGTGGGTGATGTTCGGCTTGGTGCCGGTGCCGCGCAGGCGTTTGAGTAATTCGTTCTGGCGGGAGAGACGCTCTGTAAATCGGCGCTCTGGATCGTTGTTCTCGATCTTCTCGGCGCGTTCGAGTGAGCGCAGCGTGCGCACCGCTTCGTCGAGGCCGCATTCGTCGATCGCGCGCTGGACGGTGCCCTGGAGTTCCGCGACGTCCACAGGCTTCTCGATCACGTAATGCGCCGACCGCGAACCTTGCAGGGCGGCGAGGCGGCCTTTGATATCGAGCGTGCCGGAAATGATGATGATCGGCACGTGCGCGGCGGCGTCCTTGAGCCTGGGGAGGAAGTCCGTGCCGTATTCGCCATCGGCGAGAACGTGATCGAGCAGAATGACATCTGGCACTTGCTGGCCGAGTTGCGTCAGCGCCGCGCTCCCGCTGGTGACGCAGGTGAGGCGGTAGCCGCGCAGCGCCTTCGAGTAGAGGCGAATCTGCACCGGATCATCTTCGACGATCAAAATGTTGGCGAGGGTTCGTTCGCTCATCGGTTCCGTCATCGGCGTCCATCCTAGAAAGTCGGGCGCACTTGTATAGTGTGCGAGACGCGCACACTGGTTGTCGTTCCGCAGTTACACCCGCATCTCGGCGTTCACTGGAATGAAGATGCTGAACCGCGTGCCGGCGCCAGGATTTGAATTCACCGCGATTCCGAGGCCGTCCTGCTCCGCCATTGTGTAGACGGTGGAAAGTCCGAGGCCGGTGCCGCGGACCACACCGCGATGTTTGGTGGTATAGAAGGGTTCGAAAATGCGCGGGAGGATCTCCGGCGCGATGCCAGGCCCGGAATCGGCGACACTGAGTTCGAGAAATACAGTCGCGGGCGTCGGGCGCAGAACGAGCTGCTCGGGAAGCGCAGTCACCTGCCGGACGCTGATGTGCAACGAACCGGCGCCTTCCATTGCCTCCGCGGCGTTGACGATCAGGTTCAGGAGAATCTGCTCCAATCGGCTGCGCGAACCGCGCGCGAGCGAAGTATCCCGATCCATTTCCAAGGTGAGCGCAATGCCGCCGAGGAATTGTTTGCTGAGCAGCGCGACGGTGTCCTCGACGAGCTCCGGCAAACCGAACGGGCCTTGTTCGCCTGCTTCTTCGCGACTGTAACCGAGCATGGAGCGCACGAGTTTCTTGCCTTGCTGCACGGCTTGCTCGACCTCGCTCACGTTCTCCTGAATGTCAGGACTATCCTTTGCCGCCGTGCCAGTGAGCTGGTTCGACATGCGAATCACGCTGAGCAGGTTGTTGAAGTCATGCGCGATGCCGGCGGCGAGGGTGCCGAGTGCCTTCATCTTTTGACTGTGGATTAACTCCGTTTGAGCGGCGGTGAGCTGACGCTTCTGTTCTTCGGCGAATTGGTCAATCTCCATGTAGGCTCCGAGCAACTGGCGCTGGCGCTGGCGAATGAACACCGCACAGGCGAGCACGACGAGCACCCCGACGGAAACCGGGAGAATTAGGTTGGTGATCCAAGATTCGCCGGAGGCCAGCGGTGGTCGGGCTGGTATCGACGGCGCCGCATCGGGTTTCGTGGAATCCCAATCCAATCCCATCCTGGCCAGTTCGGTGCGGAGCGATTTCAAGTCCCAGAGCTGAACCAGATCCTGCGCTGTGGCGACGGCGAGGTATTCACCGTCCGCGCTGAAGGCCGGCCAGGTGACGACTTGTTGATCGGGCGGAATGAGGGATGCGACGAGATTCCACGAGCCGGGTGCGAGCAGTTCGACCCGGTTCAATTGTTTGATGGCCACCATGAGGCTGCCGTCGCGATTGAACGCGGCGAGATTGGCGAGGTCGCTGCCGCTTTCGCGCGGGATCTGGTGGAGCAATTTCCACGAGCCAGGTTCGTAGATGCGGTAGTGGCTGGCGCCGGCGTTGACGAGGAAACGTCCGTCCGGACTGAAGTAGGCTGATGAATTGCCATCCTTGAAGTCGTGCAGTTTCGCGCCAGACGCAGCGTCCCACGCTGTCATGCCCCGGCCGTGAAATGTTCCGGTGACGGCCCAGCGGCCATTGGGACTGAGGGATGACATCTTGGGCAGAATCGCGTTCGCGAACCGCAGTGTTTCGCGGCGTGTTTCGAGATCGAACAACGCGGCTTCGCTCTGGCTGATGGGGATGACGAGTCGTTTGCGATCGACACTGAGCGCGCCGGGTTCGAGGTAACTGATGTTCGTCAGCGCAATGAGCTCCCGCTTGCCAAAGCGAAAAGCCGGAGCGCTGTTCGACGTTTCGCCGTCTTCGGTGACCGGCCAGAAGCCGATGCGATGGGTGCTGGTGACGAGGAGATTGGTGTCGCCCGGTAGAAAATACGCGGCCCGGCTGCGGTTCATCGACTGTCGGGCGACGCGCCGTCCGGTGGCCACTTCGAAAATGCTCACGCTGTCGTCCTTCGTGGCGGCGAGCCAGCGACCGTCGCGACTGAAATCCACGTGCCACACGTTCATGGAGGCGCCGCTCATGCAGTTCAACGAGGTGGTACCCACCGGCGGAACGACGCGCCAGATGCTCCGTCCCGACTGCGTGCTGAACAGCAGGCGCTGGCCGTCCGGGCTGAACTGATTGGCGAATCCCGCTGAGGTGGACAGCAGCAACTCGCCGGTGCGTGGTTCCCAAAACTTCGTCGAACCGTCGTAGGAGGTGGACACGAGCAGGTCGCCCGCGGGGTTGAAGAAGATGTGGTTGGACGCGTTCTGGTGCGCTTGCAGGCGGCGCGAGCGTTTGGTGAGGAGATTCCAGACGCGAACTTCACCGGAGCCTTCGCTCGCCGCCAGCAGATGGCCGTTCCACGCGATGGACCAGATGTTGAGATCGGTTTCGTACGGCTCGCGGCGGGTGTCGGTCCGCCAGTTCCAGAGGTGGAGCTTGTTCTGCACGGCGACGGCGATCTCATCACCGGTGGAGTCGAACGCCGCCATGCTGGGACGACCGCCGGGTCGGAAGGAAGCGAGTTCGCGTCCGGTGCTGCCTTCCAGCATCCGCACGGAATCATCGCTCATCAAGGTGAGCAAGAGGTCGAATCGCGGAGAGAATCGCGCCCAGGTCACGCCGGGGTGCGAATAGGCGTTCGTGCGTCCGTCGAGATTCCAAACGACGAGACGGCGATTCGAGTGAACGGCGGAGAGAAGAAGTCCTTCGGCCGAGAATGACGCAAAATGGATGGTGCCGTTGGTGCCGCGCAGGAGGAAGGCGTTCGTCCGGTTGTGGACCTGACTGATGCGAATGTTGCCAACGCCATCCGATTCGAGGAAGCGCTCGAAATTCTGATCGACGATTGAATGGCCGAGATTGGGAACATTCGTCCACGCCAAGGAAGTGGGCTCGAAGTCCAGCATCGCGAGATGCGCGATGGCTTCGTTGCGCAATTCGACGGAAGGCCGAATGGCAGCTGCGGCAGTGATCGCTTCGAGTCCGGCGGCGCGACTGCCCACTACGCGGCTAAGCCGGCCCGCGTGGGCCTGGGCGAGATAGGATTTCCAGAGTTCCTCGCGCCCGCGTTCGTTGGCGTCCCGAGCAAGCTGACTCTGCCGGGAAGCGCGCGCGGCACCGACGGCCGCGGCCACGGCGAGCGCAATGGTGACGAGCACCACGGCCACGCCCGCGGTGTTGACGCGGGCGAGACTGCGCCGGATTTCTTCCCGGCGTTGCTGCAGTTGTGAATCAACTGGATTGTCGGACGCTGGCGACATGAACGGGCTCGCTGGACGGCGTCCAGCTTACGGCAGCCCAATGGCAATGGAAACGCCGAACCGACCCCAGCCTCTGCTGCGCGCGTTCACGGCTTGCGCAGCCGATAGTAGCGCGCGGCGGCGGAGGCTGGGACGGAGATCGGATTCGTGCTTCCGCTGGGCGCATCGGCCCAGCTGGCTGCGGTGAGGCTGCCATTCCCCTGAAGCACGAATCCGGCTGTACTTGGCGTCCACGAAATGATCACGTTGTCTCCCGCAGGAGCAATGAGCAGGCGTGGGAAGCCCGGCGTATTGATGGCCTCAATGCTCCAGAAACCGCCGGTAAGCGAGTAGTTGCCGCCGGTCATGACACCGGCATCCGGCTGACCTATGGTGCCGCTGAGCGAATAGTTCCCACCCGCGCTGGTGCCGCCACCGCCATCGATGGTGAACCAGTCGATGGAATAGGTTTGGCCGTAGGCGGCGGTGGTGAGGCCGGCGAGGGCAATGAGACCCGTGATGGTGCGGCGCAAGGCGCGGTTTCGTTTCATGGGATCTTTGGTTCAGCGACCAATCACGACCGTGCCACGGTCGGTCGCGAGTGTGATCGGCTTCGTGATGCGGAGTTTTTCTTTGTAGTTGCCGGCCTTGATCTGGATGCGGTCCCCGTAGGACGTGCCGCAGTCGAGGGCTTCCTTCACGGTCTTGAATCCACCGATGCACAGTTGCACGGGCGCCGGATCGATCGGCGGCCACGGCCAGTCTGAGGGATAACCCGGCGGCGGATTCGGAAAGATGCTCAGGTTTGGCGGCCACGACCAATTGTTGGGATAACCCGGTGGCCGGGCTGGAAACGGTGGATCCACCGAGAAGTTCTGGCAGTTACGGCGGAGGAAGAGATCGGGTGAGGGAGGGTCCAGCAGCAACTCATCGATGTACCACGACACCGGGCCGGGTAAACTTTCCGCCAGTTCCCGCACGCGGGTTTCGAGATTGCAGGGCGACACACCTTGACCGGTGTTGCTGACGAAGACGCTGCGGCCAGAGGTGACGTTCCGACGCTGGAAGTTCGAAGAGTCCACCACGATCTCCCATTGGTCGTGGGTCAGGCGATGGAGCCGATTGTCAGTGTCGCTATTGTGGTAGGACATGATGTTCTCCCAGACATCGCGAACCCGACGCCGCTGGTCTGCTGAAAGACTGGTGTAACCGCGGCCGAAGTTCTGGATGGCGATGTCATTGGTCGTCCAGCATTGGCGGTCCAGCACCGTGTCCGCGATGTCGTCATCGACGGGGCCGTTCTTGCACTCATCCGATCCCTCACTGCACATGCCGCACGAGCCTTGGGTGTGCGGTAGCCCGAGGGCATGACCGAGTTCATGGAAAATGAGCGACCAGTAACCGTTCGCTCCGACCATCACGAGATCTCCCAGCAGCGGCAAATGCGGTCCAGCCACTCCGGAGCTGCTGTTGTTCACGTACACATTTAAGGCGTCATTTCGATAGGCGTAGGTGGTCGGGTTGGCTTTGGCTGAGAATTCCAGTTCAGCCCGGTTCGTGCCGTTGCGAGCATTCTTATCGTACCAGTAGCTGACATCAGTGAGTTCCACGATCTCGGTCAAATCGAAGCGGTAACCCCATCCCATGCGATCGAGGAGAACGTTGTATTCTGCGAACTCCTGTCGAATCCGCTCCGGTGAGCTGAAGTTGTAGGTGTTCGTTGCGGTGGGGCGTCTGCCGTTGCTGTCGAGGATGATCTTGACGGACACCCGCCAGGTCAGCGCCGCGTTGACGTTGACTGCAAGCATCGCCATCGAGCAGGCAAGCAGCAGTCTGCGGATAAGGATTTTTGTCTTCATGGAGGTCTCTCCGCGAAAGGTTCCTGATTACTGCAAGCTCACCAGTACGAGAACGAAGCCCTTGCCGTCCTTCAGGCTGGTCATGGCTTTGCCGAGCACGGCGCCGCTACGGCGCTGAGCGTCGGACGCCCGCATCACGTGGCCGGGAGTGCTAGAGGTGGTGAGCAGGTCGCCGGGCTTGATCGCACCTTGCGTCGCGTCGGCTAAAGCGTAGACGCGTCCGGTAAGGGCGACGTTCTGGCCGCCTTCGATCTTGCCTTGCTGGTGCAGGGCCAGGCCGGGTTGGACGCCGTTCGCGCCGCTGATGATTCCCGCGACGCGCGTATCGTAGGGCTCGTTGCTCATCTTCAACCGTCCCGGATTCTCCTCGTCGATGACGACGACGGCGCCTTTCGGCAGTTCATCGGAGTGCGACATGTGGAATGGCTCCGCGATGTCCGCGCCGCCGGTAATTTCGAGCACTTTCACCGTCGCAACGCCAGTGCCGCTCAGCGTGATGGTGGGCGCGCCGTTGGTATCGCGCACGTCGATCTTGCCCACGCGAGTGCCATCGAAGGAGGGGAATACTTCCAGCGTATTGCGCAGGCGCATGGTGCCCGGAATCCCGCCGCCGGTGAGATTAATGGTCGGCACGAGGTCGTTGATGACCTGGAGACTTCCGTTGCCGGTATTGATGTCCAGCAAGCCACCAGGCGTGGTCGTGTTGATGCCCACATTGCCGTTGTTCGCGATGCTCAGGCGCGGAGCGAAGCTGGTGTAGATATCGACTCCGTATTGGTTGCCGCCAGGACGACGTTTCGAAGCGATGCCCTCGCCGCTGCCCAAGCCAAACACCAATCCCGGATAAATGCTCCCGTTGTTTGCAGAGACGGCGTCGATCGTCACGCTCGCGTTGGCGAACAAGTTGCCGTTGCCATCGAGCCACATCAGGTTCGTGCCGCCCGGGCCGGGATTGTTTCCGCCGTTGTTATGGCTGCCTTTCTGAAACCACGCGAAGCCACCGTCGCTGCGTTGGTAGAGCGTGTTGTTCTGTACGCCGAGGCCGTAGGTGGATCCCCAAAGGTTGAGCATCTGGCGGGTCGAACTTCCGAAGCTGGCGTTGTTGCGGATGTTGATGGATGCCGTATCGAAGTTGTTGCTGATCCAGACATTGCCGTTGAAGTCCCACGCCAGCGAGATGCTCTCCGGGCTGCTGGTTCCCAACACTCCGCCGTTGTAGCCGAACAGAAATGGCCCGTCGATGGCTCGGCCTGCAATGGTCGAACGATAGCCCAGGCCGTGGTTGCGATCCGACCCTGCCCGCAACCAAAGGTCGAAATCATTCAGACGCAGTGTGCCTTCGAGATCCAGCTTGGCGTCCAACGGGGTGGCGGTGCCGAGGCCCATGCTGCCCGCGCCCGTGAAGTTGATGTTGCCCGAGAAGGTCTGGCTGGCGTTGAGCTTCGGAATGTTCGCGGAGAGCTGACCGTCGGGGAAGATTGCCGGAAATGTTTCCGGCCAGGACCGAGTAGGGCGCTGCGGTCACCGGCTGACGCGGCGCAAGGAGAGTGTGTGCCGCGGCGCTGCCGTTGGTGCGGACGCTCACTTGAATCCAGCGCGAGGCACCGGTGAACGCGGTTGGACCGAAATCGAGTCGCACGGTGAAGAGCCCGTTTGTCACGCCCACGGGCGCATTCGTCAGCGGCGAGCCGATTTGGGATCCGCCCGCGAGGGTGTCGTGCAAGGTGAAGCGCAAGTCGTAATTACCGGTTGCTGGACCGGCTCCGTCATTCAATCGGCCTTGAAAGGTGAATGCGGTGCCTTGAGCGGCGGCCTTTGGCAAAACAACCGCCGCGAGAAGGAGAGGGAGCAATAGCGTCTTCATGGTTTTAGATGTCAGGTGTGACTGTCGCGGCCACGTTTCTATCCTGCGCGCAGCACGACCGCACCGTGCGAACCACGCACAGCGGTGTGCGAGTCGCGCACAGCTGGACTTTGACGGCGTGAGGTCGAGGGGCTTGAATGGTCAAAACGTCGTTACGTGAAGATCTCCATCATCATTCCGGCCTTCAACGAAGAGAAGCTCATCGCCGATACGCTGGCGCGCATCGCCGTGGCGGCGACGGCATTCGCCAATCTCGGCTGGGCGGTCGAGACCATCGTCTGCGATAACAACTCAACCGATCGAACGGCGGAGATCGCGCGCGCAGCCGGCGCGAAGGTTGTCTTTGAGCCGATCAACCAAATCAGCCGCGCCCGAAACGCCGGCGCAGCAGGTGCGACCGGCGACTGGCTCATTTTCGTGGACGCGGATTCGCATCCGAGCCAAGGGCTGTTCGCGAATGTCGCGGAGGTGATTCAGCAAGGTCGCGTCCTTGGCGGTGGCAGCACCATCGCCATTTCGGAACGGTATCTTGTTCCGCGAATGGCGGTTGGCGGTTGGAATCTTCTCAGCCGCTTTCGGCGCTGGGCAGCGGGTTCATTCATCTTTTGCGAGGCTGCGGCGTTCAGGGAAATTGGTGGGTTCAGCACGGAGCTGTTCGTCAGTGAGGAGATCGATTTCTCAAAGCGACTCCAGAAGCTCGCACGGCAACGGGGCAAACGAATGACCATCCTGCATCGGCATCCCGTTGTAACGTCCGTCCGCAAGATGCATCTCTACACTCCACGCGAGCATCTTCAATTTCTAGGCCGGTTGATCCTTCAGCGAGGCCGGCCTATGAAGCGGCGGGAGGAATGTGCGATTTGGTACGACGGACGAAGGTGATGAAGTGATTCGTAATCCGTGATGCGTGATCTGCCAGGTGCCGCGTCCGTGATGTGTCACGAATCTCGCATCACGGATTACGCACCGCGCCTCACTCCAGAACTTTCAGTTCCTTCAGCGCGTTGATCGCAAACTGCGACGCAATGGCGGCGAGCAACAATCCCATGATCCGCGTCGTGATTTTCATCGCGATGGGATTCAGCCACTGGGCGCCCTTGGCGGAGATGCGGAGGATGAGATACGTCACTGCCGCCACCCCGGCGATGCACGCGCAGAGCGCGACGTCTTGAGCGACACCGTCCGCTTTGTTGTGCAGGAGAATGACCGTTGAAATAGCACCTGGCCCCGACAACATCGGAATCGCCAGCGGAGTAATCGCGATGTCCATCTTGCGCGCACCTGCTTCCGTTTCTTCCTCGGTTTCCTGCACGCGCGAACGTTGGGCCTTGAGCATGTCCAGCGCGACCATCATCAGGATGATGCTGCCGGCGATTTGGAAAGCGGGCAGCGTGATGCCAGTGAACTGGAAGATCCATTTTCCCAACAGCGCGAAGGCCAGCAGCACGCCCGCCATCACGAAGCTCGCCATGCGCGCCATGCGTTCGCGTTGCTCGGGCGTGTCGTTAGGCGTGATGGCGAGAAAGCCCGGCACGACGGCGATCGGATCGACGATCACGAAGAGCGACCCGAAGGCCAGCAACGTGAATTCGATCAGCGGCGTCATGCGATGCAGGGAGCGAGAATGGCGTCCTTCATGCCGTGGATGATCTTCTTGTCCGCCGGGCAGATGGTTGCGAGCACGCCGGCCAGTTGCGCGCGGGCGGAATCATTCTCGCCAGAAACGAAATAGTAAGGACACAAGCGCACACGCCCCGGCATCGGCACAAGCTGGCCGGTGCCAAAGTCGAAATACGACGACTCGACCACGCGCGGCTTGTGATAACGCTGGAGCACGAACGGCGAACGGCCCCACGCCGCGAGCGCTTTGTCGACAGCCACGCTCCAGTCGGCAGTCGAGAGATCGCTGCCGAGATAAACGCCGCGCGCGCCCCAGGCTTCCTCGGAGTAACCGGAGACTTTCAGGATCAAGTCGCGTTCCTTCTGCGACATTGCCTTGAGCTGCTGCCAGTCGGTGAGATTCAGTTCCGGAATCGCGCCGTGCGGCGGCAGCGGCGTCGGGTCCATGACCCAGGTGTAGGGCACGGACTTCAGGAGGCGATTGAGAAAGCCCTCGCCGAGTTCCTGTCGCCAGAACGGGCGCAGGTTCCGGTTCCAGAGCAGCGCGAAGAGCAGCTTCTCCTCGAAGATCGGCTTCGGCGGCGGAGTGAGGCGAATGCGTTTCTCCGCGGCGGCGGCGAAGATGGATTTCGAGGCCGGAACATTCGCGAGATCGAACAGCTCGAAGAAACGATAGACCGCATCGCCTTCAGCAAAGTCTGTGAACGTTGATCGTTGGACGTTAAACGTTGAACGTTCAGGGCCATTGAGTTGCCCCGCCAGCCATTCCATCTCCGGTCGGTAGCCTCCCGCCTCCTCCGACACCACGATGTGAACCTGCTTCGCATCGCCAAAGATTCCGGCGAAGCCATCCACCATTCCGCGCTCGCCGCCGATCACCGGCGCGCCGAGCTTCGAGTAAGTCTGGTTCAGCCACGCGGTGAGACCGATGCCGCCCGGCACGCTGTCGAGTTCCGAGATCGCGAAACCGGATTCGGTCAGCAGGCAATCTGGTCTCAAGACGCGCGGGATATCATTCTTGAACGCGTTCGAACGCTGCAGCTCGACGAGCTCCGCCGGCTTGCCTTGGTCAAGCAGCTCCGCGATCCACGCCGGCTGCTTGCCGGCCACGCTCTGGCGGTAGAGCAGATTGACGGCACGATAGAACTGCAGCAGCACGCGGCCGAAGGTCTCCAACTCTTTCGCGAGGTCAGCTCCCAGCGCGAACGGCACTGGCGAGATGCGCCAGGATTGGTCGGCGAATAAACCGCCGGGTGGCAGTGCGTCGCGGACGAACGCGGCGGCGTCGGCAGGAGATGAGACGTTGCTGGGAGTGCTCACGCGATGAGTTTCGAGTGGACGCGGTCAGCCACGAATCTGGCCGTTCCCGTAGCCGAGCCAGCGATACGTCGTCAGCTCGTCGAGGCCCATCGGACCACGCGCGCCGACCTTGTCGGTGCTGATGCCGATCTCCGCGCCCATGCCGAACTCGCCGCCGTCGGTGAAGCGCGTCGAGGCGTTCCAATACACCGCGGCGGAATCGACCTCGGCGAGGAACTGTTTCGCAGTCGATTCGTTCTTGGTCACGATGCTGTCGGAGTGCGCGGAGCCGTATTGGCTGATGTGATCGATGGCCTGCGTCACGCCATCGACGACGCGCACGTTCAGGATGTAGTCGTTGTATTCCGTGGACCAGTCCTGCTCGGTGGCCGACTTGAGTTTCGCGTTCTGAGTTTCGGGCTTCGCTTTGAGAATCGAGAGCGTGGCGTCGTCGGCCCGCAGTTCGACGTTCTTCGCCGTCAGCTTCGCGGCAATCAATGGCAGGAACTTCTCCGCGACCGGTTTGTCGACCAGCAAGGTTTCCATCGCGTTGCAAACGCCGGGGCGCTGGACCTTCGCGTTCATCACGATGTCCTCGGCCATCTTGAAATCCGCGTCGCGGTCCACGAAGACATGGCAAACGCCCTTGTAATGTTTGATCACGGGAACCTTCGAGCACTCCGT
This sequence comes from Verrucomicrobiota bacterium, assembly GCA_016713365.1. GTDB lineage: Bacteria > Verrucomicrobiota > Verrucomicrobiia > Limisphaerales > JADJPG01 > JADJPG01. The sequence continues at coordinate 72,164 of JADJPG010000003.1, read as the reverse complement.
CACCGCGCGAATCAAACCTTCGCCGCCGCGGGGCATGCAGAGGTCCACGAGATTTGTGAGCGAGAGGAGTTCCTTGATCGCTTCGCGATCCGTCGTGGGCACGACCTGAATCGCGTGCTCCGGAAACTTCGGCAGGGCCTTGCGCGCCGCCGCGACCATCGTCTGCGCGATGATTTGGTTCGAGTGAATCGCTTCCTTGCCGCCGCGCAGAATCGTCGCGTTGCCGGACTTGAAGCACAAGCTCGCGGCGTCCGCCGTCACGTTCGGACGTGATTCGTAGATGATGACCACGACGCCAATCGGTGAAGAAACTTTCTGCAGCTTGAGCCCATTCGGGCGAATGCGCTCGTCGAGAATCTTTCCCGTCGGATCAGGCAAGGCCGCGACTTCGCGCAAGCCCTGCGCCATGCTGGCGACGCGTTTGTCGTCGAGCTTCAGGCGATCGAGCATCGCGGAGCTCAGGCCGGATTCCGCGCCGGCCTTCATGTCGCGCGCGTTCGCGTCCTGAATCGCCGTCTTGTTCGCCATCAACGCATCCGCCATCGCGAGCAGGCAAAGGTTCTTCTCCGCGGTCGAAAGCTTGGCGAGCTCACGCCCGGCGGCGCGGGCCTGCTTCGCAAGGGAAGTCATCTGTTCCGTCAACGTCATGGCAGCCACTGTAGGCGGGAATAAAGTTCAGGAAAGGGGAAATCTTTTGGCGGTCCGCTGTCGCCATTACGGCACGAGAACGGCGCGGTAGAAGCGGCGGCGCGAGTCGTTCGTGACTGGATCGATGAACTGAATCCGACCGGTCAGGTTCGTCAGTCGCATCCAGTTGGTCCACGTCTGCATGTCGCCTGCGGTCTCGACGCGGTAACGGTCGCCAATGGCGCCGGCGAGATCGATCTGGCGCGAGCCGTCCGGAAGTATTTTCATCGCTTCGAAGCTCGGGCCCGGTCCAGGCGAGCCCCAGTTCAAGCGATAGAATCCGGATTGCCCATTCACCCCATCGACGGAGACCCAATAGTTGGTTCCGGCCTCGGCCTGGAAATAGAGCCGGCTGGTTTTGTTCGTGCCGGAATCGTTGTCCGATGCCACGAGCACGAGATTCGTGATGCGGCTGCCAGTGTAAACCGCGAGCAGCGTGTCGAAGTTGCTCCCCTCGGTGTCGAAGCGCAGCAGTCCGCTGAGCGGCATTTGTCCACAGAACCACACGGAGTTCGTCCCGTTCACGCCGGGAAAGCCGGGCTCACCGGTTTCGCGTCGCGCGGTGGTGTTCCGGCCGGAGACGGATCCGGTCGCGCCCGCCAGCGGGAGGAAATTTGCGAAGAGATCGTTGCCCGCGGGATTGATGTTCAACGCCACGCCGCCTTGGGAGTTCGTGTAGCCGGCGACGGCGATGTGATACGTCGTGTTGCTCACGGCATTGAACGTGACGCGGCTCGTTTGCTTCTGGCCGTCGTCGTCGTTGCCGCGAACAGAAACGAGCGAGGCGAGATTCGTGCCGCGGTACACTTCCATCACGGTGTCGAGCGAACTGCCTTCCGTGCTCATGATCGTGCTGCCGCTGTACGGAGCGATCCAGCGGAACCACACGGAGTTCGTCGAACGGGTGCCCGGATGATTCGGCTCGTCGGTTTCTTCCGTCGCACAGCTCGTGGAAGAGAACACCGTGTCCACCCGATTCGAGATCACGAACGCGTTCTCGAAGTCGTCGTTCAACGGCGGTCCAGAGCAGGGTCCGTCTATCACGAGGCTCATCCGCGTGACGTTGTTGGTGCGGGTGCGTTCCGGAAGGCGGCCGATTGGATTCACCTCGATCTCCAGCATGTAGAGGCCTGCCGGGACGCCGGTGATGTCGACCCATTGGCAGGGCAGGTTGCGGCTGTAGACATCCGCCCAGCCGCGCTGAATACCCTGATTCTGGCAGTCGTATCGCGCGATGGCAGAGCCGGTGGTGGTATCGAAACGCGATACGTCTTCGAGGCAGAAACCGGACTTCAAACCGATGGCAACCTGCTGGCCGGCGCTGTTCACGAGCCGGTAATCGGCGAAGTCACTGAAATGATAATGTCCGTGGCACGGAGCGAAGACGAAGTTCGGGTTGCGCGATGGATCGCCCAACACGATGTCGGCATCGCCGATGTTTCGAGTTTCCGTGGTGAAGATCAGATACCGGCGCGGACCGGGCAGCGCGCAGCCTTCCACCACGTCGCAACTCGTCACCGGATAATCGCGGTTCACGATCACCGGGTTCAAGGTGTCGGGCCACACGATGAGATCGGGTGCCGCCGCGAATGAGCTCAACGCCCCGCCGCACAGCGCCACCCACACCCGCCAGAAGACCCGATACGAATTCATTGCCGCATAGGGGAGCAGGAACGCGGGGCGAAGTCAAAAGCTCGGCGCAGATGGAGTTGCGACCATGGCTGATTTGAATGTCGATTCGCGCGGCTCCGTCTTTGCTTCCGACATCGCCGCACAGTAGTCTCCATCCACACCATGAACGACGCCGAAGCCAAACCTTCCGCCAAAGCCGATCCTTCCTCGCCCAAGCTGGAATCCGTGCGCGAGCACAAGCTTCCCGCGCCCGTCCTCGGCTTCGATGTCGCCGATGACGCCAAGCACTTCTACTGCGCGTGCCTCGACGGTCACGTTTACGAAGTCGACGCTGAAACCGGAAAGTCCACTTCGCTCGGCAAGCACGAGAGCTACGCCTCTAGTGTTCATCGCGTGCCCGGCACGAAGCTGCTTGTTTCCGGCGGCTACGACGGCGCGTTGCATTGGCACGATCTCGATGCGCGCAAGACCATCCGCAAAGTTACCGCGCACAAGTTCTGGTCCTGGCAGACCGCCGTTTCCGCCGACGGGAAGCTGGTTGCTTCCGTGACCGGGCAGTATCAATGCGGCGGCTACAAATACGAACCGGCGCCGGAAAACGAACCATCCGTCAAAGTGTTCGATGCGCGGAGTGGCGAACTCGTCCACAGCCTGTCCCACGTTCCGCCGGTGCAATCTGTGGCGTTCAGCGCGGACGGAAAACAGGTCGCTGCTGGCAACTTGATGGGCGAGGTCCGCGTTTGGGACACCGCGAGTGGCAAGCAACTCGCCTCCTTCACCACGTCCAGTTTCACCGGCTGGGGAATCATCAAGGGCCATTACTATACTGGCGGAATCTACGCGATGCGCTTCACGCCGGAGGGCGACCAGCTTCTCGTCTGCGGGATGGGTTCCACGACGGACCCCGCCGCCGGCAACGGCAAGCAGCTCTGGCAACGTTTCGCGTGGAAGGAGAATCCCGCGAAGAAGATCGCCGAGGCCAAGGACGACGAGATCGGACGCGGTTTGATGGAAGCCCTCGCGTATCATCCCACGGCGAAGTATTTCGCGATGGCGGGCCGCCTCTTCAACGGCAAGTGGAACACCGCGCTCTTCGATGTCGCCAGCGGTGGACTCCTGCATTCGCTCGACGCCAAAATGCGCGTCACCCACGCCGCGTTCCGCGCGGATGGCACACAGCTCTTCCTTGCCGGCACCACCGACCAGGGAAGGAAGAAGGACGGCAAGGCGCCGGAATCCGGTCGGATCAAAATCTACGCGGTGAGTTGAACGGGCGGGGACTCGAAGAAGTCGTAACGGGAAATAAAGAACCGCCGGCTTTCGCCGGCGGTCGCAAATCCCTTTGCGGCATCCACTCCTGATCCCGAAATCTCTCAGGTTAATCCCAGGAAACGGTGCAGGAACCACAACTGACCCGAAGGTAGCTTCGGACGGTTTGGTTGAATGTCAATGGAGGCATCGTCGCTGATTTTGAACTCTCGAATTCTCCGACATCCAGAGAACCCGCCGCTGTTGCTCTTGATGAGGCTTGGTGAGCGGGCGTATCGTGAAGCTGCATGCAGACGAAAGAACTGTTGGCGGAGATTGATTCCCTAAAGGCGGAGATTGAGAAGCTCCGACCTCTCAAGCCTGAGGTGGAGCACCGGATCATGCAGAAGTTCCGTCTGGATTGGAACTATCACTCCAACGCGATTGAGGGGAACCAGCTTACGCTCGGTGAGACACGCGCATTTTTGATGGAAGGATTGACTGCTAGCGGCAAGCCACTGAAGGATCATCTCGATATCAAGGGGCACAATGAGCTGATCGACTTCCTTCAGCTCTACATCCAGCAAAAACAGGAACTCACTGAGGCGGACATTCGCGAGATGCATAAAATTCTCCTTCGTGAACCTTATGACACCGAGGCGGTGACGGAGGATGGGCGTATTGTCAAAAAGCGGGTTGAACTTGGAGTCTACAAGAAGACGCCAAACTTCGTGCGCACTGGCGCAGGTCAGATTCATCAATACATCTCCCCGGATGACGTGGAGCCGAAGATGTATGAATTGGTGACATGGAATCGGGACCACGCGAGGACAGCTGAGTTGCATCCGCTCGTCCACGCGGCTTTTCTACATCATCGGTTTCTGGAGATTCATCCCTTCGATGATGGCAATGGCCGCCTAGGACGAATTCTCATGAACTTGATTTTGATGCGGCACGGGTTCCCGCCCGTTGTGGTGAAACTTTCGCAGCGGGATCGATACGTCTCCGCACTCCGGCAGGCGGATGTGAATGAGAAAACGCCGCTGTTTGAGTTTCTGGCTGAGTGCTTGTTGGACTCGATGCGTCTCTATTTGCGAGGCGCGAAGGGCGAGTCCATTGAAGATTCAGATGACGTAGACAAGCAGGTGGCGTTGCTGAAGCAGGAGCTGCTGAGTGTCCCTAGTCCATTGCAGAGAACTTGGGAAGTTCAGGAGAAGCTCATTCGAGAAAGACTTGGCCTCCTTGTTCGTCGCCTCGATAAGAAGCTGATCCTGTTCGACGAACTCTTTGAGAATCATGTCTTTAGGTGTCACTATCAGTGGATGGTTGGGGGAGAGGATTTGTTGATCTCGGAACCGAATACCTGCCTCAATTCGTTGTTAGAGCTTTTACACCGCGAGCATTCGAGGACTCCGCCTTCGCTTTTTCGAAAGATTCAGTTCTCGAAAGCGTGGGAAGGATTTCAGAAGGACGGAATGAATGCCTTTAATGTCCATATTGGCTTTTGGGTGAGCTTTGAGAAATGGCACTTTTCTATCGAGTCTTTGGATGTTCGATTTAAGCAATCGCTCGACTACAGCAGTTGGCTTTCCGAAGACGAAGAGAACTCTTTGGTCTCGAGTATTGCGAAAGAGGTTTTGGTCCGCATCCAGAATCAGCGCAGGAACAACAAGCAGCGGTAAGAAGTATTCGGTCCCGAGGTGCCTTGCGTTTCCCACCTGAATTCCTAAGCTTCATCCGTGATTTACGACGCGGCGTTGGATGAGTTGTTGCAGAAGGTATGGGACGGGAAGCGGATCGATTCCGCCGAGGCGTTGCGGCTGTACAAGCTGCCGTTGGAGGAGCTGGGCGCCCTGGCAGATCGCCGCCGGCAATTGAAGAAGGCGGAGGCTTACGACGGCCGGGGCAACGAGATAGTCACCTACATCGTGGACCGCAACGTGAACTACACGAACGTGTGCAATGTGTATTGCAAGTTCTGCGCGTTCTATCGGACGGAGAAGGATTCGGATGCGTATGTGATTTCGCACGAAGAGATGGACCAGAAGATCGAGGAGACTGTCGCGCTTGGCGGCACGCAGATTCTCATGCAGGGCGGGCATCATCCGAAGCTGACGAAGCAGTGGTATCTGGACCTGCTCGCGCACATGCGTACGAAGTTTCCGCAGGTGAACGTCCACGGGTTCAGCCCGAGCGAGTTCATCGCGTTCCAGGAATTCTTCAACGAGCCGGTGGAGCAGATCATCCGCGACTTCACGAAGGCCGGGCTCGGTTCGATTCCCGGGGGTGGCGGCGAGATTCTCGTGGACCGCGTGCGCAAACGCATCGCGCCGCTCAAGGCGATGAGTGACGAGTGGCTCGGCGTGATGGATGTGGCGCATCGGCAGGGGTTGTCGTCATCGGCCACGATGATGTTCGGCCATGTGGAGACGGTGGAGGAACGCATCGAGCATCTCGAACGCGTGCGCGTGCAGCAGGACAAGTCGCTGACGTATAATAGCGGCGGTGCGTTCACGGCGTTCATCGCGTGGACGTTCCAGGCGGAGAACACTAAGCTGAAGGCACCGACAGTCGGTGCACAGGAGTATTTGCGGATGCAGGCGCTGGCGCGGATTTATCTCGATAACATCCCGAACATCCAGAGCTCTTGGGTGACGCAGGGGCAGGAGATTGGACAGATCGCGTTGAAGTTCGGTGCGAACGATCTCGGGAGCATCATGATCGAAGAAAATGTGGTGAGTCAGGCGGGCACGACGTTCTGCATGGGCGTGGTGGACATGCAACGGCTCATTCGCGACCTCGGCTACGAGCCGCATCAACGGGACAACTGGTACCGGCTGGTGAATTAGCGAGTGCCGGCGTCGGGGTTCTCAACCACCTGCGACAATTTTCACAATCTCCAAACGGTCGCCGGGTTTGAGCTGGCGCTGGGGGAATTCGGAAGGGGAGACGGCTTCGCCATTCAATTCCACCACGACGCTGCGCGGAAGCAAACCCTGCGCGGTGAGGAAACCTTCCACTGTGCAGGGTAGGGCGGCTGCAACTTCGTGACCATTGGCGATGACGGTGGGCGTGCTCATGTCGCGGTGGTGGTTCAGGAGGGTCTCCGCACGGTGATGATGCTGCGGTCCACGGCGGTTTCGCGAAACTGAAAATCGGTGAAACCGAGGGCGCCGAGGTAGCCGCGCATTTCGGCGAGGGAGTAGCATTTGCCTTCGGTGGAGTGCATGAGGAGGGCGGAGTATTTCGCGACGGGCAGCGGGCCGGTTTTGGTTTCGTTGATGTGCGCGTCGTGGATGACGAGCGTGCCGCCGGGGGTAAGGGCGCGCGCGGATTTGGCGAGGATTTGCCGGGCGACGGGCGCGTCCCAATCGTGGAGGACGTTCGAGATGAGGTGGAGGTCGAAGCCGCCGGGGAGTTCGCCCGCGAGCATGTCCCCGGCGATGACGGAGACGCGTTCGCTGAGGCCGCGCTTCTCGATCGCGCGGCGCGCGACGGCGTCGACGGGCGGCTTTTCCAGCACGGTGGCGCGCAGGTGCGGATGGCGGGCGACAATCGCGCAGGCGTAAATGCCGGAGCCGCCCGCGATGTCGAGGAGTTGGTGGCGTCCGGTGGTGTCGAGGTGTTTCGCCATCGCCGCGCCGAGGTAAACGCCGCGGCAATCCATCGCGGCGGTGAAGTTGTTGGCGAAGGTTTCGTCCTCCATCGCCTTGTGCCAGTCCTGGGCGTCCTTGAAACCGCCCCAATTCGCCGTGCGACCCGTCTTGAGCACGGAAATATAGTCCTTCAGCACCGGGCGATCTTTCAACGAGGCGTAGTAGGGCCCGAGAAACCACGGCGAACTTTTCACGAGATGTTCGCGCGCGGTGCCGGTGACGTGGAAAACGCCGGCGCGTTCTTCGACGAGCCCCATCGCGGCAAAGAGGGTGAGCATGACGTCGGCAGGGCGTTCGACGAGTTGCAGCTCGCGGCAGAGGGTGGGCTTGTCGGAGGGATGCTCCGCCAGCCAGGTGAAGAAATCGAAGTGAACGAGCGCGGCGCCGAGGAGATCGACGGCGTAGAGGCCGTCGCGCTCGCGGTAGATGGCCAGCGGATCAGTCGACGGCAGCGAGGTCAGGTCAAAAGTGCTCATGCGATGCGGCGTTACTTTGCCAGTGCTGCGCGCGGATTGGCCATCCAATAGAACCGTCCATCCTCCGCGCCACCGAGAAAATCGACGATGCCGTTGCCATCGAAGTCGACGACCGCCGGGCTCACGTCGTGGCCTTCGATGTTTTGCTTGTTCAGCGCGCCTTCATCCTTGAAGAACCATTTGCCGTCGCGTGAGTCGACCTGGCGGAGGAGATTCGCGTTCGCGGAGTTCAGGAGCAGATCAAACTTCCCGTCGCCGTCCCAGTCGGTCGCGCTGAGCTTGCGTCGCCCGCTGCCGCCGGCACGCTTGGCGTTGAGGCGGAGCGGTTCGCCGTGCTCGTTTACGAACGCGCGGCGCGGATGTTTGAGAGCCAGCTTTCCGTTGCGACGAATACGCTCGAAGAAGGCGAGGTAGCCTTCGTGGTCGAGCATGGCGAGGTCAGGCAAACCATCTCGGGTGAAATCGAAAACGACTGGCGTGGTGCGCCATTGGGTGAGCAGCGACTTGCCTTGCGGCCTGCGCCAACCCCAGTCGAGGCGTGGCTGCGGGGAGTCCCACTCGATTTCGATGGGCTTGGGTGCGGCGAGCTGGGGCTTGTTGCGCGAGCCGACGTTCTCCAGCCAGATGACATCGCCGAGAATGGAGTTCACGACGAGGTCGAAGTCGTCATCGAGATCCCAGTCGGCGACGTTGAGCGTGGTGTAGCCCCACTTCGCTTCGGCGGGACCTTGGATGGAACCGTTCGGCCCGGCCATGATGCGAAAGGGTTTGCCATCTACTTCGAGCCGACGCGGTGAATACCATTTTGGTGCTGCGACGTTCGGCCCGCTGAGGTTCTCGAAGAACTCGATGTAGCCCGCAGTGTTGCCGCTGATGATGTCCGCGTCGCCGTCGCCGTCCCAATCGACGCCGACCGGCGTGGCGAGCGCGCCGCACTTGAGGGTGTCGGCTTCCTGATGGAAGTAGCGCGGCGCGGAGAATGTCGGAACGCGGTGGCCGTCGAACTTCCCGGAGTTCTCCACCAGCGCCACGCGACCGTCTTCGTCGCCGACGATGAGATCGAGGTCGCCGTCCTTGTCCCAGTCGAACGCGATCGGGACGATCATTTCCAACTCCATGCGCACGTCGACGCCGTTGCGGTCCTGCACTCGTTTGCCAGCTGCATAGCGTGGTTCCGTGCGGGAACCGATGTTTCGGAAGTAAGTGAAGCCGTCGAGGAATTCGCCGCAGAGCAGGTCGAGATCGCCGTCGCGATCGAAGTCCGCGAAGTTCGGCGTCGGACAGCCGAAGGTGTCGAGCGTCTTGCGGCCCGCCCGGACGAGGAACGGGTCGGTGTACGAGCCGTTGGCGCGTTGCGTGAAGACATGCACGAATCCGTGCAACGGACCGTTCGTCCACCGACCGCCAGAATCCCAAGCGTCATCCCAGCCGTAGAAGCTCCAGTCCTCGATGCCGACGATGAGGTCCTGTCGGCCGTCGCCGTTGTAGTCGGCGTAGCGCCATTGGTTGTGGCGGACTTTCGGGCCCTTTGTTTGCGTGCCCTGCGGTTTGTAGAAGTTCCCTGCGATCGGCAGCGCCGTTTTCTTCGCCAGACCGCTGTGCTCGAAGTCGGTGTACTCCGCGCCCGGCGTCATGACGCGCAGTTTCCCATCGACGTGGCTGGGCATGACGTAGTGGACGGTGCTGCTGAGCCGGCGCGCGGGTTTGAAGACGGGGAACTTGTTCTTCGCGGTATCGCCGGTCGCGTTCTCGAAAAGATAAACGCCATTCGATGGTTTGTCAGGACAGGACACGATGAGGTCGAAGTCACCGTCGCCATCCGCATCGCACGGCACTGGCCACGCCCACAAGCCGACACCTAGGTCGACGATGAGGCCGGGGTTGTTGTAGCGAAGGCGTTCGAGGGAGTTGGTGGCTGCGGCTGAGGCGAGATGCGCGATTCCGCACGCGAAGAGGATGGATGTGAACTTTGTCATGGCTGCCTACCTACGACGACTTGACGAACTCCCACCATCTCTCCGGGTCGGAGACCGGCGCTCCGATGATAAACGGAGAGGTCGCTCAGCCGGTCACCAGCGTGCCGACCTTTTCACCCATCACGACCTTGCGCAGGTTGTGTGACTTGAAGAGATCGAACACGATGATCGGCATCTTGTTGTCCTGGCAGAGCGAGAAGGCCGTGGAATCCATCACCTTCAGGCGCTTGAACAGCGCTTCCTGGTAGCTCACTTGCGAGTAACGCTTGGCCTTCGGATTCTTCTTCGGATCGCTGTCGTAGATGCCGTCGACTTTCGTGGCCTTGAGAATGACCTCGGCGCCGATTTCGTTCGCGCGCAATGCAGCGGCGGTATCGGTCGAGAAGTAAGGATTGCCCGTGCCGCCGCCGAAGATGACGACGCGATTCTTTTCCAGATGACGCACGGCGCGACGACGGATGAACGGCTCCGCGACTTGATGCATCGTGATGGCACTTTGGACTCGCGTGGCGACGCCTTGTTTTTCCAGCGCGTCTTGCAGCGCGAGGGAGTTGATGATGGTGGCGAGCATGCCCATGTAGTCGCCCGTGGCGCGTTCGATGCCGCGCTCGCTGCCGGAGAGACCGCGGAAGATGTTTCCGCCGCCGATGACGATGACGACTTGGACGCCGAGATCGCGCACTTCCTGAACCTGCCGGGCCATGTCATGGACGGCTTCTGGGCAAATGCCGATGCCCTGTTCACCGCCGAGGGCTTCACCGGAGAGTTTGAGGAGGATGCGACGATATTTGGCGGTCTTTTTCTTCATGAGCGAGGGCGTTTTACACTCGGTGAACGGAAGCGTCAAACCATCAAACCATTCCCCGGCGTCCGCACGGCAAAACAAAACCGGGCATCCCTCGCGAGATGCCCGGTGCGATTGAAATGTCTTCTGGCTTACGCCTCGCCTTCGCCGACTTTGAATCGGACGAAGCGGCGGACGGTGAGTTCGTCACCGAGCTTCTTGCCGATGGTGTCGACGTGCTGCTTCACGGTGACTTCAGGATTCTTCACGAAGCCCTGATCAACGAGACAGACAGTTTGGTAATACTTCTCGATCACGCCCTGGAGAATCTTCTCCATGGCCTGGGCGGGCTTGCCTTTGAGGCGGTCCGACGAGGCGGCGATTTCGCGTTCCTTGGCGACGAGGTCCGCGGGGACGCTTTCACGCGAGACAGCCACCGGGCTGGACGCGGCGATCTGGAGCGTGACGTCGCGGACGAGTTGCTTGAACTCCTCGTTCGCCGTGGTCTCCTGCTTGCCAGCGCCGACTTCCACGAGCACACCGACCTTGCCGCCGGTGTGGATGTAACCGGCGACGACACCGTTGCCGGAGACTTCCATGCGGTGATGGCGGGAGATCTTGATGTTCTCGCCGATCTTCGCGACGGCCGCGACGCGGTCCGCTTCGAGATCCACATTGGGATTGGTGGCGAGCTTCTTGGCGATGTCATCGCAGAATGCGCCGAAGGATTCGTTGCGGGCGACGAAGTCGGTTTCGCAGTTCACCTCGACGAGCAAGCCGAGCTTGTTGTCTTCGCGGAGGTATTTCACGATCACGCCTTCCTTGGCGTCGCGGCCGGCCTTCTTGCCGGCGGAAGCGATGCCCTTCTTGCGGAGGAGGTCGACGGCGGCGTCGAAATTGCCATTGGCTTCGACGAGCGCCTTTTTGCAATCCATCAGGCCGGCCCCGGTGGTTTCGCGGAGCTTGCCGACGTCTGAAGCAGAGATTTCAGCCATAGTCTTTTCTAAGTTGAGAGTGTCTAGAGTTGAGAGTTGAAGGGATCAGCGGGCGCAATGGCAACTTCGCGAGAAGTCTGGTTGCGACCCGCCAGGACAACTCAGGCGGTAACGCCAGCCTCGGCCACGGGTGCGGCGGCGGTTGCCGGAGCGGCTTCGGCAGCGCCTTCGTCAGTCTTGCGACGGACGGCACGGCTTTCGAAATCCGCACGGGCGGCGGTGATCGTCTGGACGATGGTCGTGAGGATCATGCGCACGGAACGAATCGCATCGTCGTTCGCAGCGATCGGATAATCGACGAGATCGGGATCTGCGTTGGTGTCGGCGATGGCGACGATCGGAATCTTCAGGCGGCGGCCTTCGGCCACGGCGTTGTGCTCGCGCTTGATGTCCACGATGAACATCGCGGCGGAGAACTTGTCCATCGAGCGGATGCCATCGAAGTTCTTCGCCAGACGGCCGGCTTCACGGCGGAGCATCGATTGCTCCTGCTTCACGTAGTTGTTGATGCTGCCGTCAGCGTCCATCTTTTCGATCTGCTTCATGCGGCCGATCGAGCGCTTCACGGTGTTGAAATTCGTCAGGGTGCCGCCGAGCCAGCGCTCGGTGACATAGTGCTGGTTGCACGCCTTGGCGGCTTCCTTCACGGCTTCCTGGGCCTGTTTCTTCGTGCCGACGAAGAGGACTTGTCCGCCCTTGCGGCAGGTGGTGGTGAGGAAGTCACATGCGGCTTCCAGCTGGCTGAGCGTCTTGCTCAGGTCGATGATGTGGATGCCGTTGCGGGCTTCGAAGATGAATTGCTTCATCTTGGGGTTCCAACGCTTGGTCTGATGTCCGAAATGAACGCCCGACTCCAACAGTTCTTTGATGCCAATGCTCAGCACAGTATTTATTTCCTATGGTTGAAAGTCCGCTCTACGGCGAACCATCCCGCGGAAAACGGGATTGTATTTAGTGTTATTGTGGCCCGCCGCACTCACACGAGCGTGGCAACTTGAGGCCGTTAACAGTCCCTCGAACTGGTCTGGACATTGCCGGGACCCGCCAAAGGGACGGGCAAGCTACCAAAGCCAAGTGCCAGAGCAACCTTTATTTTCGGCCATTTCCCCGCTACAAGGCCGGGGTGCAACCGCCTGATAAACTGCCCCAACGTGTCGTGCGTCGGACAAAACGTCCAGCATCTGAGTCAACCATCGCCATCAGCATCTTGGCGGGCGGACTGAGCTCTCGGATGGGTCGGGATAAGGCGAAGCTACTTTTTCGAGGGAAAACGTTGTTGGGACACGTCCGGGCGGCGGCGAAGGCGACAGGCTGGCCGGTCCGCGTGATTCGACGGGATTTGGTCGAGCGCTGCGGTCCGCTTGGGGGAATCTACACGGCGCTGAAAACCAGTCGGGCGGACGCCGAGTTGTTCCTCGCCTGCGACATGCCATTCGTATCGGCGGAGTTACTGAAGCGACTTATCGCCCAGTTGAGCTCCAAGCGGGCGGCGGTGTTTGCGGTGTCCGGGGAAGACGCCGGGTTTCCATTCGTGATCCGGGCGAACGCCTTGCCTGTGATTGAGGATCAAATGGTGAAGCGGGCGTTTTCGCTGCAAAAGCTCGCGGCGGCGCTGACGGCGCGGCGCGTGCGGATTTCGAAGGCCCGACAAGCGGAGTTGCGGAACATCAACACGCCGGAGGAATGGAAAATATTGGAACCAGCGGCGAACGGGAGATTTTCGCGGTGACGGCCCTTGTCACCCCGGATCGCTCCCGCTATGGTCGCAACATGTTCGCGCGCATCGCTACTGTCGCACTTCTGGCCGGGCTCGGTTTGAACACGGCTTCCGCCGAAACGGTGGTCTTGAAGGAGAAATCGTCCGTCACCGGCAAGATCCTCGCGGAAAAGCGCGATGCGGTGATCGTGGACCTCGGTTACACCGTGCTGACCATTCCGCGGTCGCAGATTGCGCGCATTGCGAAGGACGAGGAGGAAAAACCTGCGAAACCAGCCAAGGGCAAACAGCCGGCCACTGCGGCAACGGCACCGGCGGTGGCGCAGAAGGCGAATGATTCCGACCTGTTCCGAATTTCAAAAGGCACTGTGCAGGAGAAGTCCGTGCGCGAGCTGGTCGCGCAACTGGGCGAATCCGTGGTGCAGGTCAGAACGCCCGGCGGGCTGGGCTCGGGATTCTTCCTGAACGAGGACGGCTATCTCATCACGAATTTCCACGTCATCGAAGGCGAGACGCAGATTAGCATTGAGGTTTATCATCAGCAGAATGGCCAGCTGGAGCGGAAGGTCTACAAGCAGATCCGCATCGTCGCTATGAACAAGTTCCAAGATCTGGCGTTGCTGAAGGTCGAGGACAAGGATGCACCGAAGTTTTCGTGGGTGCCGCTGGGTGATTCGGACTTGCTGGCGGTGGGCGAACGCGTGTTTGCCATCGGCAGCCCGCTCGGGCTGGAACGCACCGTGACCGAAGGCATCGTCAGCACCAAAACACGGCAGATGCAGGGCGATCTTTACATCCAAACGACGACCCAAATCAACCCGGGCAACAGCGGCGGTCCACTTTTCAATCTCCGCGGCGAAGTTACCGGCGTGACGAACATGAAGGTCTTCGGCGAAGGCTTGGGCTTTGCGATTCCGATTGAGAACGTCAGGTACTTCCTAAAACACCGCGACGCCTACGCTTACGACACAGATAATCCGAGCAACGCCTATCGCTATCTCCAGCCGCCAAGCCGGATGTCTCAGGCTGCGGCGGATGGCAAGGTGGAGAATTCTGCCAAATAGGCAGAACTAACCCGATCGGGGCGGCGGAGACTGATTTGCCGCGAGTCTTTACAATTTGAAGGAGATTCCCCAATTGCGCGGGAAACATCTCGACCTATCCTGTGTCCGGAAATCGTGGCTTGCCACTCGGCTTTGAACTTGCTGAGCATCCAGCGGTTTCGTCGGAGACAGACTCCGGTGGTTTGAACAAGCACGACGTCATACCGGTCTTGAAATGATTATGAAACGCCAACTCCTCGCCCTGGGCCTCCTGGTTGCCTGCGCCTTTACTACGCTCGCGGCGACGCCTCCTCCGGAAAAACTGCTGCCCGCTGATACCGTCGCCGTGGTGACGGTTCCGGATTTCACCAAAGCCAGCGCGACGTGGAAACAAGCGCCCGCCAGCTTGCTCTGGGCGGACCCGGCAATGAAGGCGTTCAAGGACAAGTTCATGGGCAAGTTTCGCTCGGACCTGGTCGAACCCATGGAAAAGAGCTGGGCATTAAGTTTTCCGAGCACTCCGAGCTGGCGCAAGGTCAGGTGACGTTCGCCCTGACCGCGAATGACTGGGATCAGGCCGGCACGCCGAAGGAACCCGGAGTATTGATCCTCCTCGATGCCCGTGAGAAGAGCGACAGCCTGAAGGCTAAACTCGCGGCGTTGAAGACCAAATGGGTCGATAGCGGTAAACAGGTGCGCGTGGAGAAAATTCGCGACGTGGAATTCACCGTCCTGATCTTCAAGCAGGACGATGTGAAGAAGTCCCTCGAGAAGGTGTTCCCCGATGCTGGGCAAGGTGACGCTGCACTCGAACCGCCCAAGCCCGGAGACGCGGAGAAGGGCAAGAACATGGAGCTGATGGTCGGTCAGTCCGGCACCCTGCTCGTCGTGGGCACGGTCGCGAAGCATGTGGAGAAAGTTCTCGCGAACCAAGCGGGTGCCGGGACGGCGACGCTTTCCGAGCAGGCTTCCTACGCAGCGAGCCATGGCCCGCTGTTTCGCGACGCACAGATGTATGGCTGGATAAACACCAAGAGCTTCCTCGATACCGCGGTGAAAGCTCTGAAAAAGGAATCGGGCGAAGGGCGCGGTCGCGGTGGAATGGGCATGGAGCCGGACAAACTTCTCTCGGCGCTTGGCATCATGGGCCTGCAAACGGTCGCCTTCAATTTCCGCGACACTGGAGATGGTTCCATGATGGGCTTCAACCTCGCCGTTCCGGAATCGCAACGCCGCGGTCTGTTTAAACTGATTTCGTTCGAGGCGAAGGACGCCAATCCCCCGGCCTTTGTCCCGGCGGATGTCGTGAAGTTCAGCCGTATTCGCCTCGACTTGCAGAAGTCGTGGGCAGCGCTGGAGGCCGCCGTGGTGGAAGCCGTCCCCCAAGCCGGCACGTTGATCAAAATGATGATGGACAACGCGGGCAAGGACAAGGATCCCAACTTCGACCTGCGCAAGAACCTGATCGCCAATCTCGGCGACGACGTCATCACTTACCAAAAGGCGCCGCGCAAACAGACGCTGGAAGATTTGAACTCTCCGCCCGCGCTCTTCCTCATCGGCTCGCCGCGTGCGGAACAGGTTGCTTCGGCCATCAAGGCGCTTGGTGCAGTGATGCCGCAGCCGAAGGTGAAGGAACGTGAGTTCCTCGGTCGGACGGTTTACGCACTCGGCCTCCCGCCTTCACCATCTGCCGGTGGCGGACGCCCGGTGGAGCGCGCGTTGCATTACGCCGCCAGCGGCGGTTATGTCGCCATGTCGACAGACGTCGCGATGCTCGAGGAATTCCTCCGCAGCGGAGACAGCACGGCGAAGGCGTTGCGCGACCTGCCCGGCCTCAATGATGCAGCCCAGAAAGTCGGCGGCATGGCGAAGGGAATGTTCGGCTACGAAAATCAGGCCGAAAGCATGCGGGCCGCGGTGGAGACCTTGAAGAAGGACTCGGGCAATCTGGCGAGTCTTTTCGGTGGCACCCCGATGGCTGGCCAGCTTGAGGACAGCGCGGAGAAATTGAAGGACTGGGTCGACTTCTCGCTGCTCCCGTCCTTCGACAAGATCTCGAAATATTTTTACATCAGCGTGGCTTCCGGGGCGGTGACCTCCGAGGGCATGGGCTTCAAGGTCTACAACCCGAATCCGCCGCAGTTGAAGAAGTAATTCCACCGTCGATGAACATCTTCGTTTCGGGCGGTGCCGGTTACATTGGGTCGGTTTACGTCGAGCAAGCGCTCAATGCCGGGCATCAGGTCACCGTATACGACAATCTTTCCGAAGGGCACCGCAGCGCGATCGATCCGCGAGCCGCGTTCGTTCAGGCGGAACTGAGCGACGAGGCGCGGATTCTCGAATCTCTGACGGCCTCGAAGTCGGAGGTGATTGTTCATTTCGCAGCGAACGCGCTCGTCGGCGAGTCGATGCAGAATCCGGGGAAGTATTTCGGAAACAACGTCGGGAACGGCGTGAAGCTCCTCAACGCAGCGGTCGGTGCCGGCGTGCGGAAGTTCGTCTTCAGCTCCACCTGCGCGACGTATGGTTTTCCGGACAAGGTTCCGATTACAGAGGACACTCCGCAGCGCCCGATCAATCCTTACGGCGAATCCAAGAAGATGTTCGAGAGCGTTCTCGACTGGTATCAGCGCCTGCATGGACTGGAGTTTGTCGCGTTCCGGTACTTCAACGCCGCTGGAGCCAGCGGGCGCTTCGGTGAACATCATCGCATCGAGACCCATCTGATTCCGAACGTGCTCAAGGTGGCACTGGGCCAGGCTTCGCAGTGCGAGATTTACGGCACGGACTACCCGACGCCAGACGGCACCTGCATCCGCGATTACATCCACATCATGGACATTGCGCAGGCGCATCTCCTGGCGATGGAACCGGGGCGCAAGGGCTTCTACAATCTCGGCAATGGCGGTGGCTACTCTGTGCGCGAAGTCATCCAGATGTGCGAAAAGATCTCGGGCAAGAAGATCCCAGCAGTCGAGAAACCGCGCCGTCCCGGCGACCCGCCGCGATTGGTTGCCGCCGCCGACAAGGCGCGGAACGAGCTGGGCTGGAATCCCAAGTACCCCAAGCTCGAGGAAATCGTTTCCACCGCCTGGGAATGGCACGTCCGGCACCCGAACGGCTACCCGGATTAGCCTTAAACACACTTCGGCTTCCCAGCCTGCCGCTTCTGAGCCACGAGGTAGGTTCCCCCCTCTTCTCCCGCCGCCGTTCTGACCGCCGTTGCTGCCTCAAATTGATCAACAATTCTTGCAACGCGGCCGGCTAATTGCCGATGGAAGCTGTTGAATGCTGGTTGTGCCGTGGTCGGCACGATTCGGGTTTGGCGTATGAACGTGTGTGGCTTGGGCAGTTTGCCAGCGCGGTTTTC
Source organism: Verrucomicrobiota bacterium (assembly GCA_016713365.1). Taxonomy (GTDB): domain Bacteria; phylum Verrucomicrobiota; class Verrucomicrobiia; order Limisphaerales; family JADJPG01; genus JADJPG01. The sequence goes on along the minus strand of JADJPG010000003.1, from coordinate 54,574 downwards.
TTGTAAGGCGTCACCCCAGTTTTCTTCTTTAAGCCTGAGAATGGGCTTTTTTTGTTGGGCATGGAACGACTTGCGGCGTCCGTCGCGAGTCAGTTTGTTCGCCCTTTCAGACACAGGCATCGCACTAGAGACATGAATATTTTCAGTCGATTTCCCCGGGTTTTCGCCCTGATCGCTTTAGCGGGAGCAATGCTGACGCCGGCGGGTCATGGGCAAACGTCCGTTTTCACCGAGAGTTTCAACACGGTCTTAACCCCCCGATGGACCGTCGGCGACAGCAACGCGGCTGCGCCGGCGCTGTGGTGGGGTTCCGTCAGCGACCTGTATGGCAGCGTGGCTTCGCGCAGTCGCGGCGGCAAAGGCTACTGCGCCGCCCTGGGTGTGTCTGGCTTCGTCAATAACTCCGAGAGATACAGTAATAATCTGGCGTCTACGATGAGCCGGACCATCAACCTCGCTCCTTACACCTACGCGAACCTGCGCTTCTGGGGGCGGGTGCCTACTATCGGGGCGGGCGACTTGTGGCGCGCTTACATCGATAACACCATTCTCGTCAGCAGCTCGGCCACCACTACGAACTGGGTTGAGCGGCGCCTGAGTTTGAACGCCTACACGGGCGGAAGCCACCTGCTCCGGTTTGCCTTCATCAGCGATGCGTCCGGCGTGGCCGAAGGACTTTATCTCGATGACATCGAGGTGACCGGTGCCAACGTCCCGATCACCGAAACGCCATCGAGCTTCTTCGTCGCCAACGATTCCGGCTACGTGATCGATTCCGACGCTTCAAACACCAACGCCGCCTTCAATCGCGAGACCATCCAGGCGACATCCTACTTCCTATTGGAGAATTTCTCGGGCAACTCGACCAACCTCCCCTACACCTATACGTTCCGCCTGCGTGACACCAACGGCACACTGTTTCCGATCTACAACTCCGGAGGCGTCACGACGAACGTCGGCTACACGCACATCATTACCAACGTCGCCCTGCTCACTGCCGCACAGGAAACAAACCTCATCACCACGGGCTTTCTCAAGCCGGCGGCGCGGTTGAATCATCGCACCTCCTATCGCATTGAACTCTCGGTAACGCGGCCGAACGGCACGGTGGCTTTCAACGCCACCAACGGTCCGCATCAGTTCTACCACTTTACGAATCTCGTCAGTGGAGACGCCGCGCTCAACGCCATCGTGGAAGCCGGCGCGTCCGGTTGGGAACGCACCTGGCTGCTGAACACCGCGCCGGGCACGAACGCATTCCTCATTACCAACGACGTGGTTGTTCATCGGTACGACAGTTTTATTTCGGGAGTTCCGTCGCTGGACGTGCTGCCGTTGCGATTCGACCTCGAGTTGCGCAATGCGGCCACCGACGCCTTGATTCCACTGGCCTACTCCACGACCAATTTCAACTCCATCGCCGCCTCCTACGCGCCCGGCACTTCCAATCCTGTCGAGCCGCGCGTCAACACCAACCAGTATGTCCTCGCGATCAAACCCGCTGCCCAGCTCGACTCCGTCAACGCCACCTACCGCGCCATCGTGCGCGTGAGCTACACGAACCAGACGGGCCAACCCTCCCTCGCCGCCGGCAGCGTGACCAATGCGCCGCAGCGGTTGCTCGCGTATAACGGACGGCTGATCTGCGGCGACATCAATACCACGATGCACGCCTTCAACGCGGCCCCAATTCCCGGCGTGGTCACGCTGGCTTCCAACATAGCGACAACCGTTTCCCTCGCGGTGAATGGTGCAACCGTGGATGGAGTGAACGGTCCAACTTTCGGCAACGGCGCGGCGCTTGGCGCGAAGCTGCTGGTCAACGGCGATGCGATTCTCACCAGCGGCGTCCAGATCGTGAACAACGCCAGCGAAGGTTCCGTTGGCAATATCTCGTTTGATCGTGGACTGGTGATTCTCGGAGTGGCGGGAGCCACCGTCAGCTCGGTCAACTTCCACATGCCCACTGGTTTTGGTTACCACACCAATACGACTCAAGCCCGTGGCATTCGTCGGTTGCTCACGGAGTTGTTGTTTCCGACGGTCGGCTTGAATCAGAGCCTCGCGCCGAAAACCAACCTGACCTTCTATCCGCCCCCGGGTGAGAGCATTTACGCAGTCGAGGAAACGAAGGCCATTTTCATTTTCGCCACGCAGATGGTATGGAACGCCACCTCAGCGCGCTTCGAGCTCCTGTATTCACCGACGATTGCCGAGTCGCTGCACGTCCGCGCGCTTGAGTATGAATTACTCCGGCTGGTTTCCACGAACCTCTACCAGACAAACATGGCGGTGAAGCGATCCAACGATCGCTATCTCAATCACACCTTGAGTTTCACTGGCGCGGCCCGCATCAGCGCCGATGCCAACGGCACCGCGCTGCTCAACGGCACGCTGGCTTTCACGAGCGCGGGTGGATTCCAGACGCATTTCCCGTACGACTCCGGCATTCAATGGTCAGGCGGCGGCGGCTTCATGGTGATTAGCAACGACGTGGTGCTGCAGGGCGCCGGCAGTTACCTCGCGGGCGTTGGACCGGTGTCCGTGCCGTATGTCGGGGATTGCGAAGGCTGTTCCTCCACGCCGCTCACGAATCGCATCGGCATCACGCCAGCCGGCGGGCGACTGTCGTTCACGCGGGATGGTGGACTGATGGCCGGCAACGAGGGGCCAATCCAGTATCTGAACGGCAACGTCGGTCGGATCGCCTGGGGCTACAACGAAGCGGCCAACGACAACGCGCAGGCGGTCATTGGTCCGACGAACGCCGTCTTCGCCATGCCCGGCGCGTTCCTGCGCGGCGGAGACAATACGGCCAGTGATAACGATGGCGCGGCGGTGATTCTCTACACGGGCGGCACCACGGGCAGCGTGAACTTGATCGAGCGTCCCGAGACGGCTCGATACGCGCTCGGCTTTGCGGATTACGCCGGGCTGAATGTGCGCGGGATTGCAGACGGGGTGTTTGATGCGCGCAGTTTGATTGCCGGCCAGGCGGTGACGTATGACCTGCGCGGCAATTCCAAGTATTACCTGCGGCTCGGCGGCGTCAGCGGCATTCACAGCGGCGTGGGTGGATCATTCCCGTCCAGCCTGACGTTGTGGGGTTACAGCTTCAATTTTGAGAACTACAGCCTGGCTTTCCTAGACAACGAGAACGTGGCGTCGCGCACCGAGGGGCAGATCAATCTGCCGCATCCTTCGGACATCACGGTTGAGTTTGCGAAGATGATTTTCTCCTGCTCAGGCAAGCCGGAATCCGCCGAGCTGCCGGATCGGACCGGGAACAAATACCTCGCCTACTGGAACGCGGACATCGAAGCGCTGTCGCTGAGTTTCGTCTCGAACATCGGCGCGGAGTGCGATGTGGACGACGGCTTCCTCACGCTGGGCGTCACCGGTCACGCGTCGCCAGTGAGCAGTCCGCTCTACGGCACGCTGGGCTTCTTCCCGAACGGCAAACTCATTTCCAAGTCTGACGGAATCGCTGATCTGGATTCGCGACTGAAGCTGCCCACGACGTTCGAGATGAAAGGCTCGTCGAACACGCCCTACCGTGTGACCACGGTCGGCGACGCTTACTTCAACCGTCATAATCCGGGAGCCGCTCCCGATGGCTTTATCACGTTCGCCGGGCAGATGGACGTGCCGTTTTTCGAGGATGTCCGCATGCAAGTCCACGCCAGCGCGCGCAAGCCCTCGACCGATAGTGAACCACCGGTTTACCTGATGGGCGGCTGGACCTCCGACGACACGGCGACGGAGAGCCGGGGCTGGCTGAAGGACGGTGAAACGTATTTCACCGCCGCGTACTTTGACGAGAAGAACGACGGCTGGCCGACGACCGAGCCGCTCGACAAATATCGGGACAACATCGACGACGACCGATATCACCCGCGCGCTCGCAAAGTCTGGCTGGACATTGTGGAGCTGGATTATCCGCTGAAGTGGAAATTCTCCTCGCGAAACTTCGAGTCGTTCGAGCCGGTGAAGTCGCCGCTGATCGTCTTCTCGCTGGAACACAAGGTTCGCAAGATGGACTCGAAGGCGGCCTCGCTCGATTTCGGCGCGAGCTTTGGCAAGATCAACACGGCGGACTTCTTCCTGGACAAGATCGAGGACGCCGGAACGTTCGATGTGATCTCGGAGGCCATCGGCGAAAGCGAGTTTGCCTCGATGCTCGACGGCATGTTGAGCTTGAACAAGCTGCTCGACGCAACCGGCGGTGAGTTGCTGGAGGAGGCCGTGGGACCGGCGGTGGATCCCGCGCTTGAGACCACCTATCAGGGGCTGAAAGCCATTTACGACGGCCTGCCCGCCGGCAACAAGACAGCGTTCCCGGCGCTGGCGGACAGCTATCTGACAACGAACTTCCTCGGATCCATCTCGAACAAGTTCTACCACTTCACCGCCGGCAGCGCCGAGGCGGTGAGCGTGCTCAAGACGATTTCCGAAGTGAGCCAGAAGGCGTACGACGGCTCTCGTTCCGCGACGAACGCAATGGGCAATGTGTCCAACGCGGTGAAATCCGCGGTGAAGGCCATCAAGTCGATTTCCAACGATCTGGCCAAGGACGCGGAGCCGGTGCTGAACCAGATTGCCGCCGACATTCAGCCCACTTTGACCAGCATCAACGGCGTGCTGCATGAGGTCGGCATCATCCTGACCAACGTGACGAAGATCTCGAAGACAGGCGGCGAATGGGCCAATGAGGTGAACCAGATCGCCGTCGCGGGCAAGGCTGTGTTCGGCGAAACCTCCCTTGCCGCCAAGAAGGACATCAAGGCCTACATCCAGAGCTTCGATTACTCGGTGGACAATCCGTTCACCCAGATCAGCAAGGATGCGTTCGTCGATCGCATGCGCCGTGAAGTGCGCGAGGCGTTTCTGGCGTCGTCCGTCTGGGACAAGGTTTTCAAGGGCATCAAGTACCGGATGTTCGATGTCAACGCCGTCTTCCGTTCCGGTGTGGACGGGTACTTTGACGGCATCAACGGCATGGTTCGCGCCTCGCTAGCTACGGCATTTAACCTGGCGGATGACAGCATCAACTCCGCGCTCGGTGACGTGGGCGGTTACCTTGGCGCCGCGAAAATTACCGGCAACGCCGAGATCAATGACGACAGTCTGCGCCGGCTGCGACTGGACGCGCAGTTTGAGTTCAAGATGCCGGACAAAATGGTGTTCAAGGCGTTCCTCGAAATTCTGGAGATCGATTCCGAGAACCGCGTGGAGACGTGCATCCCTGCCGGCGGCAGCGGTACGGAAATCACTTTGGGCGCGCTGGAAGTTCCCTTAAGCTGGTCCGCCGGATCGGACGACAAGAAGTCCAAGAAGAAAGGCGGCGAAGACGGTTTGAAGGTCGATGTGATCGGCAAGTTTGTGCTCGATGCTGACGGCGATCTCTCAGGCATGGGTGGCTCCATTCTTGCCAAGGGAAAAATCACACTGGGTACCGTGGAGATCAAACAGTTCGGCCTGAACCTTATGTTCGGCGCGACGGAGAATTACGGAGCGGCCCTGTGTCGTGTGCGCGTGAACAACTCAATCGAAGTCGGCGGCGGACTCTTCGCCGGTGTTGCCTGCACTTACGATCCCATCAAGTGGACGCTCGCTGCTGTGAGCCCGAAGCTGGTGGAACTTGTGGATGCCGAGGACAATTTCGGCCCGCTGCCGGTGGCCGGCGGGTTGTTCTTCGCCGATGGCGAGTTCCCAATCTGGAGCTATGGCTGTTTGCTGGAGATTCGCGTGATCGCCGGCGCGGGCGCGTGGTATTTCAACGAAGGAAAAAACTACGGCATGATCCTGCGCATCGGCGTGGCCGGCACAGTGGTTTGCGTCCTCAGCGCCGAGGGCGTGGCGACGCTCATCGGTTCGCCGACCGACGAGGGCTTCACGCTCATCGGAACCATTGGAGGTGAAGGCTGCTTTGGTCCGTGCCCGTTGTGCATCTGCGGCGATTTTGAGGAGGCCGTCAAATACGTCGAAGGCAAGGGCTGGGAGGAAGTGCCTGACGAGGACGACAAATGAGCACCGCGCCCGCGCTGATGAACGACCATCTCTTGCACCGAATGAACACGTTCTTCCAAAAACTCACCGCCGCCGCGCTGTTGCTGCTCGTGGCCGTCGCCAGTTCGCGCGCCGCCGCGCCGCAGGGCGACATCGGACCGTCGATGATCAGTGCCGGCACGACGTGGCATGATGTCCCGTCGGGGAACGACTGGGCTTACCTCACGTGGTTCAGCACCGGACCGCTCAGCCTTGGCGGCAAGACGTATGCGCTTTACGCCAAGCCCGGCCCGATTGGTGTGCCCGGCCAGTTTCGCCGTGTCGCCATCTCCTCGCTGCAAACCGATCCGCGCGTGATCGAACCCATCCTTCAGCGGAGCGTCAACGTCGGGCAGAGCCTCGTGGATTTGGAGACCGACATGAGCGCGCTCTTCGGGAAGTTCATTCCTGCGAACCTAACCCTCGCGCAACAAGTCGCCGCAGTCATCACCGGCACGCTTACGGACGAAAAGCGGTTCAGCAATCTGCTCCTGCTCGGCCGCACGCATCCCGGCATGGCCATGTGCCTCGGATTTGCCCATGTGGAACCGATTGGCGCGGGCCAGACGACGTTTGAGATTCGCCAGTTCGATGTCGCGGCGGACAAGGACATCGCCGTCGTTGGTCGTCTTTCTGTTGAAGCCGGGAATCCCACGGTGCTGCCCGCGCCTGGTTCTCCCGTGCAAATGCCTGCGCCCGGCGCGCGTGGCAACATGAACGTTCAGCTCCGCTGGGCCACGCCCGATCCGTTGCGCCGGCTGATGCTGTTGCAAAACGGCTTCAACGTTTATCGCGTGCGCAAGGACTACGCCGAGGCGCCGGGCCGCAACTGGCACGTCACTCCGCCCGCCGCGACCGCGCTGCTTTCCGCGATGAACAGCACCCAGGCCGTGCAACGCATCAACCCTCGCCCCATTCTCACCTCCACGCTGTTCACATCGGGAGACTGTCACAAACTTCACCCCACCACTGGCGACGAGACAACCATCTATCTGATCGACGACAACCGCATTGGTCATCCCACGCTCCCGCCGCTCTCGCTCGATCACACCAACGGCGCGCGCTTCTACTACTTCACTGCTGCGCGCGATCTGCTCGGGCGCGATGGCCTGCTCTCGCCTGGCGCGGAGGTGCTGATTTGCGACAAGCTCATGCCGAATGTCATGGGCCGGATCCGGGTGGTGAACGATTACCTCTACGACGGCACGACCAACCTGCATTCGCTCCGCGTCATCTGGCCGCAAGCCTCGAACGCGCCGACCAGCGACGAGACCATCAAGCGTTACTGGGTTTATCGCTGGGACAACACCACGCAGATCAACTCGAACCTCGCGTATCCCTCGAATCATCTCGTCGCCATCGTCAACCACATCCCCGGCCTGCCGGAGAACAGCTATCTCGACAACGGTCCCGGTGCGCCAACGGCTCCAGCGGATTACGCGCGCACTTTCTGGTACACTGTACGAGCCGAGGACATCGGTGCGTGCGGCGGAAATCTTTCTCCACCCAGTGCGGCCGTATCCGGCACGCTGCGGGAATATGAAGGCCCGGGCGGCCCTATCGGCGTGGTGCGCGGACGCTGCCTCTCACCGTTCACGCAGGTGAATGTCACGAGCACCAATCCCGCCGCCGGCACTCCGGCTGTGCTCGATTTTGCGGTGGACTTCATCCGCGAGTCGGATCGGATCGCGTGGATGGAAGGCTCAGTGGAGATTCGCAGCGGGACGAACATCCTTACCACAATTGCGACCGATCGGCTTTACTTCCTGCCGTCATCGCGCTCAAACCGCTGGACGTTCAAACTCCCCGGTCAATTCCAGAGCAGCCAAGCGTTCTTCCGCGCACGTTCCGGAATGAACGACGGACAAATTTCCGGCTATCCGCTCGCTGTCGGCACCGTCGGAAAGTTGCAGGAAGATACTGAACTTCAGTTCCGCGCCCGCGCCTATCTCGATACTCGTCGCGACAGCGAATGCGACATCCACATTGCCAACGCGCCCGAAGGTTCGAACAACATCATTCCCATCGAGATCGAGATCGCGCCGACTGCTGGCAGCCGCGAGTATCGCCTCTACCGCCGCGTCAACGACGGTCCGCTCCAGCTTATCTGCCAGCGCACCTGGCCCGCGACGAATCCGCCGCCATTGATTCTTTGCTTCGACTTCTCGTTCCCGCCCGACGGCAGACGCATCTGCTACTATGGCCAGTTGCTGGACGAGCATGGTAATGGCAGCCGCCTGACCCGTCTCGGCTGCAAGCTCGTGGCTCCGGTTCTGCCGCTGCCCAAGCCAATGCTCACGAAGATCGATCCTGCCGGGAACGAAGCCAATCCACAGATGATGCTGCGCTGGTTCTGCCCGCCGTATGGTGTCGAACGTTTCCAGATCGGCATCTTCAAGCCGGTTGGCACCAATCAGTCGGCCGACGCGCCCATCCTGTCGCAGACGTCGATTGAGAAACACATCCTCTCTCCGAACGTGAAGTTTCTCGATGCCTTCACCACCAATCAGGAGACGAACAACACGCCGCCGCCTGCGGGTGAATTCGGCGTGTTCACCACGCCGGTGATTGGCAACGGCTCAGCGTATGGCTCCGGCCCAGAGTTCACACTGCCGGTCAACGTGGCCAAGGGCGTGAAGTACGCCGTGTGGGTGCGCGCCGTCGGCATCACTGGCGAACACGGCGAGAAGAGCAACATCGAGACGTTCTTTTGGGAGCCGCCCGGCACGAACACTCTGCCCACTGTCGCGTGGCCGCAGCGCTCGTTGCCGCCGGTGAACAGCGGGGTGGGCAGCGGATTTGTCGCTTCGTGGTATCAGGGGCAACTGAACAATCTCACCGGCGCGGTCGTGCAGGTGGGGGCGCTGATCATCACGAACACCGTCGAATCGGGTGGCCCTGGGCTGCTGGCGGCCGGATCGGATTTCCGCGCCCGCCCGCAGACGCTGCTCGGCACGAGCGATCCGATGGTTTACTTGCAGGAGACGCCGATGGGCAAATCCCCATTCCCCTGCGTGCTCTACCGGCACCAGGTTCCGAACGCGAAATTTCCGACAGTCTCAGGCGACATCATTCAATGCTCGCCCATGATGGAGAGCGTCGCTTTTCAGAAATCCGGCACGTCCGCGATCATCTGGGATCCATTCGTGATCTACGATGGCATCGTACAGAATCTGGGTAGCGGGACGATCCGCTACCTCAACACCCTTCTCCGCGACACCCAGCCCGTGCTCGCCGGAGCGCGTTACAAATACGTCCTCGTCCGTTTCGGCAAGGACGGAGAAATCGCCGAAGTCCTCGCCACCAACGAAATGGAGGTTCCATGAGATTCGCCCGTATGAAAATCACCTGGTTGCCTTCGCTTGCTGCGTTGCTCTGCGCCGCCACTCTTCAGGCGGCCACCGTTGAAACCCCGTTTGAGTTCCAACTCGATGCCGATCTCGATGGCGATGGACGTGTTGATGCCGTCATCGTGGACAAAATCTCCGGTGCCTTCCGCGCTGGCTATCAAACCGCCCCCGGCGTGCCGACATGGTCCGAAGCCCGCCCCACCGGCGTGCAGGACATCTCGGGCGTCAACGCCGGCCGAATCCTCTCGCTCACGCGCGATGCGCTGGCAGTCGTTTCCCCCGCAGCCAACCGCCTCAGCCTGATCGAAGCGACGAATGAAACGGCGCCCGTTCTTCCGCTGGCCCTGTTCGCGCCCTCCATCGGTCCCAACGCCGTCGGTGCGATCGACATCGGCGGAGCGGGCAACACCGCGCACGCGGATCTCTATGTCATCACCCGCGAGAATCCCGGTCCGCGCGAAACCCTGTTCCGGAACAACGCTGTGTTGCAAACCTTGCTCGGCGACAACGCTCTCGCTGCCTACCGTTCCAGCCCGGATCGATTCGAGCTCAAGGCCGGCCAGCCCCTGCGCCTCGGACTCTTCAACCGCGCCCCCGCCAGTACGAACGATTCCTTCGTCGCGCTCGATTTCCAATCCGGTGCCGTCACTGCGCTCTTTACCAATATGGTTCCGCTCGCGAACACCCCGCGCGTCCCGGAGTTCGTCGCCGCGCGTTTTAATGCGCAACCGCTGGCCCAGGTGCTCTTTTATCAACCGGCGAGCAATGCCCTCGTGCGCCTCCATGTCACCGAACCTGTCGCCGGCAGCTTCAGTCTCACCACGCCGTTGACCTACAATCTCGGCCAGCCAATTCAGACCGTCACTCTCGTGCCCGGCCCTAGCGACACGCGACTACTGATTCTTTTCGGCACCAGCGCCACAAACGCCACCGTGGCCACTGTTTTCAGCTACGACGGCACGAACGCGCCTGTTGCCGTCCAGAGCTACACTAATCTCGCCGGCTTCTCCGGAGCATCGGCACTCGGAGCAGGCAATCTCGTTTTGTTTGGCAGCGACGGAGCAGGGCGCTCGTCCACGTTCGAAGTGAAGTTGCGCAGCGGCGCGGGCTATGTGGATGGCGCGAGCGGCGCGCTGCCCGGCATCTCGCCTTACTCCGGCAGCGCGAACGTTCTCCTGATGAGCGCCGAGCCGTTTGTGAATCCCGCGGCGCGTCCCGTGCGCAATCTACGCGCCGGCGACTGGAGCAGCTCAATTGCCTTCACCGGAGCAGCACCGGCGAAAGTGGTCGTGCGTGCGGAACGCTACGGCGGCGTAAGCAATGGTCTTATCAATCCTGTTCCCACCGTGCTTGGCAATGCGCCGGCTGGAGTCAACCACGCGCTGGTGAACCAATACACCAATCCAATCTCCATCTTCAGCCTCAGCGCGGCCAGCGGCGATCAGCCGGCACGCCTCTCCATCGCGCCGCCCTCGGGCGAATACCAGTCCGCCGTCCAGGTGACGTTGACCACGACGCCCGCCGCATGGATTGTGCGTTACCGTCTCATCGCTGGCGCACCGTGGCAGACGTATTCGACTCCGCTCACAATCTACAGCAACGCTGTGCTAGAGTGCTACGCAGTGGACCCGCTGTCGTCCGCGAAAACGGCCGTCGAGAAAGTCGCCTACACATTCACCGCTCCGGCGAATGTGATCGATTCAGACGGCGACGGCGTCCCGGATGCCGTAGAGGTGGCCAAAGGTCTAGACCCGCGCAAAGGCAGGGACAGCGACGGCGATGGTTACTCCGATCTCGCGGAGATCCTCGGCAACAGCAACCCGAACTCGACCAACAGCATTCCCGTGAAGAACCTGGAGGTCGGCGGAAACTTCGAGCGCATCGTGGCACCGCTGGCGCCGAATGGGGCGGGTCTGCTAACGCTGTCGTCCACGGGCATGAATGTTCGCGCGTGGAGCCTCTCCGGCGTCTTCCTGGCCGAGACGACCACGGCGAATCTCTTCCTCCCAGGCGTGCAACCTTCCGCGGCGCGATTGATTGTCCAGCCGGGCGAGGGTGACGAGTTAACGCTGGAGACCACCGATTTCCATTTCGCGTTCAACGGCAGTTCCACCACGCAAAAGTTCGGCCGCGAACTGGTCGGTGCGATCCGCGTCCCGCCGCTTGGCCTGCCGGAACTCCCGGAACTGGATCCATCGCTCAGTTCCGCTGCGATCTCGTCGTGGATACTTTCCGCCTCCAATCTGCTCGTGAACTACCCCCGCCAGCGCGTGGCGGGTGAACTCACCCCGCTCAATACCGCAGTGGCGCTGATGCTGGAGCGGGTGATGGCGAACGCCCTCGTGCTGCGCGGGACCAACTACGGAACCAACGCAACGCTGTTCGGCTTTCGCACGCCGGACGTGACGCGTGTTCCGCTCGATGCCGGGGATTTCACCACGCTCGAAACCTACGCCGGTCCCGGCGCGCCCGCGTATCGCGCCAATGCGCTCTTCGATTACCTCGACAATCAGATCCGCTCGAACGCGACCCCGAACTTTGCGGCGTTGCGCGCGGTCACGCACGAATTCTGGCGCGCGAGCTCGGCGCATCACGACGTGTTCACGAACGCGCTGCCGCTGCCGCTGGATGCGCTGCGCCAGTTCATGACGGTGGGAACGCTGGATACCAATTACCCGCCGTTCTTCACGCAAGCCGCGCAGTTGCCGGCGGCGTTCGCTGCCGTGCAGACCTTGATGGCGAACGCCCCGGTGCGTCCGACCTCGAACATGGTCGTGGAAGTCACCAGCATCGCGTCCGGCGCGCCTACGACGTTCCGCGTGCTCGGCACCGCGACGCCAGTGACGCTTTGGAAAGCCGGTGGACTTCCGTGTGTGCTGCCCACGAGCATCAACCTCATTCCCGGTTCCCAGCTCGCCGTGTTCGGCTTCCCGGACGTGCCGGAAGTTCCCGGAACGCTCGGCGTCGAGGTGATCAACCTCGCGCTCGCCAGCGTACCGGTGATAAGCGCGACGGATCTTGATGGCGACCTGCTGCTCGATGCGTGGGAAAATGTTTTCCTCGGTGGCACGGATAGCGATGCGTTCGGTGACACGGACGGCGATGGCTACAGCGACTTGCAGGAGCAACTGGCAGGCACGGATCCAAGCAACGCATCCAACATTCCGGCTGTGCCTCCCGTGAATTTCAGCAATCCAGCGGTGAATCTGGAACCGTCCGGCAGTCAGCTGAAGATCGTCTTCAACTGGCCGGCAGGTTACGCCGGATTCTTCAACTTCGGTGTGTCCTCGACGGACGAACTTGGCGGCGCGTTTGTTCCGCTTTCCGCAACCCCGGCGGTTCAACGTGTCGGTGACACCTTCGAAGTCACGCTTACGCCACCGGATGGCCAGTGGGGCGATCCTCATCGCTTCTTCATCCTGAACGTTGGCCTGCGTTAATCGGTAGCCGGGTGGGTCACCTTCTTTGTTTCAAACTGCATCCGAAAGTTCACGGCAGGCGTAGGATGTCGTGAAATGAAAGTCGGCGATTGTCATCGGCGGACGGCGTGGCAGGGTGTTGGCGAAACCTTGAAGCTGGGAATCAGGAATTTTGTCGCCGCGTATTTGATCCTCTGCCTGGCGTTCGCCGGGGCAGTGGGCCTCAGCCCGTGGCTGCATCATTGGGTGGAACACGCTGGTGAAGGAAGTGCGCACGTTCACGGTCCACGGGGACATTCTCACTACCCTTCCGCGGCAGCTTCTTCCCGCGAAACTCAAGGTGAGCACCTCGATCATCCGCACGCTCATCCGCATTCGCTGGAGAACGTCGTCCGGACTGCGCGTTTGTTCGTTCATTCGGAGGGTGCGTTTCCTGCGGTTGATGTTCTCGTCGTTCGCGCCTGGCAAAGTTTTCGGGCGCTGGTGGCAAATGGCGATTCTTCTAAATCGAACGAGCGTTCCGGCGAGGGCGGGCATCATCACGAAAGTCTCGCCGCCTCGTTGACGAGCGGGTTGATCGACACTGCGGAACCGCTGGTTGAATTTCTTCCTCCTCAGAGACAATCGTCCGCTAGCGCATCGATTCTCATCAGCCGGGTGGTGGCGTTCGATTGGAATTCCGTTGCCGCCCCCCGCGGTCCGCCCCTGCTTCACGGCTGATTCGAAGTGATTCTCGCCGGACGGCGTTCGTGGCGTTTGCCGCGTCCTGCTGCCGGTGTGATCGGCGAATTTCCATCTCCCCTTCCTTAAAAGTCTCTCCGTGCATTCTGTGGACACCGGTGTCCTCAACCGTGATGTACCGCGAGAGCCAGCAACAGCACCGGACTTCCGACGTGGACGGAGTTCCACCGTTCCGGTGGCTGGGCTGAACTGTGAACCAAACTGAAACCAATTTGTCCGTCATGAAGAAACAAAACTGCAGTCATTCTCGCCGGGGCGCCCGGCAATATCGAACTCCCAGCTCACTCGCTCCCTTCCACGCCACCGCGGTCGCGCTGACTTGTCTCATTTGCAACTCTTCCTCGGCGCAATCCACCGGCGCCTCGCCGGAACTTGCCGCAACCAACACTCCAGTGCGCCTGCCTGAAGTTCTCGTGCAAGGCCGCGAGGACAGCCTGATCGGTGTCGCGGAATCCGCGTCGCAGGGAACCGTTGGCGCGATTCAGCTCGAACGCCGCACGCTCTCGCGTCCCGGCGAAGTGCTCGAAACCGTGCCCGGATTGATCGTCACGCAGCACAGCGGCGCCGGGAAGGCGAACCAGTTCTTCCTGCGCGGCTTCAATCTCGATCACGGCACTGACTTCGCCACGAGCATCGACGGGATGCCGGTGAACCTGCCGAGCCACGGTCACGGTCAGGGTTACACGGACCTCAATATTTTGATTCCGGAACTGGTCGAGCGCGTGAACTTCCGCAAGGGACCGTACTTCGCGGACGTCGGCGATTTCGCTTCCGCCGGCTCCACGGACTTGCAGCTGTATCGCGTGTTGCCGCAAGGCATCGCGCAGGTCGAAGGCGGCAGCTTCGGCTACGCGCGCGGTGTGTTTGCCGATTCGTCGAAAGCCGGGCCGGGACATCTGCTCTACGGCTTAGAGCTGTATCACAACGACGGTCCGTGGCGGCACGCGGATGATTATCGTCGCTACAATGGCGTGCTGCGCTACAGCGTCGGCGATTCCGCCAATGGCTGGAGCATCACCGGTATGGGCTATAAGGGTGATTGGGATGCGACGGATCAAATCGCCCGCACCGCGCTCGCGCAACCGGGCTTCGGACAGTTCGATTCGCTCGATACGACGACGGGCGGCAATTCGCAGCGCTACAGTCTTGCGGCGGAGTGGCATCGCGCGGATGAGAAGTCCGCGTCGAAGCTGATGGCCTATGGTTTCTTCTACGACCTCGATCTCTTCAGCAACTTCACCTACTTCAAGGACGCCGTGGAGGGGGACCAGTTCGAGCAGGCGGACGAACGCTGGGTGGGCGGCGCGAAGGCGAGTCACACTTGGTTCGGTACGTTACTCGAGCGCGACATGGAAAACACCGTCGGCCTGCAACTGCGCAGCGATTCCATCGACAACGGGCTGTATCAAACTGTCGCGCGCCAACGGACGGACAAGACGGCGCAGGCTGGAGGAACCATCCCCGCGGTGACGCGCACGGATGACATATGGGAGACGAGTCTCTCGCCATACGTGGAGAACAAGATGCAGTGGGGCGAGAAGTTTCGATCTGTCGTCGGTGTGCGCGCGGATTATTACTACTTCGATGTGGAAGGTAATGACCCGGCGAACTCCGGCCACGAAGACGACGCCATCGTCAGCCCGAAAGGTAGTTTGATCTTCGGTCCGTGGTCGAAGACGGAGTTTTATTTCAGCGGCGGACTCGGATTCCACAGCAACGACGGTCGCGGCGTGACGGCTCCGAGTGATTCAGCGGATCCGTTGGTGCGAACGTATGGCGCGGAAGTAGGTGTGCGCTCGACGCGGGTGCCCGGTCTGCAAAGCACGCTGTCGGCGTGGTGGCTAGACATCGATTCGGAACTCGTCTTCGTCGGTGACGCGGGCGAGACGGAGGCGAGTCGGCCAAGCCGTCGCTATGGCGTGGAGTTCGCGAACTACTACACGCCGGTGCCGTGTATGACGCTCGACGCAGACTTCTCGTTCTCGCACGCGCGCTTCCGCGACAGCGATCCGGCAGGGCGACACATTCCAGGATCGGTTGAGACCGTCATCGCGACCGGCATCACGTTCCAGCAGGAGGGTGAACGCGGATTCTTCGGCGGGCTGCGTCTGCGCTACTTCGGGCCGCGTCCGTTGGTCGAGGATGACTCGCAGCGTTCGGGTGAGACAGTGTTGTTGAGCGCGAATGCTGGGTATCGGTTCAGCCGCAACTGGACGCTCTCTGCGGAGGCGTTCAACTTGTTGAATCGCGAGGACAGCGAGATCGATTACTTCTACGAGTCGCGTCTCGCGGGGGAGCCGGCTGGTCCGGACGATGGTGGTTATGCGCGATCGCACTTCCATCCGGTCGATCCGATCTCGTTCCGCATCGCGCTGACCGCGCGTTTTTGAGTCGGTTTTCACCCACGCGATGCCAACGCTTTCATCCAATCTGCGGGAGTTCCACTCTGGGCGGTTAAGTGGGGCGTTGCGCATCGCGTTGGGGGTTTCGCTGGCGCTGCACTTGGTGGCCGCGGTTACGGTGAAGATGTTCTGGAACGGGAATGGTTCGGGAAACAGACCCACCGAAACAAGCCTGTCGGCGGAGTTTTCCGAGGAGGCCGCGGTCGTCGGTGGGGAAACGGGAGTAGCGATGCGGGAATCGTTGTTCGCGCCGGTTCCGATCGCCGAAGCGGCAGAGAATCCGAAATTGCCGGACGACGATGTTGTGCCGGCGTCGAAGATCCCAGAGTCGGATTCAAAGGTGGCGACGACGGCCGTCGTGGATTCGAATGTCGTTTCGGTGCCGAGCAGCTCATCGCCGACAGTGGCGTCAGCCTCGGCGACGCGGGAGACTGAGCGGAAGTATTTCGAATCAGGTTCCTCCGGTGGCGCCGGTGGAAACGGTGTGGGGATCGTGACGGTCAAGGGCGGGCCGGGAGTTTTGGCGCGGCCGGTTTATCGGAAGAATCCGGAACCCGCGTATCCCGCTGCGGCGCGGCGACGGCGGCAGCAGGGTGTGACGTTGCTGGCGGTCGCGGTGTCGGCTTCGGGCCGCGCGGTACGCGTCGTGGTGAAGGAGTCTTCTGGTTACCAAATGCTCGATGACGCGGCGGTCAGGGCGGTGGTCGACTGGGAGTTCGAGCCGGCGCGATCGGGAGCGGTGGCGGTGGCGTCGGAGATTGAAGTTCCGGTCCGGTTCCAGTTGAAGCAGTGACGCCGGCGATGGCTGGAGGTCAGGGCTGGCGGCTGGTGGCCTTCTTCTTGTCGAGGACGCGGCGAATGGCGACGCAAAGCTGGTCGAGCACCATGGGCTTGTGGAGGAAATCGGAGAAGCCCATTTGCAGGGCCTGCTCCGACGTAAATCCCGTGGTGTAACCGGTGCAGACGACAATCGGAAAGTGAGGGCGAATGGCAAAAATCTCTCGCGCGAGATCAGCTCCGGACTGGCCGGGCATGGAGTAATCCGTGATGACGAGGTCGAAATCGTCCGGGGCGTTTCGGAAGAGCATCAGCGCGCTGGCGGCGTCACTGCAGGCGGTCACTTGATAACCGGTGCGGCGGAGAACCTTTTCGCTGACGGCCAGCAGTGACCGCTCGTCGTCGACCAGCAGGATGCGTTCGTTGCCTCCGAGCAGGGGTTGATTGGGCGGGCGGTTGGATTCTCCGGCGGCTTGCGTGGAGCCAGTGGCGGCGGGCAGAAGGATCGTAAAGGTGGAGCCTTTGCCGGGGGAGCTTTCGACGCGGATGATGCCACCGTGTGCGGAGATGATTCCGTGGACGACAGACAGTCCGAGTCCGGTGCCCTGGCCGGGTCCTTTGGTGGTGAAGAATGGCTCGAAGATGCGTTCGAGCAGTGCAGCGTCCATGCCGCAACCGTTGTCACGTACCTGAATCAAAACCTGGGATCCGCTGCTCGCACGCGGGCGTCGCATTTCAGGTAGGCTCTCATCCGTGTGCTCGCGAACGAGGACTTCGACGAGGCCGGGTCGTTCGCCAATGGATTGTGCGGCGTTGGTGACGAGATTGATGAGGACCTGCTGGATCATCGTGGGGTCGACTAGGACGTTGGGCAGCGGGCTGGCGACGGAGCTGCGCAGTTCGACGGACGACTTGAGCGTGGCGCGAAGGAGGCGGATGGACTCGGAGACGATGGGTTCCAGCGGGATGACCTTGCGCTGGTATTCCTCGCGGCGACTGAAGGTGAGGATTTGTTTCACGAGGTCTTTGGCGCGATGGCTGGCCTTGAGCAGATCGTCCAGGTTGGCGAGGGCGGCGGGATTGTTGATGGAGTCCATGCGCGCGAGTTCCGCGCAGCCGATGATGGCGCCGAGGATGTTGTTGAAGTCGTGCGCGACGCCGCCGGCGAGCGTGCCGATGGCTTCCATTTTTTGGGACTGCCGAAGCTGGACTTCGAGTTTGCCCTGGATGAGCTCGGCGTGCTTGCGCTCGGTGATGTCGCGGAAGTTGCAGACAATGGCGTGCAGATCCGGATCGTCGAGGCGATTGGTGTCAGCGCTTTGCATCCAGCGCGTGGAGCCGTTTCGATGGCGGACGCGGTATTCCAGTTCGGAGTGTGCGCCGGTGTTGCGCTTCAGGAGGTCCTGGTGGGTGGAGTAAACGCCGAGGTCTTCCGGCAGGACGATCTCGCTGGCGGGTCGGCCGGTAAGCTCTTCGACGGTGTAACCAAGAATGCGGGTGACGGCCGGGCTGATGTAGGTCCAGACGCCGTCGGCGTCGGTCAGCGCGAGGCAGTCGAAGGAGTGTTCGATCGCCATGCGGAAGCGGGACTCTGCGAATTGGAGCGCGGCAAAG
This sequence comes from Verrucomicrobiota bacterium, assembly GCA_016713365.1. Taxonomy (GTDB): domain Bacteria; phylum Verrucomicrobiota; class Verrucomicrobiia; order Limisphaerales; family JADJPG01; genus JADJPG01. Next base: position 36,223 of record JADJPG010000003.1, on the reverse strand, counting down.
GAGCGGTTCCGTTCGATTTGGACGCCGGCGGATTCGGCGAACAGGCGCAGAATGTTTTCGTATTCGGGCGGCGGGTTCCAAGGTTGATCGTGGAGCACGGCGACGAGCCCAATCGGATTCCGGGCGCCATCGAGGATTCGAATGCCGAGGTAGCTCTCGATTTTCAGGGCGGCGAGGGTTGTGTCATCCGGGTACATTGCTGATGCGCGGCCGGTCACGAGCACTGACTCCCTCGCAATCACTTCATTGCAGGGGCTGCCCGGGAGGGCTTTTTCGAAATTCTCCAAGGGTTGGCCATCGGCGCTGACGCCGAGTGTTTTAATGGTGTCGGGCCTGCCGGGAATCAGCGCGGCGACCGCGGCGTAGCGGGTCTGGAAGAGTCGGGCCAGTTGCTGCGCGAGGTTGACGTAGAACTCGGTGTTGTTGGTGGCGTTGATGGTGGCGACCAGGGCTCGCAATCCGCTTTCAATGCGGCGACGGTCGGAGATGTCGTGGTTGACGGAGAGCAGGCAGGGCTCGCTGGCGATCACGATCGGCTCGATACTGGTGAGCATGACGTGGGTGCGTCCCGATTTATCGCGGTACTCGCATTCGACATCGCGCGCGTAGCCGTATCTCTCGACCAACCCGAGCATTTCGGCGCGTTTCCGGGTCTGCCCAGAGCCCGATCTCGATCGAGGTTCGACCCAAGGACTCTTCCCGGGTGTAGCCCAGGAGTTCGGTGAACCGCGCGTTGACATCAATGTAGCGACCATCCGAGCGGCGGGTAATGACGGTGATGGCGGGGCTGAGTTGGAAGGCTTTCGCGAACCGTTCTTCGCTGGAGCGCAGCGCTTCTTCGATTCTCTTGCGCGGGGTAATGTCCTGAAAGGAACCATGGAGACGGGCGGGTTCTCCTTCCACTAGCTCTGCCTTGCCCTGAACCCGGACCCAGCGCGGGTTGCCTTTGGCGGTGATGAATGGAAGCTCGAGATCCCACGGCTGGCCGGTGCACCCGGCTTTCTCGATCGCGGCGGTGATGACGGGGCGGGCTCTCGGAGGGTAGTGGCACATTGCCTGTTCGACGGACAGTGCTGTGGCGAGAGGCAGCTCGTAGATCCGAAAAATCTGGTCGGAACAAGTTACCGTATCGGTGTCGACGATATGGGACCATGCGCCGATTTCCGCGAGTTCCTCCATCTCGTTGAGCAGGGCGTTCTGGCGAAGCAACGCCTGCTGGCTTTCCCGCAGTGATTCTTCATCGGTCGCCCGGCGAATGCAGATCGCCGCGGAGTGTGTGGCGGTTTGAATCAATCTCAGATGCTCTTCGGTGGGGCTTCCCGGTGTTTTGTAATAGATCGCGAAAGTGCCGAGCAGGCGGTGTTGGGCATCGAATATGGGAGTGGACCAGCAGGAGCGGAGCCCGTGCGGTTCGGCGGCGTCCCGGAAGGATGCCCATCGAGGGTCGGTGAGGATGTCTTCCACGAACACCGGTTCTCCGAAGTGGGCCGCCGTGCCGCATGAGCCGACATTCGGACCGATGGTCAGACCATCAATTTGGCGGTTGTAGGCATCCGGCAGGCTGGGGGCGGCGCCGTTGTGGAGGTGCTTGCCGTCTTTTGACAGGAGCAGGATGGAGCAGAGCATTCCCTCGGCCTGCGCTTCGATGGCGGAGACCAGTTCAGTGAGGGTGTCACTCAACGGCGCCCCCTGGGCGATCATCTCGAGGACAAGATTCTGAGCGCGGCGCAAAGACTCGGCCTTCTTGAGGTCGGTAATGTCGTTGTTGATCCTGAGCAGACAGGACTCGCCTCCGATCACGATCGTTTCGATCGAAAGGAGCATGGTGTGGCGGGCTCCCGATTTGGCACGGAAACCACACTCGACGTTCTGGATCGTTTGTCCGGCTTCGAGCTGCGCCATAATCTCGCAGCGCTGGTTCGGATCCACCCAGATGCCGAGTTCGAGGGAGGTTCGGCCAATGATCTCCTCGCGCGTGTAGCCCATTACCTGGACGAAGCGCTCGTTGACGTCGAGGTATCGAGCGTCGGACTTGCGGTTGATGACTACGATGGAGGGACTGGCATGGAATGCCTTGGCGAATCGTTCCTCGCTCTGGCGAAGCGCTTCCTCGCGTTCCTTTTGCACTGTGATGTCGATGAACACGCCGCGGAGCAGTCGCGAGCCATCACTGCGTGTTTCTACCGCGACCTTGTCATCGATCCAGACGTAGCTGCCGTCTGCCTTGGCGAAGCGATATTGCAGTTCGTGGTTGAGGCCCTTGGTTGTTTCGACGACGCAGAAATTGATGGCGAAGTCCCGATCGTCGGGATGGATGTGATCCTTCCAGAAGCCGGGCGTGAGCCAGTCTTCTATGGCATAGCCGAACCGGGCGGCCTGGGGCGACACGTAGAGCATCCGGTCCAGCATGGGATCAAACTCCCAGACGGTCGTGTTGATCTGCTCCACGAGGAGGCGAAACCTTTGTTCATTCTCCGCCAGCGTCTGCTCGGTGTGTTTGCGCTCGGCTATCTCCCGGCTGAGCTGGGAGTTGGAGCGCTCCAGCTCTTGCGTGCGCGCGGCGATGCGACGTTCCAAATCCGCGTTGAGATCCCGAAGATCACTCTCGGTGGCCGAGAGACGGTGGGTGGAGTCCTTGAGCCGCCGGTGGGCAACGCCCAGCGCAATGAGGCCCGCGCCGAGGAGCGCGGCAAGCGTGCTCGCGATGATGTAGAGTCTCTCTGCGGAAAGCGGAGCAGGGTTTACGATTTCCAAATCGGACGGCTGGTCGATGAGCACGCGCGGCGACGCGTCCAGACCGACGTCTGCCGTTTGCATGCGAAGCACGCCGGTGAGGCGCACCTGGGCGCCGGCGGCGAGCATGCGGACGGAGCGCTCGCTATTGAAACGCAGTCGGGCTTCAAAGCTGCGCTCGCCTTCCCGGAAGACGAGGATGTCCCCATAATAACTGGGGACGCGGTGGAGAAACGTGCCTTCGGTTTGAATCATCTGCCCGTGGCGGTGGGGATCGAACAATTTGTCCACCGGCAACTTCTCGGCCTTTGGGATCGCTCCGGGACTGGAGGAAAGGATTTGCAGGAGCGAGAGTCGAGATTCGCGTCCCTCCTTGTTCTGAACTCCGAGCACTTCCAGTTCGTCACCGCGATGGATGATTCGAGGTGACGAGAGGCTTACGTTGATGCCGCCGTGGTTGTCCGCCAGCCAGAAATCGTTGGTGCCGCCGATCACGACGATTCCGTGGACGCGCAACAGCTGATTGGTGCTGGTTCGCAGGTCCGACACAGTCCGCAGCGGCAGCGTCGTTGCGATATCGTTCGCATTTGAGATGACCCGGAACATCCCGGCCTGGGCCGAAAGAAGTCCCACCCCGGAAATCTTTCTCTGATCGTTCATCTTGGGTCCGTAGACACCTTGAAGTTCGACATGACTGCCAAGCAGGGTGGCGGGGTGGATGTTCGAGATTCCGAGCACCGAGGCTTGGATGGTGCGCCCTTCACTGATCAACCGCAGGTCGAGGAAGGGTGTGGGAATGTTTTGGGTGACGGCGGAAGCGACATGCCCGGAAACCTGGACCAGATCGCCATCGAACTCTCCCTTCCATAACTGGGCGGCCGAAGCCGGCTGGCTGGTAGGAAGTTTACCCGGGCCCAAATCAGTCAGACTCTTGACGATGACCACGGGAAGGTAGGCGCCCGGAGTGGTGCTGCCTTCCAAATCGACGAGATGACCGGCGGGCGGAAAGGTGACGAGGCCGGCTGGTTCACAAAAAATGCCGCCCGTGTCGTCCTGCACGAACAGCAAGCGCCACCAGGGTTGGGAGAAGGTGACAATGCCGCGAATCTTGACGGGAAGCTGCTGGGCGGCGTCGTTCGGGGCAAGCTGCTGAACACCGAGCGTTGTCGTAATTGGCGTGACGCCGGAGTTTCTGTCCGGAGGCGATGACGGAGTCTGCGCGTCGAGACGGAGGCAGGATAGGAATATGCAGACCCAAGCCCAGCGGCAAACCGGAGCATTCATGCTGAGAAATGAGAACATACCTGCTGATCTGAGTCAGCAACTTCGTGTTGGTTCCAAAGGTTCATCGAGTGCTCCCGGATTATTTGCCCAATCGGTCGAGAAGATTTCTGGTAATCTGTTCGACGGACTTGTCGCCTCCGCGTAAGCCGTGAGCCCAGTCCGTGGTGCCGGACGTGAATACCGTGCCGCCCCGGGTGTAGACTCCCATCACGGCGTTTCCGGTGCGGCCCTTTTCCCAACGCTCGTACCATTCCGCGTCGTCCGGGTGCCAGCGAACGGGGCAGGTGGAAAGCACGGTAAACGCCTCAGGCGTGCCGTCGCGATGAGTGGCAAAGGGCAGGCCGTCGCGCCACGTCAGCTCGCAACCGTCACATTCGTAGCCGACGATTGTGTCCTTGCCGCCGAATTTGTCGTCGCGTTTAAGGTTCGTCCCCGAGAACACCCAATGGTCCGGCCGGTGGACGGTGAACTCGGCCGGGTCGTCCATGAACTGACCGTGACTCTTGCGGTAGCCACCCCAGAGAAAGCCGACTCCCGTGAGGTTGTTCTCAGGGCGCTTCACGAGGTGATGACTCCAGAGTGAAGAGAGGGTCTTGTGATCGCCGGATTTGAACACAGGGTCTTGAAAGTAATTCTGTTTCCAACAAACGAGGGCGTTCCCGTCGTCCTCGCTTCGGACCTGCCAGCACACGGCATTGCCGCTGAAGAAGGCCATGTTGCCACCGCGACCGATGAAAGCCTCCGCAGCATCGCGCATCGCTGCCGACCAGTATTCGTCGTGGCCCACGCTGACCACGAGTTTATAGGCGTCGAGCAGGCGGGGAATGAGTTCGAGATCGTAATTCACCGCGTAGTCGAGCTCGTAGCCATTGCGTTCCGCCCACACGACGAATGCGTGTTCCCAGTTGAAGAACTGCGAGCCGCCCGGCCGATGAAACGAGACCCGGCTGCCCTGGTTCTTGGCGCGTCCGTTGTAAGCATAAAGACTGAAGCCGCCCCAGTTGTTGTAGGCATTGTAGGTGTTGGCAGAGAGCTGCAGCAGTATCTTGCTGTTGCTTCCGGGAACTTTCGGGCGCACGACGAAATAGAGATCGCTTTCCGCCGTGCGACGGCCTCGATGAGTGTAGTCACCACCGCCATCCTCGGCGCGAAGCGAAGCGACATAGTATCCGCTACGCCAGGTGTCAGCGATGGGTACACGCAACGTCACTGGCCAGCGACAGCCGTGAGATGAAGCGTCTTCTGGAATTGGATGTTCGGTACCAGTCACATTTCGCTTGGTCCAGACCAGCTCATTGGTGGCGCCAATGCGGCGGAGCTCGATCGAGAATTGCGCGGCGCTGGTGGAGATGTGGAGCTCTGCATCCTGACCGGCGGCGTAGCTCATTCGCCCGGCGTAGCCTTCAATAAAGAGCGACCGGGGCGGCTGGGCGAGCAATTCAGGAAAGGCGAGCAGCGAGAGACAAAGCAGCAGGCAGAGTGAAGCGATGCGAGACATAGGATGGTGTCGTGGTCGGACGCATCATGATCACGAACTGATGGGAAGGCAATTGCGATGCTGCGAAATGGAGTTTGTGCGGGCGCGGTAGATCCCGGGAGGCTGGAGTGCGTGCAGTTGCGGCAACTACCGCGCGATGATCCGGAGGCTCCGCGGGGCGACGGGCTGGACGGGCGCGCCGTTCGTTGGTGCCACGCCTCCGGTCCAGGGATGAGGGTAGGGAAGGCTCCAGGACGAATAGGATCCGGAAGGGGCCCGGGTGAAGAAATGAGTGTTCAGAACAATTTTGCTGGCGGCACCCGGATCGACGATTGGCGCCATCGGTGACGTTCCGGAAGGTCCTTCAAAATTTTGGAAGACGTAGGTGTTCTCGACTCGATCGGTGGGAGGATTCGCCGAGTCTTCCTCGCGGAGGTAGACGTTATCGAGAACATCGAATCCGGTGATGGTGTTGGAGTAGACGAGGAGTTGACCGCCGCGGACGTCCACGAACTTTCCGTAGAAAGTGGCTGGTGGTACGATGGTGAAGTTCACCTTGTAGATTTGGCCTCCGCAGACGCCGCGCAGGTTTGCGATGCCGGGATCATTCCCGTGGTAATCGAACGCAGGAGCGATATTGAGTTTGCTCACCTTGATGTTGCTGTGGCGAACGATGTAGCTGGCGGCTTCTTGCGAGGAGAAGAGGACGATGGATGATCCGGCGGACGAGGTCATGTTGGGCGTGATCTCAATGCCGCAATCTTCCCACACGACGTAGTTGGTGCTGTTGAAGGGAAGGGGATATTGCTCGGCGCGCACCACGCCTCCTCCGGGGGAGTAGCCGAAGTGGCGTCCCATGTGGGAGCAGTTGATGAAGATACAATGGTCGATGAGTCCGTAGCCGTTGAAAAATGTCCCGTCTGCAAGTTCGCGAATCAGCAGGTGCGAAAGGCGGACGTATTTGGTTTCTGTCGAGACGCCTTGCCCGTTGTTCCCTCCCGGGATTCCAGTGATCTGCAGATTGCTGATCGTGGTGAAGGCGCCCGTGACATTGAAAGTGGCATTGCCACCGCTGATGTTGGTGATGATGCAGGTATTGCTCCCCATGCCGGAAATGGTGACGGAGGCTTTGGAAAGGTTCAACGAGCTTGTCCAGGCATTGCTCCCGGAAGGAATGAGAACGGTGTCACCAGATGAAGCTGAGCTATAAGCCGTCTCCACTGCTGCCCGCGCGGCTGAGTTCGCAACGATGGTTCTCGAGGCGGGAAAGAGTGGATAGGAGGCACCAGTGACATCCCAGATGAGATCATCGAAGTAGGTCGAGGAGTTTTGAACTGCGCCGCCGTGATTGTCATAGCGGCCGATGCAAATGTTTTCAGCGTCGCGACTGAGTGTGACGTTGGTGCTGGTGCCGACGAGGAGCCAAGTTTCTGGATCGTAAACCTTGAGGGTCGCCACGAGGTTGGCCTTATCCCACAGGCACGTTATCCAGTACGTTTTGTTCTGTGCCACTGGCACTGGAACACCCAAGCCTGCTCCACCAGGGCCCACGTTGTTTTGGTCCAGCGTGTGGACGCGATAGGCGAGACCAGAACCGCGGTCTTGAAAGTTGACGACGAGGAAATCGCCACCGGCTTCAACCGCGACGAAGTCAAAACTGTGGTCCATGCTACGGAATCCGGACAACCGCATGTAGAGACCGAACGAGAGTTTGGGAGTCTTTTGGGCAAACTTGTAGGTGGCGAATTGACGGAAGGCTGTATTGGTATACACGAAGCTTCTCGACGATTGAGTGTCGTTGTAAATCGAACTCCCCACGGTCACCGGCCGGAGCAGCGGTCTCTCGAACGAAGTGCTGACCAGCAGGTGAGTAAGAGGGGTATTCACCGACCATGACCCACCGGTTCCCCGCGTTGCTGCGTTTAGAATGTTGGTGGTAACGGCCTCGCGGTTCGATCCGCCCTCCATATCCAAATAGCCCGAGATCGCAGCACGACTCAGGGGCTGTAATGAGAACAAGAGAAACAAAATCAAGATTCTCACGGGGTACGACTTGGAGGGGAGCTGTAAAGAGGGTTTATGAACCGTAAACAAGATTGGCGCTGTCAATCTGGATGATTCTGGGACACGAAACCCACGGACACCCGGGAGCCGGGAGAATATTCGCAGCGGTTGGCCAGTGGTGTTTGCGCGTGATGATCACAGTTGATTCGATACTTCAGTCGTGAGTGAACGACTATCAGTCATCTCAGCACACCACAGGCCAACCTGCAATCCGGAAGTATTGCCAAGCGGAGGGCGATAAACGCTCATGCGTGTCCCTCGCATGATCGTGCGGGTTTGACCCCTGCGGGGCATTCGGCGAAGGATTGGCCATGCCTTCAAAGGTAACTCCGCAAACAGTGAACGGATGGGAGGCGATCTACAGCGGACTGGTGGGGTTGTTTATCGCATTTGCGCTCATCAAGTGGGGGAATCCAGTGATTATGGACGCGCAGATTGCCACTCCTTCCAGTTATTTGGAAGCGGTCCTTGCACCTTGGCCGATGGCATGGGCCTATCGATTAGCGCTGGTCGTCCTGCTTGGCGGCCTTTTCTTTGCGAAGAAAGTTACCGGAATCTCGAGGGTCTGGCTGGCCCTGCCCTTGGTCTGGTTTGGTTTGCAAATCATCTCCGCCTTTTACGCAGTCGATACGGCTCTTTGCTGGGCGGTTATTCCGCATTTCGGGGTTGCGGTTGCGATGTTCTTTGTCGGTGTCTACTCGTTCACTCACATCTCCCGGTTCGGACCTTTCTGGATGGCATTGTTAGGAGCGTTCGCCGTCCTTCTGCTGATTGGTCTCCGACAGCACTTCGGAGGATTGGAGGAAACACGTCGGTTTCTCTATTCGTTGCCCAATTGGAATGACCTTCCCCCTGAGTTTCTGCAAAAGATCGGGAGCAATCGCATCTATTCGACGTTGGTCTATCCCAACGCCTTTGCTGGCGCATTGCTGCTATTAACTCCCGTTTCGATGGGGTGTTTGGCGGGTGCGCTTCGCGGTTTTTCAACCACTATTCGGTGGTTGGTCCCAACGGCAATTCTTGGACTTTCGATCAGCTGCCTTTATTGGTCGGGTTCCAAGGCGGGATGGCTGATCGCCCTGATTCAAATCGCCGCCGGGCTTCTTCACCTCAAGATTTCCGCCAGATGGAGGGTTATCGTGATTTCTGGGCTTATTGCCTTGGGGCTGCTGGATTTTGCCTTGAAGTATCACGACTACTTCCGGCGCGGAGCGACGAGCGTGTCCGCTCGGGTGGACTATTGGCAAGCAGCCTGGATAACGATAAAGGATTTCCCATTTGTCGGATCCGGTCCGGGGAGTTTCATGGTTCGGTACAAAGAACTCAAAGATCCCAAGTCCGAGATGACTCGGCTCGCTCACAATGACTACCTCCAACAGGCATCCGACTCTGGAATCGTAGCTGGGTTGGCGTTTTTGGCGTTCTGGTCAGCAGGCCTTGTTTTACTGTATCGGAAAAGTAAAGGTGATTGGCTCGGGTTTTCGGTGTTTCTCGGGTTGCTTGGTGTTTTTTTGCAGGGATTTGTGGAATTTGGACTCTACATTCCTGCGATTAGTTGGCCCAGCTGGTTCTTGTTGGGTTGGTTTGTAGTGCGCGCAAATCGGGTCGACAAACCTGGGTCTCATTTCTAGTCTTCGGCCAGCCGATATGAAGATTCTCTTCCTCAATGGACCAAACCTGAATCTGCTCGGACAGCGCGAGCCGGAAAAATACGGTCGAACTACCTTGGCCGAGATCGAAGCATTGATTCGCCGAGAGGCGAAAGTTCGATCTGTTGAAGTTGATTTCAAGCAGTCGAATGTCGAGGGCGAGCTGGTTACTTGGATTCAAGAAGCGAAGGGAGTTTTTGATGCCATCGTGATCAACGCGGCGGCCTACACCCACACCAGTATCGCCCTTCGGGATGCGATTGCTGCGGTTGCGATCCCTACGATTGAAATTCACCTGTCGAACATTCATGCGCGCGAGGAGTTCCGTCACCGTTCTCTCCTTGCGCCTGTCTGTCGCGGCCAAATCAGTGGATTCGGTGCGTTCTCTTACATTTTGGGCCTGATTTCCGCCGTTAACATTAACGAATAGCCGCCAGTTCGCGGTTTTGAGGGTTTTCTTACGTCAGGAGTGAGTGCTTTTTCGTGGAGGTTGCAGGCGGTTTTACTTCTTGACGGCTTATTTTGCTGTCCCTACCGTGCCGTCGATTTCGGAATTTTGTCGTAAGCAGTGTCACCTGTCGGTCACTGCTTTTTTGCTTAATGAATACTGAGAAACAGCACGAGTTTAGTTGCAATAACCCCCGGAGGACTGCGTGGACCTGAAGGATATCAAAGCCATCATCGATCTCATGAAGAAGAACTCAGTTTCAGAGTTCGAGCTCGAGCGGCAGGATTTCAAGATTCGCCTGAAGCGTGGTGGTGTGCAGGTCGCTCAATACGAAGATGTCGCGGTTCCGCTACCCGCTCCTTCGTCCGCACAAATTCCAGGAGCGATTCCGGTTTCCACCGTGCCGGTTGCTGTGGTGGCTCCTTCCGTTCCTTCGAATCTGGCAGAGATTAAGTCGCCGATGATTGGAACGCTTTATCGAGCTCCATCGCCTGAATCCGGCAACTACGTCGAAATCGGCACCGAAGTGAACCCTGATTCGGTGGTCTGCATCATTGAGGCGATGAAGGTGATGAATGAGATCAAGGCCGAGGTTCGCGGGGTGATTGCAGAGATCTTGATCGATAACGCCAAGCCAGTCGAGTTTGGGCAGCCGATGTTCCGCATTCGCCCGCTTTAATTCGGACTACGTAGAAGCCAATGTTTGAGAAAATTCTGGTCGCCAACCGAGGCGAAATCGCAGTTCGAATCATTCGGGCTTGTCGGGAGTTGAACATCCGTTCGGTGGCGGTCTATTCCGAGGCGGACGCGAATTCCATGCACGTCCAGATGGCGGATGAGGCGATCTGCATCGGTAAAAGTCCGAGCTCCGAGAGCTATCTTCGCATTGATCGGATCATCAGTGCCGCTGAGATCACCGATGTTGATGCCATCCATCCTGGTTACGGGTTCCTCTCCGAGAACGCCCACTTTGCAGACGTTTGCGAGAGCTGCAATATCCGGTTCATTGGCCCAAGCTCCAGAGCGATGAATGCTTTGGAAGACAAGGCGGTGAGTCGCGCCTTGGCCAAGAAAGCCGGAGTTCCGACGCCCCCTGGTTCAGATGGCAACATTGAGAACGAACAAGACGCTCTCGCCACAGCGCGGCGTATTGGATATCCCGTTATCATTAAAGCTATCGCGGGCGGCGGCGGTCGGGGCATGCGGGTGGCTCACAACGACATTTCGTTGGTCAAGGGGTATCACACGGCTAGGACGGAAGCGGAGAAGGCGTTTGGCAACTCGAACGTCTACATCGAGAAGTTCATCGAGAACCCTCACCACATCGAGTTTCAAATACTTGGTGATAATCGCGGCAACATCATTCACCTCGGCGAGCGTGATTGTTCAATCCAGCGACGCAACCAGAAGATACTCGAGGAAACTCCGTCTCCGCTAATCGAGAACAAATACAAGAAGCTGCGGGAAAAAATGGGCAAAGCCGCGATTCGCATCGCTGAGATGGCCCATTACACGAACGCAGGAACCGTCGAGTTCATCGTCGACGACCATGGCAACTTCTATTTCTTGGAAGTCAACAAACGCATCCAAGTCGAGCATCCGATCACTGAAGAAGTCACCGGCTATGACTTGGTGAAGCTTCAGATCATGATCGCCATGGGCGAGCCGCTGAAGCTCTCCGAGAAAGATGTCCAATTCCGTGGGCACTCAATCGAATGCCGTATTAACGCGGAAGATCCTTTTGACGACTTCCGCCCTTCTCCGGGACGAATTGAAATGTATTATGCCCCGGGTGGTCGCGGTGTGCGCGTCGACAGTCACGCATACGCTGGCTACAGCATTCCGCCTCACTATGATTCGATGATCGGCAAGCTCATCACCTACGGCAAAGATCGACGGGAAGCGATGGACAAGATGAGCCGAGCCCTCAGCGAGTACATGATCACCGGAATCAAGACGACGATTCCGTTCGAGTTGGCGATTCTTCAGGATCCGAATTTCCGTCGAGGGGTTTACTCGACCAATTTCGTTGAGACCTTGTTGAGCGGCGCGCGCCGCGAATTGATCGAAGAGAAGGCTTAGCCCTCGCAGTTGAAGTTGGTTGCAGCCCGGAGTTTTCCCGCACAGGGGCAAAGCTGTTGCCTCGGTGGGATTTTTGCGGCATCCTTTCCCCATGACGAAACGAGATCCGATTCCGGTAACGGTATTGACTGGCTTTCTTGGTGCCGGGAAGACGACCTTGCTGAATCATCTTCTGACTCAGAAGCACGGATACAAGTGCGCCATCATCATCAATGAATTCGGCGCGATCAGCATCGACAATCAATTGGTTGTTGGTGTCGATGAAGAGATCCTCGAACTCAACAACGGCTGTCTCTGCTGCCGGGTGCGCGGGGATCTGATCAAGAGCCTCGAGGGATTGATTCAGAAGCAGAAGCGCTTCGACTACGTATTGATCGAAACGACTGGGCTCGCGGATCCCAGCCCGGTTGTTCACACCTTCAAGGCATCTGACTTGGCGGACAAGATGCGCCTTGATGGTGTTATTACCGTCGTGGATGCGCGACATTTGGAAAAGGAACTTGAAGGCGGTCCAGAGCCAACGGCGCAGATCGCTTTTGCGGACGTCATTCTGCTCAATAAGACCGACTTGGTTTCACCCGAAGAACTGGAACGCGTGGAAGGTCGCATCCGGAGGATCAATTCTCTCGCCACCCTTCATCGGACGTTGAACTCCCAGATCGACCCGGCGAAAATCTTTAACCTCAAGGCTCGCGAACTGACCACGAACTTCTCCATGCCGGAAACCGCCGCGCATGCTGATCACGATCATGATCATGACTGTGGCCCCGGATGTGACCATGATCATGAGCACGAGCATGGTCATGACCATTCCCACGATCACGATCAGCATCACCATCATCACGATGAGAGCGTAACGTCGTTCTACTTGAGCGATGATCGGCCGCTTGATTTGAAGAAGGTCGAAGCGTGGCTCAGCGAGATTATTCGCGAGCTCGGAGCGAACATTTATCGGAGCAAAGGCATCCTCCAGATCCAGGGACAGGCGAAGCGCGTCGTCTTTCAGGGTGTGCAGACCATGTTCGATGCAAAGCCGGATCGCCTTTGGAATGTCGGTGAGAAACGCATCAGCCAGCTGGTCTTCATTGGCAAGGATCTCGACGAAGCGAAGATCCGCCGCGGCTTTGCGGCCGGCATCGCCTGACGCTACGGTCAGCCTCTTGCGCAAAGCCGCGGGGCTGGGCCATAGTGGTGTGTCGAAAGAACTGAGACCCGATTATGCCGCTCTACGAATATGAACTCTGCGACGGAAGCTGCACGGCGTGCGGCGGCAAGTTCACCTTGCGCCGCCCGATTAGTGCTCCGGAACTGACAAAGTGCCCTGGCTGCAAGCGTCCGGTCCGCAAATTGATCTCCAGTTTCAGTACCCCGAACATTTTGAAGCCGACCTCATACTCGGACGCGAAGAAAGCTGGCTTTACCGTGTTCAAGAAAGTCAGCAAAGGCGAGTACGAGCGACAATAGTCTCGGAGGAATCCTGCACGGAGAAACAAAAAGCCCGGCGCGAAGGCCGGGCTGTGGTTGAGTTCAAATCTCAAAGTCTTCGCGATTATTTCTCGCGCTTCGCTTCCCAATCGCGACTGCGCTTTTCCCCATCACGTTCAGTTTCCACCTTGCCCTTGATGGTGTCGCCGTTGAGCTTGCCATTGTATTTGGCAGTCATTTTGTTGCCGTTGAACTCGCGGGTGACCGAGAAGGAAATCTCCTCGCCCTTGATTTTGGCGTCGTCGATCGCGGTGTCTCCGTTGCGACCCGACACCGATCCGGTCAGCTTCTCGCCCTCGAGCTTCAACTTCAGCGTGGTTTCGCGGGTCTGACCATTCTGGCCGGCGAAGCTCCATTTCCAGGTTCCTGTCGGATTGGCTTTCTTATCTTCGGCATGAACTGCGGCAACCAAGCCAAGCAGCAGGCAAAACGTAAGTGAGAGGGCAGAGGTGAGTGAGCGTTGCATAACGGATAGTGTTGAATGACTGATGCGCCGAGCACAGCAAGGACACGACCGCATTCGCGGGTCCTGAACGGCTTATGCCCTTAATGACTGCGGCCCGGCGCTTCGGGTTACGCAATCCCGGCGCCGGGCATCAATCGTGATTCCACTGTTGCAAGCGTTTCTCCAACCCGGCGAGGTTTGAAGCCGGTTCGAACATGGTAGGAAAATCCGTCGTGAGCTGTGCGAGCGTCGGGACTTCGCCCCAGGCCGTGACGCGAAAGACCTCCACCGCGTGAGGAGATTCGATTCCCAACTCGCGGTTCTTCCGATCGAACCGCGCGCGAAGCGTCGTTCTCCAATCCGCGATCGAAGCTGGGGGCGCCATGTTGTGCCGGCCCACCCACGGCAGCCATTCGATGATTTGCGATTGGTGACACCACGTCATTTCGCAAACCGCGGCGAACGCCTCTTCCACGTCGATGGCGAAGTCGTACGCGTTCGCACCGAACATGTAGCCATCGTAGACGTTGATGATCACCGGCACTTTGCACGGCGTGGATTTCGTCTCATCCGCCGGGTATTCCGGAGTAAACGCGTGCGGCACGTTGATCATGTAAGAGACCCGGCGCACCGCCTCGGCGATCGTCTCGTGATCGTTGTGGATGCCCGCCAGCGGATCGCTGCCGAGCGGCGGACAGAAAATGTAGTCGGGCTCGTAGTCACGGATTTCCTTCCAGAGTGCGGCGAGCAGATCTGGAGTCACCTGCAAGCAGGCTTCGCGAGGTGGGTGCCCGTTCGGCAGGCGCAACAATTCGAACTCATAACCGCCGATCTTGGCCGAAGCTGCTTGCTCCTCGATCCGGATGCGTCCCGTCTCCTCCCGTGTGCGGAAGTGGTGTCCGGCCTTGCCGTCGGTGCAGACGAGAACTTTCGCCTGAAACGCGGGCCCGAGTTTACGACGCCACAGTTCAAACGTCCCGGAGGCGGTGAATTCGTAGTCGTCAAAATGCGCGTGGATGAAGAGGGCTTTCATGGTTGACCGGTTCGAGATGGCATCACAGTTTTCGCGCGACCTGTTTACCTGTAATGACTGCGAAAAGCCAACTCGTCCTCGGCATCATGTCCGGCACCAGCATCGACGCGGTCGATTACGCGCTCTGCGAAATCAGCGCTACGAAGGTTCGATTGCGGGAGTTGTGGACGGCGAAGTTTCCGCGCCCGTTCCAGGCGCGCTTGCATGCCGTCGCGCGTGGTTCGGCGACGAGTTGGGAAACGGCGCAGTTGCATCACGACTTGGGACGGTTCTACGCACGGCACGCCATCAGGTGCGAGACCAGACTCAAACCGCAGCTCGTCGGCCTGCACGGCCAGACGGTTTTCCACCATCCTGTTCGCGGAGCGCCCGCGACATTTCAGCTCGGCGAACCTGCGTATCTGGCCGAAGCGTTGCGCGTTCCTGTGGTCAGCAACTTCCGCGTCGCGGATCTGGCGGCGGGAGGACAAGGCGCGCCGTTGGCGACGATGTTTCACCTCCGCATCTTCGGCGAACGCGGGAAACACGTTTGCGTCAACAATCTCGGCGGCATCAGCAATGTCACATCCATCGATTGGTCGAAGCGCGGTGCCGCGCCCAGGCTCCGCGCCTTTGATACCGGTCCGGCGAATGTGTTGATCGATCTTGCGATGCGCGAAATTTCGGGCGGCAAGCTTCACTATGATCGCGGTGGCGAGATGGCCGCGCGTGGTCGTGTACATGAGAGGTTGGTAGCCGAATGGCTCCAGCATCGTTTTTTTCGACAGGCGCCGCCGAAAAGCACGGGACGCGAGTTGTTCGGCGAGCCGTTCTTCAAGCCCGCCTTGCTGCGAATGCGTCGGGCGCGGATATCCGACTCCGACATGGTGGCGACGTTTACCGAGTTCACGGCGCGTTCGCTGGCGATGAACTACCGGTTGCATCTTTCTGTTCCGCCGGATGTGGTGGTGCTGGCGGGTGGAGGTGCGTTGAACTCGACGTTGCGCGAACGTATCGCGGCGCAGTTGGAGAAATTGAATCCGCGCGTCGAAATCAAAACTTCGGGAGAGCTTGGCTGGCCGGTGCAAAGTATCGAGCCGGCGGCGTTCGCGTTGCTCGCGTGGATACGGATGCGGAGGCAGCCGGGCAATTTGCCGGGAACGACGGGCGCGAAGCGGGCGGCTTTGTTGGGGCAGGTTTCGGAATGCTGAAATGATACGCTGTCCGAGGAGCGCGCTGCTCAGCGCGGCCGCACAATCAGTTCCTCCACGATCGCGCGACTCGGCAGATTGATTGCCAGCATGGCGCATTCAGCAACGTCTTCGGCGCGCATCATCTTTGCGCGCGCTTCGGCCGGCGGTGGCGATGGACGTTTGTCGAGCAGCGGAGTATCGATGTCGCCTGGAAAAATCGCCGTGGCGCGAATGCCGTTGCCACGCTCCTCCGCGTTGATGCTTTGCGTCAAGCCGGCGAGGCCAAACTTGCTCATCACGTAGGCGGGGCCAGCCTTGGGCGAGGCTTGCTTGCCGGCGTCGGAAACGATGTGAACGATGGTGCCGGATTTCTGTGCGCGCATCGAGGGGAGGAACGCCTGGGTGATGTAGTAAGCCCCGTTGAGGTTGGTATCCATCATCCCGTGGTAATCTTCGAGGGAGAGCACTTCGAGCGCGCGCTTTGGCGCGTTGGTGCCGGCGGCATTCACGAGCACTTCGACGGCGCCAAACTTCGCGAGAACCTCTCTTCCCAGTTTCTCAACGGCGTCGCTCTTGCCGATGTCGCAAGCAAAGGCGGTGAGCTGGTCCTTGTTGGCGCCGGCGAGATCGATGGTCTCCTGCAACGTTGCCGTGCGTCTTCCCACGATCGCGACCTGCCAGCCTTGTTTGATCAAGGCGAGCGCGACGGCTTGCCCGACGCCACTGCCTGCACCTGTCACCACAGCGTTCTTGCTCATAGGTGCGCGGAATGATCCGGATCGCGCGCGTGGGCGCAAGCTCGCGATTGCAGTCGGGAACTTCCGTTTACGACGTCTTGTCTTTCCGGAGCCGGCGGATTTCCTCGTTGAGGAACTGGATGAGGTGCCGGAGGCGGGCTTCGACCGGGACGGTTTCGAGGATGGTTTGGCGTTCCACCGCGCCGGGGAGCAGCGCGCAGGAAACGAGGTCGGCGACTTGATCGGGATCAGCGAGGGATTCGAGGTAGTTCAAGACATCCTTGCCCGTGAACTTCGGCGCGGACTTTTTCTTCTTTCCGGGCGCGGCCTGCTTGATGGCGGAAAACGGAAAGGGAAACGGACCGAGGCGAATGCGTTCGTCCACGAGTTCGTGGACTTTGGAAACAAGTGTGTCGACTGCTTCGTCCTTGGTTGGCGTCGCCTGCAGAGGACGGATGCTCGCCATGCGGTACGGTTTGGTGCAGACCGTTTCCACCAACTCGACGCGGGTGAGGCCCTGAAGAATCAGGTGCGAGGTGCCGTCTTGGTGGCCGACGGAGACTCGGATGAGACCGAGGCCGGCGACGTTGCAGGGAGTTTCGCGGAGTTTGCCGGGCTTTTGCATCGCGACGGAGAACATGCGGTCCGCCTTGAGCATGTCTGAGAGCATCTGGCGGTAGCGTGGCTCGAAGATGTAAAGCGGAAGGAGCGCCTGCGGAAAGAGAGTCGCGCTCGGCAGCGTCATCACCGGGACCGTGTTCGGCAATTCCATGAATCAAATCTAGGCGAGCGCGTCTGTTTAGCAAGATGCGGATGTCGCGCTTGCCATTTGTCGGGCGGGTCCGCATTCTCCGATTCCTATGAAGGCAGCTATTATTATACTGATTCTGGCCTCCCTCGGTCTGGGGGTGGGTTTGTTGACGGTGAAAAAGAAGTCCGTCGAAGTGAAGCAGCAGGACGAAGCAAAGATCACCGAGCTCACCAAGAACGTCACTGAGACCAAGAGCAAGCTCGACGAGCAGGAGAAGCTCGCCATGTATCTCCAGAGCAACCTGGCCGCTCGCGCCGAGGAGCTCTCTGGCGCTTCCAATAATTTAACCAAGCTGTCGGCTGACCTCGCCCGTACCCAAAAGGAAATGCAGGCCGCTGCCGAGGCCGCGAAGGCGGAGATCGAACGTCGCGACGCGCAGATTGCCCAGCTGACCACGCAGACCAACGCGCTGACTTTAAAGATGGACGACCTCACGGCGTCGATCGGCAAGCTCGGGAAGCAAATCGCGGACACGGAACGCAAGCTGACTGCTTCGGAAGGCGACCGCGAATTCCTGCTCAAGGAGCTCAAGCGCCTTCAAGTCGAGAAGGCGGAACTGGAACGCCAGTTTAATGACCTCGCGGCACTGCGCACCCAAGTGGCGAGACTGAAAGAAGAGCTGTCAGTCGCGCGTCGTCTCGAATGGATCCGCATGGGCATCTACGGTGCTTCTGAGAAGAAGGGCGCGGAGAAACTCATGGCGGGATCAAACAACCAGGCGTCCAAGACCAACAACTTCAATCTGAACGTCGAGCTCAAGCAGGACGGCGGAGCGAAGGTGGTGGCGCCAGACGGAACGAAGGCGCCGGCTCCGACCACGCCCAAGTAATGAGGCGTAGCGGTCTGCTGGTGGATTCGCATGGTCGCGTCATGCGCGACCTGCGAATCAGTGTCACCGACCGCTGCAACTTCCGCTGCCTCTACTGCCTCCCGGAAACCGAGGCGGCCTACAACTTCTATCGCGGTCGCTGGGCCAACGTCCCACACGCCACTCCGATTGCCCGCCAATGGACGGAGCGTTCCAAGATTCTCAGCTTTGAGGAGATCGAACGGTTCGTTCGCGTGGCTGTGGAGTTGGGCGTCGAGAAGATTCGCCTGACCGGCGGTGAACCACTGCTGCGTCAGGAGCTGGAGAAGTTGGTGGAGAAGATTGCGCGCATCGACGGCGTGCAGGATCTGGCTCTCACCACGAATGGTTTTCACTTCGCGGACAAGGCGGTCGCCCTGCGTGAGGCGGGCTTGAAGCGGATCAGTTTCAGCCTCGATTCCCTCGATCGCGACAACTTTAGGAAGATCACGGGTCGCGATGGCTTGGGCGAAGTGCTCGGAGGCATCCGCCTGGCCAAGGAACTGGGGTTACATCCGGTGAAGGTGAACGCTGTGATCATTCGAGGCGTGAACGATCACGAGCTCGAATCGCTCGCGACGTTCGGCCGCGACGAAGGACTCTCCATGCGCTTCATCGAGTTCATGCCGCTCGACTCCGCGCGCGCGTGGCTGAAGGAGCTGGTCGTTCCGGCGCGAGAAATTCTCGAACGGCTGCAAAGCCGGTTTGCGCTCCGGCAGATGACCTCGCTCAATCTTTCCGAAACCGCCCGCCGTTGGTCGTTTGCGGAAGGTGATGGTGAGATTGGTCTCATCGCTCCGGTAAGCGAGCCGTTCTGCGGTCATTGCAACCGGCTTCGGATCACGGCTGATGGCCGCCTCCGCACGTGTCTGTTCAGTGTTTCGGAACATGATTTCCGGGATCGGATGCGTTCGGGAATGACGGATGAGGAATTGAGCGAGTGGCTGAAGGAACGTGTGCTCCACAAGGAGTCTGGACATCGGATTGGCCAGAAGGACTTCGTTCCTCCGGCGCGTTCGATGAGTTGCATCGGCGGTTGAGGAAACGCCCCGCATGAATTCTTTCCATCTCTTTGCCTTCGTCCGGATGGCGGTTTTGTTCGCGGTGACGACGTTGATTTCCGGCTGCGCGACGAGCGGTTTTCGGGAGGAACGGATTTCGGTTATCACGGCGGAGCCGCAGCCCTACATGCGGGTGGCCAAGCCCGACACGAACACCATTTCACTTCAGATTGCGTTGCGGCGTTTCGTTCCCGCGAATGGTCGTGGCCCCGAAGTCTGGCTCTCCGGTGTGTCGCACCTGGGGGAATCAAATTACTTCGCCCAGCTTCAGAGGCATCTCGAAACGTTGCCCGTCGTGCTTTACGAGGGCGTGGGCGGCAAGTCGAAGAAGCAGATGAGGTTTGATCCGGGAGAGGAAACTTCCATTCAGCACACGATGGCGTCCGCCCTGGGGCTTGTCTTTCAACTGTCGGCGATTGACTACGATCGTCCACAGTTTCGGAACAGCGATCTGACCGTGGCGCAGCTTCAGGGGTTGCTCACGGGCGGCGCTGGAGCCGGGCAGGGCGGGGGAGGTGGTCGCGAGTTTCAGCAGCTGATGGGTGTGATGGACGGCAGTTCGGTGCTGGGCACTTTGATGCACGTGGGGCTCAAATTCATCGGTGCGAACCCGAAGTTACGAGCGATGACGAAGGTGATGATGATCGAGATGCTGGGTCAGTTGAGCGGCGACATGGCGCAGATGAAGGGAATGCCGCCAGAGATTCAACGCCTGCTCGAAGTCATCATCCAGGAGCGCAACAAAGTGGTGCTCGATGATCTGCGAAAGGAAATACGCGTTCCGCGACCGGCACGGGCGGTCTCAATTTTTTACGGCGCCGGGCACATGGCGGATTTGGAGAAGCGTTTGCGAGGGGAGCTGGGCTATCGCCCGCGAAGCGAGATTTGGCTGACGGCGATGGCGGTCGACGTGCGGCAATCCGGACTGACTTCCGGTGAAATGGAGATGATGCGCGGGCTGATTCGCTGGCAGATGGAGGCGATGAAAGGCGAGTAATCTAGGGCGTTCGGATTTTCCCATTGCCATGCGGGCGGCATCTTTGCAGCTTCTTGGCGCAGAATAGAAAAATTTTCAGCTATGCCTACATACGAGTACGTCTGTGAGAAGTGCGGACATCATTTTGAGAAGTTTCAATCGATGTCCGCCAAGCCGTTGGCGACCTGCCCCGAGGACATCTGTCCTCAAAAGAAATGGGCCAAGGGCAAGGTGAAGAAGATGATCAGCGCCGGGGCCGGCCTCATTTTCAAGGGCACCGGATTTTACATCACCGACTACCGCAGCGAAGGCTACAAGGAAGCGGCCAAGAAGGACGCCAGCGCCTCGAGCTCCACGTCGACATCGAGTTCCGACGCCAAATCATCGAAGCCGGCCGCCAGCGAAAGCAAACCCGCCGCGAAGAGCGAGTCGAAGCCGGCGAAATCAGCAAAGTCCAAGACGTAGACGACGCGGTTGAGCGCCGCCCGACAATTCGTGAGTGCGATGCCCTCCAATGTGACCAGCCGCCTCCCGGCGAAACTGCGGGGGCTGCTCGGTCTTTGGCTTGCGCTGGCTTTGCCGTTGTCCGCTCAAGAACCAGTCAATGTTCGCAGTCAGTCCGGCCAGTTTCTAGTGCGCGGGCTGCCGCTTGGCGCGCCGGTTTCCGGATATTCTACTTCCGCCGTTCAGTATCTTCGACTGGACCCCACGTTGACGGCGGTTTCGCTGGAACGAATCAAGCAGAGCATTCTCGGCGAACTGCAATTGAAGGATCAGTGGCGCGGATTGATCTCCATCACCACTCAGCCGGTACAGGAGGATGTGCCTGCGATCCATGTCGATTCTGTGCGCTTTAAGGATGGCTGGGGCTATCGCGTCGAGATTCCGGAACGCATCGACAAGGATCGGTTCATGCGCGCTGCGGTGAAAGTGATCTTGGCGGAGATCGCCAACCGCACGGCGCTGACGCGTGAAGCGGAGCTGCCGCCCTGGCTGGCAGAAGGTTTTGCAGCGGACCTGCAGTCGACGATTCTTGCCACGCTGGCGCTCGAACCAGAAACCCAGGTGATTCGGCGTGACGTCCGCCATGATCCGTTGCGCAATGCCCGCGAAGTATTGCGGCGCCGGCCCGCGTTGAAATTCGACGATCTTTGCCTGCCCACCGCCGCGATGCTGGCTCCGGAGAACATCGAGCTCTATCGCGCCTGCTCGCAGGTCTTCGTCCATGAATTGCTCCGCTTGCGCACCGGGCGCGATTGCCTGCGCGACATGCTCGTGCGCCTACCACAAAACCTGAACTGGCAGACGACCTTCCTGCAGTCGTTCAACGTCTACTTCCAGCGCTTGATCGACGTCGACAAGTGGTATGCGCTGAGCATTGCGAACGTGGCGAGCCGCGATCTGCTGTCGCGTTGGCCGCTGGAGACGAGCTGGAAGCAGTTCGACGAGATCCTCGCGACACAAGTGCAGGTTCGCCTGGAGGCCTCGGAACTTCCCATCAACACCAGCGTGACGCTCCAACGCATCGTTTCGGAGTGGGACGACGCGAAACAGCATCCGGTCATCGCCGAGAAGGTGAATCATCTGCTCGCGTTGCGGCCGCGCGTGGCGCTGGAGCTGGGTGAATTGGTCGATGCCTACGCAGAGATTCTCCAGAAACATCTCGCAGCATTGAATCCGAAAGCGAAGGCGCGCGGTGGTGATTCGGTGCGGAAAATTTCCAGCAAGACGCGCAACGTTTTGCGTCGGCTCGACGAGTTGGATGCACAACGCGCGACGCTTCGACAGCAGCCGAAACCAGCCGCGGAAAGCCGATGATGCTTCAGTGGCGCGCGTTTCCGGCGGGTCGCTTGACACGTCAATGACTCAACCTATAGTGCGCGCACAATGCACAACATAAGTTCAGGTGCCGCGGAGGAACTCAGTTCCCAGCTCGCCCGCCTCAACGAATTGAAAGCCTTCCACTCCGCCGGTCGCGGCTTTTGGAGCGACGTTTCGGAAACAGATTGGAACGACTGGCGCTGGCAGCTCAAGAATCGCATCACCACGCTCGCGCAATTGCAGCGATTGATGCCGACGATGTCGCCGGAGGAATATGCCGGCACGCAGCTCGCCAACACCAAGCTGGCGCTCGGCATCACGCCCTACTTTTTCAATCTCATCGATCCGGCGGACGAGAACTGCCCGATTCGCCGCCAGGTTGTTCCGCGCATCGAGGAGACGACGACAGCCTCCTGGGAGATGAGCGATCCGTGCGGTGAAGATTCCCACTCGCCTGTGCCGGGCCTGGTGCATCGCTACCCGGACCGTGTTCTGTTTCTCGTGACCGATCGGTGCGCCAGTTACTGCCGGTATTGCACGCGCGCCCGGTTGGTGAGCAACGCGACGGGCTACGATTTTCACCCGGAGTTCGACAAGCAGATCGATTACATCGCGAACCATCCGGAGATTCGTGATGTGCTGTTGAGCGGCGGCGATCCATTGCTCTTCAGCGACGAGAAGCTGGAATATCTCCTCAGCCGCCTGCGCGCCATTCCGCACATTGAGTTCCTCCGCATCGGCACGCGCATTCCGATCTTCCTGCCCCAACGCATTACCGCCGAGCTCTGCGCGATGCTCAAGCAGTTCCATCCGCTGTTCATCAGCGTTCACTCGAATCACCCGCGCGAGTTGACGACCGAAGTGCGCGAAGCCCTGGGCCGCCTGGCCGATGCGGGTATTCCGCTGGGCAACCAATCCGTGCTGCTCAAGCATGTGAACGACGATGTCACGGTGATGAAGGCGCAGGTTCAAAAGCTCCTCATGTGCCGCGTGAAGCCGTACTATGTTTACCAGTGCGATCTCATCGCCGGCTCGGCTCACCTCCGCGCGAGTGTCCGCAAGGGGCTCGACATCATGAAGGGATTGCGTGGCCACACGACGGGTTACGCGGTGCCGCAATATGTCATCGATGCGCCCGGTGGCGGCGGGAAGGTCCCGGTGAATCCGGATTACGTCCTTCAGCGCAACTCCAGCCGTGTGATCATCCGGAACTTCGAAGGCAAGGTGTTCGAGTATCCTGAAGCGCGCGACGGCACGCCGCTGTTCAAGCCGTCCGAGGACTTCATTGCACCAGAGCTGGTCTAGGCCATGCCCCGCGAATCCTTGGCGGACCGGCAGGCGCGGACAAAGAAGATCATCGCGACGTTGCAGCGCGCGTATCCCACCGCGCATTGCGAGCTGAACTTCACGAACCCGCTGGAGCTTCTCATCGCCACGATCCTTTCTGCCCAATGCACGGACAAACGCGTGAACATCGTGACGGCGGAGCTGTTCAAAAAGTTCCGGACGGCGTCTGATTACTCTGAGTCGCCATTGAGCGAGATCGAGGATTGTATCAAGTCGGCGGGCTTCTATCGCAACAAGGCGAAGAATATTCAGGCGTGCTGCCGCAAGCTGGTAGAGAAGCACGGTGGCGAAGTGCCGCGAACGATGGACGAGCTCACGCACCTCGACGGCGTCGGGCGCAAGACGGCGAATGTCGTGCTCGGGAATGCGTTCGATACGAATGTGGGCGTGGTCGTAGACACGCACGTGGGTCGGCTCTCGTTGCGGCTTGCGCTGACGCGGGAAACGAATCCCGAGAAGGTTGAACAAGACTTGATGAAGCTGGTGCCGCGCGAGCAGTGGACGCTGTTCAGCCACTGGCTGATCTGGCACGGGCGGCGTCGATGCGATGCGCGCAAGCCCGACTGCGCCGCGTGTGAGATTCGCGAGTGGTGTCCCACTGGATTGAAGTCGTCATCGGTCGCTTCCAGGTAATCTCATGTCATGGCTTTTGCTTAACTCGGGCGTCTGTTCCCCCGCCGATAACATGGCGTGGGACGAGGCACTGCTGGAAGCGGTGAGCCGCCTGGGGCGTCCGGTACTTCGATTCTATGGCTGGACGGAGCCCGCTGCGACGTTCGGGTATTTTCAGAAGTACGCTGAGGTGGAGCGCCTGACTGGGCTGCGTCCGTTGATTCGCCGTTCCACAGGCGGCGGCCTGGTTCCACATGACGCGGACTGGACCTACAGCCTCGCGTTTCCGCCGGATGATGCGTGGTACGCACTTCGCGCGACGGAGAGTTATGAACGGGTTCACGAGTGGGTGCGTGTTGCGTTCGAACAGCTGGGCGCGCCCGCTGAGCTTTCCCCGTGTTGTCGCAAGGAAGCGCCCGGTCAGTGCTTCATCGGCGCGGAGCAGTTCGATGTGCTGCTGGACGGGCGGAAGATTGCCGGCGCGGCGCAGCGGCGGACACGGGATGGACTGTTGATTCAAGGCTCGATTCAACCACCTGCGCGAACGGAACGCGCTGCGTTTGAGCGGGCGTTCTGTGACGTGGCAACGCGGCAGTGGCAGGTGGAGTGGTTGAAGCTGCCGCTGGATGACGCGCTGGTGGAGCGGG
This sequence comes from Verrucomicrobiota bacterium, assembly GCA_016713365.1. GTDB lineage: Bacteria > Verrucomicrobiota > Verrucomicrobiia > Limisphaerales > JADJPG01 > JADJPG01. Next base: position 11,492 of record JADJPG010000003.1, on the reverse strand, counting down.
TGACCGAATTGTCGCGGACGAAGTATTCCCAATCCACCCACAACCAACGGCGGTAGACGCCGAAACCGAGCGTTGGCTACTTGGCCGCAGCGGGGGTCTTGGCGGCAGGCTCGGTCGGTTCATTCGCCCGGTACTTTGGATCGAGGATTTCGATGTCCGCCTCTTTGGCGACGCGCGCGAAGAACTCCGGCATGACGCGCTGAATCTCCTGCTGGGTGAGGAAGTCCTTCAAATCGGGAGCGACCTTGTCGAACTCCGCCTTCTTCGCCGGCAACTTTTCGAGGAGCTTGATCACGTGGACGCCGATCGCCGTGGAGACGACATCGCTGAGCTGGCCGGGCATCAGGGAAAAAGCCGCCGCCTTGAACTCGGGCGCGAACGGATCTTCGCGCGAGAAGGTATACTCGCCTTTCGTCTGCTTTAGACCGCGGTCCTCGGAAAAGTCCTGCACCAGCTTCGCGAAATCCTCGCCGTCGATCGCGCGTTTGCGGAGCTTCGCCATCTGCTGGCGCTTGAAGGCGATCTGCTCCTCCGGCAGCGGCTCCTCAGACTGCCGGTCGATCGTGGTCATGAAGATGTGACTCACTTTGACGCGCTCGGGCTGTTCGAGGCGCGAGAGGTTGTTCTTCCGGATCTCGATCATCCGCTCCTTCATCTGCTTGACCAGTCCGGGCGGCGCGGCGGGATCTTTTTCAATCTTGGCCAACTCCGACTGGATCAACCGGACGATGACGTCATTGCCGGTGGTGTAGAAGTCTTTCACCTGCTCGTCGGTGATCTGAATCGTCGAGGTCACCTCGCGTTTGATCACGGCTTCCACGAGGGATTGCTCGGTCACGCGACGGTTGAACTGTTCCGGGGTCAATCCCATCGCCTTCAGCTGGCGGTTGAAGGCATCCTCCGAGGTCGCGCTCTTCCTGGAATCGGCAGCGAACTTCTCGCCGAGTTCTTTCGCCAGTTTTCGATCCGCATCCGTCACGCGATTCGTGAGAACCTGGGTGACGATCAAGCGCTGCAACAGCTGGGCTTCCTGACCGTATCGCTGGTCCTCCCGCATCTGCTGCCCGCGCGCCGCGAGGTTGGCCTTGAAGGCGGTGAACGCCTCCTCCAGGTGGCTGCGCTTCACCTCCACGCCCTTGCCCCGGGCGATCACGTCGTCGCCGAACAAGTCCGAGAGCTTTGGCGTTCGTGGCGTGTTCTCTGCGCCATGCACCGCAGTGGAGATGACGGCGAAAGCCAGAGTCAGGGCGGCAGCGGTGCGACGCATGATATCGAATGGGTTGAGGTCAGAGTTGGACGACGCGAACGTTCGTGATGTCAGGATCCTTCGCGATCTCATCGAGCGCGGCCTGCGGCGGAACGCTGTCGAGGTTCAGCACCGTGAGCGCCTGGCCGCCGACCTGATCGCGGCTGAGGCTCATGCTGGCGATGTTGACCTTGTGCTTGCCCATCAGCGTTCCGATGTGGCCGACCATGCCCGGACGATCCTTGTTGTTCATCAGGAACACCACGCCGGACGGAATGATCTCCACCGGCAGGCTGAAGAGACGGACGATGCGCGGGTTGTTCGGCGACCCGAAGAATGTGCCGCCCGCTGACGCCACCTTCTCGCTGCCGCTGAATGCCTGTACGTGCAGCCATTCATTGAAGGTTACTGGCTCGGACGAACGCTTTTCTTCCACGGTCAATCCGACGCTCGCCGCGACGCTGCGGACGTTGACGTTGTTCACGTCCATCGCGGGAGTGCGGGAGAGAAAGCCGGTGATGATCGCGCGCGAAATCGGATCGATGTTCGGCAGTTCCTGCGCCTTGCCACCGTAAGTGATGTGCAGCCGGTCCACCGCGGCGGGCGCGATTTGGCCGATGAGCTTGCCGAGCTTCTCGCCGAGCACGAGATAGGGCTTCACCAGCTCGTAGGTCTTCGCGTCGAGGAACGGCAGGTTGACGGCGTTGCGGACCTCGCCGGTCAGCAGGTACGAGGTGATGACTTCGGCAACTTCGATGCCGCACTTCTCCTGCGCTTCCTTCGTGCTCGCGCCGAGGTGCGGCGTGAGAATGAGATTGGCGTGCTTGCGGAACGGATGATCGGCGGCCAACGGCTCTTCGCGGAACACATCCAGCGCGGCGGCCGCAACCTTGCCGGAATCGAGCGCCGCAAGCAGATCGGCTTCGACCACGATCTCGCCGCGTGCGCAGTTCACGATGCGAACGTTCGGCTTCATCTTGGAGAACGCGGTGGCGTTCAACATGCCCTTGGTCTGTTCCGTCACGGGCATGTGGACGGTGATGAAGTCGGCGACGCGATAGATGGCATCCAAATCCGCCGCGAGCTCGACGCCGAGCGCCTGGGCGCGGGCTTCGGTGAGATAAGGATCGTAGGCCATCACCTTCATACCGAAGGCGAGCGCGCGCTTGGCGACTTCGCCGCCGATGCGGCCCATGCCGAGAATGCCGAGCGTCTTGCCAGCGAGTTCGACGCCGGAGAACGATTTGCGGTCCCACTTGCCGGCCGCCATGGACGCGTGCGCCTGTGGCACCTTGCGCGCCAGCGAGAGGATCATGGTGAAGGTCAACTCCGCCGTGGTGACCGTGTTGCCGCCGGGCGTGTTCATGACCACCACACCGCGTTGCGTAGCGGATTCGACGTTGATGTTGTCCACGCCCACGCCGGCGCGTCCCACAACGCGAAGCTTCGGCGCGGCATCGAGCACCTTCGGCGAAATCTCGGTCTCGGAGCGAACGATGATGGCCACGGCGTCGGCGACGAGCGGGATCAGTTCGGCTTCGCCGTGCTTCTTGTCGAGCACGACCACGTTGAACTCGGGGCGCTCCTTCAAAAGAGCGATGCCTTTGGGCGAAATTGGGTCACAAATGAGAACTTTCATAAAACGGAAGGCGGAGTGTAGGCATCGCTCCGAGTCGGGTCAAACAATGATGTGGCTGCGCGACGGCCGCGAATTTGACAGGACTTGCCGGCTATGATTCTCTCCCGTCGCAGCCTAAATCTGGCCTCCTTCCTGAGGCCGGATGCGGGGGACCCAAGCGCCTCGTGCGACGTAGTAAGATTCGCGCGGGGATGGGGCGAACGGTGCCGGGTAACTGGTGCCAAGGCCACTTTCAAGGCCGAGCCCGTCAGCTAACCTCGTCGGCATTTGGAAGGGCGAACTTCGAGAACTGCCTGAGGCAGCTTCCCTGATTCTCCCAGACGTAAATCGCCGTGGACGCTTTCTGGCGTCTCCCGGCGCGGCAGGCGGCTTTTCGCCGATCCTGTTGTTTGGTCAACGCGGGAAAGTTATGAAAACGACTCAGTCGGATTCGAAACGAATGGTGGGCCTGATGGTGGGCGCGCTGGGCGTCGTCTATGGCGACATCGGCACCAGCCCGCTGTATGCGCTGCGCGAATGTTTTCACGGCGCGCATTCGGTTGGTGTCTCGCCTGAAAGTGTTCTCGGCATTCTTTCGCTCATCTTTTGGTCGCTCACGGCCATCGTCTGCTTCAAGTACCTCACTTTCGTCCTGCGCGCCGACAACAAGGGCGAAGGCGGCATCCTGTCTCTCCTGGCCCTCGCGTTTGGCGAAGAACCCGTCGCCGGGCGGCGACGCGCGATCTTGATTGGTCTCGGCGTGTTCGGCGCGGCGTTGCTTTACGGCGACGGAATGCTCACTCCATGCGTCACGGTGCTGGGCGCAATTGAAGGTCTTGAAGTGGCCACTCCGCTCTTCTCGCCCTACGTCGTGCCGTTGAGCATCGTCATTCTCGTCGCGCTGTTTGCCGTGCAGCGTGTCGGCACGGGCGGCATGGGGCGGGCGTTCGGGCCGGTGACGCTGGTCTGGTTTCTGGTGTTGGCGGCGCTGGGCGTTCGAGGCATTGCGATGGCTCCGGAAGTGTTGGGCGCGTTGAGTCCTCATCATGGATTTCAATTTCTGCTCAACAACGGCTCTGCTGCGTTCGTGGTGCTCGGGGCGGTCTTTCTGTCCGTGACGGGAGCGGAAGCGCTGTATGCCGACCTCGGTCACTTCGGCGCCAAACCCATCCGCCGCGCGTGGTTCGCAGTCGTGTTTCCCGCGCTGATGCTGAATTACCTCGGGCAGGGCGGGTTGCTGCTGAGCGATCCGTCGGCGGCGGTAAACCCCTTCTACAAGCTGGCGCCGCAGTGGGCGCTCTATCCGCTGGTCGGGCTGGCAACAATGGCGGCTGTGATCGCGTCGCAAGCACTCATCTCCGGCGCGTTCTCGATCTCCATGCAGGCGATTCAGCTCGGTTATCTGCCGCGCATGGAGATTCGCCACACTTCGGCGCATGAGCGTGGGCAGATCTATCTGCCGCTGGTGAACTGGATTCTCATGCTCTCGTGCATCGCGCTCGTGCTCGGCTTCCAAAGCTCCAGCCGGCTCGCCGCGGCGTACGGCATCGCGGTGACGCTGACGATGGTCATCACCACAATTCTCTTCTTCTACGCCGCGCAGAAACTCTGGCGATGGACGCCGCTGCAAGCCGGGCTCCTGTGCGGCGGATTCCTGGTGCTCGAACTCGCGTTCTTCGGAGCCAACGCGCTCAAGATTCTCCATGGCGGCTGGTTCCCGCTGGTGATTGGCGGGCTTCTTTTCACCATCATGACGACCTGGAAAACCGGCCGCCGGCTGCTGGGGCAACGGCTCGCGGCTAGCGTGTTGCCGCTGGATGTCTTCATCCAAAGCATCGCGCAGGACCCGCCGCATCGCGTGAAAGGCACGGCGGTTTTTATGAGCGGCAATCCGAACGGCACTCCGCTCGCGCTGCTGCACAATCTCAAACACAATCGCGTGCTGCATCAACGCTCGGTGGTTCTCACCGTCAACGTCATCGAAGCGCCCCACGTGAATGCCGACGAGCGCGTGAAGGTCGAGGAGTTGGGTCATGGGCTGTTCCGCGTGATGTGCAAGTGCGGCTTCATGGAGCGCGTCACGATCGCGGAGCTCCTCGCCGCATGCGTGCCCCTGGGGCTCGAACTTCGGGAAGCGGACACCACCTTCTTTCTCTCGCGGGAAACCATCATCCCATCTAAGCGCCCCGGAATGGCGCTGTGGCGGGAGAGAGTGTTTGCCTTCCTTTCGAGCAACGCGCAGCCGGCGACGGCCTTCTTTAACCTTCCGGCCAACCGCGTCGTGGAACTCGGAATGCAGGTCGAGTTCTAGCGATTGCGCACAAACATCTTTCCGGGCAGCTGCTTGATCAGCCGTTTCATTTCGAGGCTGAGCAGCGCCACGGACGCCGCGGAACTCGGCAGGCCGCTGAAGCGAATGACTTCGTCGATGCCGATCTCGCCGTCCGACTTCAACGTGTCGTAAACGGCCTGTTCATTCGCGGAGAGAGTCAGCGCGGGCAGCACGCCGGTTTCGTTCGGCGACGCGGGACGATTCGGCTTCGGGAAGAGATACTCGAACTCGCTCAGGATATCCTCGGCACCTTCGCACAGTTTCGCGCCGGCCTTGATCAATTCGTGACAACCCTTGCTGCGCGGCGAATCGATCCGGCCCGGCACCGCGAAGATTTGCCGTCCGTATTCCGTCGCGAAATTCGCCGTGATCAGCGCGCCGCTGCTGAGGTTTGCTTCCACCACGACCGTGCCGAGCGTCATGCCGGCGACGATGCGATTGCGAATCGGGAAGGTCTGTTTGTCCGCCTGACGGTTAAACGGAAACTGCGTGATGATCGCTCCGCTCGTCGAGATACGGTCGAAGAGTTCCGCGTTCTCCGGAGGGAAGACGATGTTGATGCCCGTGCCGAGGACCGCGATGGTGCGGCCTTTGGCATTCAGCGCGCCCTGATGCGCCGCGGTGTCGATACCGCGCGCGCCGCCGCTCACGGTCGTAACGCCCACGTAGCCGAGCTGGTAGCCAAACTTGCGCGCGACTTCCAAGCCGTAATGAGTCGTCTGGCGCGAGCCGACAATGGCGACGCTGTTGCGGTCTTTCGCGTCGAGCGTGCCTTTCACATAGAGCACGATGGGCGGATCGTAAATCTCCCGGAGCGACGGCGGGTAGTTCTCGTCGTCTTGAATCAAGACGTGGCAGCCGAACTCCGCGATGCGTTTCAGCTCGCCGCTGAGGTCGACGGTTTTTTCCCAGTTCACGATCGAATCCGCCGTGTCCGGCCCGATGCCATGAACGGCGAGCAGTTGTTGCCGTGAGGCGCGGAGAATGGCCGGTGCCTCGCCGAAATGTTCGAGCAACTGGCGCACGCGCACCGGGCCGACCCGCTCGATCATGTTCAGGGCGATGAACGCTTCCCTGGAATCCATGCGCGGTGAAATAGCGTGTTTGCCAGCCCGGAGCAAGCCCGCGCTGGAAGCGCGGTCCGGGACTGGGACTGCGGCGGGGGAGGTTCCCGGCAAAAGACTCTTCCCGGCCCACCCTTGACTCGACCACTCCGACCTCACACGATTTGCGCGAATGAAATCTGGCCTGACGGTGAAGAAAGTGGCTCTGCTGTTTGCGGCAGTGCTGGCGGTGTATCTGGCGCTCTTTTTCTGGATCGAGAAATCGCGCCTGACCAAGGGCCCGTGGCAGGTTGACTTTCAAGCGGCGGCCGGCGGCGACGCGACCTTGGTGGTCACACAGCCGTATTTGAGCATCACCAACGCCCGCGTGATCGTGCACGGCGAGAGCGTGACCAATACTTCGGCGCAGATGACCTTCGATCGCGTGAAACAGCCGGTGCCTTTCGGCAGCGTGATTTTCGAGGACCTGACCTTCTTGCCCGGCGTGGTGACGTTCAATTTGCTCGGGCACGAAGTCGAGCTGATGCCCCGCGCGCTCGTCGTGAACAAAAAGCTGGTGCCGTGGCAGCCCGGAATGACCGTCGAGCTCTGGCCCACGAACAAGCCCGCCGAGCCACCGCACGCACCAAAGATTCGCCGAAGCTGATTAGTTGATGAAAACCCAAGGCCCGCAGGTAGCCGAGAATGTAGCATCGCGTTTTCTCGTACGACAACCGCCAGCTCCCCCCCAGCGCGCTTGGGCCTTCGCCAGCCTGAAGCCCTCGCTACCAACCTGGGGTCTGCTCCCACCTTCCACCCCGCGCGCGCTGTCAGCCAGAGAGGAGCGCTCCACCCTTACTTGTAGATCAGATACTTCGCCCGGCGTTTCTTGAACTGCTCCAGTTCGCCCTTCCACTGCGACTTGATGAAGTTCAGCGAACCGCCCGCGACGATCGATTCATGCGTCGTCGGTTCGCGCAGCAGCACCTTCGTCTTGTCGAGCGCGTAGTCCTTGGGATACAGCCGCTGCGCCGTAAGTGCGATGACGATGCCGACGTCCACCGCCTGCAACTTCTCGCGGTCAGTTACCACGATGGCCGCGCCGCCGCACTCGCGGTCCTTGAACGTGCTGTAGGTGGGCGTGAAACGAATCGGCACGAAGCGCACGCCAGGCAGCTTCGCCTTGTTTAACGCCGCAGTGAACACGAGGTCGTCAATGTACGGCGCGCCAACGATCTCAAACGGCGTGTCGGTGCCGCGTCCGACGGAGAGGGCGGATTCGTGCAAGCCTGTGCCCGGATACAACGTCGCCGCGTTCACGCTGCGCATGTTCGGCGAGGGATGCCGCCACGGCTGGCCGGTTTCGTCGAACCACAAATCGCGCTTCCAACCTTCGACGGGAATGACCGTCAGTTTCGCGGTCACCTTGCGCTCGGCGTTAATCATCTGCGCGAGCTCGCCCACGGTCATGCCGTGGCGCAGCGGAATGTCGTGCCACGCCACGAAGTGCGGGTCGCCCTGGTAAACCGGGCCTTCGACGGCGACGCCGTTAATCGGATTCACGCGGTCCAGCACGTAGAACGGAATGCCGGCGCGCGCGGCGGCTTCCATGCACAAGCCCATCGTGGCGACGTAAGTGTAGAAACGGCAGCCGATGTCCTGAATGTCGAACACGAGCGCGTCGAGGTCCGCCAGCGCGGCGGGTTGCGGCGAGCGGAGCTGGTTGATCAGCGCGTTGTAATCCTTCTCGGACTGGTCCTTCTTCTTAGCCGGCGACTTCGGATACAGGCTGTAAACCGGCAGGCCGGTGATTTCATCCACACTGTCGCCCACCGCTTCGTCGAGCGCGCCGCGGATGCCGTGTTCGGGGCTGAAGAGCGCCTTGAGCTGCACGTCCGGCGCGTGGAAGAGCAGATCAATCGTCGCATTCCGCCAGCGATCCTGGCCGGTGTGATTCGTGACCAGCCCGATGCGCTTCCTCTTCAACGGCGCAAAGTTTTGTTTCACCAGCACGTCGATGCCATTGAGCACGCCAGGCAACGCCGGACGCGGCGCGAAGAGGTTGTTCGTCTTGGCGATAGCATTCGTGTCCACCGCGGCCGCGATGAAGTTCGCGCGGAACGGAAGCTGTTCTTGCACCGCGCCAAATTCGAAGCCATCCACCGCCTTCGCGGCGAGCGTGCCGAGCGTGAGGTAGAGCGGGAGCACGTTGCCTTTGCCGTCGGGATGCACGCGGTTCGAGAGGAAGATCCAGAACGTCTTCGAAAACGGATCGATCCAGATCGCCGTGCCCGTCCAGCCCGTGTGCCCGTACGAGCCGCGCGGGAACACGCTGCCGCGGGGCCGGCTGTAGGGCGAATCAATGTCCCAACCGAGTCCGCGCCGGCTCTGGACGGCGTCGGGCGATTGCACGGAAGTCATCAACTTCAACGTCTCCGGCTTGAAAACGCGCACGCCGTCGAGCTCGCCGCCGTTGAGCATCATGCGTGCGAAGCGCGCGAGATCATTCGCCGTGGTGAACAGCCCGGCGTGTCCCGTGACGCCGCCCATGCGCCGTGAAGTCGGATCATGCACCACGCCGCGCAACATGCCGTTGGTCGTCTGCTCGGTCGGCGCGATACGGGCGAGCTGGTTCGACGACGGCAGGTAACCGGTGTCGCGCATCCGCAGCGGGCCGAAGATCTCAGTCGCGACAAAATCGTTCAACTTGCGCTGGGAGACGCGCTGCACGATTTCGCCGAGCAGGATGAAGTTGATGTCGCTGTAGCGGAACGTGGTGCCGGGCGCGTTGGTCGCCTTTTCCACGCAGGCGAGGCCGATGCCGACATCGTAGCCGAGCCACGGCGGAGTCGCGGACAAGCCGGGCTTCAACCCGGACGTGTGCGTGAGCAGATGCCGCACGGTGATGCCATCGGTGCCTTCCCCGCGAAACTCCGGGATGTAAGTGCGCACCGGCGCTTCGAGTTTCACCTGACCGCGCTCGACCAGCAGCATGACGGCAGGCGCGGTGGAGATGACCTTCGTGAGTGAAGCGGCGTCGAAGATGGTGTCCTCGCTGATGTTCTCCGCCGCGGGAACGAGCGCACGTTTTCCGAAAGCCTTGTGGTAGGTGAGCCCTTGTCGCTCCACCCAGAGCACGCCGCCGGGAATGTTCTTCTCCGCGATGGCGTTCGTGATGGCGGCATCCATCTCGGCGAGCCGCGCGGGCTTGAACGCCGGAGCGGCGACCAGCGATGCGGTGAAGGAGAGCGCGAGAAGCAGCGCAGCGAGGTCAGGAAGGCGGGAGCGAGTTCCGCGAACGACGGTTTTCATAAGCGATGGCGCGAGGTCACCAAATCCACGCACTGAACGCCAGCGGGAAAACCGGTTTCGTGAGCGCTCAACCGAAGACGATGAATCCGAGGATGAGTCCGCCGAGCACGATTCGGTACCAGCCGAAGATGACGAACGTGTGGCTGCGCACGAATTGCAACAGCCAGCGCACGACGATGAAAGCGGTGACGGCGGAAACGAAAGTGCCGAGCCCGATTTGCCACCACGGTTCGTGGGGTTCGTTGAACGATTTCAACATCGTATAGCCACCGGCAGCGATCAGCGTCGGAACGCCCACGAGAAACGAAAACTCGGTCGCCGCCGGCCGGGCGATGCCGCAGAGCAGGGCGATGATGATCGAGGCGCCGGAGCGCGACGTGCCGGGAAACGCCGCAGCAAGCAATTGCGCGCCAGCGACGGCGATGGCGACGGTCCAGGTGATGTCGTTCGAGCCGGGTTTTCCCTTCAGCCAACGTTCCATCGCGAGAATGACCACGCCGCCAATCAGCGTGGCCCACGCGACGGGCGCCGCGGTTTCCGGGAGCTTCAAGCCCAGTTTTTTCAACACCAAGCCGCCGACGCCCGTGATGAAGAAAGACACTGCGATCTTGAGCGCGAATTGTTGCACCTCGGGTGATTTCCAGTGGGTGACCATGTCCTTGAGCCGGTTCCAGAAAACCACCGCCACGGCGATGACGGCCCCGGATTGAATGACGACGTTGAACATCTCGGTCGGATGCGTGGCGAGTTTCAGCCAGCGTTCCACGAGGATGAGGTGACCGGTGGAAGAGATCGGCAGAAACTCTGTCACGCCCTCGACGATGCCCAAGATAATGATTTCCCAGATGTTCACCGGCCTTCTTAGAAGGGAAATGCTCGCCCGTGACAAGCCGCAATCGGCGCGCAGAACTGGAACTTGGAACTTGGAACTTGGAACCCCGACGGCATACTCGCCGACCGTTATCGATTGTTGCGAACTCTTTGACCCATGAAATCCATCGGCGTTGCGATTGTTGGCTGTGGCGGCATCACTCTTCAGAATCATCTTCCCGGACTCGCCCTCTGCCCGGATACCAAGGTCGTCGCGCTCTGCGACGCCAACGCGGCGACGCTGGAGACCGCGAAGCAACAGACCGGGGTCACAGTCGCATCCACCAGCTACGAGGACATCGTGAAGCGCGATGATGTCCACGCCGTCATCATCGCCACGCCGAACTTCACCCACGGCCCCATCGCGCTGGCGGCCATCGCGGCCGGGAAACACGTTCTCTGCGAGAAACCTATCGCCATGAGCTACGTCGAGGCGGTGCAGATGGCTGAAGCGGCCGATCGCGCGAACGTCCGGCACATGACGGCGTTCACCTACCGGTTCGTTCCGGCGATGCGTTACCTCGATCACCTTGTGAAGCGCGGCGACCTTGGGCAGCCGTATCATTACCGCTCGTGCCGGTTACAGGACTGGGGCACGCGCAATGTAGGCTGGCGTCAGGTGAAGAAACTCGCGGCCACGGGTGAGATTGGTGACATGCTCAGCCACCGCATCGATTTCGCTCATCTTCTGATCGGCCCGATGAAACGTCTGGTGGCGAATATCAAGAATCTTACCCCGATTCGCGGTGGCGCGCCGAATGACACCGACGACTGGGTGGCGATTCTCGCCGAGTTCGACGGCGGCGCCAGCGGCGTGCTGGAAAGCTCCAAGCTCGCCAGCGGCGTGAACGAAAGCTGGCGCAGTCCGGATCGCGTGGAGCTCAACGGCAGCGCCGCGAGCTTCAGTTTCACGACGGGCACGTGGAACGAGCTTCAGTATGGTCAGGTCGGCGGTCCTGGGCTCAAGGCGCTCTCGGTGCCGAAGGAGTTTTGGACCTGGCCAGGTTCGCCGCGCGACCCGGGCGCGGGCGACCCGCTGGTTTCCTTCCGCTACGACCAGGCGTGGGAGTT
>JADJPG010000002.1 GCA_016713365.1 Verrucomicrobiota bacterium | reverse complement strand
CTCGTGCCCTTTCGGCTCATGGCACCAGCTTTTGGAAAACGAAGGGGGTGGGCGCAAATGGCGGAAACAACCTTGTCCACGGCCAGCACGAAGCGTTTACCCAAACCAGAAGCTTGCGCCTCGTACCAAACTGTTGCCTCTTGAAACTCCGCGGCAGCCTCAGCTTCCTGACGGACTTGAAAGCTCATCCCTTGAGCTTGCGCAGCGTTTCATCGCGAAGCTGCTCCCAGGGAATTCCGCGTCCGGGGTTTTTCAAAGCATCCTCCGCGCGGCGGTCCAACTCTGCGATCTGTTCGGGTGACAGAGTGTCATCGAAAGCGCCGAACTCCTGTTCAATGGTTTCAACCAATTCGTGGCGCTCCGCCTCAGGAAGCCGCCGGATTTGCTCCAGGATTTCTGTGCTGCTCATGGCACCAATTTACCCTCAACCGATTTCGCGGCAAGGAGGTTTTCCCTCATCATTCTGCGTTCCGACTTCCGCGTTCCCATGATCCCCCGCGAAATCCTCAAGAAGATCCGGCAGATCGAGCTGCGCACGAACCGGCTCGTGAACGAGACGCTCGGCGGCCAGTACCACAGCGTCTTCAAGGGTCAGGGCATGAACTTCGAGGAGGTGCGCGAGTATCAGCCCGGCGACGAGGTGCGCGCCATCGACTGGAACGTCACGGCGCGCATGAACCATCCGTTCGTGAAGAAGTTCGTCGAGGAACGCGAGCTCACGCTCATGCTCATCGTGGACCTCAGCGGGTCGGGCCTCTTCGGCTCGCGCGACCAGTCCAAGCGCGAACTCGCCGCCGAGATCGCCTCCGTGCTTGCCTTCTCCGCCATCCGCAACAACGACAAGGTCGGCCTCATCCTCTTCACCGACGAGGTGGAGAAATACATGCCGCCGAAGAAGGGTCGCCGCCATGTGCTGCGAGTCATCCGCGAGATTCTTTTCTACGAACCGAAGCGCAAGGGCACGAACCTGAACGCCGCGCTGCAATTCCTCAGCCGCGTCACCGCGCACAAGGCCATCGCAGTGGTCATCTCCGATTTCATCGATGAGAGCAGTCCAGTGAGCGCCGCCGCGATGCGCGCCAGCGCGGGCCCGACGAGCGCGGGCAGTCGCTCATGTCTCAGGGCTGCTTCGTCGCGTTGCGGCAGGCGAACCGGCGTCACGACGTCGTCGCCGTCCACATCGCGGACAAGTTCGAGTTGGAACTGCCTACGTTGGGTCGCCTGATTCTCGAAGACGCCGAAACGGGCAAGGTCGTGGAAGTGAACACGAGCGTGCTGCGTCATCGGAATGCGTTCAAGGAACGTCAGGCCAAGGCACAGGCCGAGCTGGCGAAGCTCTTCCGCTCGGCGAACATCGATTCGATTCAACTGCTGACGGGCGTGCCCTACGGCGCGGCGCTCGGGAAGTTTTTCGAGACACGCGAAAAGCGGAGGGCGAGAGGATGAAGCGAGTAATCAGTGAAACAGTAATCAGTAGGTCAGTGGGCGCTGAGTGGCCGCAATACGTGTTCGCACTGAACACTGATTCACTGACAGCTGACCTACTGATTACTTCTCCAACGGGAGGTGCTCGATGAACACCAATCTTGTCGGCCCGATTCCTACGGACATCCGCGGCATCAAACCGCCAGTGGACATCCCGGACCCGTGGCTGTGGTTGTGGGTGCTACTCTCCGGCCTCGCAGCGGCGATTCTCGTGCTGATCATCGTCGGCTTGTTCCGACGCAAGAAGGCGCAGGTCGTGGAGGAAATTGTCATTCCGCCGCACGTGCGCGCGAAGCAACGTCTCGCGGAAGCGCTACGCTTGATCGGCGACCCGAACCAGTTCTGCACCGAAGTCTCGCAGACGCTGCGTCTCTACCTCGAAGAACGCTTCACGTTGCGCGCGCCGGAGCGGACGACGGAAGAATTCCTCGTCGAGCTCCAGAACAGCAAGCATCTCACGCTCGATCAGAAGCTTTCGCTCGGGGACTTCCTGCAAAGCTGCGACCTCGTGAAGTTCGCCCGCCACGAACCGACCGAGAGCAACCTGCGCCAACTGCACGACTCCGCGCTGCGACTCGTGGACGAAACGCAGTTCGAGCCAATCAGTCCGGCGGCGCCAGTCGCACCGGAGAGCACACCGCCGCCAATCCCGCCGGCCGCCGATTCCGCGGACGTGAATCGCAAATCGTAAACCGGACATGGCATTCACCTTCGCGCATCCGTGGTTCCTGTTGCTGCTCCTGCTGCTGCCGGCGGCGGCGTGGTGGCGCGCACGCCGGGGCAATCCGGCCGCCTTCCTCTATTCCTCAACGCATCTCGTCAGCGGCGTGGCGAACATCGGGCAGTCGGGTGCGGGCAAGGTGCTCGCAGCGATGCGCTGGCTGGCGCTCGTATTGTTTATTGTCGCCCTGGCGCGGCCGCAGTTCGTCGAGAGCGAGACATCTGTGAAGGCGAGCGGCATCGACATCGTCGTGGCCATCGATCTCTCCGGCAGCATGGAGTCCGAGGATTTCGAGCTGAAGGGCGAGCGCGTGAACCGCCTCGTAATCGCCAAGGACGTGCTGACGCAGTTCGTCACGCGGCGGCCAGGCGATCGCATTGGTCTCGTCGCGTTCGCGGGCAAGGCTTACGTCGCGGCGCCGCTGACGCTCGACCATGACTTCCTGCAAATGAACATCGCGCGGCTCGAACTTCACCAAATCGAGGAAGGCACGGCGATCGGCTCCGGGCTCTCCGCAGCAGTGAACCGTCTGCGCGATCTGAAGTCGAAGAGCAAGATTGTGATCCTGATGACCGACGGCCAGAGCAACGCAGGCAAAGTGCCGCCGCTCACCGCCGCCGAGGCCGCGCAGGCGCTGGGCGTGAAGGTTTATACGATTGGCGTCGGCACCCGTGGCACCGCGCCGATGCCGCGCGGCGTGGACTTCTTCGGCCGCAAAGTCTATGCGCAGGTGGAAGTCGACATCGACGAGAAGACGCTGACCGAGATCGCAAAGAAGACCGGCGGCGAATACTTCCGCGCCGACAGCACGGACACGTTGCGAAAGATTTACGACCGCATCGACACGCTGGAGAAAACCGAGATCGAAGTGAAACGTCTGGTGCAGATCAAAGAGTTGTTCCATTGGGTGATCGCTCCGGGACTGCTGCTGCTGCTGCTCGAAGCGTTGCTCGGAAACACCGTGTGGCTGCCATGATCGGAAAGTTATCGTCTTCCCGCAAGGACGTATTCCACTGACTTACTGATTACTTTTCCCGGCAACCTCCAGTTCAACTCGTCGAACGAACACATGACCTTCGAACACACCCATCTCGTCTGGTTCGCGCTGTTGGCAATACCGGCGCTGATTGCATTCTACTGGTGGGCGGGCCGCGTGAAGCGCCGGTTAATAGGCCAGTTCATCGCCGCACGACTGCTCTCGAGCCTGACGATTGGCTTGTCGACGAAACGGCAGCGCCTGCGGGCGGGTCTGTTCATCGCGGCGGTGGTTTTGACCATCTTGTCGCTGGCGCGGCCGCAAGTGGGCTTCAGTTGGGAAGAGGCGAAATCGCGCGGGCTCGACATCGTGGTCGCCATCGACACCTCACGCAGCATGCTGGCGACGGACGTGGCCCCGAACCGCCTGCGCCGCGCGCAACTCGCCGCGCTTGATTTGAAACGTCTCGCGCGGGCGGACCGTCTCGGCCTTGTTGCTTTCGCCGGAAGCGCGTTCCTCCAATGCCCGCTGACGCTCGACGACGAGGCGTTCCGCCAGAGTGTCGACGCTTTGGACGTGAACATCATTCCGCAAGGTGGCACCGCGCTTTCCGAAGCCATCGCCGCCGCGCGCGGCGCGTTCAAGAAGGACAACGACAATCACAAGGTGCTCGTGCTGTTCACCGACGGCGAGGATCACGATGGCAGCGCGTTGGACGCAGCAAAGTCCGCAGGCAAGGACGGCTTGCGCATCTTCACCGTCGGCGTGGGAACTGCAAACGGTGAACTACTGCGACCAGTGGATGCTTCCGGGCGCACGGACTTCATCAAAGACTCGGACGGTAACGTCGTGAAATCGCGGTTGAACGAGACGTTGCTCAAAGAGATGGCTCAGGCGACAGGCGGGTTCTACCTGATGCTCTCCGGCGCCAACACGATGAATGTGCTCTACGAACGCGGGCTCGCGCCGTTGCCGAAGAGCGATCTGGCATCGCAGCGGATCAAGCGACCGCACGAACGTTATCAGTGGGTGCTGGGCCTTGCGATCGTGCTGCTGCTGATCGAGATGTTGTTGCCGGAACGCGTTCTGCAACGCTCGTCCCCTGCTCTGGCCGGAAACGGAACTACGGCGCTGCTCGCGGCAATCCTCGCCGCTGGCGTGTTTGCCGAGGGCACCGTTCAAGCGTCGAACGACGAGGGAACGAAGGAATACAAGGCGGGGAATTATCCGAACGCCCAGGCGGCTTACGAAGCGGCGTTGATCAAGAAACCGACGGACGCGCGGCTCCAGTTCAACGCGGGCACGGCGGCGTATCAGGCCACGAACTACTCCGTCGCCCTCAGTCATTTCAACTCCGCGCTGACCAATGCCGACGTGAACTTGCAGCAGAAGCTATATTACAACATGGGCAATACGCTGTTCCGCATCGGCGAGGCGAGCGACGCCATTCCGGAGAAACAGAAACAGTGGGAGCAATCGTTGAAGAGCTTTCAGAACGCGGTGGCGCTGCGCACCAATGACGTCGACGCGGTGTTCAACGCGCGGTTTGTGAATTACAAGCTGGCTGAATTGCGCGAGATGCTGCGTTTGCTCGACGAGGCGCGGAAGGCCAAGCGCCGTTCTGAAGAAGCCGTGAAGCGCCGTGACTACGAGACCGCCCTGCGCATCATGGCGCCGATGATGACCAATAGCGCCGTCGCGAAGGAAATGCAGGATTACGTGCAACGTCTCCAACAGATCCATGAAATCAACTCGCCGCCCCAACAGTAGCTGGCTCGCCATCGCGTTGTGCCACCTGGTCCTCGTCGCGGCTGTCTCCGCCGCGCAACCGGCGCCCGACCAGTTTTTTCATCAAGGCGCGCAGCATTTCCTCGCCACCAACCAACTGTCGCAGGCAAAGCTCGCCGTGACGAACGGACTGAAGCTGTTTCCCAACGACGAGAAGCTGAAGAAGCTCTGGGAACTGCTGAATCAGCAGCAAACAGCAGCAGAACAAGGACGATCAAAAGCAGGATCAGGACAAGAAGGATCAGGAATCCAACGATCAACAATCCAAGGATCAGCAGAAACCGGGCGACGATAAGAAGGATCAACAGAAGAAGTCCGAGGAACAGAAGAAGCAGGAAGAGGAGCAGGAAAAAGCAGGATCAAGCGTCGCAGCAGGACAAAAAAGATGGCGACAAGAAGGAAGGCCAGAAGGGCCAGCAGGAGAAGGGCGAGGAATCGCAGAACGGAGAAGGCGCTCCGCAGGCCGCGCAGGCCATGCGCATGACGCCGCAGCAGGCGATGCAATTGCTGGAGGCCCTGAAGGCCGAGGAGAAGGCCATGCCCTTCCGCCCCATCATGAAGACCAACCGACAGGACCGGACTTTCAAGGACTGGTAGACAAACTCACCCCCCGCATGGACGCACCCGCCAGACTCCACCATTGCCAGCCCCCCGACCACCGCTATATTCCCGCGACCAGTTTGTGCTGTGCGGTCATTCGCCGATAAACACTTATGCAAGTATTGAAAACGACTTTCATCCTGCTCGAAGTCATCCTGCTCTTTAACCTGCTGATCTTCGTGCACGAGCTGGGACACTTCCTCGCCGCGCGCTGGAGGGGCTTGCGAGTGGACCGTTTCGCGATCTGGTTCGGCAAACCGATCTGGAAAAAGAACATCAAGGGAGTCGAATACGCGCTCGGCTGGATTCCCGCCGGCGGTTATGTCGCGCTGCCGCAAATGGCTCCGATGGACGCCATCGAGGGCAAGACCCACGATGCGAAGGAACCGCTTCCCAATATCTCGCCGCTCGACAAGATCATCGTGGCCTTCGCCGGTCCGCTCTTCAGCTTTCTCCTCGCCATTGTCTTCGCCGTGATCGTCTGGGGCGTGGGTCGGCCGGTGAAGGAAGCCGACAAGACGCGCACCATCGGCTGGGTCGACATCAATGGCCCGGCGTGGAAAGGCGGTTTGCGACCCGGCGATGAAGTCATCGAGATCGACGGCCATCCCATCAAGC
Organism: Verrucomicrobiota bacterium; assembly: GCA_016713365.1. GTDB lineage: Bacteria > Verrucomicrobiota > Verrucomicrobiia > Limisphaerales > JADJPG01 > JADJPG01. Next base: position 185,089 of record JADJPG010000002.1, on the reverse strand, counting down.
AGTTCGGTCCCTCTTCTCACGAGAGCGTGGTGTGGCGCATCGTTACCAGCGAGGGCACGAACATCACCTTCAAATTCCTGCGCGAAGGCAAGGAGCAGATGGCCTCCGTCACGCCCTACAAGCGCCCGACGCAGTGGTATGAACGCAAGGCCATGCGCCAGGTGCTGATCGCGCCCGTGCAGGAAGCCATCATCCACGACGTGATCACGAACAGTCCGGCCGCGCTCGCCGGGCTGCGCCGTGGTGACAAGGTGGCAACGTTGAACGGACAGAAGGTGTACTCGCCGCACGCGGTGATTCACGCCGAGGAATCGATGACCAACGCCAATTCGGCCCCGGTAACGCTCGGAATTGTTCGCAGCAATGAAACCCTCTCTGTGACCCTTGCTGCCGAAAAACCGTTGAGCCCGGCCAAAAGCGATCCAGTGTTCGGAATCACTTCGTGGGAAGATCGAGCCGCGACCGCGCTCATTCATCCCACGCCGTGGGAACAGGTCGAAGGCAGCGTGAACCAGATTGCCGGCACGTTGCAGGCCCTTTTCTCGCGCAAGTCGGACATCGGCGTGCAACAACTCGGCGGCGCGGTGATGATCATCCGCGTTTACACCAATCTCTTCGACAGTCCGGACGGCTGGCGCCTTGTGCTCTGGTTCAGCGTGGTGATGAACGTGAACCTCGCGCTGCTGAACATGCTCCCCTTCCCCGTGCTGGATGGCGGCCATATCACGCTTGCCATTCTGGAACAGATTCGCCGTCGCCCCGTCAGCGGCGCCATTCTGAATTACTTCCAGACCGCCTGCGCAATGGCTCTGATCACTTTCATGCTCTATATCGCGTTTTTTGACGCCGGCGACTGGATGCGCAGCGCGAGCCAGAACCGCGAGCAGCCCATCGTCTTCGCGCCGAAGAAGTAACTCACGCCCGCGCGCCTCTTCCACAGCCGATCAATCGCCGCAAAGCGGTTGACCGGCTTTTTCGCGCCTCCTAATCTTCCGGACGGCCAATACCGGCCGCGATCTGGACTTACAGCACATGAACTACTGCGCTTCACCGTTTGTGTATCAACGACGCAAGACCCGCGAGATCGTCATCGGCGATCCTGCGCGCGGCGGCGTCATCATGGGCGGGGACCGTCCGGTGGTCATGCAGTCCATGCTCACCTGCGACACGATGGACACCGCGGCTTCTGTGCAACAGACACTCGACCTTGTTGCCGTCGGCTGCCAGATCGTCCGCATCACCGCGCCCACCGTGAAGGACGCGGCGAACTTGGAGAACATTGTCCGCGAACTGCGCGCGCGCGGTTGCCTCGTGCCCATCGTCGCGGACATTCACTTCAAGCCCGAGGCCGCGATGGAAGCTGCCAAGTGGGTCGAGATGGTCCGCATCAATCCCGGCAACTACGCCGACTCGAAGAAATTCGCCGTCAAGGAATACACCGACGACGCCTACGCCGATGAGCTCAAGCGCATCGAGGAAAAGTTCACGCCGCTCGTGAAGCTCTGCAAGGAACTCAAGCGCGCCATCCGCATCGGCACGAACCACGGCTCGCTCAGCGACCGCATCATGAACCGCTACGGCGACACGCCGCTCGGCATGGTGGAGAGCGCGCTGGAGTTTGCCCGCATCGCGCGCAAGCACGACTTCCACAACTTCAAGTTCTCGATGAAGTCGAGCAACCCGAAGGTGATGATCGAATGCTACCGCCTGCTCGTCGCGCGCCTGACCGAGCTCGGGCCGGACTGGAATTATCCAATTCACCTCGGCGTCACCGAAGCCGGCGAAGGCGAGGATGGCCGCATCAAGAGCGCCATCGGCATCGGTTCGCTGCTGTGTGATGGCCTGGGCGACACCATCCGCGTTTCGCTCACAGAGGATTCACCGCGCGAAATCGAGGTCTGTCGCGATTTGCTGGCGCAGATTCCTCTCCTCTCCAATTCCGCGCTCCCCGTTCCGCATTCCCCGTTTCCTTTCGACCCCTTCCACTACGAACGCCGCTCGACTCCCGAAATCGATCTCGGCCTCGACGGCATGAAATGCGGCGGGGAACAACTCATCCGCGTTGTCGTCACGCGCGCCACTTGGGACAAGGTCGCGCCGAAGATTCGCCCGAAGGACGACGTGAAGCCCGAGGCGGTTTACGAAGACCTGAACATCCAGGAGATCGATCCCACGCAGGACTTCACCATCGCGTGCGACACGCAGCTCGTCACCGTGAAGGACGGCGTGAATCTGCCCGCCATCACCGCCTTCCGCCTGCTCGCGCTCAAGCTCAAGCAGCTTGGCCGCAAGAATCCGATTCTGCTGAAGGATTGCCTCGCGTTCGGCGTCACCGCGCTCGAACCCAAGATCGCGCTGCTCCGCGCCTCCGTCGTCATCGGCTCGCTGCTGGCGGACGGCATTGGCGATGCGATTCTCGTGCGCGGCGAATCCGGCGCAGGCATGTCCCTGCGCCTCGCCTACAACATTCTGCAGGCCGCCGGCTGCCGTTCGTTCAAGACCGATTATGTCGCGTGCCCGAGCTGCGGCCGCACGCTCTTCAACCTCCAGACCGTCACCGCACGCATCAAAGCCCGCACCGAGCATCTCAAGGGCGTGAAGATCGCCATCATGGGCTGCATCGTGAACGGCCCCGGCGAAATGGCGGACGCGGACTTCGGCTACGTGGGCGGCGCTCCGAACAAGATTAACCTCTACGTGGGCAAGACCCCCATCAAGTTCAACATCCCCGAAGCCGAAGCCGTGGACCGCCTCGTCGATCTCATCCGCGAACACGGCAAGTGGGTGGAGCCGGAGCCGGTGGGCGCGGCGGCTCAATAGGGTATTGGGCGTTCAAGTCGCGAATGACTATCGCGCAACGAATCAGTCTGACGTGGAGGCGATTTTCTCCACTCGAAGAGCGGCTGATTGCTGCCGTACGGGAGGTTTTGCCTTCGCAGGCCCAAGTTATCTTCGATGCTCAAATCGCTGGCATCACGCTCGTCCAGCGACATCCCAATGAGATTTGCTTCTATCGGAGAGTGTCAGGAAAAGTGGACTGGAGTGGCGTCCCGACTTTCCCTCACACCGGTGAGTTCCGGCTGGCGGAGGTTCGGTTCGGCGTGGGAGGGCAGCGCTTCAAGGCCACGCTCACAAGTATTGGCGGGCACGTTTTTGATTTCACGATTACACCGAGCCCGAAGGCGATAGCCTTTGCCGATTGGGATCGCGCGCCATCCACCAGCTTATTGTCCGATCCACTGACGCCTCACTCTGCACGTGAGCCACAGCCAATACCGAACTCGTGGCGGGAGTTCCTGGCGCACGACCGAGCACTAGCTCACGATTGGACGCTGCACGACTCTGACACCGCTTTCAGCACCGCGTTCGCGGACGGCGAGTTCTTGGTTCTTGCCGAGCGTGCCGGTGACCAGTTTGTGTTGCACCGGATTGAGCCGCCCGCTTCGACTCTGTTCTACCTAGATTCAAATGACGGCACACCCGAGCCAATCAATGGAGATATTCCTGAAATTTTCCGACGAGCCGACAGCCGAAACACCTAATTAGCGAACTTAGTCATCGCGCACTGGCCCACATGAAATTCGCCTACACCATTCTCTACGTTCCCGATGTGGTCCGGGCCATCGAGTTCTACGAGCGCGCCTTTGGTTTCCAGCGCGGCTTCGTCCACCAGAGCGGTGATTATGGCGAGTTGCAGACGGGCCAGACGACGCTTTCCTTCGCCAGCCTCACCCTCGCCAATTCCAACTTCTCCGGCGGCGTCACGCCCAGCGATCCGCAACGCCCTCCTGACGCCTTCGAGGTGGCGTTTGCCACGGACGATGTGGCGGCGGCCTTCGCGCGCGCCACGGCGGCCGGCGCGATTCCCCTCAGCCCGCCCAAGCAGAAACCGTGGGGCCAGACCGTCGCCTACGTCCGCGACCTGAACGGCAACCTCGTCGAGCTCTGCACGCCGATGGGTTGATCCGGTTACCGACATGCTCGTCGGACGGAGGCGCAAAGGCAGAGCACGGGGGTTTTCAGACACGTCGCGCTGCCGGGATTGAGGTTCCTTAAGAACGATCTTTGCAGAGCGGCTCGTGCAGAACAATTTCAAGGGCGTCCGCCGGCTCAGTCTTCGCAGGGTTAGAGCTACCGGCCGGGAGAACGTCGAATGATAGACCGCATCTCAATCTCGACGGCGGTCTGGCGGCCGAGGAAATCCATCAGGACCAAGACACGATCCTTCCCCGGCATCACGGACGTCACGACGGCTTGAAGCCCGTGAAAAATCCCGCCTGAAACATCGATCTCGTCCCCCGGCGCGACCTGATTCGAAATCACGTGGACCTCCTCGGTCCCGATGAGGCGCCGAATCTCCTCGATCGCAGAGTCTGGAATGGTCGGCCACTTGTTTCCAAAATGCACCACCCCCGAAACTCCCGGGGAATAGTGGATGCGGTTCAAGCTCTGTTCCCAATCAAACTTGGCGAACAGATAGTTGGGAAACATGGATTCGGTGACGGTCACCGGCCCGATCCTGGTATTGCGGACGAAGCGAAGCCGGGGATTGAAAACCTCGACGCCTTCCAGCTTCTGCAAATGCCCGGCCGCAATATGCTCGTGCTTGGGCTGCGACCGCAGGCAGAACCAAGCCACGGCGGGCTGAACCGCTCGTGAAGTTGAATCTGGAAGTTTTTGCACCGCTTCGCTGGTCACCGGAAAAAGTATGGCGACCGAATCAAATCCGGGAAGACAATAAAATGATGGCGGATGAATTCCTCCCTCCAAACTGAGCCGCGAACGGGAGTTGCGCTAAACCTCCAGCTGGCCGACCCAGCCGGGATGCGGGGCGAACTTAAAGTAAGGCGTCGAATCCGACGCCGCAAAGAAACGCTCCCCCGCCATTGCTGTGCCTTCGAACTTGATATCGATATCTTGGAACCCTCCAAATCCGAATGCATTTCCGCGATCCAACGCCGGGGAGAACTGCTTAATCTTTCGGGGGTCAAAGCCCATCAACCGAGTCGTCGTCACGTCAACGGCCACCGGATGCGCCCCGACGACCAGGCATCCATTCCGCCGAGCGGTGGGTTCAAGCGGACCCATGCGCTCCCCTCCGATAATCCCGTCGACAACGCAGAGCATTTTACGCTGTGGGACATCGTGCATGCGGCCCTGCGCATCGGCAAAAAATAGAATCTGCGTCAGGTCGGCCGTCATTCGCCACGCGGAGTCGTTGCCATGCCAGTTTCCGGCATCCAGCACGTACGTCTCGTCAGATACCCGCAGGAAGGGTTTCAGGGTCGCCCGATAAACAGCGCGGAACGCATTATAGATGGAGTCGCCCGCCTTCGATTGCTTGGACAGGAAACGGTCGTAGGCCCAACGTTGAACCTTGACCAGAGTCCGATCTTTTCCGGCACGCGAGTCGGGAATTTGATCGCCTCCTTCCTTCGGAGATCCCAACCGGTAATGAACCAGGTAGTTCTTGTTGGTGTTGATCCCGACCAACCCCTTCAGGTTCAAAGTGACACCCACCTTCTTGTGGGTTTTCATTTTGGGCACGGACAGGAATACATCCGCCGAAAGAATTGTCTTGGAGACACAGTATTCCTGCGTTTCGCCGTTGTGGTGCGCTATCGTTTCCTCACGATTGTAGTCGGCGCCATAGTAGTTTTGGTTTGGCAGGCCGTAGAACTGGCTCCGCTTGCCGAGGTTGATTACGACGCTGCCTGCCGGATCACCGGCAAGCTTCTTACGATTCTCCGTCAGCGGCGGTTTCGTATGATCAATCACCGCAAAATTGCGCAGGTCATAAACCTCCACCTTGAATCCGAATTTCGAGGCGTAGAACTCTTGGATCGAATCAAGGCGCTGCAATCGCATCAACTCGTCCCAGTCACAATCCATCTGAGGAACATCGGCGATGATGATCCGACCCTGCCCCTTCAACGCAATGAACGCATAGTCAACCAGCGCGCGGAGAATCGAAGGGTGAGTGATGACCGAAAAGATATCATCGCCACCCGCATTGAAACTGAGAACGAAGTTGGGCTTAAGCAACACGGTCTGGCCGGGCTTGATCAAGCCCCCCAGGGGATTCCAATCGCGGGTGCCGAAGCGTTCCCGATCCAAATCCAGATCAAACAGCAGACGCCGCAACAGTCGATACGGCCAGTTTGGCGAGGTCGATACTTCCGCGAAGGGCGTCTCAGGGAACGTCGCATCCGGATGAAACGGTGGCGTCGAGTTGTATGCGGGAATCGTGAGGCCGAAGGCAACAAGGTGACTCATTCGATATCTCCGTATCTGATCTCCATCCGCTGGTCGAGAAAGCGATACTTGCCGGATTTGGTGCGAGGAATCTCCTTCACGGGCACGAGGACGAGTGTCACGTCATCCCCAAACTTCGCCCGAAGACCGATCTCAATCTTCTGGGATTCAGAAGGTGTTATCGCATCGTGCTTCGGCACATAGTTGAACGCCACGCTTCCAGCTTTCTCCTGCACGAACTGAAACTGGCGCAACCCATCGAAAATGTCATCGTGCATGTTGATGGCGGTCATGGAAATAAAGCGACCCGTGCGGGTAACAATGACCTCGTGCGCCCGGCCCATGATGCGCGTGAGAATTGGAAATTCACGCCGACAGTGTTTGCAACCCGCCTGGCCCTTCAGCGCGTGGTCCATGGTGCGATAGCGAATGAATGGAGTCAGCGTTTGGTGAAAACTCGTGCCCACGATCTCCCCTTCAGTTCCCTCCTCAACCGGCGCGCCTCGTTCATCCGTCACTTCAGTCACTCCATAAAACGGCCATGCATGGAAACTGGTCGTGTGCTCACACCAGGGAGCCAACACCGCTTTCTCGCAGTGCCCGTACCAGGAAAAGAACTTCGCCGATGGAAAGAGGGCTCGAAACTTTTCCAACTGCCACGGGTAAACGTTTTCGGAACCGAGAAACACCACATCGAGTTCCAGTTCACCTTCGAGCCCGCGATCCTTGATCAAATCGCACAACAAATTCATCGACGACGGGTAGGCTTGAAGAACACCGATCCGGCGGCGGCGAATCGCTTCGAGGTATCGCGGCAAAGATTCGCTGGTAAGAAAATAGGACGAGAGAGAGAGCTCGCGGTTGAAGGGATCGTATTGCGAAATTGAATCTCGCGATCCCACGTAACCGCCTCGCAACACCGCACTGGCCTGCCCCAATCGCCAACCAGTCCAGGACCATCCGGTTTGCATGAACGCATTTTCAACGCTGGAAGTCTCAAAAGTTTCCCGAAAGCCAAAGGGAATTCCCGTGGATCCTCCGGTGGTCACATATCTTCCATCCCTCCCCGAAACTGAAAACGCCTCAAGATTGTCGCGAAACAGCTCTTTACTCGTGAAAGGAAGACGGCGCAGGTCACTCAATTTCCGCAGGTCCGCAGCAGACCGAAGCCCAGCGCTTTTATACAGCTCCCGATACCCCTCGGTTTTAGAAATTGCATGCTGAACGATCGCGCGCAGCTGCTCCAGTTGCCAAGCTTCAATCCTTTCCGCCGGCCAATACTGCGCTTCCCTGAGGAATCCGCCCCAGCGCCGATAGGTCCTCGACTGACGCATTCCCGGAGGAATGACCGCCAGCAGGGACTTCAGCCGACGACGATGCGCCTCTGGAAGGTCGCGGATGTGGTTCTTGAGGGACATCGGGGCAGCGTTCACTTACGGGCATTTAAGAAGCCCAGAGGCCATCGGATGCAGCATGATGCGAAGATTTTCAATCGAGCACACAACGATAATGTCGTCGGCAAAATACAAGTGCTCAAGATCCCCGCAAGCCTGAACCCGATTTGCTGAGAGCTTGCGTTTGAGGCGTCGCTGAAATAATTGAAGCTCTATTCGTGCAGATACCCGGACCGACTGTCGAACGGAGTGTTTGCCAGCACTCTAATGTCAATCGCACATCAACCCTGTCATTCTGACAGATATCTCGACGACGAGCCGGTTCATCCCCGGCCTGGCGGCAGGGCGCATCGCTCCGCCAAATCCGGTCTTTTGCTTCACACCAATTCGTCCGATCCTTGGCGCATGAACATCGTTGCGCAAGTCGCCAGAGTTCCAAGTCCGGGCCGCTTCAATCACGCCGGGGAAGGAAAAGAATTCCCGAGGCTGCCAGCAGCGTTCGAAGCCAAGGATCTTCTGAGCCCTCGCCAGTCCGCCAGCCGAGGTGAGTGCCCAACCCGATGGGGCCAAGGAAAGCGATGAAACAAGTTCTTCAAGATCTGGAAACCGGATCGATTGTGGTGGCTGATACACCGGACCCTTCGCCATCAAGAGGGAGAATCTTGGTCCGGGTTCAAGCCTCCTTGCTCAGCGCCGGTACCGAAAGCGCACAAGTCGCCAAAGGAAGGCAATCGTTATTGGAGAAGCTTCGCGAGAAGCCTGACCTGATTCGCAAAGGACTGGAAGAACTCAAGGAGCGTGGCGTGGCAGGCATCAAGGAAAAGATTGCCAGTAAATACGAAGGTTACTCCGAACTGGGCTACAGCTGTGCCGGAACGGTGGTCCACGCCGGCGTTGACGAAGGCACCTATCAAGCGGGCGACCTCGTGGCGTGCGCCGGCGTAGGTGCGGCCAACCACGCGGAATTCGTCTCCGTTCCAAGACTTTTGACCGCTTACGTCCCCGACGGCATTGAGGCCGAGGCCGCAGCCTTCACGACCGTTGGAGCCATCGCGATGCAAGGTGTCCGTCAGTCTGCGGCCCAATTGGGTGAATACATCGCTGTCATCGGGCTCGGGCTCGTTGGATTGATCACCTGTCAGTTGCTTCGTGCGAACGGCTGTCGCGTAGTCGGAATTGATCCCTCGCCAAGCGCTAGAAAACGGGGCCTCAGCAGTGGCTGCGAGGTGGTGACCGATCCCGCGCAGGCGGCCGAAGGAGTCTTTTCGATTTCTGGTGGTCAGGGAGCGGATGCTGTTATTATTTGCGCCGCAACTTCAGAGAGCTCTCCGGTGGAACTTGCCGGCAAGCTGGCTCGTTCGCGCGGCCGCGTTGTCATGGTGGGCGCCACGGGAATGACCATTCCGCGGGAGGAATACTTCGCCAAAGAACTTTCATTCACCTTGTCACGCTCCTACGGACCCGGTCGCTATGATCGGCGCTACGAGGAGGGCGGGAACGACTACCCGATCGACTACGTCCGCTTCACGGAGCAACGCAACATGCGCTCCTTTTTGGAGCTGCTCCAGCGAGGAACCATTTCAACAGCATCGCTGATTACCCATCGATTCACCGTCGACGAGGCGCCCGCAGCTTACACATTGTTGAACGATCGCAGCATTGAACGCGTTGGAGTCATTTTGACCTACCCCAACGCACCGTCCGCGCCGCAGCGATTTTCTATTCCGTCAATTGCCGCGGTCCCGGCCCGACTCGAAAGCTTCGGCATTGGCTTCATCGGCGCGGGAGCTTACGCGCAATCAATGCTGCTGCCGTTGCTGAAAAAGCGGAGCGACGTTCACATGAGGTCGGTCATGACGCGGAACGGAAGTCACGCCCTGCACGCCGCGAAACGATTTGGATTCGAAAAGGCATGCTCGAAAGTCGACGAAGTATTGGCGGACTCCGGCGTTCAGGTCGTCTTCGTCAGCACACGACATGATTCGCACGCCAAATTCGCCTGCGATGCGTTACGCGCGGGAAAACATGTCTGGGTCGAGAAGCCGCTTTCCTTGACTCTGGATGGCCTTCGCGACGTGGTTCAAGCCATGCGTGACAATCCAGGCAGTCGGCTCGTCGTCGGGTTCAATCGCCCGTTTAGTCAGGATGCCGAATGGCTTTTCGCTAAGCTCGGCAAATCCACGCCTCGCATGATGCATTACCGCGTCAATGCTGGATTCATCCCGGCCGATTCGTGGGTCCACGATCCCGCCTCCGGTGGTGGAAGATTGATGGGCGAGGGCTGTCATTTTTTTGATCTCCTCCGGGCGTGCGCCGGTCAGGCGGCAGAGTCGGTATACACAGAAACGCTCGGCACCAACCGAGAGGATCTTCAGGCGACAGGTAACTTCTCGGCCAGCATTCGTTTCTCCGACGGATCGGTGGGACAAGTGGTTTACTCCTCGCAAGGCGCCCCCTCCATGCCCAAAGAGCACTTCGAATGCTTCGTCGGACAAACTTGTGGCTCGATCCACGACTACCGCGAGGCTGAGTTCTTCCGTCAGGATAAACGCGACAACCTGGGTCGCCATGCCCAAGACAAAGGCCAGGAACGTCTGCTCGATCTGTTCCTCCGATGTTTGCAGTCCGGCGGCCCACCTCCGATCTCCGCTGAATCCTTGATCGAATCGTCCCTGCTTACGTTGGCGGCTCAAGAAAGTCTTAATCGACGCGCACCAGTCGACGTCGACGAGCTTAGAAGGTGCCTCGCTTGAAACGACGCGTTCTCTTCGTCGCACATCCGTATCTCGACGCCAACATGGGCGGCGTGCGTATGCGGCGGATCGCGCGATTGCTGCCCAAGTTCGGCTGGGAAGTGGTCGTGCTGACGCATGCCCGAAATGAAACGAGTGTCGCGGTCCAAAACGCGCCCGGAGTTCGTGTCGAGGAAATCAAGGCAACAGATTTGGCGAGCGTATACCGGCGGCTGCGAGGTTCTCAGGTGAACATGCAGCCTGAAAAGGGCCAGTCCCGACCCACCGCACAGAAGATCGGCTTCACCAGCGAAATCAATCGATGGTTGATGATACCCGACAAAATTGCACCGTGGCGAAAGCCCGCGACGCAGCGAGGCGCTGAACTTTTGAGTTCCGAAAAGTTCGACGCCATTTTCGCCTCACTCGATCCTCGCACTTCCCTTCTGGTAGCGACGGATCTTTCAGAACGATTCGGAGTGCCGAGCGTGGTCGAATATCGCGATTTGTGGATCGGCAATCCGTACTATCATATCACGCAGCCAACACGGTTTCACACCTGGATGCATCAAAGACTCGAACGGAGAGTGCTTCGTCGAGCTCATCAAGTAAGTGCCGTCTGTCAGGGAATCGCCAATTACCTCACGTCCACCTACGGGAAAGAACTTCGGGCTCCCGTTCGGCTCAACTACAACTTCTTCGATCCGTCCGAATATCCCGAGCCTCCCACCAGGAACCAGCCCCGACCATTCACCATTTCCTACACCGGCGCCATGTACGCCAGCCGTACACCGCATCAGTTCTTTGAAGGCATGCGCCAGTTCATCGATTCCCGAAGGCTGACGCCCGATCAATTCAGATTTCGCTGGGCCGGCGGTGCTGCTGGGATAAACGATCTTAGTGCGGTGATCAATAAAACAGGAATTACTCCCTACATGGATTTTCTGGGCATGATTCCACACCGCGAAGCTCTGAAATTGATGATGGGAAGTGACGTTGCACTATTGCTCCAGGCGCCAAACGACCAGATCCACATTCCCGGAAAACTGTTCGAAGCCCTCGAGCCCGCATCCCGATGCTTGCCCTCGCCAGCCCGTGCGAAGTAACCGAAATCATGGATCGTTGCAACGCCGGATTGGTGTGCGCTCACACCGCTGAGTCAGTCGCCGCAGGACTCCAGAGGTTCGAAACAGTCGCCCGCAGTCAAGAACGCTGGAATTTCAATGAACCTGCATTGGAAAAGTTCTCAGCCATTTCTACCGTAGCGAAGCTCTCCGAGCTGCTTGAAACCGCGGGTCAGTGAACCGACTTATGCCGTCGCTCGCGACTTTCCTAAATTCCCCGCTGGCGCGGCATCCCCGCCTGCTGTTGCGAAAGGCCGCCCAGCGGGTGGGCCTTTATCGGGAGAACGGTCCGTTGCCCCAGCCCGAAGTGGATGCCATTCGCATTCCGCAACACTTCAAACGCGAACTGCAGCGCTGGATTACAGCGTCGCAACTCGATGGCAAAACCCACTCATTCAGCCGCGTCTTTGGCCAGGATTTTGACGAAGCCCTGCTGCTCAAACTCTGTGAGAATGGCCCCGATTCAGAGGCCCAAGATCTCACCAGCGACATCAAACTCATCTGGGATTTTAGCCGGGGTCATCCGCTCTTTCTGAACTCGTGCGCGAATCCCGCCGACACGGGTGCCAGCGCCGCCTTCATCCAGCGATGGCTCAAAGCCAATGGCAACACGGATGGACCTGCATGGACTTGCGCCATGGACGTGGCAATACGTTTCGTTAATTGGGTTGCCGCTGACGCCATTTCTGATGGCGAGCTGGAACGAAGAATCGGCACCCAGAGGTGGGCCGGAGAACTATGGCGGCATGGAAGCGCAATCTGGCGACGTCTGGAATCTCGCACCATCCCCTCAAATCACTACCTCGCCGACTTGCTTGGATTACTGCTGGCAGGGAGCATCTTTCCAAACGATGCCGCAGCGAAGCGATGGTATCGCTTTGCAAAAGCAGAATTCCCGCAGGCGTTGCTGGCACAAACCCGGACTGACGGCGGATTAAACGAGGCATCCCTCCGCTACCATGCCTTTGTCACCGAGATGGCATTGGTGGCGCGGTTGGTCAATGAAGAGCCTTTTCCGGAATCGGCCGAACGTCGGCTCGAAACCATGTGCCAGATAGTGGCGGATTTTCGCGATTCATCGGGCGATGTTTTTCCATTTGGAGACGACGACAGCGGCCGCGTCCTCGCATTGGATCACGCATCGTCGCTGGGCCGTGCTGATGTGTTGCTTCAATTGGCAGAGTTGATTTTCGCAAAGAAGTTTGTCTCCGCTCGACAGGTCACCTACCCAAAGAGCGGCTGGTGGATCGAGCGTAGGTCCGATTGGACCATCGCCTCCGATTTCGGAGGGGTCGGTCTACACGGACACGGCAGTCACGCGCACAGCGATGATCTTTCGTTTTGCCTCGAATGGAAAAAAAAGCCGCTCATCGTAGATCCAGGTACTTACGCCTACACTTGGAACCCCGGCGCACGAAATCGATTTCGTTCCGTCTCTTCGCACAACACAGTGACCGTTGACGGCAATGACCCACTGGCCCCTTCTCATCATCTCTTTTTTCTTCCAGGACGTGATGAACCTTTGCTCGCAACGAATCTCCACGACGGCTCGCGCGTCTTCGAAAGGCAACTGCCAAACAAGGTCCTTCATCGTCGCAAATTCAGGTTCGGAGCCAGAGACGAAGTCATCATCGAAGACGAGCTGGAAGGAGATGGTGCCCATGAGATCGAGTGGCGAATGCATTTTGACCCTCGCTGGGATGTCACGACGCAATCAGGCGGCTTTCTGATTCAGAGGGAAGACTCGTCCCGATTGAGGCTTTCGATTTGCGCGGCAGATTCGGAATTGACGACAGCCATCGGCGAGTTCTCGCCAGGATATGGCGAGGTCACGTCTTGTTCGGTTGCCAAGGTCAAGCATCGGGGCGCCCTCCCAACTCGTTGCCAGTTTATTTTCCATCCTGAGTAGTCCTTGAAGGGAAACCCAGCGGGTAAAAAAGCGATATTGGGTTGCTCCCCTTTATCATTCGGTTTGACAGAGCGGGCTGGGTCTTGGAAAGATTTGCGTCCCGGTTGCCAGAGTAGCTCAGGGGTAGAGCAGAGGACTCATAAGCCTTTGGTCGCAGGTTCAATTCCTGCCTCTGGCACCAATTCCTTCCCAAACATTCAACCGCAGGTTCAGGCTCCCCTTCCAGCCTCAGGTCGTCGCCTACTCCCCAATGACCTTCACCAGCACGCGCTTCCGACGGTTGCCATCAAACTCGCCGTAGAAGATTTGTTCCCACGGACCGAGGTCGAGTTCACCTTTTGTAATAGCGATGACAACTTCTCGTCCCATGATTTGCCGCTTCAAGTGGGCGTCCGCATTATCTTCCCCGGTCTGATTGTGGCGGTAACGATTGGTCGGTTCATGCGGCGCGAGTTTCTCCAACCACACTTCATAGTCCTGCTTTAAACCCTCCTCTTCGTCGTTGATGAACACGGAGGCCGTAATATGCATGGCATTCACCAGGCACAATCCTTCCTGAACGCCACTCTTCCCCACCAAGGCAGAGACAGTGGGGGTAATGTTTACGAATCCTCGACGGCCCTTGACTTCGAACCAGAGATGCTCGGTGAGTGATTTCATAAGTTCACTCTGTTCGCACAGGACTCTGCGTCGAGGAGGAATTCGATCAGGCGAAGCGCCGATTGGGCGGGAAATCGGGCGCCAAACCTAGAAACACGAAAGGCCGGACAACAGGTCCGGCCTTTTCACACAGAACACACACCTGAGAACCAAGCGTGTAACACGTCATCAAATTACCCGAATCCGCGTCCCCAGCCAGTCACCAGAACTGGGGACGACAGCAATTTCCAAGAAATCGCACCCCACCCAGCATTGCCGCATCTTGCGCCCTTCGGAGTTTCACTATTTTGACCCTGAGCCTTGGAGGAGCCAATCTGTCTCAGGGGTTCCGTAGTAGCACGGAATGATCAACGCAGCATATTGTGTGTAAACGCTTGACCTTGCCTCTTTCGCCCCCATACCTTGAGTCCCGTGCTAGGCACAATTCATGTTCGCACAAGTTAAAAGCCTGTTTTCCAACGACATTGGCATCGACCTCGGCACGGCGAACTCTCTTGTTTACGTCCGTGACCAAGGCATTGTTCTGCGTGAACCTTCCGTTGTAGCCATCCAAGCAGGGACTACCAACGTTCTGGCCGTCGGCGAAGAGGCCAAGAGAATGTTGGGCCGCACTCCTGGTAATATTGTGGCCATCCGGCCCATGAAGGACGGTGTCATCGCTGATTTTGAAATCACCGAGGCGATGCTGCGTCATTTCATCCAGAAGGTGCATCATCGCAAGCTCATCGCCCCCCGCGTGGTGGTTGCAGTGCCAAGTGGCATTACGGAAGTGGAAAAACGGGCCGTCAAAGACTCGGCCACCCATGCGGGTGCGCGCGAGGTTTACCTTATTGAACAACCGATGGCGTCGGCCATCGGAGTCGGTCTGCCGGTTCATGAACCGGCGGGCAACATGATCGTTGATATCGGCGGAGGAACTTGCGAAATCGCAATCATCTCCCTCGCCGGCATCGTCTTCAGCCGCAGCCTGAGGGTAGGCGGAGACGAATTTGACGAAACGATCGTTGCGCACATGAAGCGGGCCTACAATTTGATGATTGGCGAACGCACAGCGGAAGAAATCAAGATCCGGATCGGATCCGCATTTCCGCTGGAGCAGGAATTGACGATGGAAGTGAAGGGTCGCGATTTGTCCGCCGGATTGCCCAAGACGTTGACCATACGTTCGGAGGAGATTCGCGAGGCCTTGCAGGAACCGCTTTCAAGTATTTTGGAGTCCGTCCGCATTACGCTGGAACGCTGCCCGCCTGAACTCTCGGCCGACCTGGTCGACCGGGGAATTGTCATGGCGGGTGGTGGTGCCTTGTTGAGAGGCATCGATCGGCTGGTGGCTGAAGAGACCGGATTGCCGGTCCACATTGCCGACGATCCACTGACCGCCGTGGCCAATGGCACGGGACGCGTCTTGCAAGAGCTTCAATTCCTCAAGCGGGTCACGAACACCGCCGGCACCCGCGCCTAGCGTTCGCCCAATCCCATCGCCGTCGTGTGTGACGGCATCGCTGCAGCACAACGCTGCCGCATTGATGCGTGTTGGGTGAATAGATGTTAAAACGTCCGCAATATATTGCACTGGGGGTAATCATCCTCTGCACCTTCGTGCTCCTCAAGCTGCCCGACCGGGCGGCGGCGAACCTCAAGCTCGCCATCAGCGGTATCTTCCTCCCTCTCTTCGGCATGTCCGGCTCTCTCGGCGACCTCGCGGAGAATTCCAGCTATTCCCTGCTCTCCCGACGCGAGCTCATCCGCCAGCTTCAGTGGCAGCACAAGACGAATCAGCTCTCTACGCTTTACTTCCGTCAGGCTGACGAATGGAAACGCGAAAACGATCGCCTGCGCGATTACTTCAACATCCCGCGCCAGTATCCGTGGAAAACGAAGATGGCCCGAGTCGTCGCCCGCGACCCGGTGAACTGGTGGAAGACGATCACCATCGACCGCGGCACCCGCGACGGCGTAGTCACGAATCTCCCGGTGGTCACCGCTGAAGGATTGGTGGGGCGCATCGCTGGCGTGAGCTTCGCCCAATCGCATGTCGTGCTGGTCGGCGATCCGGATTGCCGAGTCGCCGTTCTCGTCGGCGACGACAAGAGCCGGGAGCAAGGATTCATCGCACCCGCCTCCTCAAGCCCCCTGGACCACGCCCTGGTTGATCTCACCTACCTCTCGCGAAACAGCAAACTCATCCCCGGTCAGGTCGTGGTTACCAGCGGCATGGGCGGCGTGTTTCCCAAAGGAATTGTCGTCGGGCAAATCGCCGACTTTCGCAGCATCGGCTACGGCCTATACAAGGAAGCCCAGGTGCGGCTCGCCGTGAACATGAACCGCCTCGAAGAAGTCTTCATCCTGATGCCCTGACGAAACATGAGCTGGTTCAACACCATCGCGATTCTTCTGGTTGCCTACCTGGCGATTTACGCCCAGGCGACCTTCAATGAGTTTCGTCATCTCGTCGTCGTGCAGATCGATTTGATCCCCAGCCTCGTCGTCTACGCAGCGTTAAGCGGCGGCGTCCTTACCTTCACCATCGTGGCGCTCAGCTGCGGGCTCTGGATCGATTCGCTCTCCGCGAATCCACTGGGGATCAGCCTGCTCCCGTTGTTTCTCGTGGGACTCGTTATCCACCAGTTCAGCGATTTGATTCTCCGCCAGCAAGCGTTCGCACAATTCATCCTCGGACTTTGCGCCACCGCCGCCGTTCCCATTGTCACACTGGTGTTGCTGATGAACACCCAGGTTCAGCCGCTCCTCAGCTGGTTCTCGCTCTGGCAATGGATCGCGATGAGCCTGATGGGTGG
This sequence comes from Verrucomicrobiota bacterium, assembly GCA_016713365.1. GTDB lineage: Bacteria > Verrucomicrobiota > Verrucomicrobiia > Limisphaerales > JADJPG01 > JADJPG01. The sequence continues at coordinate 168,217 of JADJPG010000002.1, read as the reverse complement.
AGCGATTACGCCGCTCTGGTTCTTCGTGTTCAATCGCATCGGTGAAACCTTCAACTACCGGCCACTCGGCGAGTCCAGTTTCCGTCCCGACCGGCAGATCAAGAGAGGAAGGCAATAACCATGATTGTCTTCGACCAGCTCAAGAAGAACGATCCGCATCTACGCACCCTCACGCTGGTGGTGCTCTTGGGCATGGGCGTCCTCATCGCCGGCCTGTGGTGGGTGCAAATCATCTCCTACCGGCACTACACGGAAAACCAGAAGTCCCAATCCTTCCGCACCGTCCGAATTCCCGCCATCCGCGGAAAGATCCTCGACCGCCACAGCGCGGCCATCGCCGAGAATCGCCCGAGCTACAACGTCATCCTGTACCTCGACGAACTGCGCCATGAATTCCGCGCGGAATACGCCCGCAGCCGCCAGCCACAGTTCGTCACCAACGCCCTCCCCGCGTGGCGACGCTGGCTCGGCGCGGATCCGGTCAAGAAGCAGTTCCCGAAAATGTCACTCGCCCAGCGGCGCGCGCTCGAAGCCCAGGTCCGCTACCGCGTCGTCAGCAACATCGTCCAGCGCATCTCGACCATCGTGCAGCAGCCTGCGGAGTTCACCTTCGAAGAGTTCATGAAACACTACAGCAGTCAGCTTGCGCTGCCGCTGCCGATCTTCACCAACCTCGATCAAAATCAAATCGCCCGGCTGCTTGAAAGCTCGTCCACACCGCCCGGCGTCGATCTTGAAATCCAGCCCACGCGCTACTACCCCGGTACAAATCTCGCCTGCCACGTCATTGGCTACCTGGTTCGTGACAATCGTTCGCTCGAAGGCGAGGTCGCGGATGTGAATTTCCGGCTGCCCGATTATCGCGGCAACGTCGGCGTGGAAGGAGAATTCGACGCCGAGCTTCGCGGCAAGGCAGGCGTGAAATCCGTGCTCGTCAACAGCCTCGGCTACCGCCAGTCCGAGAACGTCTGGATGCCCGCCGAGCCCGGCAAAAACCTGGTGCTGACGATCGATGCCGACATCCAGCGCGCCGCCGAAACCGCCCTTGAGCAAGCCATGGCCGGCTCGGTGAAAGGCGCGGCCGTCGTCATGGACCCACACACCGGCGATGTGCTGGCCCTGGCTTCAGCGCCGTCCTTCGATCTCAATTCCTTCATTCCCCGCATCAGCAGCAACAACTGGTTCCACCTGAACAGCCCAACCCTCAAGCCGCAGATTAACCGTGCGATGCAGGAGAATTACGCGCCCGGATCGATCTTCAAAGTCCTGACCGGCCTGGCAGCGCTCGAGGCCGGCGTCGATCCGAACGAACGCATCTCCAACCCCGGTTACATCCGCGTGCCCGGCCGAAACAAGCCTATCGATGATTTGGCTGAAGCGGGCGAATACGACTTCAAGAAAGCGTTCATCAAATCGAGCAACACCTATTTCATCACCAACGGCATGCGCGCCGGCATCGAGCGCATCATCCAGCTTGGCCAGCGGCTGCATCTCGGCGAGAAGACCGGTCTGCTCAGCAGCCAGGAAACGCCTGGTTACCTGCCGAAGATCGCCGAAGTCCGCCGCGGCTGGATTGCTCCCGACACCGCGTACGTGTGCATCGGTCAGGGGCGCCTGAGCGTTACCCCGCTGCAGATGGCCGTCATGATTTCCTCGATCGCCAATGGCGGCAAAGTCATGTGGCCGCGGCTCGTTCAGAGGATTGAACCCGCCGATCCGAACAGCGACGAAACCGTCATCGAGTTTCCCACCAAGCCACCGCGCAATCTGCTCGGCGTGAGCGACACCACGCTCGCGATCACGCGCGAGGCGATGCTCGCCGACGTTGAGGAAGGCGGCACCGGCAAGGCGGCGCTTGTTCCCGGCATGCGGATCGGCGGCAAAACTGGCACCGCACAGATTACCAATCCACGCGGACAAATCGTCGGACACACCACGTGGTTCGCCTCCTGTGCTCCCTTTGAAAATCCGCGCTGGGTCGTGGTGGTGATGGTCGAGGAAGGCGCATCCGGCGGCGGCACGTGCGCGCCAGCGGCTGCAAAGATTTATCGCGCGATCCAAAAACTGGAAAACGAGGGTCGTCCCTCCATCGCCGTGAACACTCCATGATTCGCCAACCCGTCAACGAACGCCAACCGCCCGTGGATTGGCTGATGCTCGCCGCGCTCGGCGGGCTGATGATGGTCGGCGCATTCTTCGTGTTCAGCGCCACCATGGCGAACGAGTCCGTATCGTTGACCGCGTGGTACAACCAGGCGTGGTTCCGTCAAATCTGCTGGTACGTCCTCGGCACCGGCGCGATGGCAACCTTGTGCCTCGTCGACTACCGGATCATCGCCCGATGGTCGATCGTCATCTACTGGGGCACCATCCTGTTGCTCATCGCGGTAGTGATTCCCGGCATCGGCTCCACGCAAGGCTGGGGCGCGCGGCGGTGGATCAACCTGGGACTCTTTTCCATCCAGCCGTCGGAGTTTGCGAAGCTGGGCGTCATCATCGCGATGGCGAGCTTTCTCAGCCGGCCCGTGGACGAATTGCGATCGCCCAAGCTTTTCTGGAAAGCCATTGGAATGGTCATGCTGCCATTTATCCTGATCCTCAAGGAACCGGATCTCGGTTCGGCGTTGATCCTTCTTCCCGTCGGTCTGGTGACCATGTTTGTGGGAGGCGTTCCTCCACGGTTCATCGTCTCGCTGATTGGCGCGTCTGGCCTGCTGGTGTCGTTGATCTTGATCGACGTCCTATTTGCTCCACCTTCGTGGCAGATCAAGCTGGAAGATTATCAGCGTCGACGGCTGCTGACTTATTTCGGGATTGATGGCGTGCCGGCTGATGCCACCCCCGCGCAGAAGGCAGAAGCTCGTCGCCAGTCTCGAAATGATTCCTACAACGTCACCCAGGCGCTCATCTCCGTCGGTTCCGGCGGATTGACCGGCAAGGGCTGGCGCGATGGCACACAGAACGCGCTAGGCTATTTGCCGCGCGGTGTGGCGCATAACGATTTCATTTTCTCCGTCATTGCCGAGGAGAAAGGATTCATGGGGAGCGTGACTGTGGTCATGCTTTACTCCGTGGTGTTGTTCACCGGCATAAGAATTGCCGGCCAGGCTCGCGATCGCCTGGGCAAGTTGCTGGCTGTAGGCGTCGTTGCGATGCTCTTCAGCCATGTCTTCATCAATATCGGCATGAACATTCGCTTGATGCCCGTAACGGGGGTGCCACTGCCGCTGCTAAGTTATGGCGGATCTTCAGTGCTCTGCTCGTTGATCGCCGCAGGCATTTTGCAAAACGTGTATATCCATAGAAGGTCCTAGATATGAGTGAATCAAAACATTTTGGGCGCCGGCGCCGGGGCGGAATGCGTTTCCGACCCAGTGGCGGGCCCAAGCCGGGCAAGCATCAGGAACGCGAAGCGCAGCAGGCCCGCGCCGATGCCGTGGGCGACAAGCCCGCCAGCGGCAACGAGCCGTTGTTCGAGCGGTCGCGTTACCAGAAAGAGATCGACCGCGCGGAAAACATCGCCGCCGGGCTCCCGCCCGAAGGCGTGCCCGCCGAACCCGCACCGGACGCGGCAACAGGTAACCGCAACGAATTCCGTGAACCAAACCTCGAAACACCCGCCGAGGTGGAAGAGGAAGCCTACAAGCCGGTTCACGTTGAAGAGAAGCCGAAGACCCTTCTAGAAGCCATCAAGGCGACAGCCTCGAAGGTCATCAAGAAGGTGCAGAAGCTGATCCGTCCGGTGAAGAAGACGCACAAGGAAGTGATCATCAACGCCGAGGCGTTAGAGACACGCGTCGCCGTTTCCGAGGAAGGGCGTTTGGAAGAGTTCACGATCGAACGCACATCCGAGGAACGTCTCGTCGGCAGCATCTTCAAAGGCAAGGTGCGCAACATGGAAGACGGGCTGAAAGCCGCCTTCGTCGACATCGGTTTCGAGAAAAATGCGTTCCTGCATTACTGGGATATTGTTCCGAGCAACTTCGACAGCGGCGTGGAAGTCGTCGAACGTGAAGGCGGCCGCAAACGCGACAAGCCGAAGATCACCCAGAAAGACATCCCGCGCCTCTACCCGCCCGGCAGCGATTTGATCGTGCAGGTCACCAAGGGCCCCATCGGCACCAAAGGTCCGCGCGTCACCACGAACCTTGTGCTGCCCGGCCGTTACCTCGTGCTGCTGCCGAATTCCGATCAGAGCGGCATCTCACGCAAGATTGAGAATCAGGAAGAACGCCAGCGCCTGAAAAAAATCCTTCGTCAGCTCACGATTCCGGAAGGCATGGGGGTTATCATGCGAACGGTCGGTGAAGGCCAGCAATTGCGCTACTTCGTGCGCGACCTCGCGTTGCTGCTGGAGGAATGGTACCAGATTCAGGACAAGATCAAGAAACAGCCCAGCGCCACCTGCGTCTTCCAGGAGCCGGACTTGATTGAGAGAACAGTGCGCGACTTCCTCACCGAAGATGTCGAGCGCATCGTAGTGGACAGCCCCCAGGCTCACGACCGCATGCGCGCGATGATCACCAAGATCTCCCGTCGTGCCGCGGACAAGGTGAAGCTCTACACCGATCACCAGCCGATCTTCGATCGCTTTGGAATCACGCGCCAGTTGGAGTCCACGTTCAGCCGGCAAGTGCTGCTCAAGAGCGGTGGCTACATCGTCGTGGATGAAACCGAGGCGCTCGTAGCGATCGACGTCAACACCGGCCGCCACAAGAGCGGCAAAGATCAGGAACAAACCATCCTCAAGGTGAACCTCGAAGCCGCGGAGGAAATTTGCCGCCAATTGCGCCTGCGCAACATGGGTGGACTCATCGTGCTCGACTTCATCGACATGAAGTCGCGCCGCGATCAGCAGCAGGTTTACTCGAAGATGCGCGAGGGCTTGCGCCGCGACAAAGCCAAGACTCACATCCTGCCGATCTCACAACTCGGCCTCATGGAGATGACACGCCAGCGTCACAGCGAGAGCGTGCGTTCAGCGGTCTACGACGATTGCCCGTATTGCAAGGGCAAGGGCAAGGTGAAGAGCGCGGAGACGATGAGCGTGGAAATTCAGCGCAAGTTGAACGAGATCCTGAAGAAGCGTCCACGTGACGACTCGGATTTTCAACTGCGCATCGTCGTTCACCCGACCGTTCTGCAACGTCTGCGCACCGAAGACGAGAAACTGCTCAACGAGATCGAGAAGCGTTACTTCGGACGCCTGCTGTTCCGACCGGAACCCTCGATGCACGCGGAGCAGTTCAAGATCTACAACGTCGCGTCCAACGAAGAACTGGCGAGCGCATAGTTGATACTCAACAGCGCAAAACGAAACGCCCCGCTTTTCAGCGGGGCGTTTTTTTTCAGCGATGAATTAGAAAGAGGGACAACCGAACTATTTGTCTGCGAGTTCGGTGATGATGACAAACCAGGCGCTTTGATTGGTGTCATCACCGGAGTAAACAACCGACTGACCCTTCTCGATATTCAGCGTGGTTTTGTGAACTTCCTTGCCCTTGCCAATCAGCTTCACTTCCACGCGAGGTCCTTCGAGCTCCTTGATTTCAATCGTGCATTCCTTGCTCAACTCAAATTTATTGCTAGCTCGGGAGGGCACCGGTTTGGTGATGCGATTGACGACGTAGTAGTTCTTCCACTTGAAAACCTTGCGGAGCTTTTCCTTCGTCGCTGCGTCCACTTCCTTGTGTTCGGGATTGGGAGACTTCGCGTCATCGGTGCCCCAAATCAGCTTTGCCTCCAACTTGAGATTCGCGGCAAAGGTTTGAACGGTGCTGCCCGCAAGCAGAAGCAACGCAACGGAGACCCTTACAATCGGGCGGGAAAACAAGCGCTGTCTCATTGAAAGAACGTATCGTCAGATGAGCCAGCGGAGGTCTCCGAGTCGACGTCTTGATCTTTCTTGTAAAGATAAACGACGAACATGTTCTCCGACTGCGAACGATAGGAAATGGAACCGACGTCTTCCGAAAGATTCTCTACTTCCACCATGAATCTCGAACCGTCATCAATGACCGGACTGCGGAACGAGTTGAAGGAGATCACGGCGAGAAATGCCACCAGCGCGAGGCCGGAAAGCGGAGTCGCCAGGCGACGCCAGACCAACGACCACGAGAGGCCAGCCACCGGCTCGCGCACAGTCTCAGGGCTTTCAATACGACGGCGAATCTGGCTCCAGTAAAAATCACGGGATTCCGGCACGGCAACGACCGGTTCATTGGCCGAGATAAAGGCCCTGGCCATCCTCAATTCTTCCGCCAAAGCACGCGCCGTGGCATTCGATTCGACCATGGCCGCCACCCGACGGGCGTCGCTTTCCGACAATTCACCGTCAATCCACGCTTGCAACTTCAACTGTTGTTCCCAGTTCATCTAACTCATTTCCTCTCTCTTGTAACTTGCCATCAGATTCGCCATTTTCCGACGCGCGTAAAACAGACGCGACATCACGGTTCCGATGGAGCATTCCATTCGCTTAGCGATCTCTTTGTACTCGAGATCCTCAAACTCGTGCAAAATTAAAACTGTCCGATGCTCGTAACTGAGCTGATTCAAGGCCCGGTCGATTCTCGCTCTCAACTCGGTGCGCTCGAGGCCTTCCGTCGGGTTCACCGTCACGGTCGGCATCTGCCTCTCGACTCCGCCCAACTCTTCATCCAAGTGTTCGATCGACTCCGCCCTCTGGCGCTTGTGCTTTCGCAACTGATCGAGGCACAGATTGATCACTATTCTCGTCATCCAGGTGACGAAACTTGACTCGCCTTGAAACTGCTTCAGGCGCTGCCAACCCTTCACCCATGCTTCCTGAGAAAGATCAGTCGCTTCGTCTTCATTGCGCATCATGCTGAAAGCCCGCGCATAAATCTTGTCCCGATGACGGGCAATCAGCTCTTCAAAGGCAACCATGTCGCCTCGCTGCGCACGACGCACCAGCTTCTCGTCGGGAACATCGGGTTTTTCCGGTTGCGTCGCCATGTTTTGACGGGGGTCGATCTGCGCTTATTCAGCCCGACTCACAGCGCTCCCTTGGTGGACGGAATCTGCCCACTGATTCTCGGATCTCGTTGACAGGCAAAGTCTACCGATTTTGCAAACGCTTTAAAAAGAACTTCAACCACGTGATGCGGCTCTTCCCCGTAGAGGAGTTCCAAATGAAGGTTGCAGCGGGCCTCGTTAGCAAAGCCTTGGAAGAACTCGCGCGCCAGTCCAAACCGGAAGGCACTCGACATATCCTGCCGTTTCTCGGCGGCGCTGATGTTTTTGTACTGCAATTTATCCAATCCACGCCAAACCAAATACGGCCGGCCGCTGAAATCGACGACACTGCGGGCCAAACATTCATCCATGGGCACATGCGCTTCGCCCGTGAAGGGATTGCGGGGGTCGAAGCCAGCCCCGTAGCGGCGGATTCCCTTCTTGTCCCCCAACGCCTCGCGAAACGCCTGTCCCAGTGCGATGCCGCAGTCTTCCACGGTGTGATGCGCATCCACTTCCAAATCCCCCTTGCAGCGCAATTGCAAGTCCACCACAGCGTGCTTCGCAAAGAGTGTCAGCATGTGGTCGAAGAAGGGGATGCCAGTCTTGATGGAGGACTTGCCGCTGCCATCAATAACCAGCTTGAGCGAAATACGGGTCTCTTTCGTGTTCCGCGTGAGTTGCGCCTGTCGTTTCAACATCGGGCGCAATTAAGCAAAGCTTCCGGCGAAAACAAAGCCCAAATCCGGCGCGGGCAGAATTGTCACGCTCTTCACGCGTTACTTCCTCGCCTTGAGCTTGAGGAAGTTCTTCATGATGGTCCGACCGCTTTCGGTAAGAATGCTCTCGGGATGGAACTGAACCCCCCAGATGGGAAGCTCCTTGTGGCGGATGCCCATGATCTCGCCTTCCTCAGTTTCAGCCGTCACCTCAAGGAACGCCGGCAACGTGTCCCGCTGAATCACAAGCGAATGATAACGAGTCGCCGCAAATGGATTCGGCATGCCCTCAAACAAATCCTCGCCATTGTGCTTAATCAGGGAAGTTTTGCCGTGCATCATGCGATAGTTCACCACCACTTTCGCTCCGAAGGTATGACCAATGCACTGGTGACCAAGGCACACGCCGAACAAAGGAATGGTCTGGCCGAACTCCCGGATGATTTCGTTCGAAAGCCCCGCCTCCTTGGGCGAACACGGCCCCGGCGAAACCAGGATCCGATCCGGCTTCAGCGCGCGAACTTGCTCCGGCGTGATCTGGTCATTGCGATGCACCTGCAGGTCCACCTTCAACTCGCCGAGATACTGCACGAGGTTGTAGGTAAACGAGTCGTAGTTGTCGATCACGAGCACCATAGGCGCGGCAAACTAGCGGAACTCGGTGGCATGGGAAAGGGGAAACGCCAGGACACCACATCAGCATCCGATAGGAATCAGCTCAGCGACTTTTCACTCGAAAGGGAAATCCCTTGCCGTAAAACTGCGCCATGCCAAAGACCGCCTTGAAGAAAATCGTTCACTACTGCGACCGAACCCTCCGCACGAACGCGGTCAACGACTACTCCGGCGCCGTCAATGGACTTCAAGTGGAGAACCGCGGTCAAGTCACCCGCATCGCCGCCGCCGTCGATGCGTCCCTGTCCACCATCAAACTCGCCATTGCAACAAAGGCCGACCTGCTCATCGTTCACCACGGTTTGTTTTGGAGCCCACGACAGCCGTGGACCGGCAAGACTCATGAGATGCTGAGATTATTGCTGGAGAACAATCTCGCCATCTACAGTTCCCATCTGCCGTTGGATCTGCACCCCACGCTCGGCAACAACGTGCAGCTCTGCGCGGCGCTGGGATTGAAAAATCCCAAGCCATTCTTCTACGACAAGGAACAACACATCGGCTTACAAGTTCGCGCCAAACTGCCACGAGAGGAATTGGCGAAACGCTTGCGCAGCGCTGTGGGAAACAAGCCAGTCGCGATTCCAGGCGGTCCGTCAACATGCAGGAGGATCGGAATCGTCACCGGCGGTGCGGGCAGCGAGTTGAAACGCGCCGCTTCGGAGGGAGTCGACACGTTCATCACCGGGGAAGGTCCTCACTGGAGCTTCGCGCTCGCTGAAGAACTCGGCGTGAACGTTCTCTACGGCGGCCACTACGCCACCGAAACCTTCGGCGTGAAAGCACTCGCTCAGGAGTTATCAAACCGCTTCGACCTTCCATGGGCGTTCATTGATTACCCGACAGGTCTCTAACCGCCCGAGCCATCTCAGGGAAACAACCGCGTCACTCGACGAAACTAGGGCTTCTTCAGCCGGTACCACGCCTGATTGCCAGTCACCGGGACCGTCACGATTCGCTGCCCTCCGATGACGATCGGACGTGTGGTGACTTTCGTCCAGACCGCCGGGTTCAACTGCACTGCCGACTCCAATTCATATTCATCCGTCTCCAACGCAGGCCAGGACAAAATGACGATGCCCGTCGTCAAGCTCAAGCTCAGCGGCGGACCCACCGGTTGGAAGTTCACGACAGCGTTCGCGTAAGTCACCGCGAGCGGTTCCGCCAGGGCATCCGATATTTCGCGGCGAACCGGAACATCCGCGAACTCGATCGCAGTCGCACCCGTGACATCTCCAATCGGGGCAAACCGAAGCACCGCAACCTCACGTTCCCCATTCGGAAACACACTGCCCGCGGGAAGCCCCACCACGAGACCCAGTCGACCCTCGCTCACAAAACTGTCGTTCAAGTTCACAATCGCCCCCGCCGCCGCGCTCCCCGGGGCAACCCCGATGATCTGAAGCTTTGCCGGATCAAACTGTACGCTGAATCCCAGCGCATTTTCGTTACCTTGAGCGAGCAGCTTGACGGGAACATTTGAAGTCGTACCCGGAAGTGCAACGGCATCCAGCAAACGCAGCGTACGACTGGTTGAGCTCGATGCCTGAATCGTGGAAGCAGCGGCTAACCCCTGCAGTGGGCCACCGACTGGAGTCACCGGATCCAGCCCGGCAGCGTAACGTCCCGTTTGCACCCAATCTGTGACGCCGATCACACCATTGCCTCGTATCGATCTCGGTGCCGAGTCGGCGCGTTGAAACTCATTGGTGCTGCTCACCGCACTGAGGCCCGCCACGAAGCGTCCCATCTGAACCCAGTCAATAATTGTGACCCCGCGATCACCATCCGGACGCGGCGCCGTGTCCCCCTCGAGATCCGTTGGGAAAATCGTGACAGTTCCACCGATAAAATTCCCGGCGAGAATGGTCGCCTCACGATCGGAAATCTGTTTGACCGTCGGATTGTCAACGAACGTGAGCGGCGAACCAATCGTCGTCAACGCCGGCGCCACGGCGAACACCACCTTGACGATGCTTTGCGTACCTCGATTAAAGGTAACTCCCGGAGAAAGCGCCGCGGCCACCCCCACCCTACCTGCCGCCGCGTTTGCCGGATTGGCAACGACGGTCATCTTCGAAGGCGCATCGGGACCTGGATCAACACGGGAGAATTGAAGAACCTGAGGATCGAACTGAACACTGAAACCCAGCGCATTTTCATTCCCATTGGCACTAAGGATAATCGGCACCTCGATGCTCGTCCCACCGGGCGCCTGTGCATCCACGATGCGCACCGTGGCCGGCGGGAAAACAACCGCGAGCGTGGCGACGGAGCTCTCTGCAACTCCAACGTCATTTGAGACCACCACTGAATAGCCTCCCGCCTGAGACATTTGAATATTGCCGAGCTGGAGAATGGAGTCGGTCGCCCCGGGAATCAACGAGCCGTTAAAAAACCACTGATAACGCAACGGCGACGTGCCCCCGGCGATTACAGTAAACGTGGTAGTTGCACCTTCCGTAACGGTCATCCCGATGGGGTCAGCTAGGATTGCAGGACTGACTCGGGGAGCGCATTTGCCTCCCGATCCCGCTGCGTAGATGGCAGCAACCTCCGTCGCGGTAAGAGCCCGGTTATACAAAGCCACCTCGTCAATCTCGCCGCGGAAAAAATCACTGACACCGCGGGCGCTACCAATATGAAGCGGTGTCTCGGTGACCGTGTTGGCCAGAACTCCCGGGAACTGGCCCGTCTTCACTTTCTGTCCGTCCAAGTAGAGATTCAGTTCGACGGTCGTCGCGGTTAACTGCCGGTAGGTTCCGGCGAAGTGATGATACTCTCCCTCGGTCGGCAAGGGATTATGCGCCAGGGAGACAAAACCGCCCAAACTGGGATCGATGTAATACATCGTGAGCCCAAAATTCACCGACAAGCTTGCACCGTAGTTGCACCGCCCGAGCAAATCCCTCTTGTCGAACAGAATGAATTGAACATTGGGAACGTATGGCTGGTCCTTCCGAAACCAAAGTTCAACGGTGTACGCATTGGTTTGATCGAGACTCGGTGAATCGGGGATCTGGAAGTCCGCGGTCGTTCCATTGAGGTTCATCGCTTGATTAACAAAACCAGGGCCCGTCGTCGCACCACCCCGCAACGTTCCTCGATTGAGCCCAAGATAATCGTCCCCTGCCACTTCAAACCCCCACCACGCAACCATGCCCGCTGAAGCCAACGCGCAATCAGGCACAGGTGTGACCGTTACCACAGCGACTGAACTCGTCACCGAACCTGCCGCATTGCTCACGACGACTCGATAGTTACCGGCTTCATTCGCCTGGATGCTGGAGAATGTCAGCGAGGAATTCGTAGCTGAATTCACCACGTCGGAATCCTTCAACCACCGATATTGAAACGGTTTGGTTCCGACCGTGCCCACGCTCAGCGTCACAGAGGTTCCTTCAAGAACGCTCTGACCAACTGGTTGAGTCACGATCGATGGAAGCACGACGGCCTGGCATTTCCCCGAAGCGTCAGCCAGATAGATATCCTGAATTTCGCCGTCGCCCAGAGCACGGTTATAGATCGACACCTCATCAATCACACCGACGAAGAAATCGGACACCCCGGCGGCACTGCCAATCGCCAACGGAGTCGAGGTCATGCTGTTGGCAAGTCTGCCTGAAAAAGTACCGCTCTTGACCATCGCGCCATCGAGATAAAGGCGAATCTCGACAGTTGATGGAGTCACTTGACTGTATACCGCCGCAAAGTGATGGAACTCCCCAACAGTCGGAAGCACGGGATGAGCAAGGATTTGGTAACCTGTGGAGGCATCCGCGAAGTAAGCGGTGAGGCCAAAATTAACCGATACGCTCGCACCGTAGTTACAGCGGCTCACCTGATCCCGCTTGTCGAACAACACATACTGAACATTCGGGACGTAAGATTGCTCTTTCTTGAACCACAGCTCCACGGTCAATGAGTTGCTCAAACTGAGCGATGGTGACGACGGCACACGAAGGTAGGCCCCGCCACCAAGACTCAATCCGCCGCCGACTTTTCCATCTTCAAACGTTCCCGCTCCCTGCAACAAACCTTCATTGCCGCCGCTCAAATCGTTCGTCGTTCCATCCATTGGCCACCAACTGACCAAGCCCGCCGGCGGCACCAAGCAAACCGGCGCTTCGTTCACCGTCAATTGGGCTGAAGAACTAGTCGTCGTCCCGACACGATTGCTGAGAATGACCGAATAGGCGCCCGCTTGTCCGGCTTGCACGTTCCCGAGGACGAGCGTGTTGTTGGTCGCGCCAGCGATGGCGTCGCCTTGGTAGAGCCATTGGTAACTCAGTGGACGCGTGCCACCCGCGGAGACACTAAAAGTCACCGATGCGCCCTCCACCACCGTCCGGTTCTGCGGAGCGGTAACCACGAATGGAGCCTGGTCGCCTTTGAGAATCGTGAAGTGATCATCCACAACACCATTCTCGCGCAGGAACCTCGCCTCGAGTCGGCTTCCGTTCACATCGATCACCATCGATCCCAGATTGTTCAAAGCCCGGAAAATCGCCGGATGATTCATTGAACCGAATCCCGTCTGACCAGAACTCCCGGCGACCACATACACGGCGCCGCGCCCCGCTTCCCCGCCCGATGTGGCCTTCAGATACGCACCCGTTTCTTCCGTTCGACCACTACCGGAATCCAGCACCATTCCGGATTGCAACGAACTGGAAGGACCGTAGTGACCGTTAATTAGAAACGACCTCTCATAGTTATGACTGTGCCCGCACAAGACCAAGTCGACTCCGTAGGCCTCCAGAATCGGAACCACACGCTCGCGCATGTCGATCAGATTGCCCTCGGCGTCGGAATCGTGAGTGCCTTTGCTGTACGGCGGGCTGTGCCAGTAGGCGATGGTCCAGTCCTTTTCATTCGACGCGAGATCCTGCTCCAGCCAGGTCAACATCGGGCTGCCGGGCAGGCGGCTCGAAAGCTCGGAGTCGAGGCAGACAAAGTGGATGTTCGCATGGTCGAACGAGTAATAGCGTTCCGTGCCAGAAGGCACGCCACCGGCCCGACCATCCACGGGGTGATCGAAAATACTGTCATACGCCATCTGGCCACCGGGAGTCGCCGAATACGTCTCGTGATTCCCAATCGTCGACCACACCGGCGTCGTCCGGAGCATTTCCTGGAACACATCAAACACCGCTGCCTGATACTCCCCATCGGTTCCAGAGTAATAGGCATTATCGCCCAGCATCAGCCACACATCGGTGGCACGCGCTCCCGTATAATTCGCATACGCGTTGCGAACCAGATGCGGCGCGGAACTCCCGATGCTGGCTGTCCCCACATCGCCCAGCGCCCAGATCCGCGTAGCTTTGGCGACCGTCGGCGGGGTGACAAAGGTGTAGGATGAGCCACTGACCAGCACTTGGACTCCCGCCGCGATCGAGTAGAAGTACCGCGTCTCAGGAGTCAGCCCCGGCAAAGTCACACTGTGGTCCGTGACCAACTCAGTTCGCGCAACTTCGAACGTTGGTGAAAACGCAGTCAAGCCGTAGCGGACACGGCTCTCCGTCGGCAGATCGGTTCGCCACCGGACGATGATGTTACTCGTCGTCACCGACTGGAGATAGGGACCGCGAACGATCAGCGGAAGCTGAGCAATTGCCGCCGTCGCCGACAGGAATCCCATGATCAGGGCAACGCATGGGAACAAAACAAAGATAGGATTTGACCTCATTGGCTTCATACAAAATGTGGAGCAATCCTCGCTCCTCTTGGAATTGGCGACACAGTGCCAAAACCCAAATACCCAAGCAATCCAGAAGTTTCTGCAATTGAGAATTGGAATTCACACCCCGCCACGCCGATCCCCCACTGTAAATTCAAGCCAGTTAATCATTTGCCGTTTGCATTTCGCCGCATTCGATTCTCAATTGGCGGTGCATGAGCTTTCTCGCTCCACTCTTCCTGGTTGGCGCGCTCGCGGTCGCTGCACCGATCATTTTCCATCTCATTCGCCGCACCTCGCGCGAGAAAGTCACCTTCAGCTCGCTGATGTTCCTCCAACCCACGCCGCCGCGAGTCACTCGGTCGAGCAAGGTGGAAAACATCCTTCTACTCCTGCTCCGCTGCCTGGTACTGGCCCTCCTCGCGCTGGGCTTCGCGCGGCCGTTTATCCAGAAACCCGTGGCCGCCGACAATGCTGCCGGCCAAGGCCAGCGCATGGTCGTCCTGCTCGACGCCAGCGCCAGCATGCGTCGCGACGGACTCTGGGCCGACGCCCGCGCCCGCGCGGAAGCTGCCGTTCGCCGCGCCACCCCGGCTGATTCAGTTGCCGTTTATCTTTTCGATCGAACCGCGCGCCCGCTTCTAAGTTTTGAACAATGGTCCGCCACGCCCTCCTCTGATCGCGTCAACGTAGCCTTGGAACGCATCGCCGCTGCCCAACCCGGCTGGTCCGGCACGCACATAGGTCACGGATTGCTCGCCTCCGTCGATGCATTGGAAGACAACTCCGGGAATGCGCCGGAGAAATCCGCCGGCCCGAGAAAGATCGTCATCATCTCCGACCTGCAGGAAGGAGCGAAGCTGGACGGCTTGCAAGGCTTCGACTGGCCCCGCGGCATCGAAGTCACCGTTGAAACCGTCGCAACCAAACGCCCGACCAACGCCGGTCTGCAAGTGCTGGCCGAGCAGGAAGACTCCGGCAAGCCCGCCGGCGACAACGACATCAAACTTCGCGTCACAAATGCTTCCGATGCGAAACGCGAGCAGTTTCAAATCGGCTGGGCGCGCCCCGGCGAGAAAGGATTCGCCGGCACGCCAGTAAACGCCTACGTGCCGCCAGGGCAGAACCGCGTATTCACCGCACCCAAACCTCCCACTGGAACCTCAGCAGAATTCCTCCGCCTCGCTGGAGATGAAGAGGAATTCGACAACGCTGTCCACTACGTGCCACCGAAGGCCGATCAGATAAAAGTCGTCTACGTCGGCGACGACGACCCTCGGGATTCCCAGCGCCTGCTTTACTATCTGAAACGCGCGTTTCCCGAAACTCGCCGTCAAAACGTTCAAGTCATCGCGCGCCCGGCCAGTGCGCCATTGCCCGCAGAAGATGTTCTCGGTGCTCCGTTGCTGGTCATCGGCGACGTTCTTTCCGCTGAAGCCACGGCGTCCGTCCGCGAATTCCTCGCCGCCGGCAAGCCAGCCTTGATCGTCATGAAATCGATCGCCTCGTCCCGAACGGTTGGTGATCTGGTGGGACTCGGCAGCATCGCGGCTGAAGAATCCGAAGGCGGAAGTTACGCCCTGCTGGGACAGCTCGATTTCGAACATCCGCTGCTGGCGCCGTTTTCCGATCCGCGATTCAGCGACTTCACGAAGATCCACTTCTGGAAACATCGCCGGATTGACGCATCCCAATTTAAAGACGCGCGCATCATCGCACGATTCGACAAAGGCGCACCCGCCCTGCTGCAGATTCCAGCGGGCAAAGGTTCGCTCCTGGTGCTGACCTCCGGATGGAACCCGACTGACAGCCAGCTCGCGCTCTCCTCCAAGTTTGTTCCCCTGCTCTTCTCTCTGTTGGATCTCAGTGGCGGAGTAAAGGCGCAGCTGGCGCAATACGCCGTGGGTGATTCAGTTCCGCTCTCGGCGACGAATGCCGCTCAGTCCTTTTCCATCCGCAAGCCCGATGGTTCCGAAGCCAAGCTCGCGGCACCGGGACGCTTCTCTGAAACCGAACTTCCCGGCATCTATACGATCGTTTCCGGAACTTCGACTCAACGTTTCGCGGTGAACCTGGATCCTGCCGAAAGCCGGACCAGCCCGATGACGCTGGAGGAGCTGGAAAGATTACGCCTGCCCTTGCAGACGACTGAACTGAAGACCGCGAAAGCGGACGAGGAGAAGAAACTTAACTTACAGGCCACCGAGCTTGAGCAACGTCAGAAGCTCTGGCGTTGGCTGCTGGTGGCGGCGCTGGTCGTGCTGGTGATGGAAACGTGGCTGGCCGGCTGGCTGACGCGCCGCAGTCAACAGGCGCCGGCGTAGCGCTCGATTAACCGAGACGGTAAGTGATGCGCGCCTTGTTCAGGTCGTAGGGCGACATCTCCATCTTTACGCGATCCCCGGCCGTCAAGCGGATGAAGCGCTTGCGCATCTTGCCCGAAATGGTGGCGAGCACCTGATGCTTGTTGTCGAGCTCGACGCGAAACATGGTTCCCGCGAGCACGGTCAAAATCCGGCCTTCCAACTCAATGTGTTGTTCCTGCTGGCTCATTCAATTCTCTCTGCAAAATCATTCGACTCGCGCCTGCTGTGGTCTGCCGTTATCCGGAACCGCCAGCAGGCAAATCGTCCCGGATACTCAAAGAAAAAGCGCGGGATTCGCTTTCACGAACCCCGCACCCTGAAATCAACCCGAAGGTTAGTAGCGGTTGCTGCGCTCGCGTCCGCCGCCACCACCGTAGCCACCGCCGCCGCTGCGGCCGCCGCCGCCGTATCCGCCGCCGCCGCTGCTGCGCGGGGCGCGTTCTTCACGCGGGCGGGCTTCGTTGACCGTCAACGGACGGCCATCCAACTGCGCGCCGTGCATCGCGGAAATCGCGGCCTTGGCGGACTCAGGGGAGTCCATGGTGACAAAGGCAAAACCACGGGAACGGCCCGTCATTTTGTCCATGATGAGATCGACGCTGGCGACGGTGCCGTGAGGGGCAAACGCGTCCTGCAAATCGTTCTCGGTGGTGTTGAAGGAAAGATTCCCAACATACAGTTTCGTGCTCATGATGATTTATCTACTTAGATGCTAACTGCTCTTCCTGGGCTGTTCCCGACCGCCGGGTTTCAAATCATCACTGAATCACGTTCAACTGAAGATTTTCCATGCCTTGAATCGACAGGCTATCTAACTGACTCCGCTACCCTGCCCGAATAGCCATTCATGGCAAGGGTTATTTTTGCGTAATTTTGCGGATAATGGCCCGGCCAAAACCTCAGCCCAAAGTGGAAACCAGCTGACCGTCACGCATTTCCACCAACCGCCCCATCTGCCGGGCGAGATTAATGGCGTGGGTCACGACGATCAAGGTCACCTTCTCCTCGCGGTTCAACTCCACCAGCAATTGCGCCAATCCTTGCGCCGACGCACGATCCAACGCCCCAGTCGGTTCGTCCGCCAGCAGCAGCTTCGGCTGGTTAATCAACGCTCGCACCACGGCGACCCGCTGCCGTTCGCCGCCGGAAAGCTGACCGGGTCGGTGATGCATCCGATCGCCCAGCCCAACTCGTTTCAGCAATTGTTCCGCACGAACCGTCACGTCCTTGGCCTGACCCGCGCGTTTATCCGCGATCGTCGGGACCAGCACATTCTCGATGACCGAACATTGTGGGAGGAGATGATGCGACTGAAAGATGAAGCCAATCTGTTGATTTCGCACGAATGCCAGCTCGTTTTCGTTCAGCTGACTCAAATCGCGTCCATCGAGCCACAACTTGCCCGCGCTGGGCTGGTCGAGCGTTCCGATGATGTTCAGCAACGTGCTCTTCCCCGAACCGGACGGACCAATGATCGCCACCGATTCGCCGGCTCCAATTTCAAAACTGAGTTCGCGAAGAACCGTCACTGGAGCCGCGCCTTCTGCGGCCACGAAGGACTTGGACACTTTCTCCAGATTGAGCAGCGGTAAAGCAGACGACATGGCTAAGTTGTGGGGCAAACGCGGCGTCGAAGGACAGGAAAAAGTCGGGAGTCGTCCGCGCTGTCAGAGCACAAAGAACAGACTGACCAACCCCACGTAGAACGCCGCGAGCACATCATCCGCGGTCACTCCCCAACCGCCCGGCAGGTTCTGGATCTGCCGCACCGGCCACGGTTTCCAGATGTCGAACACTCGGAACAAGACGTAGACGCCGATCGCCTTCCACAGGCTGTTGCCCGATAAGAACAGTTCGACCGGCGGCATAGAATTCAGTCGCCAAAGTTCCACCAACACCCAAGGCAGGAAGCAAATCGGGATCGCGGCGATTTCATCGAGCACCACGGATCCTGGATCCTGCTCTCCAAGAATTCGCTCCGCCTCACCGCAATATTTCACAGATGCGGCCAGACCCAGCAACATCCCGATGACATAGAGCCACAAGCTGCCCGGCACCAGGAGGGACGCAAACCAAAGCACGCCAACGAGCGATCCAAACGTGCCGGTGGCAAATGGAATTCGCCCCACATCGAAACCCTGCGCCAACCAGAGGGATAACTCATCGCGGCGCGCATTGCAGTCATCTTCGCGTCCTACCTCGCAGGAAACTTCCTCTCCGCGAATCTCATGGGTGACTTCGCGCACCGCGCGTTGGAACTCCTCGATTCCGCGTTTCATTCCAGACCACAGCTCTGGCAAGCGCCGAGCGCAGAACCAAGTAAGGATTAGCACCACGAGAAATACTGCCTCCCAACCGCCAATTACCGACGCGAGCAGTGGAGAAGATCCCGGCGATGCGTTCATGGCCTGGAAAGGAAATTACATGTCGCGCAGATACGACTCGCGATTCCGCCAGAGATACAGTGCCCCCGAAGTGAACGTGAGCAGAACCGTGATCCACAGCGCGACTCGGGAGAACCACGGCAGCCACGGCATCAACGCCACCTTCGCCCACTGCCCCCACTCGGGACACGCGTCCATCATCAGCAGAGCAATGATGGCGGTCATCTGCGAAATGGTCTTGTGCTTGCCATAACGTTCCGCCGCGAGGACAAGCTGCTTTGTCGCCGCGAGCAGACGCAGTCCAGTGATCGCGAGCTCGCGAGAAACGATAATGATCACCATCCACGCGTGAACCTTCACTCCAACCTCATTGTTCACCAAATGCCCACGTTCAACCAACGCGATGAACGCGGCACAGGTAAGAATCTTGTCCGCCAGCGGGTCCATCAGCGCGCCGAAGTTCGTGATAAGATTCCGGCTGCGCGCAATCTTTCCGTCGAAATAGTCCGTCAAACTCGCCACACTGAAGAGGAAGAGCGCGAGGGTGTCATTCAACGGCGAGCGCCAAAAGACCGCACCCATGAAGATCGCAGTGAGAACAAACCGGGAAACGGTGAGCTTGTTCGGCAGGTTCATGCGGGCTCGGCAATCAAATCGTAATCGGTGTGGCCAATAACCTTCACCCGGGCGAACTGTCCAACCGCAAGCTTTCCGCGAACATAGACACGTCCGTCGATATCCGGCGCGTCCGCCTCACCACGCGCCAGAAGGTAGCGGCCCTTGAGCTGCGCCGCATGTGCGTCCGCCTCGCGAATCAGCCCGTGTTCCCACGAGCTGATGTTCGCACCCGTCAATTCCTTCGCATTTGCCTCGCGCTCGATGAGCACCCGGATCGTGCGACCAACAAACGATTCCGAGACTTGCACCGCCACCTTGTGCTGCTCGGCCATCGCGCGCTCACGACGCTTCTGCTTGGTTGCATCAGGAATCTGCCCGGCCATGCCAGCAGCGCGGGTCGCGTCTTCCTTCGAGTAGGAAAACACCCCAAGCCGCTCGAACTTCGTGTCGCGAATGAAATCGAGCAACGTTTTGAAATACGCCTCAGTCTCGCCTGGAAACCCGACGATGAACGTCGTGCGGATCGCGATACCCGGGATGCCCGCGCGAATCTTCGCGATCAAATCCACGATGTATTGCTGCGAGGTCTCGCGACGCATCCGCTCGAGCATGTTCTCGTGGATGTGCTGGAGCGGCATGTCCACGTAGCGCGCCACTTTCGGGCAGTCTGCAATCGTCTGGATGAGCTCATCGGTCCAGTGCGCCGGATGCGTGTAGAGCAGGCGAATCCAGAAATCTCCCGGCAACGCATTCAGCTCCCGCAACAGTGTGCAGAGCGTGGTGGCGTCCGCCGGCAGTGACTTCGCCGCGGCGTTAAACTTCTCCGGCGACGAAATCGCGCGGCTGTGGTTCGCCCGCAGGTCGAGACCGTAGTAAGTCGAATCCTGGGAGATCAGATTGAGCTCCTTCACGCCGTCCGCGATGAGCTGCCGGGCTTCCTGGACAATGTCCGCCTGTGTGCGACTGCGATGGCTGCCGCGCATCCGCGGGATGATGCAGAAGCTGCACGGGTGATTGCAGCCTTCGGCAATCTTCACGTAGGCAAAATGCTTCGGCGTGAGACGGAATCGCGGCGTCCCGAAATCAGGAATGAACGTCGGACGCGCCGTTACGTCGAGGATCGGACCGGCGGGAACCGCCGTCGGTGTGACGAGGGTCTTGGTCTTGCCAAACTTGTCGGAGCCGCGCAGCGATTCCTCGTGATCGTGGGCGGACGCCGGACGGTTCTTGTCGATCTCAGCCAGCTTCGCCGCAACCTTGCCTTTGGCAGCTTTGGCCTTGGGCGGCGAAGCAATCTTGCCGGCCCGGTTGTTCAACGCCTGCTGCACGATCTCGCCAACCTGCGCCACTTGATCAATGCCCATGAAAGCGTCGACTTCGGGCAGCAGCTTGGGGAGATCTTCACGGAACCGTTGCGGCAGACAGCCGGAAACGATGAGCGCCTGGCCACGATGATTGGCTTCGCGAACTTCGGCGGATTCGAGAATCGTGTCCACGCTCTCCTCCTGCGCGGCATCAATGAACGAACAGGTGTTCACGATCAGCGCGTCGGCCTGCGTCGCGTCGTTCGTGATCTCAACGCCGCCCTTCATTAGCGAGCCGAGCATGATCTCGGCGTCGACCAGATTTTTGGCGCATCCGAGGGAGATCAAGCCCACGCGAACGGGGCGGTTTGCTTTGTCCGTCTTCATCAAGGAACGCGAAACTTACGCGAAGCCGCAACAGCAAGGCAATGCGGGAAAATCGAGGAGAAGGACAATGGGGCCCGGTCTTACCCAGTTCTGCTGGCTTACCGTTTGGCCGGCGTGGCCGGCAACGGGAGGGTTTCGCCCTTCTTCTCCTGCCGCGGCTGATAAACACCCGGACCAAGGTCCTTCAATGGATCCGCGGGAGTATGGGACCGGCTGCGGACGGCAATGACGACGCCGACAATGACCACCAGACCGCCCACCAATCCAAGCGCCACCCGCCAGTTCATGCGGGACAGCTGCAGCATCACGTAATCGAGTGGACTTCGGGGTGTGTTGGTCAACGGAGGATGATCGCGGAACCGCTCGTCGCGGGATAATTCAGCATCGAGATCCGCGAGAAGACGGGCGACATCCAACTTCAGCATTGTCGCGTAGGTGCGGGTAAAACCGCGAATGTAGACGGGCGCGGGAAAGATGTCGTAGGTGCCGGATTCGAGCGCGCGGATGTGGTCCGTCTTGATTTTGGTAATCTCGGCCACCTGATAAACATCAAGTTGCTGTTGTTCGCGGGCGAGCCTTAATTGCTCGGAAACGGTGGCCATACGCGGAGAGAACTACCTGATAGCGCCTCAGCTTGGCAACTGTGGAAACGCCTGAGGCAAATGGAATCCCGCAAACAACCGCCCGCACCGGACTAGGCCGCCTCGCGACGCTGCGGGGTATGAAGAGAGATGATATTGCGTCGATCGCCCACCGGTTCCGCCGCGCCGCCCGACATCGAGAGATAGAGAAACGCAAAGAGATTGGTCACCGGGAGCAACAGGAAAACCGCCGTGGCAACGTGCTTCCCGCGCGCCTGCGTGATCTTGAAACTCCACACGACGTAGGTGACGAGAAACAGTCCCGGAACAAGATTGGTGAGCATCCACGCCGGCGACATTCCCGCCGCTTTCAACATTGGCAGCTGTTTGAGCAACGGCAGCCACACCAGCGGAATGAGATCTTTTGGCGGATTCGCCACCTTCAAGCAGATGGATCGGCACAACGACGAGAACGACAGGTAGGCGAGAATGATTGCCGCGATGAAGCCGTAAAAGATTCGGGGATCAAATTGTTCGAGAGCCTCGCTAAAGCGGGCGAACACTTCAGCCTCGGCAGCCTGCACCCGGGGATCTTCCTTCATCTCGGTGATGCCCGCCATGGTCTGCTTGATGGCTTCGGTCTTGGTCTGCTTCGGCTGCTCGATTTGGTAGCCCAGTTTGAGCTGCGCGGGCGTGTCGAGATCCTTCACCTTCAAGCTGGCCATGCCCTTGGAATGACTGATGAACACATCGGTCCGGGTCTTGTTCAGCACGGTGACGTTCGTGAAGGTGTCCTTCCCAATCGTCAAGGTATCAAACTTCTCGTCGACCACCGGCGCACCGGTCGCGACCAAACCCAGCAGAAAAATGGAAAGTAAAATTCGGATACTCATCCCGCGATCCCTTCACTTCAGAGAGCTGCACTGTTTCACGTTAACCACATCGGCGGTTAACGTGACGCTCTGAACTGGATTTATCCGGGAAGTCGGGAATCGGGAGCCGGACCCGAGCTGGACGCGACGCGAGGTGTCGCCGCCGGCCAGCTACTCCGAGAACGCGAGATAGGGCAGGAACGCGATGTTTAAAACCGGGATGAATAGCAGAACTGCCAGCCAGCCGGACTTGCCACGCGCCTGACAAATCTTCACCCACAGGTAGATGCCAATGAAGAAATTCACGAACGGAATGAAAAACAAGACGATGAACCAAATCGGCAACTTGGCCACCGTGAGTAGCGGGACGAGATTCGCGATGGGGATCCAAATGAGCACGCCCGGCTGGTGGCCGGTCTTCTCGCAGATCAGTTTAAGGCAGTAGCAGAAGAAGACATACAACCCAACCGCGACGACGAACGCTAATATACCGCCCAGCAAGCCGAGTCCCGAAGATGAATCGTTTTCCATGATTCCGACGCCTTTCTCTGTTGTTTGGTTGAAGGTGAAAAACCACCGAACGCCCGAACGTGGCCAAAACCAAATCGGCAGGCAACAGGATTTACCGCAACGAATAAGCTCCGAGGGACGGGCGTCAGGTCAGGCCTTCAGACCCTTCACAAAGTTCTCCAACCGGTTCAGGCCCTTCTCGATGTTCGCCAGGCTCGTCGCGTAGCTGATGCGCAGATAATCGTCCGCGCCAAACGCAATGCCAGGAACGGCAGCGACCTTCTCCGCTTCGAGCAACCGCGCGCAGAAGTCCGCGGACTTGAGGCCCAGCTTCGAGATGTTTGGGAAGAGGTAGAACGCGCCCTTCGAGTTCACGCAACTGATGCCCGGGATGCTGTTCAGCTTCTGCCACGCGTAAGTGCGGCGCTTCGCGTATTCCACGAGCCAGCCCTTCAGATGATCCTGCGGACCCGTCAGCGCGGCCACTGCACCCTTCTGCGCGAAGCTCGTCGGGTTGCTTGTGCTGTGGCTCTGGATGGCATCGATGGCCTTGGCAATCGGCTCCGGCGCCGCAAGAAATCCGAGACGCCAACCGGTCATGCTCCACGCCTTCGCGAACCCGTGCACGATGATCGTGTGGTCGTAATGCGCCTGCGAAAAGCTCGCGACGGACTTGTGCACGGCTCCGTCATAGAGCAGGTGTTCGTAAATCTCGTCGCTCATGATGAGCACGCCCTTCTCGACGCAGATATCGCCGAGCGCCTTGATTTCCTCGGGCGTATAAACACTGCCGGTAGGATTGCTCGGCGAGTTCAGCACGAAGAGCCGCGTGCGAGGCGTGATGGCGGCGCGGAGTTGGTCGGGCGTGACCTTGAACTCAGTCTTGTCCGTCGTGGTGAGAATCACCGGCGTCGCGCCCGCGAGCTTCACCATCTCGGGATAGCTCAGCCAGTACGGCGACGGGATAATCACTTCATCGCCCTCCTCGCAGGTCGCGAGGATGACATTGTAGCAGGAATGCTTGCCGCCGTTGGAGACGATGATCTGGCTCGGTTTGTAGGTCAGGCCGTTGTCCTTCTTGAATTTGTCCGCTATGGCCTGGCGCAGCTCGGGAATGCCGCTGCTCGGCGTGTATTTCGTGAAGCCTTCGTTGAGCGCCTTGATGGCGGCGTCCTTGATGTGCTGTGGCGTGTCGAAATCGGGTTCACCGGCGCCGAATCCTACGACATCCAGCCCTTCAGCCTTCATGGCTTTCGCCTTCGAATCGATGACCAAGGTGAGTGATGGCGAGAGTGAAGCGGCGCGACGGCTAATCTTGTAATTCATAAAGCGGCGAGAGGCTATCCAGCATCAACGGGAGCGCAAGTGTGAAAACATTTCGGGACCAAAACTGACAAACAAATGAAAAAGAGCGAATCGGTTGCCCGATTCGCTCTCGCGTAAATTTCTATTCCGGGCTTAGGTCAGAACGATCTTGTCGCCTTCCTTCAGCGTGACGATCGCCTTCTTCCAGCTCTCGTCGCGACCCGCTTGAGCGGTGCGCTGACGACGGGCCTTGCCACGAACATTGAGCGTGTTGACGGAGACCACCTTGACCTTGAAGAGCTCTTCAACGGCCTTCTTGATCTCGGGCTTGCTGGCGCGGCGGTCGGCCACGAGCGTGTACTGATTATACTTGGAGCCCTGACGGGTGCCCTTCTCAGTCAGACGGGCGGTCTTGATAATTTCAAATGCGTTCATGACTTAGTCCTTCAAGCGGGCTTCCAGTTTTTCGAACGCGCTCTTGGTCAGCACGAGCTTGTTCGGGCGAAGCACCTGATAGGTGTTGAGGTTGTCCGCCGTGGCGACTTCCACGCCTTCGACATTGCGGGAAGCGAGGCGCACGTTGTTATCGATCGCCGAGTCTACCACGAGGGTGGTGCCCTTCAGATCGAGCTTCGAGAGAATGGCGGTGAAACCCTTCGTCTTCGGGGAGCTGAGCTTGAGCTCGGCAATGACCTGAACGTCACCAGCCTTCAAACGCTCGCTCAATGCCTTGCGGAGGGCGAGCTGGCGGGTCTTGGCGTTGACCTTCTTGCGGAAGTCGCGCGGCTTCGGACCGAACACGACACCACCACCGACCCACAGCGGGGATTGGTGTGAGCCCG
Organism: Verrucomicrobiota bacterium; assembly: GCA_016713365.1. GTDB lineage: Bacteria > Verrucomicrobiota > Verrucomicrobiia > Limisphaerales > JADJPG01 > JADJPG01. Next base: position 142,993 of record JADJPG010000002.1, on the reverse strand, counting down.
CGCGAGCGCGGCCGGTGCCTTTCTGGCGCCAGGGTTTCTTATTCGAGCCGGAGACTTCGCCAGCCGTTTTGGTGCAGGCAGTGCCCATGCGCTGGGCAGCCTGGTAAGCGACGACGGTATCATGCACCGCCTGGGTGCCACGACCGTTCTCCACCAGTTCGAACTTTACTTCGAATTCGCCCTGCTGGGTTCCGTTGGTGTCTTTAACAGTAAGCTTCATGGTCGTTTACTTTTTGGCGGATGCAGGTTTGGCGGCACCTTTCTTGGCGGGTGCGGCTTTGGCCTTCGCAGCGGCTTCCGCGCGCTTCTTGGCCACAACTTCGCGGTTCATCTTCTTGGCCTCGCGAATGATGACGTAGTCACCTTCGGAGCCCGGAATGGAACCCTTGATCAACAACAAATTGTCGTCTTCACGAACCTGAATGATCTCCAAGTTCTGCGTGGTGCGCTGAATCTGACCCATGTGACCGGGCATCTTCATGCCGCGGTTGACCGTTCCAGGGAACAATCGGCAGCCGATGGCGCCAGAACGGCGTTTCCAACCCTTGGCACCGTGCGTCTGATCACCGCCACGGAAGCTCCAGCGCTTCACGACACCCTCAAAGCCGCGACCCTTGGTCACGCCAATGGCGTCCACGAAATCGCCGACGAGGAACAGGCTCGCGCCCACCACATCGCCCGGCTTCACTTCCTTGGAGAAATCACGGAATTCCTTCACCTTCTTGACCGGCGTGGAACTGTGTTTCTTGAAGTGACCGAGGAGCGGCTTGGTGACGCGTTGTTCCTTCTGATCGACCAAACCAAGCTGAACGGCGTTGTAGCCGTCCTTGCCCGCCTGGGTCTTGACCTGAATGACGCGATTCGGCCCTGCCAGCACGACCGTCACTGAAATAGCAGTGCCATTCGCATCATAAACGCGGGTATGGCCCAATTTCTTTCCGAGTAATCCGAGTGGCATAGGGGCTAGATCTTGATGGTGATGTCGACGCCCGCGGGAAGATTGAGCTTCTTGAGCTCATCCACCGTCTTGGCAGTTGGATCGAGGATGTCGAGCAGGCGCTTGTGCGTCCGTTGCTCGAAGGTTTCCTGGGACTTCTTGTCCGAGTGCGGGGAGCGCAGAACAGTGAAACGTTCCACGCGAGTGGGAAGAGGGATCGGCCCGGCCACACGAGCGCCCGTGCGCTTGACAGTCTCGACGATGTCGTGAGCCGACGCGTCGATGACCCGGTGGTCGTAGGCTTTCAGGCGAATGCGGATGCGTTGTCCAGCCATAGAAAGAACGATTTTATATTTTCAGTTCAACAAAAAGTCCGCTCCCGAACGAAAGCGGACGCGAACTGTATCAGCCGAACTCTTCGGTGCAACAGTTTTTTTACTTTTTTTGCGGACGCTCATACTCGGCCTTTAAATCACCCGCCACCCGGGCCCAAAGCGTCATCTCCCACGCATAATCGAAGTGACGCTCCGGCGTAGCATCGTCCACTGGTTCGTCCAGAAAACGGGTTTCCGATGGCGTGTCGTTGACGGGAACGAACGTGATCCGGCCACCACGCTTGATGGTTGGGTTGCAATGGCGCTCGTTCGCGAGAAGATCCTTAAAACCAGACAGCAGGCAGGTTGAACGTCGCACTACGTGATCTGGCAGGGGCAAGGTGGTGGGGAAGAAGGTCCGGCAGGTTACTCGACAGCAGGACGACCCGAGGAAAAGCCCGCAGAGCGCAGAATCTATATCACAGATGGCAAGGAACGCTTTGTCAGGTGACTTGCGCGAAGGGTTCTGCCAAAGTCGGAGCCGCTCGGCCAACAACCCTAACGCATTCCTCTCATGCACCTGCTTGCCTTGTTCGGCGTCGTCGTAACCATGCTGGTTACCGTCTCAACCTCCACCTTTGCCCAGGAAGCGGTCTACATCACCGAATTCATGGCTGCCAATGATGGACCCGTGACCGACGAAGACGGTGATTTCTCCGACTGGATTGAAATCCACAACGCCGGCGCCAGCACCGTCAACCTGCTGGACTGGCGTCTCTCCGATCGCTCCACTCTGGCCAACGCCTGGCGGTTTCCGGCCACCAATCTTCCGCCCAATGGTTATCTGATCGTCTTCGCGTCCGGGAAAGATCGCCGCGTGCCCGGTGCGACGTTGCACACGGACTTCCGACTCAGCGCCGACGGCGAATACCTCGCGCTCGTCAAACCGGACGGCACCAACATCGTCTCCGAATTTGCGCCCTCCTATCCGGTGCAGATTAGCGGCGTCTCCTACGGCATCACCTTGCAGGAAGCCCCCTCCACACTGGTTCCTCTCGGCGCCAGCGCCCGCGTCCTGGTTCCGCAGAACGGTGCGCTCGGCGATTCGTGGACGGCTCTGGGCTTCGACGATTCGTCTTGGACAACGGCCGCGACTGGCGTCGGTTTCGAAACCGATGGCGAAACTCCGTTCGTCCCGACGAGCATCGCGAATTCCGTCACGGACTTCTCCGGCGTGCAGGGTCAGGCGAACTGGTCCTACGGCTACTGGTCCCGCATCGCGGATGACGACGGCATTTATCAGGATGCGAACTTCATTCCGTTCGCCGCGAATCTCTGGAACGGCTCGCGTTGGAAATGGCTCACGCCGGACGCCGAGACGGAACTGAACGCCCAGGGCGGCCGGCCCACCGGCGTAAACTTGTCATTCGGGCGCCCGGAACACTGGGCCATCCGCCGCTACGTTTCCGAGTTCGATGGACCGCTCCGCATTTCCGGGACGATTTCCCATACGAGCGACTGGGTGCGGGTCACCGCCGTCGGCGTCGCCAGCAGCAGCTTGATCTACGTTTATCTGGCCGGCCTCGGCGAAGGTTACATCGACGACCTGAAACTCGTCGCCGAGCTCAACCCCGACGGCGGCGCCAACCTGATTCCCAACGGCGACTTCGAGAGCCCCACACTTTCCCCACCGTGGAACGTCTCGCCCAACCTGACCAACTCCACACTCTCCACCACCGTCAAACGCAACGGCAATCGCAGCCTGCGCATCGTTTCCACCGCCGGCGGCACCACCCAGAGCTCCTCGATCTGGCAAAACATTCCCGGCCTTGCCGCCGGACAAATTTACTCCATCAGCTACTGGTACCTCGCCACCACGAACAGTTCGCCGCTCACCGTTCGCTTCTCCGGCGGCTGGATCGACACTACGCCCGCGCCCTGCGGCGACGGCACCGTCGCGCGCATCTTCGTCGACGGAAACGAAGTCTTCCAGCGCGCCGCCCTCGTCAGCAGCGACACGTATTCCGTGACGGTTCCCACACGGCTCGGCTCCCGAGTGGATTTCGTGCTCGATCCCGGCAGCGGCTCAGACAGCGAATGCGATTCCACCGTCTTCACCGCGAATCTCGAAACATCCGATCCCTCCCTCACCGTCGTGGCGGATTCCGTCGCCGACTGGTCCTTCGCCGGAGTTCAGGGCGAGAACAACTGGTTCTACGGCTACTTCTATGGCGGCACCAACGCCGCCGCTCCGATCTATCGCGCGACCAACTTCGTCGCCTTCCCTCGAAACAACGGTCCGCACAGCACGAACAATTTCTGGGACGGCGCTTCGTGGGACTGGTGGAACGGCGACCCGCCGTCGACCGAGATCGGCCAGCGCGTGATGAACCCGAACGGCATCAACGCCGGCCCGCAGCACTGGGTAGTGCGCCGCTGGATCAGTGAAGTCAGCGGAAGCATCACCGTGGACTGGAGCGTGCTGAAGCTCGACGCCAACGGCGCGGGCGTCTCCGCGCGCGTCTTCCACAACGGCAATCAACGCGACGCCATCACCCTGCCCGGCACGAATTCCAGCCCCACCTTCCGCTCCGTGACCATCAACGGCGTGCAAGCCGGCGACCCAATCGACATCGTGCTCGAACCCGCTGGCTTCGGCGGCGCGTACGGCGACGGCGGTGATCGCTCGTTCGTCACCGCCACCATCCGCGGCCGGCCAACCCTCTCGCCCTACCTGACGTCGAGCCTTCAATCCGCGATGAAGGATCAAAACGCCTCCGCCTATCTTCGCCTTCCGTTCACCGTCACGAATCCCGCCGCCATCCAGTTTCTCAATCTCCGCCTCCAGCACGATGACGGATTTGTGGCGTATCTGAACGGTCAGCCCGTCGCCAGCGCGAACGCTCCGGCCACGCCGCAATGGAATTCCGCCGCCTCCCAATCGCGCACCGATGGTGACGTGATGAACTTCGACGAGTTCAATCTCACGACATTCCGCGGACTGCTCCAGCCCGGCGCCAATGTCCTCGCCATTCACGGCCTCAACGCCAGCGCCAGCGACGGCGATTTCCTCATCCGTCCTGAACTCACCGCCAGCAGCGTTGCCTTGGATCCCAATGCGCGACGCTACTTCGCTCCGCCGTCGCCCGGCGAAGAAAACGGCGCCGGTGGCAGCGCCGTCGGTCCGCTGCTCTCTGACGTGGCGCATCTCCCCACGTTACCCGGCGACACCGACGAAATCATCGTCACCGCCCGCGTCGCGCCCACCTTCTTCCCCGTCAACACCGTCCGCCTCGTCTACCGCGTGATGTTCAGCAACGAAGTCAACGTCGCGATGTTTGACGACGGCCAGCATGGCGACGGCGCGGCGCTCGACGGTTTGTATGGCGCGAGCATTCCCGCCACTGCGTCGCAGCCCGGGCAAATGGTCCGCTACTACGTCTTCACCACGGACACCTCGACGAACAGTTCGCGCTTCCCGCTCTTCAATGATCCTAAGAACTCGCCGCAGTATACCGGCGTCGTCATTCCCAATCCCGGCCTGACAAATCCGGTCCCCGTCCTGCACATGTTCGTGCAGAACCCCGTGCTCATCACCAACGCCACCGGCACGCGTTGCTCGATCGCCTACGACAACGAATTTTACGACAACGTCTTCATCAACCTCCACGGCCAGACCACGGCCGGCGTCTTTCACAAGCGCAGCATGAACGTGGATCTCAATCGCGGTTACAAATTCCGCTGGAGCCCCAACGCGCCGCGCGTTGATGACTTCAATCTGCTCACCCCCATCGCCGACAAATCCTACGTCCGCCAGCCGCTCGCTTACGAAACCTTCGCGAATGCCGGGGTGCCCACGCACTTCGCCTTCCCGGTGCGCATCCAGCAGAACAACGCTTTCTTTGGCATCTTCTACATGGTGGAAAAAGGCGACGACAACTTCCTCGACCGCGTCGGGCTCGATCCCAATGGCGCGCTCTACAAGGTTTACCTCCCGCTCACCAACGGCTACGGCGGTGTGGCCGAAAAGAAAACGCGCCGCGACGAGGACAACTCCGATCTCCAGTCGCTCGTCGATGGTTTGAACGCCCCCTCCGAAACCGCGCTGAAGAGTTTTCTCTACGACAACGTGGACATTCCCGAGGTCGTCAACTTCCTCGCCACCATCCAGCTCGTGCAGAACGAGGACTGCTGCTGGTTCAAGAATTACTACCTCTACCGCGATTCGGAAGGCACCGGCGAGTGGCAGATGCTGCCGTGGGATCTGGATCTCGTCTTCGGCCGCACCTTCGGCTTCTTCCAGGTCGGCAACCAGGTAATCAACGGTTACTTCAACACCAACATCTACTGGACGAATCTCTATTACACCCAGTCGCGGTCAGCCTACGACTACATCGGGGTCAATCATCCGCTCGTCAACGCGATCTTTCTCACCGACGAAACCTACGAGATGTTCCACCGCCGCTGGAGCACCGTTCAGGAAGATTTCCTCCGCCCGAGCAACACCCATCCCCTGCTTCTCCGGCTCGAACGTCGCGTCGATGAACTCGCCGCTCAGTTGGAGCCCGATGCCGCGCTCGACTTCGCCAAGTGGGGCAACTGGGCGCCCACCCAGACCATGTCTGTCGCCGTGAACATTCTTAAAACCGAATACTTCGCGCGACGCCGCGGCTGGATCTTCAACACGCTGCGCTTCGCGAACGACGGGCCCTACGTCGGCCCGCAACCGACCAATGCCGTCATTCAGTTCGGCGCGATCGAGTTCAATCCCGCCTCCAGTCGTCAGTCGCAGGAATACGTCGAGCTGCGCAATCCGAACAACTACGCTGTGGACATCTCAAACTGGAAAATCGACGGCGCGATCCAGCTCACCTTCCGCGGCGGCACGGTGATCCCCGCCAGCGGCAGCCTCTACCTCTCGCCCGATGTGAAGTCCTTCCGCGCCCGCACCACCGGACCACGCGGCGGCCAAGGCCTCTTCGTGCAAGGCAACTACCGCGGCCAGCTCTCGGCGCGCGGCGAACTGCTGACACTGACCGATCATCGCGGACGTTCCGTGCGCTCCACCAATTACGTCGGTGCGCCCAGTCTCGCCCAGCGTTACCTGCGCGTGACCGAAATCATGTATCACCCGACGACGCTCGTCGGAAACGTCAACAGCGCCGCGGAGTTCGAGTATCTCGAAGTGAAAAATATCGGTCCCGTCGCCGTGCCGCTCACCGGCGTCCGCTTCACCAGCGGCGTTGAGTTCGACTTCACCAGCAGCGCCGTCACGAACCTAGCCGCCGGCGCCCGTGTGTTGATCGTGAAGAATCCCACGGCCTTTGCCGCCCGCTACGGAGCGCCCGGCAACATCGCCGGCCAATACACCGGCTCGCTGGAGAACAACGGCGAACTTCTCCGGCTCGACGACGCCACCGGCGAAAAGATCCTCGAGTTCAGCTACAACAACTCCTGGTATCCGATCACCGATGGCAACGGTTTCTCGCTCGTCATCGTGAATGAGAATGCGCCCTTCAATACGTGGGATTTGAAATCCAGCTGGCGCCCGAGCGGTTCTGAGAACGGTTCCCCCGGCGCGAACGACATCGCTCCCGTCGCCTTCGCCCCGGTGCTCATCAATGAAGTCCTCTCGCACACCGACCTGCCCGCCGTGGATTTCATCGAGCTCTACAATCCCACGACGAACGCCGTGAACCTCCGCGGCTGGTTCCTGTCCGACGACTTCGGCACGCCGAGAAAATTCCGCATCGCCACCGACGTGGTGATCCCGCCCGGCGGCTACCGCACATTTACCGAGGCAGATTTCAACGCCGCACCCGCGCTGCCCACCAGCTTCGCGTTCAGTTCGCTGGGCGATGAAGCCTATCTCTTCTCCGGCGACGCAAACACCAACCTCACCGGTTACTTCCACGGCTCCCAGTTTGGTGCGGCTGCGAACGGCGTTTCGTTCGGACGCCACGTCACCAGCACCGGCGAGGAACATTTCGTCGCGCAGATCTCCAATACCCCCAACGCCGCAAACTCCGGACCCCGCGTGGGCCCGGTGGTGTTGAGCGAAGTCATGTTCCGCCCGCCCGACAACGCCTTCGGCCAGGACGACGACTTTGGCGAATACATCGAACTGTTCAACGCCGGCGCGTCCAGCGTCGCGCTGTTCGATTCGGCGAACCCGATCAACACCTGGCACGTGCGCGGTGGAGTGGAGTTTGATTTCCCCACCAATGTCACGCTCGGCGCCGCCGCTCACCTAGTCCTAGTCAGCTTTGACCCAGCGAATGCAGAACTGTCCGACGCCTTCCGCGCCCGCTACAACGTGCCTCCGTCCACCCGCATTCTCGGCCCCTACTCCGGCAAGCTCGACAACTCGTCCGACACGCTCGAACTGCTGCGCCCGGACGCACCCGTGCCCGGCGCGATTCCTTACATTCTCGTCGAAGCATTGACCTACGCGGATTCCGCTCCGTGGCCTTCCGGCGCGGACGGCACCGGCGCCGCGCTTCGTCGCATCGCCACTTCGCAATACGGCAATGATCCCGCAGCGTGGCGGGCCACGACTCCAAGCGTGGGCGCGGGCAGCGTCGGCACCATCGCCCCCACCATCACCACCCAACCCGCAAGCCGGACTGCAGTCGGTTCGCAGACGGCGACGCTCTCCGTCACCGCAACCGGCAGCAATCCCCTCCGTTACCAGTGGCTCTTCAACGGCGCAAATCTGTTCGGCCAGACCAATCGTTCCCTCGTTCTGCCCAACGTTGAATTCGACAACGCTGGCGTCTATCAGGTCGTCGTGTTTAATCCCGCCGGCGCCGCCATCAGCTCCAACGCCAACCTGTCCGTCGTTCTCGGCGCCTACGTCACTTCCCAGCCGACCAACATCGCGCTGCGCGGTTCGACCAACCTCGCCACCTACGGTTTCACGACCAACAACGCGCGCTTCACCGTCTCGGCCATCGGCACCGGATTGCTGCGCTACCAGTGGCGTCTATACGGCGTGGAGATCGAAGGCGCGACCTCCAGTAGCCTTACTGTCAGCAATGTCACATTTGCAAACGACGGCCCTTACGATGTCGCCATCACGGACAACGTCGGAACCATCTTTAGCAACCCGGCGCGCCTCACTGTTCTCATCAATCCCATGATTCACGTGCCGCCAGCCAGCATCACTGTCATCACTGGATCGCTGTTCACCGTCAGCGCTTCCGCCACGGGCAACCCCTTGCCACTAGGCTTTGAATGGCGTCAGCTGAGTACGCTCCGCGCCAGCAACACCGTTTTCAGCTTCGCAGACTTCCCCGTATTTCTCGCGCCCACGAACTTCGTGACGAACCAGACCTGGCGCGTCGTCGTACGCAATCCCGCCACCCTCGGACTGCCCGCAAATGCCACGTTCCAGGTCACCACCGTTGCCGATTCCGATGGTGATGGCCTCTCCGATGACTGGGAACAGCGCTACGGCTTCAATGGTGGCAGTGCGTTGGATCGAAATCTCGATCCCGACAACGATGGGATGACCAACTGGGAGGAATATCAAGCGGGCACCAACCCCACCGACGGCAACAGCTTGCTGCGGATTGAGGGGATCAATGGCACCGACTATCGCACGCTGTCGTTCGACGCCGTGGCCAGCCGCAGCTACACCGTCGAGTTCACGGACAGAATTGAAGACTCCTCATGGCAACGCCAGTTCGATCTCCCGGCGCTCAGCAATAGCCGGAGGACAGTGCTGGATTTTTCCCCCATTACAAACCGTTACTACCGCATCGTCACGCCCCGTCGCCCGTAACTGGCGCTGATCAATCCGGCTTGGACTTCCGTCGCTTCGGCTTGAACAACTCAAGCTGCGGCTCGCGGAAGAACCCGTAGTTTTTCAGGATCCGAATCACCTGAAGCAGGTCGCTCTTCTGGTAATTGCGGTTTACTTCGATCTGCTCGATCAAATCCGCCAGCATCGTGCGGAACGAAATCACCGCATCGATTCCCTTCGCCTTGAGCATCTGGATGCTCTGCTCGCGACCCTCCGTCGCGTGCGGCAGCGCCGGCACCACAAGAATCTTTATCAAGGGCTCCCCGTCACCGAACGCCTTAATCGCCGCCTGGAACACCGCCGGTTCGAGAAAACGAAAAATCTCCGGCGCATTCGCCAGCAGGCCGGGGCTGAACGTGTCCGTGTGCCACCCCTTCACCACCACGACGGCGCGCACCACAGCCGCGAGATCCGCCGAGCTCAGTTCAAACGGCAGTTCGCCCTTCGCCACGGGCTTCGGGTTCAGGACAAAGAAATCAATCTCGTCATCATCGCGTCGCGACGACGTGATGTACTTCCGCTGCTGCCGGACAAAGAAGCCATGCAGCTCGAAGTATTCGCGGACGATCGTTTCGCTGACGGCAGACACGTTGAATTGGAGTTTACGGTATCGAGTCGTCGGGAGGGCCGCCACCGAGGAGTTCGACCACCAGTTCCTCTGGCACCTTCTGGCCCCAGACTACTTTGCCAATGTCCTCGGCGAGCACGAACTTGATCTCGCCGCCGCTGACCTTCTTGTCGAGCTTCATCGCGGCCAGCAGCTTCGCGCGCTGCGCGGACGTCAGGCTAATCTCCGTTGGCAAACCGGCGCGCTTGAACAAATCGCGGATGCGTTCCGCGCAACCGCCGCAGAATCCCAGCACCGCGCAGGACAACTCCGCCGCCGCGATCTGCCCGATGGAAATCGCCTCGCCATGCAGATACTTGCCGTAGCCGAAGGAGTTCTCGATGGCGTGACCAATCGTGTGGCCGAAATTCAGAATCGCGCGCAGGCCAGTCTCCGTTTCGTCCTGCCCCACGACCTCCGCCTTGATCTCGCAGCAACGCGCCACCACTTCGCCCAGCAACTTCGCGTCGAGCTTCAGCAACTTCGCCAGCCGGTTCTCCAGTCGCTCGAAGAGCGCCTCGTCGTAAATGATCCCGTATTTAATCACCTCGGCGAGCCCGGCGCGGAACTCGCGCTTCGGCAGCGTCCGCAGCGTGTCGAGGTCGCACAGCACGAGCTTCGGCTGATAGAACGCGCCTACGAGGTTCTTTCCCGCCTTGAGGTTCACGCCCACCTTGCCCCCAACGGAACTGTCCACCTGCGCCAGCAGCGTCGTCGGCACTTGCACGAACGGCACGCCACGCAGATACGTCGCCGCCACGAAGCCCGCGAGGTCGCCCACCACTCCGCCACCGAGCGCGACGATGAACGACTTGCGCTCCAGCCGATGCGACGCAAGTTCATCGTAGCATGCCTGCACCGTCTTCAAGCTCTTCGCTGTCTCGCCCGCCGGAACAGTGATGAGCACCGGGTCGAAACCCGCCGCCTTCAAGCTCGCAATGGCCGCCCGCGCGTAGCGTGGCCCGACATTGCGGTCGGTGATAACGGCGCAGCGTTGACCGAGCTTCAGCTTCGCGCATTCCGCGCCCAGCCGGGCCAGCAATCCGCCGCCAATGAAAATGGAATAACTCCGCTCTTTCAGCGGAACTTTGACTTGTCGCATTGCCGTCAGCATACGAAGCCCGCGCCACCCGTCGCAAGCCGGCAAAGCGTCCACGAGTTTCTGCTTTTGGCCCCTCCCAAAAACTCCTAGCGTTCCCGCGTGAATCAAGTGGCTCTCATCACCGGCGCTTCCCGCGGCATCGGACGCGGCATCGCGCTCGAACTCGCCAAGCTCGGCTTTGATCTCGTGGTGAATTACGCCGGCAACGAAGATGCCGCCCGCGCCACCGCCAAGGATTGCGTCGCCACCGGAACCGCCGTCGGGAAAACCATCCGCACCGAAATCTGTCAGGCAGACATCAGCCTCACCGCCGACCGTAGCAGGCTGATCGATTTCACGCGCTCGACTTACAGACGGCTGGACTTGCTGGTGAACAATGCCGGCGTCGCACCGAACGTTCGCGCGGACATTCTGGAAGCCGGCGAGGAAAGCTTCGATCGCTTGATGAACATCAACGTGAAGGGGCCCTACTTCCTCACGCAGCTCGCAGCGAAGTGGATGATTGAGCAGACAACTTCATCGCGCATCACGCATCACGCCTCACCCCGCAAAATCATCACCATCTCCAGCATCTCGGCCTACACCGCGTCCACGAACCGCGGCGATTACTGCATCGCCAAGGCCGCGCTCTCCATGCTCACTCCGCTCTTCGCCTCACGACTGGCGGAGCATGGCATCAACGTTTACGAAATTCGCCCCGGCGTCATCGCCACCGATATGACCGGTCCGGTGAAGGAGAAATACGACAAGCTCATCGCCGATGGACTCACGCCCATCCAACGCTGGGGGACGCCGGAAGACATCGGCCGCGCCGTCGCCGCCATCGCGCAAGACCTTCTGCCGTTCAGCACCGGCGAAGTCCTCAACGTCGACGGCGGGTTTCACCTTCGCAGACTTTGAGCCACGGATTGAACACTGATGAAACACGGATGCCGCCATTGTTCTGTGTTCAATCCGTGTTTCATCAGTGGCTAGAAAAAATATGGCCATCAAGATCGACAACAAGCTGACCGCGCAGAAACTCGTCCCCGCCATCGAGCGGATGTTCGAGCTCTCGGCGCAGAAGATTTCCAGCATCGAGAAGACCTGGAAGCCCGCCGACGGCACGCCCGTCTTCACCGTGAAGGGCCGCTACACGTCGCGCGGCTGGACGGAGTGGACGCAGGGTTTCCAGTTCGGGTCCGCGATTCTTCAGTTCGACGCCACGGGCGACAAACACTTCCTCGACATCGGCCGGCGCAAGACCGTCGAGTTGATGGCCAGCCACGTCTCGCACATTGGCGTGCATGATCATGGATTCAATAACGTCTCCACCTACGGCAATCTGCTCCGCCTGATGCACGAAGGCCGCATCGAATGGAACGAGCGAGAGAAGGATTTCTACGAACTCGCGCTCAAGGTCAGCGGTGCGGTGCAAGCCGCGCGCTGGACGAAGCTCGCCGACGGCACCGGCTTCATCCACAGCTTCAACGGCGCGCACTCCCTCTTCGTCGATACCATCCGCTCCTGCCGCACGCTCGCCGTGGCGCATCAACTCGGCCACTGCCTGATGGGCGAACAGGACGCGAAGATTTCCCTGCTGCGACGCCTCATCGAACACGCGCTAAACACGGCGCGCTACTCCGTCTATTACGGCGAGGGCCGTGACGCCTACGACGTGCGGGGCCGCACGACACACGAAGCCGTGTTCAATGTCGCGAACGGTGTCTTCCGTTGTCCGAACAGCCAGCAAGGCTACTCGCCGTTCAGCACCTGGACGCGCGGATTGGCCTGGGCGATATGTGGATTTGCGGAGCAGTTGGAGTTCTTGAATCTGAAGAGACCAGATGAGATCGGCGAAGCAGCCGAGTCGGGTCTCGTTCGAGCCCGCGCAGAAAACAGTGAGATGAAGCGAATCAAATGGCTGAAGGCAAAGGTCAATAAGTTTATCGATCAGCAGGTGGACGCCGCTTCGAATCGAGCGTTGGCTTCATTTGAAAGTGCGGCCCTCGCCACCGCCGACTTCTACCTCGCCCATTCCAGCGCCGACGGCGTGCCGATGTGGGACACCGGCGCACCGAACCTGCATCGTCTCCCGTCGAACTATCTCAGCAAACCTTCCGACCCTTTCAACGCCCACGAGCCCGTGGACAGCTCCGCCGCCGCCATCGCCGCTCAAGGATTGATCCGTCTCGGCAACTACCTCGCCGCCCATCGCCTATCGCCTCTCGCCTCGAAGTTCCGCCAAGCCGGCCTCACCATCGCCCGCACGCTGCTCGCCGAACCGTATCTCTCCACAAACGCGAAGCACCAAGGCCTGCTTCTCCACTCTGTTTATCATCGACCGAACGGCTGGGACCACATCGCGCCCGGCCAGGAGGTGCCCAATGGCGAAAGCTCCATGTGGGGAGATTACCACCTGCGCGAACTCGCGCTGCTCATCCTCCGAGAAGCTAAGGGCCTGCCGTATCTCACGTTCTTCTGCTGCGTTCCAGAAAAGGTAGGAGCCGATGTGAGGAGGCTCTAATCGATTCTTAAATTGAGTCTCGTTACCTCGACTCCTACGAAGCGAATATGTCTACCCCCTTCAAACTCACCCGCATCCCGACGCTCAAGACGGTCGCTGACTTCCGCCAGCACGTCGCGGCACTTGGTCTCGATCTGCCATGCGAGGACGCCATCGCGTCCGGCAAGGATTCGCCGCTGGCGCAGGCGATTTCTGATCTCACGGTGAACGGCAAGCGCATCGGGAATCGTTGGGCGATTCATCCGATGGAAGGCTGGGACGCCACCACGACCGGCGGCGCAACGGATGAAGTGCGGCGGCGCTGGCAGCGCTTCGGCGAGAGCGGCGCGAAGGTCATCTACGGCGGCGAGGCGATGGCCGTGCGCCCGGACGGACGCGCGAATCCAAACCAGCTCATTATCACCGAGGAGAACAAGAGCGACCTCGCGGAGATTCGCGAGCTTCTCGTGAAGGCGCACCGCGAACGCTACGGCACCGCGGACGATCTGGTCATCGGCTTTCAGCTCACGCACTCCGGCCGTTTCTGCAAGCCGACCGACAAGAAGCGCATGGAACCACGCGTCGCGTTCCGCCATCCGATTCTCGACCGGAAGTTCAACGTGACCAGCGATGCGCAGGTCTTCACTGACGCGGAGATTGAGGAGCTCATCCAATGCTACATTCGCGCCGCCAAGATCGCGCGCGAGGTCGGCGCGGACTTCGTGGACATCAAGCATTGCCACGGCTATTTGCTGCACGAATTCCTCGGCGCGCACACGCGGCCCGGCAAGTTCGGCGGCAGCTTCGAGAATCGCACGCGCATCCTCCGCGACATCATCGCCGGCATTCGCGCGAGCGGGAACGCCATCGACATCGGCGTGCGCCTGAGCGCGTTCGACTTCGTGCCGTTCAAGCCCGACCCGACGCGCGCTGAACCGGGCAAGCTCGGCCCCGGCATCCCGGAAGATTTCTCGCCCTGCCTGCCCTATCGCTACGGCTTCGGCGTGAACGCCAGCAATCCGATCGAATACGATCTCACCGAGACGTTCCAGTTCGCGGAGCTCTGCGCGCAACTCGGCGTGAAGATTCTGAACCTCAGCGCCGGTTCGCCTTACTACAATCCGCACATCCAACGTCCCGCCGCCTATCCTCCAAGCGACGGTTATCAGCCCGGCGCACGATCCGCTCATCGACGTGGCGAGGCAGATCAATGTGGTGAGGCAGGTGAGTGAATTCATTAAAGGGTTGAAGAGTTCAAGAGTTGAAAAGGCGAGCTCCGCGACACCTTCAACCTTTCAACCTTTCAACCCTTCAACTCTCCAACCGCCCATCCTCATCGGAACCGCCTACTCTTACTTGCAGGAATACCTCCCGCACGTCGCGCAATACGCCGTGCGCAATGGTTGGACGGACATGGTCGGGCTCGGCCGCATGGTGCTCAGCTATCCCGAGATGCTCGCCGACGCGACAACGAAGGGCGCGCTCACGCCGAAGCTCATTTGCCGCACCTTCAGCGACTGCACCACCGCGCCGCGCAACGGAATCATCAGCGGCTGTTACCCGCTCGACGATCACTACAAAGCGCGCCCGGAGTTTCAGGAGTTGAAGGCGGTCAAGAAGGCGACCGGCGCATAGACTTCTCGTCACGTTCCATTTGCCGAGCAGCAGGCTCGACACTAGGTTGCCGCCATGAAACGGATATTCATCTCGTCTGCGAGCGCGGTGGTTCTCGCAACTTCCGCGATGGGCGCGACTCTCCGTGCCTACCACCTATCGCGGGATGTGCGATGCCTCGGCGGCGGTCAGTCTGACGGCGGACTTGTTCGCCGTGGCGAATGACGAGGACAACATCCTGCGCGTCTACAGTCGCAAGGCAGGCGGGTTGCCCTCGCAGAGTTTCGACATGACGTCGTTCCTACGCATCGGAAAGAAATCCCCGGAGGCCGACATCGAGGGCAGCGCCGTCATTGGCGACAACGTGTTCTGGATTACCTCGCACGGGCGCAACGCCAAAGGCAAGGACGCGCCGAACCGCGAACGTTTCTTTGCGACGTCATTCACCGTCACGAACGACATCGTGAAGATGGTGCCCGTCGGCAAACCGTATCCGAAACTCCTCGACGATCTCGTGCGCGAACCGAAGCTCGCGCGGTTCGGTCTAGCCGCAGCCGCCCAACGCGCCCCGAAGGAACCCGGCGCACTCAACATCGAAGGGCTCACCTCCACGCCCGAGAACACGTTGCTCATCGGCTTCCGCAATCCCATCCCGCAAGGCAAGGCGCTGCTCGTGCCGCTGCTCAATGCGAACGAAGTGATTCTTGGACGCCCCGCGCGATTCGGCGACGCCATCCAGCTCGACCTCGGCGGCTACGGCATCCGCAGCATCGGTCGCGACCAGGACAACTATCTCGTCATCGCCGGCTCTTTCGGGAGCGACGGCGAATCGCGCGCCTACACTTGGAAAGGCGGCTCCGACGCTCCCGTGCTGATGGCTGGCGTGCGGTTTCCTGGACTGAATCCCGAGGGGATCGCCTACACTAACGAGCGCGGGCAAACAGACTTCTTCATCCTCATCGACGACGGCACGCTCAAGATCAACGGCGAGGACTGCAAACGCATCCGTAACCCCGCCTACCGCCAGTTCCGCGGTTACGGGCTTGTGCCCTGATCATCGAGACCCACTTTCCGCACCGACCGTTGCGCCCGGATTTAATCGTCATTTCAGGTTCGTTCCGGCACACTGTCACCTGTGCGAATCCTCGTGGTTGAAGACGAACCGAAGGTGGCGCGTTTTCTCGAACGCGGCCTCCGGCAGCAATCCTACGCCGTCGACGTCGCACCCGATGGCCCGGAGGGTCTGCACCTCGCCCGCGAGAATGGTTACGACCTCATCGTCCTCGACGTGATGCTACCGGGGATCGATGGCTTCTCCGTCCTGCGCGAGCTTCGTCGCCAACAGGAACAACCCCGCGTGCTCATGCTCACCGCGCGCGATGGCGTTCACGATCGCGTGCGCGGCCTTGATCTCGGCGCCGACGATTATCTCGTCAAGCCGTTCGACCTCGATGAATTCCTCGCCCGCGTGCGCGCCCTGCTCCGCCGCAGCGGCACGGACGCTCCATTGCTGCTGACTGTCGCTGATTTGGAACTCGATCCGCGCACCCGATCCGTCCGCCGCGCCGGCCAACCGGTGGAACTCACCGCCAAACCATTCGCGATTCTCGATCTGCTCATGCGCCGCGCCGGCGAAGTCGTCACGCGCGCTGAACTGGCCGAGCACGTGTGGGATCGGTTCTTCGATCCGTTCAGCAATGTCATCGATGTCACCATGCATCAACTGCGCGACAAGGTTGACCGCGGTTTCAGCCCGCGCTTGATCCACACCGTGCGCGGCGTCGGCTATGTCCTGCGCGATGCGAAAGGCCCGCCGTCGCGATGAAATCGCTTCCCCCCATTGTTCTCTGGGCCGTGGCGCTGGCGATGATTGGAACCGGCGGATTCTGGACCGCCGAAGCCAACCGCCGCGACTACGAGCAAACCCAGAACATTCTCTCCATGCAGTCGCAGATGATGGCGCGGCATGTGAACCCGCGGAAGCCGGAGTACTCGGCGCATTTTCAACGCATCGTCGCCGGCAATCCACGTCACCTCCGCGTGCTGCTCTACGATCTCTCCGGCTGGGAAATCGGGCGACCCGCCGGTTCCACCCTGTCACTCCCGCTCAATGACACCGCCGCGCGAATGGCGTTCCCATCGCTGCTCTCGCCACGTCATGATGAAACGCCGCTCGAACCGTTCAAAGGCATCCCGGATTTCGTCGCCAATGAGCCCCGGCTCTACAACCGCCACTTCGCCACCAACATCATTGGCGCAGCCTGGATCGCCGAACTCCCCAGCAGCGGCGGTGATCGCTGGCTGGTCGCGACAACATCCGTGAACGACTACGACGAGCTCGCCCGGCGCTCCTACATCAGCGCGTGGCTGCAGGCGGCCATGCGGCTCAGCGACGCGTTACGCCCGCTCCACGATCGCTGGATTGTCTTTGGCGGATTCACCGCGCTGCTGCTCGCCCTCACCGGCGGATGGCATTGGTGGTCGCTTCGGCAAATCCGCGCGCTGCATCTCGCCGCGGACACCGCGGAACGGTTGGAACTGAATCAACTCGCCTCCACGCGCTTCAACGCCTCAACCGGCGATCCCGACAGCCAGCGCCTGCTCCGCGCCTGCAATCGCCTGCTCGAACGCGTCACCGAAGTTCACCTCGCGCAGCAACGCTTCGTCGCGGATGCCGCGCATGAACTCCGCACTCCGCTCACGATTCTTCGCGGCGAAATCCAGGTCGCCTTGCGCGAGCCGGGCAATCATCCGTTTCTCGTCCAGACGCTCCGCAGCAATCTCGACGAATGTGTTCATCTCTCCCGGCTCGTCGAGAGCCTGCTCACGCTCGCGCGTTCGGACGCCGGCCAGGTGCTCGCCGTGCGGCAGCCCGTCGACCTCGCCGCCCTCGTGAAGCAAACGCTCGCGAAGCTGGAACCGCTGGCCTCCCAGCGCCACGTCCTGCTCCAGTTCAATCCCGACACATCGAGCGGCGCGGACTGGTCCTTGTCCGGCGACGCCGTCGCGCTGGATCGCGTGGTGTTCAATCTGATCGAGAACGCGATTCTCCATTCGCCTGAGAATCATCCCGTGAGTGTCACGCTCGCGGCAAAACCGGGAACCGTTTCGCTCGAAGTCGCGGATCAAGGCATCGGTATCGCGCCGGAACATCTCCCGAAGTTGTTCGATCGTTTCTATCGGGTGGACGCCGCGCGTCGTCGCGCGGATGGCGGTGCTGGTCTGGGGCTGGCCATTGTGAAGACCTTGGTCGAAGCGCACGGGGGCACCGTTCACGCGCGCAGCGAAATCGGCGTGGGCAGCAGCTTCACCGTCGAACTGCCGCGTGCCGCGCGCGTGGGCTGAAACCTTAAATCGATTTCAGGTTGGCCTAACCGTGGTTTAAGGAGGCGCCCGTTACGCTGCGGGCATGATACGTGAAGTTGTCCGTCAGCGAAGACTCGGGATCCTTCTGCTTCTGGCGATCACGCTGGCCGCTGGCAACGCGCAACCGGTGTTACAGATCAATCCAGCAGCAGAAGGAAAGTGGCGACTCAACGCGACGAACCTCGGCACGAACAGCGCCGTCATCGAGCAAACCTTCCGCCTCGATTCGACCAATCAGTGGAGCCTCGCCCCTGCTGCGCTTGGTGGAACCCTCAAGCCGTCCGGGCCACAGCAATTTCTCCGGCTCCGCGTCGTCCCTCCCACGCCGCCCGCCCCCGCCTCGGAATCGGCCATCGTGTTCACCACGCCTCCGACGACGGTGCGCGGCGGCGACAGCGTTTCCTTCCCGCTCACCGTCTTCGCTCCCATCGCGAGTCTGCAATGGCTGGTCAACGGCGTTCCGGGCGGGTCGTCGGACTCCGGTCCCATCACCACCAACGGACTCTTCACCGCGCCCCTGCTCGAGACAAATCGCGTCGTCGAGATCCGCGCCCGCGCCGTGCTCGCCAGCGGCAAGGTCGCGGAAGCCATTTCGTTCCTCACCGTTCTCAGCGCGGACATTCCCGTCGGCCCGCGCTCCATCGTCGCGAACACCGGCGGCTTCGTCTGGTCGGAAGACAGGGAATTGCGCCTGTCCGTGTCGCCGGGCGCGCTGTCCGCCGACCAGATTCTCAGCGTCAGCAACGCGCTCGATTCAGCGATCGACCACGACACCGACGAGTTTGAAACTCTCGCGCTGTTCGAAGCGCATCCGGACGGAATCCAATTCGCGCAACCAGTCAGCGTCGAGTTCCCGCTGAATCGATGGGTGGAGCCCAGCACCCTTTTGCCGTTGTCCGTTGCGAGCACAGGTTCGCCCGTCACGTGGAACGAGGAATCCACCGCGACCGTCCTGCCCGGCGGGTTGCGCGCCACGGCAGCGCTGCCGCACTTCTCGCTCTGGTCGATCCGCCGTCGACTCATCACCGGCCCAACGCTGCCGGCGATTCCCGTGGTGACGAACGTCCTGCCCTCACGCCTGCGTGAAGGCGAGCTGCGTCCGATCTTGATCTCCGGCTCCGGCCTGGGCGCCGTCCGCAACATCACCGTTCATGAACTCGACGGCGCGCGAACGACACACCTGACCGTGCGTTCGTCCGTCAGCGTGCCCGCTGCGCCGCACCAACTCGGCGTGCTGCTCAAATCGTTCCCCAACACGAATCAACCCGTCGGAGTGGATCGTCAGTATCGCATCCGCCTCACCGTCGGCTCAGGCCGGTTCACCGACGTGATCGTGACGGTGACCGGGTTGAACGAGTTCGATCTCCAGCCACAAAGCATCTTCACCGTGCCGCCGGTGCCGGCGACGAATCGTGCGCTCTACTCGCGCATCCGGCTTTCGCTCTTCTCAACGCTCACCAATCAAGCGCGCGTGCTCGCCTGGCAGGCCACGGATGAAGTGACGGTCGGCGGCACGATCATTTCGACGGGGCTTGCTGGTCCGGACGGCGAAGGACTTTTCCCGGGCTACCTGCCAGAGCCAGAACGCTCCTACAGCGACGCAGGAGGAGGTGCCATTGCCTCATATCCGTCCAACTTCGAAGTCACCGGACAGCCCGGCAAACCGGCATTGGTTGTGAATCTCAACGATTACCTGCCCGGCTCCCTCAACCGGATCTTCGGTCAACCGGGACAGGCCGGCAGCGACTCTTCTGTGTGGATTCTCGACCCGCTTCGTCCGCTGCCCATCCGCGGCGAAGCCATGTATGGGCACTACGACAGAACCCTCGCGCAGCGCATCAACAGTCGCGACGAGTCCGACTACAATTTCTGGAATGAACTCGCGGACGAGCTCACGGAGGATCATCCGGAAGGCCGCAAAGGACATCAGGGGCGGCCGGGCGGATTCGTCGCGCGCCAACCGTGGTCCGGCTTTCACATCGGCGCGCGGATGATTCAGCCCGGCGGCGGTGGTGGTGGCGGCGGTGCGTCCTACCGGCCTTGGGGATATCGATTTCGCACCACGCCAGCGATCGGACTCGGCGGAGGCTCCGGCGGCGGCGGCGGCAACGCCATCAGTCTCGTGTCCGGCGGCATTCTGAACGTCACCGAGTTTTCGATCGTGGACACATCCGGCGGAAACGGCGGCGCAGGCGGACGACCGAACCCGGATGCATTTGATGACTGGGACACACTCGGTCAAGGCGGCGGCGGTGGACCCGGCGGCGCGGGCACGATTCATTTGCTCGCGGGCGAACGGCTCTTCGACACGGCACGCGGCGGCGGCCTGCGGCACATCGCGGGCGAGTGGGGCGCGGGCGGTTTCCTCATGACCGTTCACACGCACAACCAGGCCGCGCCGAAATCGTGGTACGCGCCCATCCCGGATCCACCAGCCCGATCGCAGGCGGAGGTTGCCGGACCGGACTTCAACAACGCCGCGAACGGATTGCAGACCAGCATCCGCGTCAGCCGACTGGTCGAAGCGCAGGCGATGAACCCCACGTTGCAGGACGTTGTCGTGCGCGTGATCAATCGCGCCGGCGAACGTGAATTTCGCGTGCGCGGCATCACCGCACGGACTCGCAGCGTGCGACTGCTGCTCCAGCCCGGCACGAACTCCATCTTTGTCACCGCCATCGGCGACCACGCCGTGTTGAATCGCGAGATCGTGGTGCTCGACACGCCGGACTCCGACGGCGATGGCATCGGCGACGCGGACGAAATCCTGATCGGCCTAGACCCCAACTCGCCAGACAGCGACAACGACGGCATTCCCGATGGCGAGGAATGGCTCAACGGCGGCAACTCGCTGCCCGGCGACGCCGATGGCGACGGCTTCCCCGACACCGTGGAGAACGAGGCGGGCTCCGATCCGCTCGATCCCGCCAGCACCCCGCTGAACACCGACCTCGGCAACGGCACCAACCGGGCAATCATCATCGCCGGACCACAGAGCGCCCGCGCCGTAAGACCGACCGCCAGCGTGAGCGCGGGATTCGTCACGGCTCAGCCGCAATCCACCCGCGCGGTCCGCCCGGAAGTGACCGCTTCACAGAACGTCGGAGCGACCTTTGTTCCCGCTTCGCCGCAATCGACGCGCGCGATTCGGCCGTTGGTTGCGCCCACGATGTCGTTGACCAACGGCGCGCACATCGCCACACCGCAATCGCCGCAGTTGATACGCTCCATTTTCTGAAACCGAAACCGTCCCAAAAGTTCCCAGCCATGAAAACACTTCGAACCTTCGCCCTCACCGTCGCGCTGTCCATCGCATCGCCCGTGGTCGCGCAAAACCAAAACCTAGTCATCCCGAACATCAGCAGCGGTCAACTCGGGGCGTTCGAGCCGCTGAGTTCCATCAGCGTCACCAACGTCATTCTGCCCGACGACGGGCGGTTGAACTACACTTGGGTGCGCATCCCGGGCAACGTCACGGTGCAATTCATCCGCAACGCTGCGAACACACCCGTCTATCTGCTCGCCTCCGAAGGCATCACCAATCATGGCACCATCGTCGTCAGCGGCGAGAGCGGCAACGCCATCCGTGGCGGATTGCCCGGGCCGGGCGGATTCCACGGCGGCAATCCCGGCGCGTTCGGCAGCCAGCCGGGCGATGGACTCGGCCCCGGGGCCGGACGCGGCGATGCCACGGCACCCGGCTCGGCCGCCTACGGCTCGGCGCCGACCAGAGCAAACCCGCTTCATGGCCAGACCTACGGCAGCCGATTCCTCATTCCGCTCGTCGGTGGTTCCGGTGGCGGAGGCTCGGCCACTGCCGGCGGCGGTGGCGGTGGAGGTGTCATTCTGATGGCGTCTAGCACCCACATCACGAACAGCGGCACCATCCGTGTCTGGGGCGGACAATCGGCTGGCAACGGCTCGGGCGGCGCGGTGCGCCTGCTCGCTCCCGTCATCAGCGGCGGAGGCTCGATCGACGTCGCCGGCTGGGACCGACAGACGGCAACGGACGCATCAGTTGCGAAATGATCGATCGCTCGGCGTTCAACATGAGCCTCCAACCCGCCGGCCCGTGGATCGTCACCACGAACTTCATCCCCTTCGTCGAACCACCGAATCCGCCGCGCCTGCGCGTCGTGAGCATCGCGGGAATTCCGATTCCCGTGGACGCGCCCGCTGGCTACACCGTCGTACTCCCGCTCAACGCGCCCGCCAATCAGACCGTCGTGATCGAAGCCACCGGCTTCGGCGTCGAAGTGCCGGTGGACCTCCGGATCACCCCGGCGAACGGCCCCGCGCTGCCGCTCGTCTCCGACATCATCAACAACGCGCTGGCCGAACCGGCCGTCCAAAGCTTCGCTGTGTCGCTGCCCTCCAACGTCCCGCTGACGTTCAACGCCTGGACGCGGTGAGCCTCTGAAACTTTCGCGCGCGTTCCCCAAAGCCGTCGCTGTTCCCGCCATCATGAAACTCCGCCACTTCTCCCTCATCGCCCTCGTCGCGGCGCTCACTCTCGGCAGCCACGCGCAAGTCGCCGGCACCCTGGATCCCAACTTCATCGCGGACACTGCTCGCGTCTCCGGCGGCGCGGTGAACAAGGTTCTCGTGCAGCCCGACGGAAAGATTCTGATCGCGGGACGTTTCGGATTCGTCGGCGGCGAGCCACGTCGCGGCATCGCGCGGCTCGAACCCAATGGCGTGGTGGAGTCAACGAACACCTTCGATCCCGGCACGGGAGTGAGCGAAGAAATCTTCTCCATGGCCCTGCAGTCGGACGGTAAGATTCTCATCGGTGGCGATTTCACGCGCGTGAACGGCGTGAACCGTTCCCGCATCGCACGGCTGAACTCCGATGGCTCGCTGGACACGACATTCGATCCCGGCAGCGGCGCCGTCAGTTCGCCCGCGGCGGTTTACGCGCTGGTGGTCCAGTCGGATGACAAGATTCTCGTGGGCGGCCGCTTCAACACCATGAACGGCGAAGCGCGGACGAACATCGTGCGTCTCGAACCGAACGGCGCCGTCGAGAGCATTGCGACCTTCAACCCCGGCCTCGGCACCACGGGTCCTTCCAGCACCGGCACCATCTTCGCGCTCGCGCTGCAGCCGGACGGAAAGATCCTGCTCGGCGGCCAGTTCACCAACGTGAACGGTCAGGCGCGCAGTCGCATCGCCCGGCTTCATTCGGACGGCAGCGTTGAGGATTTCGCCACGTTCAATCCTGGTACCGGCGCGGACGGAACGGTGCGCTCGATCCATCTCCAGTCGGACGGACAGATTCTTGTGGGCGGCGCGTTCCTAAATTTCAACGGCACGTCACGTCGTAGCCTCGCGCGCTTGAACGCCGACGGCAGCATGGAGCCGGACGCAACCTTCAGCATCGGTACCGGCACTCAAGATGGCTTCAGCCCCGGCACCGTCGACAGCGTGCAGCAGCAGACGGACGGAAAGATCGTCATCAGCGGACGCTTCACGAGCTTCAACGGCGTCGCGCTCGGAAACATCGCGCGCCTCAACGCCGACGGTTCGCTCGAAGGTCTCACCACGTTCAATCCGGGTGGCGGAACGTCCGGTCCATTCGGCAACGCGCGCGTCTACAGCGTCGCCATTCAGACCAACGGCAGCATCGTGCTCGGCGGGCAATTCACCGCCGTGAGTGGTCAACTTCGCCGGCTCGTGGCGCGGCTCCGACCCGATGGTTCGTTGGAATCCGATCTCGAGTTCCACGCCGGGCTCACCGGGCTTGGCGTGAATCCCGGCATCGTGAACGCGCTCGCCGTTCAGCCGGATGGACGCATCGTGGCGGGCGGTCAGTTTCAAGCGATTGCCGGCCGGCTCAGCGGCAGCATCACCCGTTTGTTCGCCGATGGCCGGATCGACAAGTCGTTCGACCCGGGCACTGGAACATCGGAAGATGCGCCGGTGTTCGCCGTGGCGGTGCAGAACGACGGGAAGATTCTTCTCGGCGGTCAGTTCAATGCGGTGAACGGAGAGAATCGCTACCGGCTCGCCCGCTTGCATCGGAATGGTCGCGTCGAGAGCACCGAAACGTTCCATCCGCAAATCGCGTCGCCCAGTCAGGTGAACTGCCTCGCGCTGCAAGCGGACGGAAAGATCCTCATCGGCGGTACCTTCACCGTCGTCGAAGGCCAGCCGCGTCGTGGCATCGCCCGGCTCCATAACGACGGTTCACTGGACACGACGTTCAATCCGGCGACCGGTGTCAGCAATCGGTTCGGCGGCGCGGTTTACACGATGGCCATCCAGGCGGATGGCGCGATCGTGATCGGCGGGGACTTCACCAGTGTGAGCGGTCAGGCCCGAACGAATCTCGCGCGGCTGAACTCCGACGGCTCGTTGCAAAGCCTCGCGCAATTCGCCAACGGCACCGGCGCCAATGGCTCCGTGCGTGCGGTCCTCGCGCAGGCGGATGGACGCCTGCTCGTGAGCGGTTCCTTCACGAACCTCAACGGCGAGTATCGCAACGGTCTCGCGCGATTGGAGCCCGACGGCAGCGTGGAGGCCACCGCGACATTCGATCCCGCCGGAGCGCAAGCGGGCAGCTCAGGTGGAGCGATGGCGTTGCAGGCGAATGAACGCATCGTGCTTCCCGCGCGCCGGCTGCAGCCGAACGGTGCGAACGAAACGACGGCGACGTTTGATGTCGGACTCGGTGCGAACGGCCCGGTCAACGGACTCGCGCTGCAAGCGGATGGAAAGATTCTCCTGCTCGGCAGCTTCACCGCCGTGAACGGCGCGCAACGTCACGGCGTCGCGCGGCTGCTCAACGATTCCGCGAGCGCATCGCTGACGACCTCGAGCAACACCCACGTTCGCTGGACGCGCAGTGGTTCCGCACCGGAGGTTGGTTACGCGACGTTCGAACTTTCCGTCGATGGAGGCGAGACGTGGGCACTGCTTGGCGCAGGCACTCGCAGCGCAAGCGGATGGGAACTCTCCGGCATCGAACTGCCCGCCAACGGACTGCTGCGCGCCCGCGGCCGAACCGCTGGCGCGGAGGCGGTCGGAAGCGCCGGGCTTGCGGAAAGTCAATTGACGCTCGTAACGGACGCACCCGAACTGCGTTTCAGCGAATTCAGCGCGACATCCGCTCCGGATGGTGGGACCGGCCGAACAATCAGGGCGAAAGTTGAAGGCGGTCCTGCTGTAGAAGGTTTGTCACTCGAACTCCAAGCCTCCAGCGATCTCGATATTTGGACAACGATCGCGAACATCACCGCCAACGCGGAAGGCATCGCCGAGTTCGACGTCGTGGACAGATTCGTGGGAGACCAGCGCTTCTATCGTATCGTCCGGCCTTAAAGGCGCAGGACGGAATGAAGCTTCCGCTCAATACTTCCGGCGAGCGGCACGCAGCTCCTCGATGGCTTTGATGATCGCGCCGGGCGTTTCGAACTTCATACCGGGAAAATACCTCCGCACCTTGCCATCACGATCAACCAGCGCGATGTGGTCCGCCTTGCGGAAGCCACCGGGCATTTCCATGTGCGTGGCATTCGTGTCGCGGGAGAGAAAGCTCGTTTCAATTAACTGGTAGACGGAGCGTCTGTCTCCAGTGAGGAACAGCCAGCGTTCGGCGTCCGCACCGAACTGCTTCGCAAACTTCGTCAGCACCGCCGGGGAATCCGTCCCCGGATCGACCGTCAACGAGAGCAGTTGCACATCGTTCTGCTCCGCCACAAGTTTCTGCACCTCGGCCATGCGTTGATTGACGAGGGCGCAGGAAATCGAGCAACCGGTGTGGACGAAATTCACAACGAGAAACTTGTCACGCAGCTCACTGAGATTCACCGTTCGCCCGCTTCGTTCCGTGAGCTGGAACTCAACCAATCGACGTTCCACCTCCGGCACCATTCCCTTTTCGTTACCACCCAAACGTCCGCGCGCCGCGAGGGCTGCGCCGGCGAAAACAGCCACACTCAACAGTGAGACTCCCCAGAGGAAGATCTTGGAATCTCCCGTCGTAGCGGGCGGCGTTACTGCATTCGTCGTTTCCATGGTTATTCTTGCGGGAAGGTTTTCGAGTCTT
The DNA here is from genome assembly GCA_016713365.1 of Verrucomicrobiota bacterium. GTDB lineage: Bacteria > Verrucomicrobiota > Verrucomicrobiia > Limisphaerales > JADJPG01 > JADJPG01. Next base: position 116,711 of record JADJPG010000002.1, on the reverse strand, counting down.
GATCACGCTCTCGAGCGACGGAAAGTCGAACCCGGTTCGTCGATTGCCTTCATTTTCTGTTCACGATTGAGACACTGATGTCTCGAAAGGAGACGTCAAATTCAACGCGCGGAATCTGGCAGGTGAATCGCGATTCGTAAAGTCAGCCTCCGCAGATTGCCACAGTTGCCGCTGACGTTTCACCGACAACGACTTCGACGAACCAGTCGCACGTGAGTGAAGTTCAGGCGGGTGCCCACCCCACATGGATGAAATCAGGGCATCCCGTATGCTTATTGTGCACTGTCGGCTGGAGGCTGCTTCCCTCGCCTCACCGATTCTATGACTGCAATCGCTGTCACACCTTCCCCCACCGCCACTTCGCGCCTTGATGGTCAATCCAACGACTGCGCGCTGGCCGACACGCCTGAAGTCGGGACGGGATCTTCCATCATCAGCTCGCTCCCGCTCGATTGCACACGCAAGGCGATTCTTGAGCCTCTACCCGTCACTCGCGTGGAGGAAATTGAACTCCTCAGGAAGCTGCTGGAATCCGAACATCAAGCGCGTCTCGCTGCGGAAGCCCGGGCTGAGGAAGGCATTCGCACGCTCTCAGAACGGCAGCAAGCGCTGGAGCTGCTCCAATCGATCACTGCAGCCGCGAACGAGGCTTCCAGCGTCGAGCAAGCGCTGCAGGCGGTCGTCGACAAAGTCGCGCGGTTCGCCCACTGCCCTGTCGGCATTGCCTACACGCTCGTGCCCGGTGGAAAGGTGGAACTCGCTTCACCGGGCATCTGGCACATTGAAGGCGGTGTTGAATATGAGCTCTTCCGACGCGCGATTCAGAGTGCCCGTTTCGCTCCCGGAGTCAGCCTCCCGGGTCGCGTCCTCGCCCACGCCCGGCCGGAATGGATCTCGAATGTGGCCCGGGACGGACGTTGCCCGCGAACGCAGTTCGCGATCAGCGTCGGTCTCAGATCCTCTTTCGCATTCCCCGTGCTGGTCGGCTCCAGCGTCGCCGCCGTCATGGAGTTCTTTCTCTCGCGCTTGAGCGAGCCCAACCACGCACTCCTCGGCATCGTCGGCTCGATCGGAACCGAACTCGGCCGCGTCTTCGAACGTTCCCGGGCCAACACCGAGCGCGCCTCCATGGAGATCCAGCTCCGTCACGCGCAAAAGATGGAATCGATCGGCCAGCTTGCCGCCGGAATCGCACACGAGATCAACACACCCACGCAGTTTATCTCCGACAACCTCCGATTCTTGAAAGATTCCTTCGCGGACCTGCTACCGGTCTTGAAGGAACTGGCCGATCTCAAGTCCGCCACGGATCCGGCCCTTCGCGCCAGCGTGATGGAACGCCTCATCGATTCAGCGCGTGAAGCCGATGCCGGTTACCTCGCGACGGAAATTCCTGCCGCGATCAAACAATCCCTCGAAGGCACCACCCGCGTCTCCTCAATCGTGGGCGCGATGAAAAACTTTTCGCATCCTGGCAAGGAGGAGAAGACGAAGATCGATCTGAACACCGCCATCCAAAGCACCCTCACCGTCTGCCGGAACGAATGGAAGTATGTCGCGGAAGTGAAGCTCGACCTCGATGACTCCCTCCCCCCGGTCTCGTGTCTGCCCGGCGAGCTCAATCAGGTGGTCCTGAATCTCATCGTCAACGCCGCCCATGCGATTGGCGACGTCGTGAAGGGTAAAGGGAACGTGAAGGGGTTGATCACCGTCAGCTCCCGGAAGGACAACGACCATGTGGAAGTGCGCGTTCAAGACACGGGCACCGGCATTCCAAAGACGATTCAGAACAAGGTCTTCGATCCCTTCTTCACCACCAAGGGAGTCGGCAAAGGCACCGGACAAGGACTCGCCATCGCCCACTCCGTCATCGTCGACAAGCATCAGGGTCAGATCTATTTCGAGTCCGAATCGGGAAAAGGAACCGTCTTCGTCATCCGCATCCCCATCGAAGCACGCACCGCTCCCGCAACCAAACCACAGCCATGAACTCCAATGCTCCCGGTCAGTCTCCCGAAGACGCATCCCCAGCCAACACCGCCGTCCTGCTGGTCGACGACGAGGAAAGCATCCTCGCGGCAATGAAGCGCCGGCTGGGTCGAAACTGGGAAGTCCACTGCGCCCTCAGCGCCCGCGAGGGAATGGAGAAGATGACCGAGCATCCGTGCGCGCTGGTGGTCAGTGATCTGCACATGCCGAACATGGACGGCATCGAGTTCTTCACCGAACTCCACAAGAGTCATCCCAATACGATTCGAATCATGCTCACCGGAGACCAGGACCGCAGCAGCCTCATTCGCGCGATCAATCAAGGCCACGTCTACCGCTTCCTCAACAAACCCTGTCCTGCGGAGTCCGTGGAACTGGCGCTCCAGGACGGCCTCGAAATCTACCGGCTGCAGCAACAACAGCAGTTGCTCGAAAGCCAGAAACTCGCCGCCGCCCGGCGCATGGCCAAGGTCGGTGAACTGTCCACCCGCGTCGCCGATGAACTCGCGCAAGTGATCCTGCTCGTGCAATCCAACGCCGCCATGGCGCAGGGCCACGCTTCCGATCCGAATCTTTCACTCGCGCTCCGGACCATCGAGCGCGCCGTCCAGCACGGCGCCTCGCTCACGCGGCGGCTCTCCGCGCTCTGTCATCAACGGGCTGATCATCTGCCGTTTCGCTCCGCCGCCGAGCGCTTTCTTCCGCTGCTCAATGAACTGGCCGGACCCGACCTCGCCGTCGAGTTCCGCTGCGAAGCCAGTTTCGATTGCAGCGATTCAGCCGCGCCCGTACTCGGACGCATCCTGGCCGGGCTCGTCTCCCACGCCCGTGAACAGTCTCGCGGACAAGGCCAACTACGGGTCAGCCTTTCCGCCATCGACATCACTCGCGGCCGGGCCAAGCTTCATTCCGGCGCACACCCCGGAATTCATTTCCTCGCCGAGGTATCCAATCCCGCCTGCGGCGTCACGCCCGAGACTGCCCAGCATCTATACGCAGCGCTGCATGGCGGAGAATCGACCAGTTCCTCGAACAACGAGGAACTGCAACAACTCGCCCGGCTCGTGGCCGACCATCGCGGCTGGGTGCAGGTTCGGTCGGATGTCGGCAAGGGAACATCCATCCGCGTCTACCTTCCCAAGGAGATTCTCGTCACCCGCTCCGCAACCCTTCGCCGCCATGAACCCTAGATTGCACATCCTGTTCGTGGACGACGATCCGAACCTCTTGCAGGCCCTCCAGCGCAGCCTCCGTCCGATGCGCAAGGACTGGGACATGGAGTTCGCTGATGGTGGCGTCTCGGCCCTCGCGAAGCTGGAACGCTCCGAGTTCGACGTCGTCGTATCGGATATGAAGATGCCCGGCATCAACGGCTGCGACCTCCTTGATCGCGTCCTCGCCAGCCATCCGGGCACACTCCGCTTCATTCTCTCCGGACACGCCGAGCAATCTCAACTCATGCAGTGTGTCGGACCCACGCACCAGTTCCTCAGCAAACCATGCGACACAGGAAAGTTGACCGCCTCTCTCCAACGCGTCACGTCCCTCGAATATCTCGTCGAAGACCCGCGCCTGCGTCACTGGCTCGCGCATCTCGATCGCCTGCCCTGCCACCCGGATCATCACCGCACCCTGCTCCAGCTGCTCGCCAGACCGGAAACGTCCATCGACGAACTCGGCAGCCTGATCGCGACCGACCCCGCGATGGCGACACTGGTCTTGAAACTGGCGAACTCCGCCTTCTTCGGAACCGCCAGCGGCACGATGGACATCCGACTGGCCACCGTTCAACTCGGCATCGACGTTCTTCGAAACCTCGGGCACACCCTCCACTTGTTCTCACCACTGAATGTCGCGCTCCATCCGCAATTGAACGCCGAGACATGCTGGCGCCGCAGCCAACGCGCCGCGCGACTCCTTAAGGAGATCGTCGCACAAGATCCCACACCACACGTAAGCCCGGAAGATGCGTACAGCGTGGGGCTGTTGCTCGATGTAGGACACTTCGCGGTAAGCAATGCCCCCGCCGAGATTTCCCGAGCCTTCAATGCCAGCCACCGTCACACCATCGCCGCCCGCGCGGGCGCTTACCTGCTTGGCGTGTGGGGCTTTTCGGACACCATCGTCGAGACCGTCGCCTTTCAACGCGGCTCAGTGGAGAAAACCTCCACTCATCCGGCACTCCTTGAAGCCGCACAGTTTGTCACCGCCATGCTGGACGACGAATCCACCGAAGAAGCACGCGCACGTGGCGCAGCACATCCGCTGTGGTTGAAGATTTATCGAGAAACAACGCCGTAGCCAAAACGTGTTATGAACCCAAAAATACTCTGCGTGGACGACGACCAAAACGTCCTGTCCGCATATCAACGAAGCCTGCGCAAGCAGTTCGACATTGAGACGGCCCTCGGCGGAAACGCCGGACTGCTTGCCGTGCAGGAGCGCGGCCCTTACGCAGTGATCATCGCCGACATGCAAATGCCCGGGATGGACGGCATCGAGTTCCTCGAAATCGTCCACGATCAGGCCCCCGAATCGATCCGCATCATGCTGACTGGCAATGCCGATCAAACCACCGCCGTGGAAGCGATCAATCGCGGCCAGGTTTTTCAGTTTCTCACCAAACCCTGTCCTCCCGACGTTCTCGCGCTTGCCATCGAGGCCGGCGTCAAACAATACCAGCTTGTCACCGCGGAACGTGAGCTCCTCGAGAACACTCTCAACGGCAGCATCCGCGTCCTGACTGACATTCTCTCGCTCGTCGAACGAGACGCATTCGGGCGTTCGCAAAAGCTGCGCGATGCAGTGCGCGCCTTCGCCGAGTCATTGAACATCCGCAAGACCTGGGATCTCGAAGCCGCCGCCATGTTGCTTCACATCGGATGCGTCACGATTCCTCCGGCGCTGATCGATCGAGTTCGTTCTGGCCAACCGCTGATGGAACAAGAAGCGCAACTCTGGACTCGCGTGCCGGACATCGGGCGCGGCCTGATCAACAAAATCCCACGACTCGAATCCGTGGCCGACATCGTTTACTATCAGGACAAGCACTTCGATGGGTCCGGTTTCCCCGTAAACTTGAAAGCCGGCGAAGCCATCCCGATCGGCGCGCGCATCATCAAGGTTTTGAAAGACATGCTCGAACTCGAAGAGCACGGCTGCCCCCGGGAACGCGCCCTCGAGGAGATGCGACTGCGCGCTGGCTGGTATGATCCACGCGTGCTGGAATCCGTTTCCCGCCACTTCGATGTCTACGTCGAAGGCCCGGCAGCGGCATCCTACGAGCGCATCGCCACCTCGCTCGGAGCACTCAAGGTCGACCAGATGCTCGCCAGCGATGTCGTCACCCAGGACGGGCTGCTCATCGCCCGCTCAGGCACCCTCGTCTCTCCGCTCCTTCTCGAGCGCCTCCTGAACTTCCGTCAAGTCAGTGGAATCCGGGAACCCATCTACGTCGTCGTCCACCCTGAGAAAGAAAAAGCCGCCGCCTGACCGGAGGCCGGCTTCTCAAACAAAAAGAAGCGGGAGGTCTCAACAACCTCCCGCTTCAACGTTCTTGCACCGTTCAAATCCCGCCAGGCTCAGTCCGGCTTGTGCGCACTGTGGCACGCCTTGCAGTTCACAGCCTCTTTGTACTTCGCCGCGCCGTCCGCCGCGCCCTTCTGCAGAGCGATGGCCGCTTCCAGAACCTTCCCAGTCTTTTCCTTCCAGCTCGCTTCATCACCCTTCGGCGGCTTGGCCGTGGTCATGGCCTTGTAACCGGCGACCAGCTTGGCCAGATCGTCAGGCGAAGCCTTGCCGTCCGCCGCTTTCTTGCAAACCGGATCCACGCCCTTCGGGGCCTTGTGGAAATCCTTCATGAACTTCTTGGTGGCGTTGTCGCCTTCCGCAGCGTTGAGAGTGGATACGAAAACCGAGGCCGCAAGCACTGCGGCAGTTCCGGCGGCGATGCTGAGTGTGATGATTTTTTCATGTGATTTGGTTGAAACGTTCACCCCTCCAGACACACGGAAACACGCTCCGGTTTCACGTCGTCTGAAGATTTCTGGGTGCGCGGAAACTGGCAGGACCACCACCGCGGGCGCAAGCCCTTTCCGGCTTCGCGGGGCTCCCTTATTCCCAGGCGCAAAGCCGCTCCACTGCCGCTGCAGAACCATCCCGCAGCCAGCCGTCAAGCTGCGCCTGATCCTTGAGCTGCTGACCGCGCATGCGTGGAACGACCATAAACCGGGACTCCAGCTCCGGCAGCGCCGTCATGTCCACCCACAGCTTCTCAAACTGCATCACCGGGAACACATCCTCCTGCCCATGGCCCCAGCGTTTCTTCACGTCCTTGATGGTCACGTAGGTCGGCATCTTCGAGGCCACCGCGCGCACCGCCGCGGTCACTTTGGCTTCGTCCGATAGTTCCTCCCGCGTCAAACCGAACACGGCGAGCAATCGTTCCACATCAATCCAGCAACTGTTGGAATTGTAATAGGTCAGGCCAAACTCCGCCTCTTCGCGCGGCATTGCCAATCCTTCCACCAGCCGCACGCTCCCATTCACCCGCGCCAGACCACCACCACGATCCTCGATACGCCGCGTGATCACCTCAAAACTCAACCCCGCGCCACTCGCAATGTGGCATCCCAGCAACACCGGCGAAACATCCGCGCCCACCGTATCAATGTTGTGCAGGAACAAGTGTTTCAACTGCGGCCGTTCCCGCAGGAGATCGCGCAGCACGCCGTTGCGAAACAAGTTTGGCACCTCGAACCAATGACCGACGGGATGCAGGCATTGGAGCGGCAGGTTGTCCGTATAATCGGAAGCTTCCCCTGCCCCACGTGCCCAACCGATTAACGCCGTGCGCAAGCTATCGCGCACCTTCTGCTGCTGCTCATCGAGCATCTGCTGCGGCATTTCCTCCCAGGCGAACCGCAGGTCCCGCACCGTCGGAATCATCCGCAGCCCGACCGATCTTCCGCGCGAGAGAATCACCGAACCTTCATAGCGGTAGTTCTGCACACGCTCCAAAAACTCCGCCGTCGGCGCGTGCGTCAGGTAACTCGTCGTGAACACATGCGGCAACGCCATGCCCGCTTCGCGTGACACACGACGGCTCTTCGCCAGGTGCGTTTCGAGGAAGGTGCGATGTTTCCCGCCCAGCTTGCAGAACGGATGCAGCGCCTTCACCACGCCCGCGCCCTGGGTCCAGCGACGACCCGCGCCCGCCGCCAGAGTGACCACCGCGACTTCGCCGCGATGCAACGATTCAAGGCCCAGCTTTTCCCAGTCACGACGGCGCGCGGCATCGCCCGACACGTCCACCACATCTTCAGCGCGCACATCTTCGATCACCACGCTCGCCGGAAGGCGATTCTGCGCGAAACCGATTCGGCCTTCCTTCAAGTCACCGCGAATCTGCTCGTGCTGTGTCCGATCAAATCCATTCTCCTCTAACAACGCCGTCAGCGAACCTCCGCCGCCCGACTCATCCCTGCCCCGCGGCAGCAGCGCATCGAACAACGTCTGCACCATGCCGCGAAGCTCCGGCTTGCTGCGACACGCCGATCCGAAGCGATCCAGCTCCGCGCGACGCAACGCTGTCAGTTCGCGCTGCTCCAGCCGCAGCAACGCCGGCACCGTCAGCGCGTAATAACCCGGCGGCATCAACGCATCGGCGCCCTCGATCAAATCAGCGAATGTTCCGCGCTCGTTGATCGCAAAATCGTAAACCACCGGCTCCATCGCGAACGGCAGCGCGTTCTCCAACTCGCGCTTCGTCTGCGACATGATCTCCTGCAAGCGCCTCTGCGCCTCAGCCTTCCTCTCAGGCGCAAAGATGAAGCCCATGCCGCCGCCCGACATGCCGCCGAGCATCCAGAAACCCCAGAAGGCGTCGCCGAACTCCGCGCGCACGCGATTGATGATCGTCTCGGTGTAATGATTCGTCGCCCAAGGAATGATCGTCTGGATCGGCCCGCGAAAGTTCCGCGTCGTCGCCGCGCCCACCCCGCGAATATCGCCGTGCTTCAGCGCGCCGAGTACTTCATCGAGAATCCCCAAGGCCTCCCGGCGCCCACGCCACTCCGCCTCCGAACGCAGGAGATACTTCTCGGTCACCATCTCCAGAATCGGCCCGACGTTCTGCGCCATGCCGCCGTGAACGAGCACCAGGCTTTCCTGCAACTTACGGCGCGTCTCGGGCGAAGCATCGTTCGCGTCGAGCACGCGATGCTTCGGCATCAGGCGTCCGCGGCTCACGCCGAACTCCGGATCTCCCTCGCCCGCCGCCACGCCTTCGATCAATTTCATTCCCGGCCACACGCCGCCGCTGTCCTGCCAGCCGCCGCCCGAACCGCCGAGCCATTCGCCGAGCAACGCCCGCGCGAGCACGAGCCGCCGTTCGCCTTCCTGCAACTCGCCGGTGAGCGAAGCCGCCTGCCCCGTCGCACGCATGCAGACGCTAATCAGCGCCGCGAGCAGGTTCGTGGAAACCGCGAGCCGCGAACCTTTCGGAATGTTGTTCACGCTGCTCGCCAGTTCGAGTCCGCGGCCCGGTCCCGCCATCCGCGCGAGCAGCTCCGCGAGACTTTGGCCGGAGCCTTCGAGACCCGGCGGAACGAGACCGCTCGCGATCACCGCCGCCTTGAGCAGGCCGAGGTAGTCCTTCGCGAAGTCGAACACGTCGCTGAGGCTGGAGATGTCCGCGGAGGCGCCGAGGTCCACGCTCACGAGACGCAGCACCGGCTCTTCGATGACGCGCAAATACGCTTCGACCGGCGGACGCGGTGTCGCGTCGCGGCCGTGCACGCTGAGGTCGATGGAGACATTCAACACGCGCGCGCCCTCGGGGAAATCCATGCCGAGGAAAAAGATGTCGCTCCACGCCGAGTGCGTGAGGTCCATGCGCACCGGCGTGCATTCGCGCAGAATCGGGAACGCCCCCGCCGCATCGCGGCGCAGCAATTCCGGGCGGATGCGCAGTGGCTGATCCGCCGGATGCCCCATGCGGAACATCCATTGATTGCCGCGCACGGAGCGCACTGATCGCCGCACTTGATCCGCCAACGTCTGAAACGCCAGCCGGTGATACGTCGTCGCCAACGCTGAGCAGAGTCCGTCAGAAGGGCCGTTGATTTCTTGCGCGGTCAGAAACGAGTCGATCGCTTCTTCGAAACGTCGATGGAGAAGATGTTCGTAGCCGTGGAAAGGAATCAGGGCCGTCGAACCCTTGCCTTCACTCAAGCGCGCCGGCAGATGGAACCGGTAGATCGCGTGGAGAAAGAACAGCGCGCGAACGCGTTCGTAGAGATTGTCCGCACGACGCCGGAACGCATCGAGCTTGGATGCCTCCGCTTGCAGCGCCTCCAGAGAAAGCCCCGCGCACGCCGTGTCGAGCGACTGGTCGCGCAACGCGGAATCGGTCGCGGTAATGATGTCGGTCAGATGACGCATGGAGACAAAGGAGGACGCACGTAGGAGACACGAATTTCACGGATTATCACGAATTCAAATCCCATTCGTGAGAGTTCGTGAAATTCGTGTCTGTCTTCAAAAGCCTTCATTCAGCCCCGGTTGTCATCGGCTGTTCGCGCAACTTCAAGAGCGCCGCGAGCGCCGCTTGACCTTCCGCTTCCTTCTTGCTCTTGCCCACGCCCCGGCCGAGTTCCACACCCAGATGAAACACCGCGCACTCGAATTGCCGGTCGTGATCCGGTCCGGACGTTGCCGTCATCTCGTAGCGCGGCGCTTCGAGGGACTTCGCCTGAAGCAGCTCCTGCAGCTCGCCTTTGGGATTCTCGATGTGCGGCGCCTGATTCAGCGCACTGAAGGCGTCGCCGAATCGGCCCAGGATGAAATCGCGCGCCACGTCGTAGCCGCTGTCGAGAAACACCGCGCCCAGCACGGCTTCAAACGCATCCGCAAGGGCTGATTGCCGCGCGCGACCACCACTCGTTTCCTCGCCGCGACTGACGATGAGATGCTCGCCGAGGTTCAGTCGCCGAGCTTCATCCGCCAGCGTGCGGCGATTCACCAACTGCGCGCGCGCCTTCGTGAGCGACCCTTCGCCCCAGTCGGGAAAACGTTCGTAGAGTTCGCGCGTGAGCACGAGGCCGAGGATGGAGTCGCCGAGGAATTCGAGACGCTGGTTGTGCGGCGTGCTGACCGCCGATTCGTGGGCGACGGAAGGATGGGTGAGCGCAAGCCGCAGCAAGGCTTCGTCGCGAAACACGTAACCGAGCGTTTCCTGGAGAGCTCCGAGAGTGCTCACAAGGATTCAAGTCAGCTCGCCACGGGTTCCGCCGGCACCGGTTGCCCGGCGTTCTCTTCCGCAGGAGCCGCGGATGGAATCTCCGCCGCACCCGAAGGCACTTCGACTGCCGGTTCCGCCGCGGCTGGAGTTTCCGCCGGACCGCCAAGGCCGTGTTCGAGCAAGTCGGCCACGACGCGTTGGACTTCCTCGAGCTGGTTCAACTGCAAATCCGGATCCGGAATCGTGAAGATGTCGCCCGTCTTCGGCTGTTCGTAAACGAACACGCGCTGACCGTCGCGCTTGAACTGTTCCTTGATCTTCAGCAAACGCTTCCGCTCCAGCATCACCGCGAGAATGTAAGACGCCGCGACATACTTCGGATCGCTCTGCTCCATGAGCTTTCGGAGCAACGTCTCGGCGTTTTCCTTCTGAATGGCCTCGGGCGGGGCCGGCGGCGGCGCTTCGTAAACACCCTGCCATTGGGAAATGAAACCCTTCGTCTCGGCGGCGTGACCTTCGACTTCCTTCTTCCAGCACGGCTCGCACAAGTCGCGGCGTTGCACCTCGTGCTTATGGTCGATGAGCAGCGTGTGATAATGCTGCTTGTCGGCAAAATGCTTCTCGCAAGCCTGGCAGGCGTGCGCACGGGACTGGATGTTCCACTCGTTCATGGTCGGTCAATACACCGGTGAGCCGGATGTGCGGCATTATGAGGAACCACCCGGTCGCGGCAACTTCATTTCAAGCAGCGGTAAGGACAACCCCTTCCCAATCATCACGTCACTTCACGCCCTTTTTTCCGCGTGCTTGGCTGGCATCGGGGAAATACTTTTCGGGAATCCATTCCAAGGCCGTCTTCCATCCCGATACCGAACGTAACAACCCAATTGATTTACCAGCAGGTCCACTGGATCGGTGCAGATGATTTTGAGGAACTCGTTGAAGTCCGGCGCGAATTCGTCGGCGGACAACGTTTCGTGGTTGGTCAGCAGAATCGAGCCGGCGCCTAATCCATTGGTGACAATGGCGAAATGGTGCCCCGTCGAAGGCGGCTCCCCAAACGCCACTGCCCGGTCCAGCACTTCGGGCCGCTCATTCTTCGGCATGCTCGCGAAGATCTTTTTCATGGCCGCCGTCTCGAATTTCCAACAGTTCACAGGAAACAGACGCAGGCCCACCTCGTCCGTGCCGACTCCGCGATAGAGGTCAACACCATTGCGCTGCGTGTAGAACTCGTAGACGAGTTTACCGCCTCTCCCCAGCATCTGTCGTCCGATAGTCAACTGTGCCTCGGTCGGGGCAACGTTCACCACATGTTCGATCCTGATAACCCTTGTAGGTCTCTGTTTTCGCAGAACCCGACAATGGAACGCCGGCTCTGCCTCTGACAGCAGTCTGATGAATGGACGGAGATTCAGTCGAGACGGCGGAGCCGCCTTCTCAGGACTCGCTTTCACCGTCTTCTTCTTCGGAACGCGCATCAGAGCCGCTTCCAATCCGGGATGACGAACAGCGTATACCGGCTCGTTTTGAATAGCTCCGTTCAAGCCAGACTCCTTGAGCACTGAGAGCGTCCTTTGATTGAGAATTATTGACGGTCCCTTGGTGTTCTCGCTCCCCAAGAATATCTCTGTCGCCCAAAAGCCATCCGTGAGCGGCTCGGCGATCTTTAGCACGATCGGAAGTCCTCTCGCCACAAACCATTCAGGATTCCCGCATTTCTCACAAAGAGCGTCGTACTCAAAAGGTGAATGCTTGGGGTCCACGCCGACAAATCGAGTCGGCACCGCGTGAAAAACGTCACCACGTCCGAGGGGACGAAACTCCAGTCCTTCCAGTTCGTTTCGTCGGCACAGTTGCCGAAATCGTTCGCTGACAATCCAAGCATTATCCCAAGTGCAGCCAATATCGCGACCGCTTCGCAAAGGACAATATTCTTGATTGGTAGCGAGAAAATCGATGCGAAATCCGCAGTCTGGACATTTAGCCAACCCCTTAAACTCCGCGTCCCACATCCTGCTGTCGATGTTCTGAACGCTGATTTCATGCCCGCAAATGATCAGCTCTTTTGGCCGCGTCTCACGCCTCATACGATCAAATGTTCAACGATTATAGTCATTGTCCTTGGATCAACTTCGCCTGCGCCTGCTCCAGAAACTTCTTCGCTGCGGCGTTGTTCGGGTCGAGGCGGAGGGTTTCGCGGAATTGTTCCACGGCTTCGGCGAAACGACCGGCTTTCGCGTAAGCCACGCCGAGATTGAAGCGCGCCTCGGCAAAGCGCGGCTTCAAACGGACCGCTTCGGCGAGTTGCTCCAGGGCTTCGGCGTTCCGGTTCAGTCGCGCAAGACCGAGCGCCAGATTGTAGCGCGCCTCTGCAAGCGTCGGTCCATATTTCACGGCCTCGGCGTAGGCTTTCATCGCGGCTTCCGCATCGCCCAGCGCCGTCAGGGCGTTGCCGAGGTTGTAGTGCGCCACGGCGCTTTCCGGTTTCAGGCGGATCGATTCGCGATAATAGTTCGCCGCGTCCGCGTGCTTGCCCTGCACCGCGAACAGTTTCCCAAGGTTCACCCGCGCCGGAACGTTGTTCGATTGCAGGCGGATGACTTCGAGATACTGCCGCGCCGCGTCCTGATGCTTCCCCTGCCCGGCCAGTGTGAGCCCGAGATTGATCCGCGCCTCGACGAACCCCGGCGCAATCTGGATCAACCGCTCATACTCCGCGAACGCCTCGTCGAATCGACCCTGACTCGCCAGCGCCAGCGCCAATCCATTGCGGGTCTCTGCGGACCGTGGGCGAAGCCGGAGCGCCTCACGGTAAAGTGCCACGGCCTCCTCCGCGCGCCCTTCCGCATCGAGCAGGTTCGCGAGGCCGAAGAAACCAACCTCGCTGTGCGGAAGCAGCTCGATGACGCGACGCCAGTGCTTCTGCGCGTCCGGCTCGCGCCCGAAATCCTGCAGCAAAGTGGCGAAGTTTTCGTGCAGTACAGCATCATCCGGCGAACGCGCGATGGCCTCTTCATACATCTGCACGGCATTGCTGAACGAAGCGCGGTCGAGCTTGGCCAGTTCGCGGCCCAAGCGCGCGTCGCGTTCGGCATGATTCAACTGCGCGTTGAAAGGCGGCTGCCTCAACCGCTCGCGCACTTCGTCCAGCACGCGGTAGCGATTGAAGTCCGTGAACGCGAGGCGTCGCGCGCATTCCTCCGAGGACAACACCTTCGCCGTCTTCACCGCATCGCCGAGAATCTGCGCCGCATACGCGCGGGCCAGCAGGTAGTTCCCGGCGAAGTTGAAATGCACGTGCTCGTAGAACAGTTCCTCGCCAGCGATGCCGTTCACGCTGTTCGTGGCTATGAGACTGATGGCGTCCACCGCCGCACGCTCCTTCGACGCAGCGGCGTTCAGGCGATTGATCTCCGGGTCGGCGCGAAAGCGGAGCGCATCCAAATCCAGCGCGCGCTCAAAGCTCTTCCGCGCCTCATCGAAGCGACCGAGCGCAAGCTGGCAGCGTCCCGCGCGGAACCACATCTCCGCAAATTGATCGTCGAGCTTCAGAGCGCGTTCGTATTCCTTCAGCGCCGCAGCGAAGTCGCTCTTGGATTCGAAACCGATTCCGGCGTCACGCGCCTTCGTCCATTCCGCCTGCTCCCCGCCACCAAAGCCGACACGATGTTGCGACGCGAACGGCGGGCAGTTCTTCAGATTCGCCGCCACGGTGCTGACAATGACCTTCGCGCCGGAACGTTCACCAAGCTGGATGATGTCGCGCAGGTTCGCCTCAAAGTGCGCGTAGACTTTCGCCAGGCGCGGATCATTGCGGCCGACCTGCTGGTGCAGGAACATCTCCATTCCTTCCCAGCTCGAGGGCGCAGTGGACTTCGCGCCGAGCTGGTAACGCAGCGCATCGAAGAGCTGGCCGAGCCGGGTGGACTTGAGGGCGAGGTTCGCGCGAATCACGCCTAGGCCGGGTGTCTGATCGCCAAAAACCGTCCCCGCGCCGAACGGGCCGACGACCTCGTTGTTGCCCATGTAGAGAATCCAGTAATCGCCGCCGTTGCCCGCGCAGTCCTTCGCGATCTCGCGGACGACATGGGAATTGATCGCCGTGACGGCGGCGTTGATGACTTCGATCTTCTTTCCAGGCATCGCCTCGCGCAGGAGCACTTCGAGGATGCGCGCGAGTCCATAAGCCGGTTCCGGGTCGCCCATCGCGGCGGATTCGCCGAGGACGAAGATGCGGATGGTGTCGGCCGGTTTCTCGACCGGGAACATCACCGGCTGCGGCGTGCGTTCGAGACCGGGCGGAAAGTAGCGTCGCGAGAACTGCTGGTTTTCGATGTACATCGCGCGACCGTTCACCTCGGTCTTGAGAAAAAACGCGGTCGGATAGCCAACGCCGAGCACGCGCAGCAACAGTTCGAGGAGAAGCAATCCGACGACAGGCACAAAGAGCGCGATGAATCGGAACCAGCGTCGCCTGGAGCCGGAGGAAGCGTCCAGCTCTGGAGCTGGAAACGAAGCAGCCGCGCCGGACTGGCCGGCGCGGCTGGAATGTTTCTTCTTCGGTTTCAACGGCGGGAGGTTATCGCGACCGTCGATGCGGCACAAGCCGTCAGCCCGTCACGGCAGTGCCGCGGTGCTGATCTCGATCAACGCCGCTTCCTTCTCTGGACCCGTGATGAAATCGAGCGAGCGCAGATAACGATCCTTGTCCTTGGCGCTGGTGTTCTTGTCGGTCACCAGCTTCGCGAGCAGCGTCGGAGCTTTGCTCGCACGGCTGCGCCAGATGATGTCGCGACCAGCCGGCGTGTTCCAGTTGTCGCCCACGGCGGCGAGCCATGCGTCGAAGAACTTGTTCTCCTGCTTGTCCATCGCGATGCCCAGCGCCTCGACATACCAACGATCCTTGCCGTCGTGCTGCTGCGCGAGCGTCACCCAGAGCGCGGTGGCGTCAGGCGACTGGCTATGGCGGAGCGCGATGAGGCATTCGCGGCGGACGTGCGCTGACGGATCTTTGCTGAGCTGCTTCACGTAGGGGATGACGTCCATCTTCAGCGCGCGAGCCATGCGCAGGCCGACGATGCGGAGGTTCGCATCGGAATCCGCCAGCGCCGCTTCGACATACTTCTTCTCCTGCCCTTTGATGCGGGCAAGCAGCTGAATCGCGCGGGCGCGCATGCGGGCGTCGTCGCTCTTCCAGAGCTTCACGAGTTCCTTCTCGGCTTTGCCCTGCATCTTGTTCAACGCGGTCCACGCCAGATAACGCGTCGCCATGTTCGGAGATTGCAGCGCGGCCACGCAGCCTTTCGCCGACTTCAAATTCAGCTTCGGAATCTCGATGCGTCCGCCCTTCTCGCCGACGCGATAGACGCGGCCGGTCATGGTTTCGAGTTTGCGATCGGCCATGTTGTGACCGCCGACGCCGGCATCATGCCAGTCTGCGATGTAGAGCGCGCCGTCCGGACCCACACACACATCAGACGGACGATACCAGGAGTCCGGACTGGTGAGCACGTTCTCAATCTTCGCCGTGTAGCCGGCGCCGCTCGGCGTGACCGGATACGCACGGACGACGCGCGGACCGGCGTCACAGTGAATCATCTGATTGCGGAAGACTTCGGGGAGGTTTTTGCCTTCGTAAATGGCAATGCCCGTCGGCGAACCGTTTCCGGTCTGGAGAAGATTCGGCACCACTCCAGGATCGAACTGGTGGAAATGATAAAGCCCGCGTTCCTCTTCCGGTGCGCCCTTGGCCTGCGCCTTCTTCCAAATCGTGCCCCAGCTCGCGCCAGTCATCTCGTCAGTAAAACCGTAGTTGCCGAACTCCATCACGAAGTTGATGCGCACACCACGATTGCCGTCGTCGTCGTTGTCGGACTGCCAGATGTTTCCGAAGGAATCGACCGCGAGCTCGTAGTTATTGCGGAAGTTCCAGCCGACGGACTCAAACTCACTGCCGTCCAGATTGCAGCGGAAAGCCATGCCCTGACGATACGGCTTTCCGTTGGTCCTCACGGGATTCCCCGCAAGGTCCACGATGGTTTCCGACTCATGCTTCGGCACCGGTCCGTTCAATGGGATCTCCAGGGTGCCACCTTTCGGCCGGCGCAGTTCACGCACTTCGTTACCGAAGTTGAAATACAGTTTGCCGTCCGGACCGAAGACAAAGGCGTGCGTGCAATGATCGTGGTCGCCCTTCGAAGTGTCTTCGAAGAGCAACTCGCGCTTGTCGGCCTTGCTGTCGCCGTTCGTGTCCGTGAGCACAAAGACGTAGGGGGACGACGAGACGATGACCTTGTTGCCGAGCACGCAGATGCCGAGCGCGGTGTTGATGGTCATGTCCTGGTAGAAGACCGTTTCCCTGTCCGCCTTCCCGTCGCGATTCTTGTCTTCGAGAATCACAATGCGGTCACCGCCCGGACGCAGCACGCCCCAGCGCTGGAAGGTGGACCGGTAATTAGCGCCTTCGGTAATCCACACGCGACCTCGCTCGTCCACATCCATGTCCGCCGGGTTCACGACCATCGGCTCGGAGGCGAAGAGCTTGGTTTCTAGGCCGGCGGCCGGCGTCATCTTCGCGACGTCCGCAGCGGCGGCTTCGGGTCCATTGGGATGCGCGGGCGGCGTGGGTTTGGGCTTGGCCTGGGCGTCAGCTGCAGAAACCTGTCCAGCGAAGGCGCAGGCAGCTGTCACGGCCAGCAAGGTACGGAGCGATAAAGTAAGTTCAGGAGTCATAGATGGCGGAACGTTTAGCAAAGAAGCTCAGACGCACCAACCTGAATCTCTATTCTCCCGAACTGCGTTACGGCGTGGCGACCGACGCGCTCAAGCGCTCGGCTTCGCCACGACGTTGCTGGAAAGGGACGCTGCGGACGATCTCAAGAATGAGACTGGAGAAGCGGTAGCCTTTCTTGGACACGCCCTTCGAGATCTCGTCGAGCGCGCACTTGTCGTAGAATTCGGGTCCGCGACCGATGGCGTAAGTCAGCATCTTTTCCGACAGACAGCGGACAAACTCATCGCGCTTGCTCTTCGCGAGCATCGTCGCCAGTGCCGGAGCGCCGTTGAACGATTCGCCGCTCACGAGCTGACCGGACGGATCGATCGGGAAATCCTCGTCCTTCTGGCGGAAGGCTCCGATGCCGTCGAAATTCTCAAAGCCAAAACCGATCGGGTCCATGCGCGCGTGACACGAGGCGCACGTTGGATTCTCGCGATGCTGCTCCAGCCGCTGACGCAGCGTTCCTGTCAACTTCACTTCCTGAAGCTCCGGCACGTTCGGCGGCGCCGGCGGCGGGGGCGTGCCGAGAATGTTTTCCAGGACATACTTCCCGCGTTTCACCGGAGAGGTGCGCGTGGGATTCGAGGTCAGGGTGAGAATCGCGCCTTGGGTCAGTACGCCGGCGCGACCGGTTCCCTTCAGGCTCACGCGCTGAAACTTTTCGCCGTCCACGCCGTCGATTCCGTAGTGCTTCGCGAGACGCCCGTTCACGAACGTGTAATTCGCGTTCAGGAAATCGAGCACCGGCCGGTCTTCGCGCACGATGTGTTCGAAGAACGCTTCCGTTTCGTGCTGCATCGCCAGGCGCAACGCGTCGTCGTAACCTGGGAACGTCTTCGCGTCCGGCGATGCGATGCGCAAATTGCGCAGCTGGAGCCATTGGCCGCCGAAATTCTCCACCAGCGCGCGCGACTTCGGATCCTTGAGCATCCGCTTCACCTGCGCATCCAGGTTCCTGCGCAGCTTCCCTTTCTCGGCCAGCGCGAACAGTTCCGCATCCGGCATCGTGCTCCAGAG
Organism: Verrucomicrobiota bacterium; assembly: GCA_016713365.1. Taxonomy (GTDB): domain Bacteria; phylum Verrucomicrobiota; class Verrucomicrobiia; order Limisphaerales; family JADJPG01; genus JADJPG01. Next base: position 98,682 of record JADJPG010000002.1, on the reverse strand, counting down.
GAAGTAGGACATCCGGGACGCCAGCGCGTAGTCGTTGATCGGATGAACCGCCTTCGGATTGTTCGGCTCCGGCTGAAGCTCACCGCGGAACAGGAAGTTCGGCGACACCAACACCGCCTCCAGCGCGAGTTGCACTCCACGTTCAAACGTGTCGCCCTGCTTTGTCGCCATCTGGACGAACTTGACCAGCCGATCGACCTCCTCCGGCGTGGCCGGACGCCGGAAGGCGCGCGTGGCGAAACGCTGGACGATGGCTCGTGCGTACTCGGTTTTGTTCGTCGGAGCTCCGTCCGTGAAGAAGATGCGCCGATGCGTCTCCGGATACGGCGGCAGCGGCACGTCGAGCGGACCGGCGACTTCGAGATACTCGATGTTCAAATTCCGGTCGCCGCGCTTCTTTGGATCCTTGTCCGAGTTGTTAACCAAATTGTTGAGATAGGCGGCAGAGAATCGATTCGTGCCGGCGGCGAGCTTGACCTTTACTTCGAAGAGCTGCGGTTTATCCGACTCCGACGGAACATCGAAGGTTTGTAGATCCTCCTTGTTCAGGCGGAACTTCATCTTCGGCGGCTCGGGACCGAACTGGTCGCCGTAGGCCATCGCGCGCAAGGCGTATTCCCCCGGCTGCGTCACCGTGAACCGGACAAAAATGTCGCCCTCGCGCGTCAGCTTTTTGCCGCCGCCATCGATGATGTCCGTCGGCGCCGAGCCATCCAGTTCGCTGGCGGCGAAACGTCGAATGCGCGCCTTGGCCGGATCTTCCGCAACAATCGCCGCCTCCATGATCTTCTCCGCAGCGGCGAGATACTTCTCCATTAACACCGGAGGAACGGACAGCACGTCGCCGATGTTATCGAAGCCGTAGCCGGAGTCGTCCGCCGGAAAATCATCCGCCGGCTGAAACGGCACGCCGACGAGATCGCGAATCGTGTTGTTATACTCGGCGCGATTCAAACGCCGCAACGTCACGCGACCCGGATCCGGATTGTCGCAGTCACACGCAAACACCTGCGCCTCGATCCACTTGGAAATCAGTTCCACCTCCTCCAATTTCGGCTGGGGCTTTTCCTCGGGCGGCATGGTGTGACTGCGCATGTTCTCCAGCACCTTCTCCCATGCCTTCGGATCATTTACCGCGTCAGCCTGCGCCTTGTAGATGTCGAGCGCGAAGTCCCCCTTCTTTTTGCCGTTGCCGTGACAACTGTAGCAATACTTGTCGAGCAGCGGCACGATCTGGCGCTCGTAGGAAATCTCGGCGTGAGCGGATCCTTTTGCGCTGCGAGCGGACTTGAAAACGGCGGCTTCGGCGGACCCGGCGGCAAACGCCACCAACGCCCACGCGATCAATTGAGGAAATCGGAACTGCATGACAGGAAACTAGACGTAGCCCGCCGGAATTTTGTGCAAAGAATTTCGCAGCCGAATCTCCCAGCCCGCCCTACAGCTTGCGAATGCGTTCCCAGAGCGGCTGCAGGTCAGTGTCCACGAGCGCCCGCTGCTTGATTACCTTCACGTCCCCGCAGACCGAAATCGATTTCTCCAGCCAATCCCACGCCGCGTCCAGCCGTCCCTGCTGGGCCGCGTAGCAGGCCAGGTTGTAGGGAATGATCTCCTCCTTGGGAAACATCTCCACCGCCGGCCGCAACAACGACCAGGCGAGCTGCAATCCGCCGTGCCGCACGCGGCGCATGGCGTACGCTCGGTGAACCCAGCCGGAACTACGCTGCGGCGCCACGCGCACCATTGCTTCCGCCACCTTCAACGCCGCGTCCCAGCTCGCGCCTTTTGCGCAAATCTCCCAGCGCACCTCCAGCACGTCCGGATGCTCCAGGAACTCCGGCGCGATGCGGGCAAGCTCCTCGCCCGCCTCGACATGACTGCCGAGTTCCAGCCAGCCAATCGCGGCGCGCAGATGATGGGTATTGGGCGGTTCGAGCTGCACGGGCGGGAGCATAGAGAGACGGGCTTTTCCGGCAAGCCTGACGCCATTTGCATCACGCCACCCACGAGAATGTAATCACGACCGCACGAGACCACGACCCGCACACCCCGACGGTTCTCGCGTCTCGAATCACCATGAACCGTCACGTCGAAGTCATCGCAAAACGCGAATCCACGCATGATTTTTGCGACTTTTCTTTACGTCTACGACCGTTTGTTGCTTAAACTCCCGCCACCAACCTATGGCTCAAGCAAACTCTGGCAAGCCGTGCATCCGCCACATCGCAAATCTCTGGTCCCTTCGTGACACGCCCAACGCCAAGAAACCCTGGCCGCTCGAAAAGAAAATCGAAGCGGTGAAGGAAGCTGGCTTCGACGGCTTCACCGACCTCGCCACGCCCAAGCACCGCAAGCTCGCCGAGAAATACGGCCTGATCATCGTTGGCTACTTTTCCTCCGCAAAGCCGGACGACTTCCGCCCGCTGCTCATGCAGAACAAGGACGCCGGCGCCAAGCTGATCAACATCCAGCTCGGCGACCACGACACGACCTCCAGCGACGCCGTCCGCATGGCCCTGCGTGTAATGCTCGAAGGCGAGGCGCTCAAAGCTTCAGCCGTCCGTTGAGATTCATCGCGACACCTGCACCGAGACGCCGGAGAAAGTTTACGCACTCGCCGAAGGTTACCAGCGCGTCACCGCCAAGCCGCTCCGTTTCACTGGGATTTCTCGCACATCGCCGTCGTAAAACATCTCGCGCCGCCCTTCTGGGAACGCCTGCTCGTGCGGCCGGATCTCATCCAACTCGCAAACCAATTCCATTTCCGTCCCTTCAACGGCCAACACTGCCAGGTGCCCGTCACCGACGGACGCGGCCGCGTCTCGCCTGAACTCGAAGACTGGCTTCCCTTCGCGAAGAAATGCCTGCAAGTCTGGCTGCAAGGCAACCAGGCCGGTCGCGAAATCTACGTCGTGCCGGAAATGGGTCCTGCCTCCAGCGGCTACAATCTCCATCAACTTCCCGATAGCTGGAGCGACGCCGTGAAACTCCGCGGCATTCTCGACAAGCTTTGGAAGAGCCTCGGCGGAAGTAACGAAAATTCCGCGCCGGCAAAAGACGCCCATCGCTGAAATGAAAGACAGGACCAACCAGCAAAAACCGCGAGACCGAGATGATCTTTGATGCGTTTCAACCCGATCTTTGGTCAGCAGCAGAGGGAAACGAAGGCCATCGAACAATTGGCGGCTCCGGGCACGCGCAAACGCCATGAAGCAGGCGCGAAGAGGGTTACACGCCACTACCACGGCAACGCTGACAGAGGAAGCAATCAAGACGCGGTCAGACTCGGAGCCGACATAAACTGCAAGAACAAGGAGGAAGAAAGTCCGCTTTTTGCTTGCGGGACCAACTCTCAGCACCAGACATCTTGGATTTGCGGAGCTGGGCAAAATAGACGCCGGCGAAGCGACTTGAAAATGCCCCGCTGGACGGGCGCCTTCGAGGCAACACAGATGGTTCGGGTGCCTGGCTAGGGGCGCAACCCGAAGGCGGGTCGAGGAGCAAGCCGTTCTGCGCCAATTTACCACTGTGCAGATAACGGCAGCGTGGAGATCTTGAAGCTTCTTCTCGAAGCGGGTGCAGATGTTAACGCGCCCCACTTTGGAAGTTACGCGCTCACCTCAGCCGCCACTGGCGGACTTCGGTTTTGCGGGGCCGGCCGACCAGCCCGACGATCAGGAACAACCCCGCTTATGCGCCGTGCCAGCAAGTCGAAATCGAGCGTTGCGGGCCGGGCAAGAACGCCGTGCGGTTTCGCGGAAAGGCAGAAACCGCCCCTGGCGAGAATGGGTGAAAGCAGGAAACCCCACCGAACTGCACGCAGTACGGAGGCAAATGCGCCACCGACCCCCCTCCATCACAAACCACACCACCGCCGGAAGACCCCGTGGCACCCCCGGCAACCCCCAGCCAGATGACTCCTCCTCGAAGCGATATTCGACCCATGGCCGCCAAAACAAGGGCCTGCCAAACCATTGTAGAGATTTCAACGAACGGCCAGACCCCACCGTCCCTTTTCAGGCCTCGACATTCCCGGTTCGCCCGGGGCGAGGAGGGCCCCCCAGAAGCGTGGGCACCAATGAAGAGGGCCGGGAGGGGGAGGAAAACAAGTTTCCCGGGGCCTGCGCGTCCCGCGCCTCCCACGTGCAATTCCAGGGCAGCCCAGGGGAAAACGAGGCTTCAATACAAAGAGGAGGATTGAAATCAGGTGATTTCGATGACCTCTCCAGTATGGAACCCTGGTTGCGCCTTTCTTGCCCGTCGGCCTGGCGGCAAATACCCTACTTTGCCGACCCTCGTGCCGCATCCACGAACAGCTACCGCCGTTGCTCAAAGATCTCGATTGGTTCACCCGCGAAGCCCGCGATCTGCCGTGGCGCCGCACGCTCGATCCCTACGCCATCTGGGTTTCGGAAATCATGCTGCAACAAACGCAGGTGAAGACCGTCATTCCGTATTGGGAACGCTGGATGCGGGAACTGCCGGACATCGCCGCGCTCGCCAGTGCATCGCCGGAGAAAATTCACAAGCTCTGGGAAGGTCTCGGTTACTACACCCGCGTCCGCAATCTCCAGAAAGCCGCGCAACAACTCGTGCGTGAGAACGGCGGCGCGTTCCCGCAAACCTTCGACGCGGTGCTCGCGTTGACCGGCATCGGGCGCTACACCGCCGGCGCCATCACCAGCATCGCCTTCAACCAGCCGTCACCGATCCTCGACGGGAATGTCATTCGCGTGCTCACGCGCCTCCACGGCATCGAGGAAAATCCTCGCGACAAGGAAACGAACGCGAAGCTCTGGCAGTTGGCGGAAGAACTCGTCCGCGCCGCCGCGCGCCACGAATCACGCATCACTCTTCACTCAACACTTCTCCTGAGCGGCCCCTGCTCCGCGCTGAACCAGTCGTTGATGGAACTCGGCGCGCTCCTCTGCACACCCAAGCAACCGAACTGCGAGGTGTGTCCGTGGCGGAAACCATGCGCCGCCCGCGCCACGAATCGCGTCGAGGCGCTGCCCAATCTCGGTAAACGCGCCGCCGCAACGGACCGGCGGTTCATCGCCTTCCTCGTTCAACACCGCGGCCAGTGGTTGGTGGAACAACGTCCGGCCGGCGTCGTGAACGCGCACCTCTGGGAGTTCCCCAACGTCGAGATCGACTCGCAGACCACTGACCTTCTCCCAACCGCGAAGAAACTCCTCGGCGGGAAACCTGCGCAGCTCGAACCGCTCGTCACCATCAAGCACTCCATCACGCGCTACCGAATCTCGCTCGAAGCGATGCTGGCCAGCCGGAAAAAGCGCCGCCGGCGAAGGAAGGTTCCCGTTGGCTGAGCCTTGACGAACTGGACGCGCTCGCCTTCACCAGCGCGCATCGGAAAGTACTGACTGCGCTGCGGCGGAAGCTGGCGGCGTGAATCCGCCGTTGCCGTTCGCAGGATGATTCGGGCAACCTTTCGGCCATGAGACCGCTGCCATTGCTTCTCGTCTGCGTCACTATTCTCAGCGCACTGCCGCTGCGAGCGGCCGAGAAGGACGCGAAGCCGGCAAAGGTCAAATTCAGCACCAAGCGCGGGTTCCACGAGGCTCCCTTCGAGCTCACTATTTCGTCGGACGCAAGCGACGCGAAACTTTACTTCACCACCAACGGCTCGGCGCCCACTCCGCAGATAGGCCAACCATTCAGCACGCCCATCGGCATTTCAACCACGACCACTCTTCGCGCTGCCGGATTTCGCGGCGAGGAATTGGTCACTGAAGTCGACACGCACACGTTTATCTTCGCCGCCGACGTGTTGAAGCAAACCGGCGCTGGCGCACCGCGCACCTGGGGCACGAACGGTGGCAAGGACGTCGTCGCCGATTACGAAATGGACCCGGAGATTGTGAACCACCCGGCGTATCGCGACGTATCGCCGGAAGCTCTGCGTAGCCTGCCTGCGCTGTCGCTCGTGATCAATGAAGGTGATCTCTACGACAAGGCCCGCGGCATTTACGCCAATCCGATGCAAAGCGGCGACGACTGGGAACGCGCAACGTCCGCCGAGTTCATACAACCCGACGGCGGCAAAGGATTTCAGATCGATTGCGGTCTGCGCATTCAAGGTGGTTGGAACCGGCGTCCTGACGAATCGCCGAAGCACGCCTTCCGCCTCGCGTTCCGCAAAAAGTATGGCGCCGGCAAACTGAAATTCCCGCTGTTCCCCGGCCCAGGCGCGGAAGAGTTCGACAACCTGATCCTGCGCGCCGGCTGCAACAATTCCTGGCTGCACTGGAGCGGCGCTGAACGCAAACAAGGCGATTACCTGCGCGACCAATGGATGCGCGAGAGCTACGCCGCGATGGGTCATCCCTCCGCGCGTGGCACGTTCGTTCACCTGTATCTGAACGGGCTGTACTGGGGCGTTTACAACCTCGCCGAGCGCCCGGACGAAACCTTCGCGGCGGAACATCTCGGCGGGAAGGCGAAAGACATCGACGCACGCAACAGCGACAAGATTCTCTCCGGCGACGACGCTGCGTGGAAGGAACTCTTCGCGCTGGCGAACGGTGGGCTCCACGAGAAGGAACGCTACGACGCCGCGCAACGTCTGCTCGATCTGCCAGCGTTCGTCGACTTCATGATCCTCAATCTCTACGGCGCGAATGGCGACTGGGATCGCGCCTCGAACTGGTATGCAGCGCGCAAACGCAGCGCCGATGGCCGCTATGTATTCTTCGTCTGGGACGGCGAACGGACGCTCGAAGCGATCGACGCGAACGTGCTGACGTTCGACGATGATTTCAGTCCGCCCCGGCTGTTTCATAAGCTGAGTGAGAACGAGGAGTTTCGCCAACTCTTCGCCACACACGCGCGAAAGCATCTAATCGGCGATGGGGTGCTGACGCCGAAATCAGCCGCCGAACGTTTCCGCAAATTGTCCGACCGGCTCGATAAGGCCATCGTCGCGGAATCTGCGCGCTGGGGCGATTACCGTCGCGACGTTCACCCCTACAAGGTCGGCCCCTACGAACTCTACACTCGCGACAACCATTGGCGTCCGGAAGTCGAGCGACTGCTGAATGAATACTTCCCGAAACGGCCGGCGATCTTTCTGCAGCAATTGCGCGAAGCCGGCCTGACAACGAAGGATTTGGCCCCGTCTGGAAAGTAGCAGTCCGCCGCAAGTTTTCTTCTTCCTTCACCGCCGCGCTTGGTCACAATCGTTCCTTTCAATCGATGAAAGCCATTCAACTCGAAAAGCCGCAGAGCTTCCGTTCCATTGAGATTCCCGAACCCGCCGCGCCCGCCGCAGGTGAGGCGCTCGTTCGCGTCCATCGTATCGGCATTTGCGGCACGGACATCTCCGGATACCTCGGCAAGATGCCGTTCTTCTCCTACCCGCGTATTCCCGGCCACGAACTCGGCGTCGAAGTCCTCGCCGTCGGCGCCGGTGTGTCGAACGTCAAGCCCGGCGATCGTTGTTCGGTCGAGCCCTACATGAATTGCGGTCAGTGCCTCGCGTGCCGCCGTGGCAACACGAACTGCTGCGAGAACCTGAAAGTGCTCGGCGTGATGATGGACGGTGGCATGACCGAACGCATGGTGCTTCCCGCACGCAAGCTGCATCCCGCGAACAAACTTTCGCTCGAACAATGCGCGCTGGTCGAAACACTCGCCATCGGCTGCCACGCCGTGAACCGCGGCAATCCACAGCCCGGCGAAAACGTTCTGGTAATCGGCGCGGGACCGATTGGTCTCTCCGTGATCGAGTTCGCCAAGCTCTCCGGCGCGAAGACCATCGTGCTCGATCTGAACGAACAACGCCTCGCGTTCTGCCGCGAGAAGATGGGAGTTCAACACACCATTCTCTCGAAAGGAGACGGCGCGGAGCTGGAAGAGTTGAGGGCGCTGACTGACGGAGCGCTTGCTCAAGTCGTCATTGATGCGACGGGCAGCAACAAGTCGATGGGCCACGCGCTCAGTTACTGCGGCTTTACCGGACGCCTCGTCTACGTCGGCATCACACAGGCCGAAGTCACCTTCCCGCACGCGCCGGTCATGCATCGCCGGGAGCTCACGCTGCTCGCCAGCCGCAACGCGCTGCCGCCGGACTTCACGCGCATCATCAAGCTGATCGAAGACGGTCGCATCGACACGCGTCCATGGATTACGCACCACGGCTCCTTGAACGAGATCGCGAACATCTTCCCCACATGGATCAAGCCCGAGACCGGAGTCATCAAGGCCGTGGTGGAAGTCGCATGATGAACCTGTTCAAGACGTGGCGGAGGTCGTGCGGCCGAATTCGCGGATTGCGCCGCCCACAAACGTCTGATTAGACTGCCACAGTTCCGCAGGGAGGCGGCAAAACCAATCAGAACCATGAAATCACTGACCCATTTTTTGCTCGGCTGCCTCTTGTTTCTCATGGCCGCCCGCCCGGCGGCGGCGCTGGACTTCAGCATCGACGTCTCCAGCTACACGTTCAGCAACTCGATCATCAACTACGGCGTGTCCGTACCTTAATGCGGACATAAACGACTTCGACGAGTTGATCGACGGCTTCCAAGTTACTTCTCCAGACGGAACGTTCTCGCTGTTCGTTGATACCGAAACCTTGAGTGCATCTCAGGGATTCCTCTATCCGATCTTTCCTGACGCGACCGACGTCATCTACGGCGAATGGACGCTGGAATCGTTGGTCCTCGGCCTTTCCTTTGAGTCTTACACGTTTCAAGTCTCGGACGCCGGATTGTCGGTCCTCGATTATCGTCCGGCACAAATTAACTTCCCGTCCTTCGGGGCCACGGGAATCTCGCCCCGCCCCGGCATCAGCTTCGCCGGCCCACCCGACGCGACACAGATCGGCATCGGCCTGACCCCGGCAACCGGCGAGTATCCCAATGGCGGTTTCGCACTATTGCCGGCCAGCTCCACCCAATACCTGCCACCCTACCAGCTCACTGCGGGTTCGAATGATCTCTACGTCGTTTACTACCTGCCCAACGGTAATCCGGATAAAGTGCTCATCGAAACGCCCTCGGAAGTGGCCTGGAACGCGGTGTTCACCCGTTCCTGTATCGCGTTTTCAGAGTTCACCGTCAGCGCCACTGATTTACGAATCCTGGGTGTCGAGCGGGTTGGCGACGCGTTTCGCTGGAGGTTCCCCACCGAAGTCGGCCGCACCTACGACGTGGAATTCACGGAAGATCTGAACGCCACCAGCTGGCAGATACTGCAAACCATCGCTGGCGACGGAACCGTAAAGTCATTCCAAGTGGCGGCGAATCCCGGCACAAAATTCTTTCGAGTCGTGAAACGCTGAGCGCAGTAACACAGGAACCAACTCTTCATGGATGAACCAATAAACACGCCCGGCATTGATTCCCGCCGCCGAAAGACAGCGGCCTTCACTCTCATTGAACTGCTGGTCGTCATCGCGATCATCGCGATACTCGCCGGGCTCCTTCTCCCGGCGCTGGGCCAGGCCAAAGGACGTGCGCAGACTGCCAGTTGTCTTAACAATCTCCGGCAGCTGAACATCGCGTGGACGCTTTACGCCGATGACAACGACGACAGGCTCGTCAACAACCACGGCCGCCCGGAAACGATCACGAAGCGTAATAACTGGGCGAACAACGTGCAGGACTGGGGCATGAGCGACGACAACGTGAACACCGCCCTCGTGACGGATGCCTTGCTCGGCATCTACGTCGCCAAATCCGCGTCGGTGTTCAAATGCCCATCGGACCGTGCGATGGCCGCGAACGGCGAGCGCATTCGGAGCGTCTCAATGAATTGCATGGTGGGCGATCCCGGCGAGCTGACGAACAAGTTCAACCCGGACTACCTCCAATTCTTCACGTCCGCGAGCATCTCAGATCCGTCGAAGATTTTCGTCTTCCTCGATGAACATCCCGACACGATCAACGACGGCTTCTTCATGAACCAGCTCGGCGGCTATCAGTGGGGAAATCGTCCAGCCTCCTTCCACAACGGCGCCGGAAACTTCTCCTTCGCCGACGGTCACACGGAGACGCACAAGTGGCAGGTCGGCGACACCGTGCGACCGCCGTTCCAAGGCGGAGCCGGCGGCAACATCGCCGCGTCACCGCCGACGGATTTTGACTGGGTGAAGGAGCGGACGAGCTTTAGGAAGTAGCCTCGTCGGCGCCAAATCAATGTATTGACCGAATCTCGTGCCCGTGCTGTTTTGGGTTTCGTGAAAGGGCCGGCAATTAGCTTTACCGTCTAACAGACCGTTATCCAAGAAAGACCATGAAAACACCATTGGCATCCCTATTGGGGCTCTCACTGGCACTGGCATTGTCCGGCATCGCTGGACCAACCAACGAAAACACCAAGGCTTCCGCACAGAATCTGCACACTCGCCAGTTCAAAATCAGCACTGACACTCTGATGCGCAATGTGAGGAAACTATTACCGCCCAAAGCAGGTGAATCAAATCACGATTTACTGGTGCGATTCCTTAAGGAGAAGAAAGTCGACATTCAGAAACCCGCAACTCTGAGCTTGGACGAGAAGAAGGGATTTCTGCTCGTCCGCACGTCACTCGGTGACTTGGATAAGATCGAGGATCTCGTAGCGCAGACAACCTCCAAGAAATGATACCGTGCGCCACCCTTCCTGGGCGGCGCTGGCGGCCACATCGCCGCGTCGCCACCGACAGATTTTGACTGGGTGAAGGAGCGGACGAGCTTTAGGAAGTAGCGCGCCAGTCGCGCGAAATCCTCAGTCCGCTACGTAGACGTTCTTCAGCTCTGTGTAGCCTTCCATCGCGGCCATGCCGAGATCGCGGCCGAGACCGCTCTGCTTGAAGCCACCGAACGGCGCCTCCACGTGAACGCTGGAGTGGGAATTGATGCTGAGCACACCACTCTCCACCCTACGCGCCACACGCAGCGCGCGCTTCAAGTCATTCGTCCAAAGCGAACCGCTCAGGCCGTAGCGTGACGCGTTTACTTCCCGCAGCATCGCGTCTTCGTCGTCGAACGGCCGGATGCATACGACCGGTCCAAAGACTTCCTCCTGCCACACACGATCGGTTGGTTCCGCGCCCAGAACAACGGTCGGTTCGAGATAAAACCCCTTCGGCAGCGGCCGCTTTCCGCCGCAGGCAATGGTGCGTCCGGCTTTGCGAGCGCCTTCGATGAACTCTTCCGAGACGGCACGTTGATTGGCGGAAACGAGCGGCCCGACCTGCGTGGCGTCCTGCGTCGGATCGCCCACCACGATCTTCTTTGTCGCTGCGACGAAGAGATCCACGAACTTGTCGAACACCGATCGTTCCACAAACATCCGGCTCCGCGCGCAGCAATCCTGGCCTGTGTTGGCGAAGACGCTCATGGGCGAACTCGTCGCCGCCAGTTCGATGTCGGCGTCCGCAAAGACGATGTTCGGCGACTTGCCTCCCAGCTCGAGGGACACGCGTTTCAAATCCTTCGCGGCCATGGTCATGATTCGCGAACCGATCTCCGTCGAGCCGGTGAAGGAGACCTTGCGGATCAGCGGATGCGTGGCGAGCGCATCGCCAATGGCGCTCCCCTGCCCCGGCACGACTTGCAGCACGCCCGCCGGCACACCCGCTTGATGCGCGAGCTGGCCGAGCAAAATCGCCGTGAGCGGCGACTGGCTGGCGGGTTTGAGAATCACGGAATTCCCAGCAGCCAGCGCCGGCGCGACTTTCCAGCATGCGATCGGGAACGGGAAGTTCCACGGAACAATCGCCGCCACGACGCCCATGGGTTGACGGAGCGTGAAATCGAATCCGCCGCGCGCGACCGGAATCGTCTGGCCGAAAAACTTGGTCACCGCTCCGGCGTAGTATTCAAACACCCGGGCACCCAGAGCGATTTCGTCGCGCGCATCGGCGATGGGCTTGCCGACATTCTGGCTTTCGAGCTGGGCCAGCGTTTCGAGATTTTCGCGAATGACACGGGCGACGTTGAAGAGAATGTCCGTGCGTTTGCGGGGCGAGAGATCCCGCCATTCAGCCTCAAAGCGCGCTGAGCTCCAGCAATCGCGGTCTCCACATCGTCAACTGTGGCAGCCGAGACTTCACAGAAGATCTGCTCGGAGGCTGGATTGGTCTGGGGAATGGTCTTCCCGTCGCTGGAACCTTTGAACTCGCCGTTGATGAAAAGCTTCGTCGCTGTCATGCGAGCGAGTTTAGGCAAAAGGCAATCGCGGTGTCGATGCTCCGCAACTAACCAGCTCAGCCCGCCGTCAGCGCAGCGCGCGCATCATCAGCGGTGCCGGTCTTCTCGAGGAAGTATTCGTAGTCGCCAACATAAGCTGTCACACGTCCGGCGTTCACATGCAGGACTTTCGTGGCGAGTTTGCGGATGAAATGAACATCGTGCGAAATGAAGACCAGCGTGCCTTCGTAACGTTCGAGCGCGAGCGTGAGCGATTCGACAGTGTGAATGTCGAGGTGCGTCGTCGGCTCGTCCATGAGCAGCAGGTTCGGCGGGTCGACGAGGAACTTCACGAGATTCAACCGGCTCTTCTCGCCGCCGCTAAGCACCGCAGTCTTCTTGTAGATGTCGTCCTTGCGGAACATGAACGAGCCAAGCACGGCGCGCGCCTCATCCTCACGCATGAGCGGCGCGCTGGCCTGCACTTCGTCCAGCACCGACTTGTCCGGATCGAGCGTATCGGCGCGATGCTGGCTGAAGTAACCGATCTTCGCGTTGTGGCCGAGATCGCGTTCACCCTTCTGGAACTGCACAACGCCCGCGAGGATCTTCAGCAGCGTTGACTTGCCCGCGCCGTTTGGACCAACGAGCACCGTGCGCTCGCCGCGCTCGATGGTCAGGTCGAGCCCGGTGTAAACCTTCGTCTCGCCATACGCCATGTGGATGCCCACAAGTGACACGGCGCGTTGTCCTCCGCGCGGCGGCGGAGGGATCTGAAAGCGGAACGGTTTGCGCGGCGCGAGCGGCTTTTCGATCAATTCCATGCGCTCGATCTGCTTGAGCTTGCTCATCGCCTGCGAAGCCTTGGACGGAATCGCGCGGAAGCGATCGGCGAACTGCTGGAGCGCGGTAATTTCCTTCTGCTGATTGTTGTAGGCCGCGAGCTGCTGCTCATAGCGTTCCTCGCGCTGACGCAGGTAATCGGTGTAATTGCCCGTGTACGGAATCAGCTTCCGCTCAGATATCTCGTGGACTTGCGTCACGACCTCATCCATGAACTGGCGATCGTGCGAAATGAGCAGGAGCGCGCCAGAGTAGTTCTTCAGGTAATTCTGGAGCCACAGCAGCGAGAGCAAATCGAGGTGATTCGTCGGCTCGTCGAGCAACAGGAGATCCGGCTCCATGACCAGCAGCCGCGCCAATCGCGCGCGCATGATCCAGCCGCCGCTCATCTCGCGCGCCTTGCGATCAAAGTCGGTTTCGCGATAGCCGAGGCCGCGCAACATCTTCTTCGCCTTGGTTTCTACCTGCGGATCATTCAGCGCGTCGTGCTTCGCGTGAGCTTCGAGATATTCCGGACTGGAAACATCGCCGGCCTTCTCCAGTTCGTGCAGTCGCTTCTCCAGTCGCGGCAACTCATCGACGCGACCGGTGGCGACGTCGAGAATCGTCTCGTCGCCGTGAGCCTCGGCCTCCTGGGGAAGATGCCCGACCATCGTCCACTCGTCGCGCTCGACGCTGCCGGAATCCGGCTCCTTCTGTTTGAGAATGATCGAAAACAGCGTGGTCTTGCCGGCGCCGTTCGGGCCAACGAGCGCCACGCGATCGCCGTAGTTCACCGTGAACGACACGTCTTCGAAGAGCAGTCGTCCGCCGAGGGACATTTTAAGTTCGCGAATTGTCAGCATGAAAGTTGCGCAGCCACCGGCGGGGAGTTGGGCAGAATGGAATTAGCCTCAAGCATCGATTGGCGGAAGGGGAGGGATTTGAACCCCCGGTACGGTTACCCGCACGCCTGATTTCGAGTCAGGTGCCTTCAACCACTCAGCCACCCTTCCACAAAGCTCGATTTATTTGGTAATTGCGCTTTTTACCGGCTGCGCAATTTGCATTTTCTATACTGCGATTCTATACTATTCGCATGAACGCCAATTCATCCGAAAAGATCGAATCGCTCTGGCAGAAAACGCCCGTTGCGAACCTCGTTCGCAACGTTCAATCAGGCAACTACTATGCGCGAATCCGGGTGCGCGGCAAGCTGATTTGGAAATCTCTCAAAACAGACAGGATCAGTGTCGCCAAATTGCGTCTCGGAGATTTCCACAAAGAGGAGCGGCAGCGCGCTGCCGCGCATCAAGCCGTCGCGCGAGGGAAAATGAATTTTGGCGATGCGTTGCAGACCTACCGCGAGCGGCTCAAGGGTGATCATTCACTCAAAGAACGAAGTAAGACCTATCGGGAGGAACGCATAACCGCCCTGCTAAAATCTTGGGTTGATCTGGAGCAAATTGATGCGGCCAAAATTTCCAAATCAGATTGTCTCACTTGGGCGGCTCGCTTCGGAGAGAAGGCCAGCCCGTCGGCGTTTAACAACACCATCGGCACGCTCAAGCTGGTGCTGGATATTGCCATCGAAGCAGGAGCGCGGTACGACAATCCAGCGGTTCTCATCAAGAGGAAGAAGGTTCGGCAAAAGCAACTGCACCTTCCAAGCCAGGATCAATTCGTCGAGCTGGTGGCCACCATCCGCAAAGCCGATGGTGGGTGGGGTAGGAAGTGCGGTGACTTGGTGGAGTTTCTCGCCTATGGCGGCTTTCGCAAGGGCGAAGCGGCTCGCGTTTTCGGTCATCATTGCGACTTCGAGAAAGGCGAAATCACAGTCCAGGGCGATCCGGTTACTGGCACAAAGAACTGGGAGATTCGTCGCATCCCGATGATTCCCGATATGCGCCGCTTGCTAGAACGCATCCGAAGCGAACGAGATGAAGGGGATTTTCAGACCAACCCGCTGATGCGTGTGCAGGAATGCCAGGGTGCCATCAATACAGCGTGCAAGAAGTTAGGAATCGCGCGTTTCACTCACCATGATTTGCGTCACCTTTTCGCGACGCGTTGTATAGAGTCCGGCGTGGACATCCCAACTGTTTCTCGATGGCTCGGCCACAAGGACGGCGGCGCGTTGGCGATGAAAACTTACGGTCACTTGCGCGACCAACATTCAACCAATATGGCGCAAAAGGTTGTATTCGCTGAGACTCCTGAAACGAAGATTACCGCAATGCCAACAGCGCAGGCCAACGCTCAAGAGGAATTCTCTCTTGTAAATGGTGCGGATGCGAAGAAAGCTATCGCACAGGCGAAAACGAAATACAGCTACCCCTGGTGGGCGTCCAAGAATCCACTAGAAGTAATTTTGGGGGCAACTCAACGAGAAGGTTCAAATTGTGCCGCTGGCGAGGTTTCTCGACTACGCCAAGCAAGCGATGCGGCGGGAGGTATTCAGTGAAGAACTGAGCGACTTGCAATCGCTGCGGGAGGAATTTATCGCGCGGATTACTGAAGCTACATTCGGCGAGCTTAATGCTAGAATCCAGCGGATGGACCAAGTAAGTGCTTTCAAAGCCATTTGAAGCCGCTATGCGATTGGATGAATCCGCGCTGCTGAATTGATTCAGCAAATCTTGCTGTTTGTTCAGATTCACCTCCTCGTCTGTGTTCGCGACATGATGAAGCTGAATAGACCTTTGTTCTTCGGCGCCTCGTACGCCGCTTGAGGCGTAACCCGCGAGCAACGCCGCTGTAAGCAGCGTGCCGAGTCAGATCGTTTTGCTGGTGAATGAGTTCATGTTCGTTTCCATTTCGCTTGGGCAGTCGGAATTTCACTCGTTCAGCGGCGACTGCGATTGTGTGTCCCGCATGAACTGAAGGGTTTCGATCCGCCGCACATAGGCGCGCGGTTTGGACTCAAAAGCTTCGGTGCAAAGGGGGCAGCAGAGCGCGACCATCCACTCGCCGTGCTTGATACGGGCAAACCATTTGCCGCCCGTGATTGCTTTTTCGCAGACCGCGCACTGGACGTATTCGCAGTCCGCGTTGCTGGCGTCGAATTGGCTCATACAGTTTCCCTTCCCGCGCAACCTGTCAGCAACGCCACGCCCGCAATGGCTGAGGCGGTCAGGACCACCGGAACTGTGGCACGGTGAACAGATGGTTTCACCGCCGACCTCACTTGCTGGCTGTGTGACATTCGGAAGGTACGCTCTTGGCAGAAACTTCGGGCAAGACGTTCCCACCGTATTCCCTGCGATAATACACACGCACGCTTTGCCCCTGCTCGATTCTAGCCTGGGCGCAACCGCCTCGATGGGAGAACTGCGTGCTGTCGTTCCAGACGAATGTCTTCGCCCCAGCTCCGGGCTTCGGCTGGATCGAGATGGAACGGGAGGCGCAATCAATCGTCGTGACCACGCCTGTTTCTAAGTAAGCGGTGGGCGGAAGCGCGCCGGCCTCCGGAGTCGCGGCGAGCAGCGCGCCCGCCGCGAGGGCGATGAGAGCAAGTTGGGTTTTCATACTCAACCTCAGAGGTTCACTTGCGCGGCTCCATCAGTTTGGAGGCTCCGCCCTTGGCCGTGCCAGGAGCCGCTCCGCGTAACAACGCGGGATATAGCTCGCGCATCCTCGGACTGGACAGGATCGCGGTGTTCTTCTCCGCGAGGGGCGCGATGTTGAACATCGGAGCCTCGTTTGGCGCTGCTGACCGGGACAGTTCCGGGAATTGCTCCAACATGCGCGGGCTGGAGGCGAGCGCCCGGTTCTTCTTCACTGCGGCAAGCGCGGCGTTCTCGGTCGTCTCTTTGCAGCAGGCTTCCGTGTGGTTCAGTGGAGTGCGAGTCAGCCAGGGGAAGGCTTCCTTCGCGCGCGGGCTGGCCGCGATGGCGCGATTGTTCCCGGCGTCGGCAGGGCTGAATACTTGCCCGAAACCCGTCGAGATGTTCAAGGACAGTGCTGCGGCACCCACCGCGAGCAGATACAGTCTGTTTTTCGTTTCCATGTTCAGTTCTCGGTTGCGGCAGCGAATTAACTCGCCGCCATTGTTCAGTTTTGGTTTGTGCTTCGATTAAGCGCAGCACGCCTGTCGCTGTGCGGGAGCATTTTGGGTCGCTGCCCTCCGGTTGGCGTTGGACCTGCGAAGCGGACGGTCGCGATGGGCTTGTGGGCTTCGACCAACAACACCGCGTTCGCGGTGCCGAACGAGTTCGGCATGGGTTCGGTCGCCAATGTATTGATGCGATTGATTTTCATAGTGTGCCTTTCTTCGTTTGTTGCTTTGTTGTTCACGAACGTCTCGCGTTCATCCCTTGCTACGCCTGATCTCCTGTCGTTACCTAGAGCTTCATTTGTCGGAACCTCACCCGATTTTGATGTCGCTTGCTGGCGAGGGGAGAAGGAAACCGAAGCGGCGGTGGGGAGTCACTCACCGCTTCGGTGCCAGGCGCGGCTTACTTTTTTCCCTTCTCCATTCCTTTCGTCGCGGCGCTGCCAGGCTTGGTCGCGCAGCAGAAGGCCGAGTCATCGCCGCACGCCTTGCAGGAGTGCTTGAGGACCATTTCCTTCCCCTTGCCATGCCCTGTAACTTCGATGGTCGAGTTGCAGCCGGCGCAGGCGTGTGTCCCGATGACTTGCGTCGGTTTGCCGCCAGCCGCAAGAACTTCCGCTCCCTTGGCCGTGTTGATGACTTTCGTCACGAAGATGGTTTTGCACTTGCCGCACGCCATCGCAAAAGTGTCGTCTGGTTTCAGTGCTTCAACGTCTCCGACGGTCTTGAGGTTTTGGAGGTGCAGGAGGTGTTGTGCGCCTTTCATCTGTTCCGCTCCGCGAGCGGAATATGGCATCGTTGACGCCAGCGCGATGACGGCGGCGCTGACCATGAGTGTTCGAGTCGTATATTTCAGGATGCTTTGCATAGTGTGTCTTTCGTTTTGTTTGTTGATCTTGGATGATGAGCTATGCCCACCGTCTGTTCCTGAATACGCCGCGCCCACGAGTAACCCTTGAAGCATGTGCGTGCAGAAATTGGCTTCGACTCATCCTCGTTTGCCACGAACAAATGCCGACTACACGACGTTGACAAGGGGTCATGGAATCGAGTCCCAGATTTTCTTCAGACGCGCGCTCGCCGGAGCCGCAGCGCGTTGGCGATGACGGAAACGGAACTCAGACTCATCGCCGCGCCGGCGATGATGGGACTGAGCAGCGCGCCGAAGAACGGATAGAGCACACCCGCCGCGACCGGAATGCCGAGCGCGTTATAGACGAACGCGAAGAAAAGGTTTTGCCGGATGTTCCGCATCATGGCGCGGCCCAGGTGAATGGCACGCACGAAGCCTCGAAGGTCGCCTTTCACCAGAGTCACACCAGCGCTCTCCATCGCGATGTCCGTGCCCGTGCCCATCGCCACGCCTACGTCGGCGGCGGCAAGGGCCGGTGCGTCGTTGATGCCGTCACCGGCCATGCCGACAATGCGGCCTGTCGCCTTGAGTGACTTCACCTTCTCATGCTTGTCGTGCGGAGTGACGCCGGCCTGGAAGTCGGCAATGCCGAGCTTGCGCGCGACAGCCTCGGCGGTGCGCGGATTGTCGCCGGTGAGCATGATGACGTTGATGCCGAGTTCGCTCAGTTCGGCGAGCGCCTGCGGCGTGGTGGACTTCACCGGGTCGGCGACCGTCAACACTCCCGCAGCCCGGCCATCAATGGCCACGAAGATGGCGGTCGCGCCTTCGGCTTGGTGCGGGGAGGCGAGAGCTTCGAGTGTGGCAGTATCCGTGATTCCGTTCTCGCGGAGGAAGCCGGGCTTACCAACCAGCACGCAACGGCCCGCAACCACGCCGGTCACGCCGCCAGCGGTCGTGGATTGAAAATCCTTCGCAGCTTCGAGGGGAAGTTTCCGGTCACGCGCCGCGACGACAACAGCGTGCGCCAGCGGATGCTCGCTGCTCTGTTCAAGCGACGCAGCGAGGCGGATGAGTTCGGTTTCGGAGAATGCGTTCACCGGCAAAGCTTGGGCGAGCTTTGGCTTGCCCTCGGTGAGCGTGCCCGTTTTATCCACGGCGAGCGTGTCGAGTTGGGCGAGCTTCTCGATGGCTTCGGCGTTGCGGATGAGCACTCCCATTTGCGCGCCGCGTCCGACGCCGACCATCACGCTCATGGGCGTGGCCAGACCGAGCGCGCACGGGCAGGCGATGATGAGCACGGCCACGGCGTTGGTGATGGCGAAGGCGAGGCGAGGCTCCGGTCCGAACATCATCCAAGCGACAAAGGTCAACGCGGCAATCACGAGGACCGCCGGCACGAACCACCCGGCGACCTTGTCCGCCAGCGCCTGAATCGGCGCCCGACTGCGCTGGGCCTCGCCGACAAGATGGACGATGCGGGCCAGAACCGTTTCGCTTCCGACCCGCTCCGCTTGCATGAGGATGCTGCCGGTCGTGTTCAGCGTGCTCCCGGTCACGCGGTCGCCCTCGACTTTTTCCACTGGCAGCGGCTCGCCGGTGATCATCGACTCGTCGATGGCGGTTCGGCCTTCCAACACGATGCCATCAACCGGAACCTTCTCGCCGGGACGGACGCGCAGGCGTATCCCGACACGCACGGAATCCAGGGGGACGTCCACTTCCTCGTGGCCTTGCACTATCCGGGCTGTCTTCGGCGCGAGATTCAACAGCGCCCGGATCGCACTGCCGGTCTTGCTTCGTGCTCGCAGTTCCAGCACCTGACCAAGCAGCACCAGCACGGTGATGACTGCGGCAGCCTCGAAGTAAATAGGTGGCTTGCCCGTGTGGCCGGTCTCCGGTGGGAACGTTTGCGGAAACAGCATCGCCACGGCGCTGAAGACGTAGGCCGCGCCGACGCCGAGCGCGATGAGCGTGAACATATTCAGGCTGCGGTTCACGAGCGAACGCCAGCCGCGCACGAAGAACGGCCAACCCGCCCACAACACGACCGGCGTGCTCAGAAGGAACTGTCCCCAACGCGACACGTCGCCGCTCACCCATTCGGCGTGACTCCACACGGGAACGAGATGCGCCATCGCCACGATGAACACCGGGAGCGTGAGCGCCGTGCCGATCCAGAAGCGCCGCGTCATGTCGCGCAGTTCGGAATCGTCCTCGACAACTTCCGGGGTGATGGTTTTCGCCTCCAACGCCATGCCGCACTTGGGGCAAGTGCCCGGATGGTCCTGCTCGACCTCCGGGTGCATTGGGCAGGTGTAAATCGTCCTGGCCGCAGGCTTCCACGCCGGGTTCAGTTCCAGCGCCATGCCGCATTTCGGACACGCGCCCGGCTTGTCCGACTCCACGCCGGGACACATCGGGCAGAAATACTTCGCGGCGGCGGAAGGCGTCACCGCCTCGCCGTGGTGGTGATGATGAGATTGGTCGTGGGCATCGGCGTGGGAGTGCCCGGCGTGGTCCGCCTTTCCGCCACAGCAGGAATGTTCCTCCGTGCCGGGCCTGTGCTCCGCGTGAGAATGATGCTCGTGCTTGTCTTTTCCACCGCAGCAATCGTTCCCGCCGCCTTGCGCCCTTGCCTTGCCTTCGCAGCAAGAGGCGCCGCTGCTCTCCTTCGACGGTGCTTGGGCCAGAAACTTCTTCCGGCAATGCTCGCTGCAAAAGTAAAACGTCTCGCCCTCGCGCACTGCGCTCAGGGCCGTCGCTTCGTTCACCGTCATGCCGCAGATTGGGTCGGTCTTCATAAGGATGTTCGCTGTTCGCTGTCGAAGCGGTCTTCCGCTTCTTTCACCCCTGCTAACGCAGAACCCGAAATTCTCTTACACCGGAATCTTCCGCCCTGGTTTGCCGACGGCTGCCAGCGGCGATTGCCCGTCCGCCGCGAAGCCGCTACTCTCGACGCATGGCAAAGGCCGAAGACGCGCTCATCGAGAATCTGAACGCTTTCGTCGCGTTCGCGCGCAAGCGCGTGGGCGACCCCGAACTCGCCGCCGACCTCGTGCAAGACAGCCTGCTCAAGGCGCTGAAGTCGTCCGACCAGCCGCGCGACGGCGAAGGAGCGGTGACGTGGTTCTATCGCATCCTGCGCCACTCGATCATTGACCTTTATCGGCGGCGCGATGTCCGCGACCGCGCGCTCGAACGTCTGCAAGTCGAACTTCCCGAACAGCCTGATGCCGCCGCCGAACGAGTCTTGTGCCAGTGCTTCAAGCGCCTTCTGCCCGGCTTGCCGGAACAATATCGCGACCTGCTCCAGCGCGTGGACCTTGACGGCGCTTCCCCCAAGGACGCGGCGACGGCGCTTGGTCTGACGTTGAACAATCTGAACGTCCGCCTGCACCGCGCCCGCCAGCGACTCCGCGAGAAAGTCGAAGCGACGTGTCATGTGTGCAGCAAGCATGGCTGTCTGGATTGTTCGTGCGGTGACGAATCGGGCCGCTGAGGCACGCCGGCGGGCCGCCAAGGGTGCGGGGCTGGGGAAAACCCCGCGTGGGGGAGTCACCCGCGCGGCGTGCCCAAAAAATCTTGTTATCCTCTCTAATTCTTGACCTTGTTTGTGTTCGTCTTGTCGTCGAAGACTACCGAGGAAGGATGGCGTGCTCCCAAACAGGAGACCTTCGGATTGGCCTCTACCCACGGAAAACTCGACATTGGGTGAAATCATCTTAGTAAGAAGAGGCACGCCGCCGGGCTTCCAGTGAGCAAGCAGCGGGGATGAAATGCCCCGCTTTGAAGAGGAGCCCAAGCGGCGTGCCAAAGCCTGACCATTATTTCTTCTGTTTCTTGGCCTCGGTTTCGATTTTCTTGAGGTAGCCGGCCTTGTCCTTGTTGAAGTCCTTCAAGCAGGACTTGCAGCAAAGCTTGACCTCCTGGCCCTCGACAACGAAAGCGTGCGGCTTCATCTCGCCCTTGTCGTTGATCTCCTCGCCGGAGACGATGCAGGTCTTCAACGGATACGGCTTCGCCTTGTGTTCGGCGTGTTTGTCGTCGGCGCGGGCGCTCAGGACTCCAGCCACCAGGCCGGTGAGCAGAACCGCAGTCATGATGTGTTTCGTGAACTTCATACTGTTTGCTTTCTATTTTTGTGTTTGCTTCACCGCCTACCGGCGGAGAAATCGTTGGTAAAAACTTTAGCGAGAAGGGGGCGTCGGACGTGTCAGCTCGTTCCAGCGCTGTTGGATTTCCTCCGCTGACAACTTCTGCCGCAAGGCGGCGATGTTCCAAATGTGCCCGAACGGATCTTTCAGAACCGCGGAGCGCTCTCCGTAGAATTTGTCCGATACCGGTGCAATTTGATGAGCCCCAGTTGGCTATGGCTTGGGACACAACCTTGGTCTGCATCGGCTACGTATATGTGAATTACCACTGTTGATCCTCGAAGTGCGTCTGGTGCAGTTCCGTAGCTATTGGAATTACTCGTAAGAACAATCCGTGCTCCGAATACTTCCAACTCAGCATGGATTACGAACTTGTTGTCGCCCGTCAAACGCATGACTTCGACCGCATCGAATGCGCGTCGATAAAAGTCCAGTGCGGTGTGAATATCTGGCAATGTAAGGATGGGTGTTACTCGCTGGCTTGCGCTGCCCAACAAGTCTGAGGATGAAGGGGTATTTGTCTTCATGTTTGCGTAGTCGCCGCAATTGGCAATGTGTCGGACTTGCTTTAGAGATGTGTCTGATACGCCGCCAACCGGCGGAGAAATCGTTGTTCGCCAGGCTCAATGCAGGATGACGAAATCGCCATCAGGCCGGGCATACGCCGAGGCGTAACTCCATGCCGGGATGCCTTCGCGCTTGCCCTTCTCGGCGGTGGGTTCGCCTTTGGCGTCGAGAAGTTGCCACGCGAACGAGCCGCCGCGCTGCCAGCCCGTGCCTTCGGTCCACACGAGCAGAGTTTCACCCTTTCGGTTGACTGCGACGCGCGGATGTTTCGCCCCTTTGAGCGCACCGAACGCGCGGGGCTGTGGCTTCCAATCAGCGTCCGAGAACCGCGCGAACTGCACGCGCCCCGCTGTTTCCCAGGCGGCCCATGTTCCATTGTCCGCAGACGCGATGTTCGCGCTGCTCATCGGACACATGCCGACGGACCACGGATGGGAAAACGATTCGCGGAAACTACCCCCGCGATCGAATGAAACGAGCAGCGCCATGTCGCGTTGCATCATGGTGCGCGCGGTGCGGAACAGCACGAAGGCGTCGCCACGAGCGTTTGCGAACGCGGTCAATCCGCAGCAACCACACGCGCCCGTTCCCGTCGGGCTGATGGTCCGCTCCGAGGCGAAGCTGTCCCCATCATCCGTGGACAGCGCGAGCAACACCGCGCGGTTTGTCTCGCCCTTGCTGCCCGCAGGCGAGGCGTGCCACACCACGAACACGCGCCCCCCGGCATCTGCGGCGACCGACCCGCCGCCGTCGAGTTCGTGCGTGCGGCCGTTCAAGTCGCGTTGCGCGGAGAAGCCCCGGCCATCGTCATTCAGTCGGGCGTAAAGCAAGGGAGATCCACCGTTGACGGCCTTGGGAGTCGCGGATTGCGAGCCGTTCCAAACAACGTGCGCCCGACCGTCGCGTCCGAGCGCGAACTGCGGCCCGCGAATCGTCCCGATGGCCACGGCGCTGCCCGCCTGGCTGTTGACCTTGAGCGGATCGGACCAACCGCCATCAGTGGTGCGCCGCCGGTAGAGGATGTCGGACGCTTTGGCTTCGCCGACAAGGTAGATGAGGTGGATCGTGCCATCGGGCGCGGCGATGGCCTGGGGCTGAAGGCCCGACTCCGGCAGTCGCTCGATGCTCACCGCCGCTCCGGCCTGTGCGATTACAAACGTGAGTGCGGCAGAAAGAGCCAGCAGCAGTGCGCTGGCGCGGGACGCTGATGCGCGGTGAATGCTCATGACGAGATTACTTGGAGGTCAACTTCGAGAGATACTTCGACGGCTCTTTCTTGAAGTCGGCGAGGCAGTCTTCGCAACAGAGCTTAATCTCCTGGCCTTGGTGGACGAACGTGTAGGGTTTGCCGTGATTGAAGCCTTCGTCGGTGACGAGGCATTTGGTCAGCGGATACGGCTTGGCGGCGGCCGTGCCGTGCGAGTGGCTCGAATGATCATGGCCGCTGCTGGAGCAGCCGACGAAGCCGAGGGCGGCCGTGACAAGGAGCGCGCCGGCAATGAGGACTGCGGGCGTGGTGAGCGGGGACTTGGTTGCGTTCATGGTTCTGTGGGGTCGTTTTGGTTTGTTGTTTCCGTGGTCGCGGGCGCTGTGGCCGAACTCGACGGGAGTTCGCGTGCTCGCAGCCAGAGGAAAATGACGGGCGTGACGATGAGGATGTGGACGAGGCTCGAAATCATCCCGCCGATGACGGGCGTTGCGAGGGGCTTCATCACTTCTGCGCCCTGACGGTGACTCCACATGATGGGGAGCAGGCTCGCCACGATGGTCGCGACGGTCATCACCTTGGGCCGGAGGCGGAGGCGCGCACCGTCCTTCACGGCTTGCACGAGGTCGGCGTAGTTGAAGGCGCTGCCGCGTTCGGCCATGCGCTTCTTCACCATCTCTTCGAGATAGACCACCATGACGACGCCGGTCTGCACCGCCGTTCCGAAGAGCGCGATGTAGCCCACCCACACCGCGCCGTTGAAGTTGTAGCCCAACATCTTTTGCAAAAACACGCCGCCGCTTAACGCGAACGGCACGGCGAGCATGACGTGCGCGGCTTCGAGGGCGCTGTGATAGACCATGTAGAGCATCACGAAAATGATGAGCAGCACAGCGGGGAACACGAGTTGCATGGTCTTCACGAAGCGGCGCTGGTTCTCGTATTCGCCGGTCATCTGGTAGGTCATGTTGCCCCAATCGAGTTTCTTCAACGACTGCTCCACTTCGTTGACGAAGCCGCCGAGGTCACGGTCTTGCACGTTGGCCTGCACGTAGGAGCGAAGGCGTCCGTTTTCGCTGGCGATTTCGTTCGCGCCGACTTCGCGCGTGATTTTGGCGACCATCGCGAGCGGGATGTAAGTGAGCGGCTGGCTGTCGCCGCCTGCGCTCATGGTGTTGACGGCGGGACGAACTGCTCCGGCCATGCCGCCGCCCATTCCACCACCGCCAGCGGAAGCGGATGCGCCCCCGCCCATCGGGCCGCGCGAGGCGATGAGGATGCGACCGATCTTCTCGATGTCATCGCGCTCGCCGCGTTCGAGGCGCACTTGAATCGGGAATCGCTCACGGCCTTCGATGGTCACGCTGACGTTCTTGCCGCCAATGGCGACCTCCACGGCATCGAGCACGTCGCGGGCGCTGAGGTTGTAGCGAGCGAGCGCCTTCCTATCCACCTTCACATTGAGGTAGGGCTTCCCTGTACGCGCGAAGGCGAGACTCCCGCCGCGCCGGGGAATCAGTTTTACCACCTTCTCAACCTCGAACGCCTTCTCCTGAATCGCGTTCAAGAGTTATCGCCGTAAATCTTCACGCCGACTTGAGCGCGGATGCCGGTGTAGAGCATCAGGATGCGGTTCTCGATGGGCTGCAAAAACGCGGGCACGTAACCGGGGACGTGCTTCATCTTCTCGGTCAACTCGGCCTTCAATTTCTCGACTGTCATGCCCTCGCGCCATTCCGAGTTGCGGACGACGCTCGGAATCTTGATGAAGCCGAGCACGGTGCGATTGGTCGGAATCCACTCCGGCTTGAGCGTGATGGTCGTCTCCAACATCTCGGTCGGCGCGGGGTCGGTCGGCGTCTCGAAGCGGCCCAGCTTGCCCGCGACGGTTTCGATTTCCGGCACGCTGGCCAGCACCGTGTCCTGCCACGACATCACGCGCTGGATTTCCTTGAGGCCGGTCTTGGGATGGAGCACCGGCATGTAGAGCAAGCCGCCTTCGTTCAGCGGCGGCATGAATTCTTTGCCGAAGCCTTGCGCGAGGTCGGCGGTGCGTTCCCAACCCCGATCGCGCAAATTCTTCGTCCACGCACGCGGCAGGCCGAAGGCCACGACGAGCGCGCTCGCGAGCAACAGCGCCGCCGCGCTCATCACCGTCTTGCGATGCTTCAACGCCCAATTCAGCGCCGGGTCGTAAATCTTGAGCAGGAGGCGCATCACGTAGTTGCGGTCTTCGCCGTGAAACGGCCCGCGTACCAGCAGACTGCACAGCACGGGAACAAGCGTCACGGCCAGCAGCGTCGAGCCGACCATCGCGAAGGTCTTCGTCCACGCGAGTGGATGGAACAGCTTGCCCTCCTGTCCGGTCAGCGCAAACACCGGCACGAACGCGAGGATGATGATGGCCATTGCAAAAAAGATGGGCCGACCGACTTGCTGGCACGCGGTCAACGTCTCGTGCCACGTCTCCGCCGGTGTGAGCCGTCCGCCCTTTTTATCCTCCGCGCTTTCGCAGTGTCGCAGGACGTTCTCCGTCACCACGATGGCCGCATCCACCAGCACGCCGATGGCGATGGCGATGCCGGTCAGGGACATGATGTTGCTGGTGATGCCGAACTCCTTCATCAGCAGGAACGAAATGAGAATCGAAATGGGGAGTGGCAGCGTGACGATGAGAATGCTGCGGAAGTGCCACAGGAAAATAATGTGCGCCAGCGTGACGAGAATGATTTCTTCCAAGAGCGCGTGCTTAAGCGTGTCGATGGTGCGTTCGATGAGCGTGCTCCGGTCGTAGAACGGTTTGATGGAAATGCCCGGCGGCAGGCTCTTGGAAATCTGGGCAATTTTCTCTTTCACGCGCTCAATCACGGCCTTGGCGTTCTCGCCCGTCCGCATGACCACCGTGCCGCCCACCGCTTCGTGTCCGCCGATGTCGAGCGCACCGCGCCGGAAGTCGCCGCCGATTTGCACGTTGGCGATGTCCTTCACGTAAATGGGCGTGCCTTCCATCGCTTTGATGGGAATGAGTTCGAGGTCTTCGGTGTTCTCCACCAGACCGATGCCACGTAACACAAACTCCGCGCCGTTCTCTTCAATCGTCTTGCCGCCGACGTTCAGGTTCGCGTTCTGCACTGCCGTCATCACTTCCATCAACGTGACGTTCGCGGCCCGCATCTTCGTGGCGGAGAGTTCAATCTGATACTGCTTCACGAAGCCGCCGATGCTCGCGACTTCCGCGACGCCCTGCACGCTGGCGAGTTGGTAACGAATGTGCCAGTCCTGCACGGTGCGGAGCTTGCCGAGGTCGTAGCCGCCGTCCGGCGCTTTGGTCGGGTCAACGTCGAGGTAGTATTGATAAACCCAGCCGAGGCCCGTGGCGTCCGGGCCGAGTTGCGGCTTCACGCCTTCGGGCATCGCGCCTTGCAGATAATTCAATCGCTCCAAGACGCGCGTGCGCGCGAAGTAAGTGTCAACCTCGTCCTCGAAAATGATGGTGAGCAGCGAGAAGCCGAACATCGAAGTGGCCCGCACGTCCTTCACGCCCGCGAGTCCCTGCAAGCCAGTCGAGAGCGGATACGTCACTTGGTCTTCCACTTCTTGCGGGCTGCGCCCCATCCAGTCGGCATAGACGAGCACCTGATTCTCTGTGAGGTCCGGGATGGCGTCCACGGGCGTCTTGAACACCGCCCGCACGCCAAGCGTGATGAGCAGGAGCGCGCCGCAGAAAACGAGGAAGCGGTTCTTCAAACTCCATTCGATGATGCGTTGAATCATAGTTGCTCCTCGTTGGCCTTTCCTAGTCCTAACAAACGTCGCCAGTTCAGGTGATTGCCGAACTGGATGAGAAATGTGGTGTCCGCCTCGCGCGGGCCGGAAACCGGGGTAGCGACGCCGACATGAATCTGCCAGCCGGACCGGACATGCCAGAAGGTCAAACCAGGGATCAGCGACACCGAGTTCTCACCCGAGGACTCGCCTTGAAACCCACGATTGCCTACGACTTCGAGCGAGGGCGAGAAGACCCAACTCTGATCCGGGGATGGAGCAGCCAGGCCGCCCCGTTTAGTGGCGTGGATGAACGAGTAGGCGAGAGCCGCGCCATACTCAAAACTGCTCTCGCGCGGGCCGCTGAGGCTCGTTTCAACACCGAGATTCGCGCCGAGATACCAATTCCCGCGTGCAACATCGGCAAAGAGAAACTGTGTCCCCGCCCACTCGCCTTCGCCAAGTCCACGGCTCTGGCTGCCCGTTGGCGCGCGGAAAGCGGTCGCGGTGCTCAAGACAAACGCAGGGCTGTTGTAGAGGGCCAGCTTGAGGGGGCGAAACTCGATGTCACCGATGCCAAACTCGCGTCCGCCATCGTTTGGCGACGGGATGCTGCTCACCGGAATGAACAGCTCGAAGCCGTAACGAAAATTCGGTGAGGCGTAGGCCAGTTCAAACTCGCCCTCGAAAGCGCTTCGCTTTTCACCCGTCCCGTCCTTGACTCCACGGGAAGCGAAGAAGTTGAAGCGTTGTTCGTTTTCAATGTGCGCGTGGTGCAGCACGAGCGGGTCAATGATTGCGCCTGAGAAGGGCGCGCCCTCCTCGTGCGCGAACGCAACGGTGCTGGCACACGACAGCAGACTTGCAATGATGGCGACACGACTCCTTGAGCCAGTCCTGTTGATGAATTGAAACATAGTTGATTGATTCAGGGCTTAACTTCTGCGCCGCAATCCAGCATCTCCGCGCCGAAGTAGGGGTTGCGGATGGACGGCTGCAACTGCATCCACTCGGCTGTCTTTGGCGCACCCTCAAAGGCGCTCTTCGTCATCGGACAGCGGAAAACTTTCAGCGAGGCGAACTCTTTCTCGCCGCGGCGCAACGCCTGCGCCAGCGCGACGGCGGCGTTGCTGAACGGATGAAAGGTTTTACGTGCGGCCTTGAGATCGGTGGCTTTCTCCAAATGGCCTGCGTCCTCGATGCCTTTGAGCAATGGATGCCATGCTTTGTCCGCGTTGACGAAAGCGTCCATCAATGCGGGCATCGCCGCGTGAGCCTTCGCCGCCTGTGCGTTGAAGTCGTCGAGTTTGTCCGTAGCGAGCGCGGCGGTGATGGCATCCGCGAGCGCCAGGAACTCCTTCACTGCTTTGCGCTGTGCGTCCGTCAATGCGGGCAACGCGGCGGCAGTCGCGTTTGTCGCGGCGGGTTCGGCAAATGAGCGGTTCATCTCAGCCTGTCCGTCGATGAGCAGATTGCCGTTCACCACCACTTTGTCACCCGCGCTCAGACCGGAGGCCACTTCCACGAGCGCGTCACCGCGACGACCGAGCTTGAGCACGCGGCGCGAGTAAGCCCCGCCGCCTTGGTCAACGTAGGCCACGGCTTCCGGGCCGGTTTCAATCACCGCCGCGCGGGGGATGGTGAGCGCGTCGGGCGCTTCAAGTTGCACCAGTCCGTCCGCGTAGAGACGATGGAGCAGGAGGCGACGGCCTTCGACGAGCGAGTTCTCCAGTTCGACACGCACCTTCGTCGAGCGCGTGGCCTCGTCGAAGTTCGGGTCAATGAACGTAATGTTGCCGGTGAAGGTCTTGCCCGGATGCGACGGCATAATGATGTCCACTTTCAGCCCCAACTTGATCCACGGCAGGTCTTGCTCGTAGGCGCGGAACTGAAACCACATGGTCGAGAAGTCCGCGATTTCAAACAGCCGCTCGCCCTCCTGCACGTATTGCCCCTCATACACATTCTGCGCGACCACCGTGCCGCCGATGGGCGAAAGAATCTGCGAGGTCAACTTGTCGCCGGACTTCTCCGGCAGCGCCTCGATCTGCGCGGAAGTCAGCCCCATCTGCAACAGACGCAGAGCTGTTGCAGAACGGAGGTCACCCGTGAGCGTCCGATACTCGCGTTCGGATTGCAGCAACGTCGGGCTGTAAAACTCGGCGAGCGGCTGGCCTTCCTTCACTTCCGCGCCCATGAAGTTCACGTAGAGCTTCTGCACCCGGCCCGGAATGTAGGCCGAGAGCACGCGATGCCGCGTGGCGTTGTCGTCAATCATGCCCGCAACGGTGAGTGTCTTCGTGAGCGGGCGCACTTGCGCCTCGGCGGTCTGGACTTTCACCACCTGAATCATCGTCTGCGTCAGCGGCACAACATCGCCGCCACCCGCCGCGTCGAAACCGGCGTCGCCCTCATACACAGGCGTCAGTTCCATCCCGCAGATGGTGCAACGCCCCGGCTTGGGCGACTTGATCCACGGGTGCATCGCGCTCTGGTAATAAATCAGTTTGCGCCCGGCGGGCTGGCCGGAGGTCGCGGCGGAACTCGCGCCGCCGTTGTGAAGTTGTCGCGTCGCGAACCATGTCGCCGGAATGGCGACCGCGAGCGTCAGGAGAATGGCTGGGAGGGTCTTCATAAATTGTGTCAACGGGTGGTTGGTGGTGGAACGATGGATCGCAGCATCTCCAGCGCGCCACGGTGCGCGGCGACGGAACGGCGTTCCTCCAGGCGCGCGTTCAGTAGCGAACGGCGGGCGTCGAGCACTTCGAGGATGCTGGCCTTCGAGCTGATCCAGGCATTCTGCGTGGACTCGACGGCCTTCCCGGCGCGCGGAATGACTTCTTCCGAAAACGTCTTCGCCTGTCGCGCCGAAGTTTCCGCCTCGGTGTGCGCCGCGACTGCTTCGCCACGCAACCGACGCGCGAGCGCCTCGGCCTCCTTTCAGCGGCGGCCTGTTGTTGGATGGCGCGATCGGTGTTCGCGCGATACACGGATTTGTTGAACCAAGGAAGCGTCATCTTCGCGCCCACGGTCGCCTGCCGGAAATCGCCGCCTGAATAGACGCTCGACTCCACGCCGACAGAAAAGATCGGGCTGCGCTCGCGTCGCGCGACTTCGATTTCAGACTTCGCGGCCTCGGCGGTGTTGAGCAGCGCCTGAAGCATGGGATTCACCTGATAGAGCCGCGCGAGTTCATCGGCGAGTGCCGGCGTCAGTGTGGCGGACTCCGGCAAACGGAGGTTGGGCCACGCCTCGGCCGCGTCCCGGCCCAGCAGGATGTTGAGTTGCCGAGCCAGCCGGATGCGCTGGCGTTGTGTGGTGTCAATCTTCTGCCGTTCCTGCGCCACTTCGCTCTCGATGCGGAGCGGCTCGGAGGCGTTGGCCATCGGGTCTTTGAGCTTCTCGCGCGCATTGGCGGCCATGCTTTCCAGCCAGGCGAGTTGATTCGTCTCGATGGCGAGCATCTCTTCCGCGAGCGCGAGTTCGATGGCGGACTGAGCGACGAGCGTTTCGAGATTCAGCGCCGCTGTGCGCGTCTCTGCCTCGAAGATGGCGCGCTCCGCTCCAGCCCTCGCTTTGCGCGCTTCATAAAGTTTGCGACGGGGCAACGCCTGCTCGACCCCAAAAATCAAATCTCCATCGCCGCGCCGCATCTCTCGATCCGCAGCCATGACCCCGGCGTTCGCCATTGGGTCTTCCCAAAGCCGCACCGCACTGACGCCCGCCTCGGCGGCAAGCACTCGTGCTTGCGCGGCGGCGACGGTTGGATGGTTGGTGCGAACCTCGTTGCGGAGCGTATCGAGAAACACCGCGTCCAACAGACGCGGGTCTTGAGCAAAGCCCCTCGGCACGAGCGCAAGGAATGCAAGCGCCGCGACCGCAGAGAAAGCGCAGCGGACAATCAGGTGATGGCGCATACGTCTCACCTTTTCTCCACGAGTTTCATGCCGCACTTCGGGCAATTGTCGGGCTTGTCGGAGACGACATCGGAGTGCTCTTTCATCGGGCAGGTGTATTGGTGGGCGTGGCCGCTGTGGTCGTCCGATTTGCTGCACCCGGTCACGGCCAACGCCGCGAGGGCAAACGCCAGCGTGAGCAGGCCCGGCAGAATCCATTTGGTTTTCATAATCAGCTTGGTGTGTAGAGGAGTCATTGTGATTGAAGCGGCAAATCTCAGAACCAGGCCCTCACGCCCAGCACGACACGGAAGTCCTGCGAACCGTCTCCATTTCGCCGCGACAGGTCCGCTGTTTCACCCAGCCGCCGCAACCAGGAGATGCCAACATACGGGGCGAACTGCCGGTGGACTTCGTAGCGCAGGCGCAGGCCCAGCTCGACATCGTTGAATCCCTCCTCGACGCCGAATTTGGGTGCGCTTTGCACGGCGGCATTCAGGTCGAAACGCGGTTGCAGGATAAGCCGCTGGGTCAGCAACAAGTCGGTGGAGGCCGTCAAGCGGGCCGACACGTCGCCGTCTTCGCTGATGAACAATGCCGGTTCGATCTCGAACCAGTATGGGGCCAGCCCTTGTAATCCGATGACCGCGAACGTGCGGTTTAGGTCCGACCCAGGACCCCAGTTACGATCATGCCGGACCCCAACCTGGAAATCCCAGAATGGCGCGATGAGGCGGCTGTAGAGTCCTTGGAATTCGCCTTCGCCAGGTTTGCCTTGTCCGGTTGCTTGCTCGCCCTCCGACTTGAACCAAAAACGATTGTAATCGCCACCATACCAGCCTTGAATATCCCAGCGGAAACGATCCGCACCCGACCCGAAACCATATTCGATCCGGTCGAGCAGGAGAAAGCCAAACATCATCTGGTCGGCGACCGGTTTGGGCCAGCCATGCTGGACGTGTGGCGGTGGCGAAGGTTGCGAAGTTGCAGCGGAAGGATTCGATTGCATGGACATGCCGGGCATGTCCGCCATTTCGTGCGCTTGATGCGTCGTGTTGGTCGTAGATTGCGCGGCGGCATCAGTCGGTGACTGGAGAAGCAGCAAGACTCCCAGCGCGATGATTGAATGTTGGATTGTATTCATGGTGATAGTTGCTTCCAGATTTTTGCTCAAGTCACGGACACCACGCGAAACATGCCCACTTCCATGTGGTAGAGGATGTGGCAGTGAAAAGCCCACATGCCGGGAGCGTCGGCGGTGATGTCCACCGAAAGTTTCTCTCCGGGCTGCACGCTGATGGTGTGCTTGCGCGGATTGTGAGGCGCGGCACCGGTGTCCAAATCCATCCACATGCCATGCAGGTGCAACGGGTGAGACATCATGGTGTCGTTGATGAATGTCAGCCGGACGCGTTCGCCCAGCTTGAATGGAATGGGCGTGCTAGCTTCGGAGAACTTTTTCCCGTCGAACGACCACATGTATCGCTCCATGTTGCCGGTCAGGTGCATTTCAATTTCGCGCTCCGAAGGACGCTGGTCCGGTCCGGGTTTGAGGCTGCGGAGGTCGGCATAAACCAGCACGCGATGACCGGCGTCTTCAAGGCCCGTGCCCGGTTCATGCACGCGGCTTCGAGGTGACATCGCGCTCATCGAATTGGCGGGGCCAAAGTTCTTGACGGGCTTGCCGGACATTTCCATTCCTGCCATTTCGCCAGTCGCCTTAGCCTGACCCTGCTGACTATGGGGCGCTTCGGCGGGCATGCTCATTTCCGGCATTGCCGTGGAACTTTCGGCTGTCGCGGTTTTACCGTGTCCGGTGTGGGCCGCTGGTTGCGAAGCATTCGACTCCATGCCTTTCATTCCTGCCATGCCATCTGATTTGGCCGGAGTGTGAGAGGAGTGACCGCCAGTGCCACTGGCGGAATCCATGCCCGTCATGCCTTCCATATTTTCCATGCCCATGTCGGCCATCGTGCGAAGCGGGCGTGGTCGCCGAGGCGGAATGGGAGCTTCCATGCCTTGGCGTGTGGCGAGCGTCCCACGCGCGTAGCCACTGCGGTCCATCGCTTCGGCAAAGATTGTGTAGGCGCGATCCTCTTTGGGTTCGACAATCACATCAAAGGTTTCGGCGTTCGCGATACGGAACTCCTCGACGGTGACCGGTTGCACGTATTGGCCGTCTGCCTGGACGACCGTCATTTTCAAGCCCGGAATCCGCACATCGAAATAGGTCGCCGCACCGGCATTGATGAACCGCAGCCGAACCCGCTCGCCCGGCATGAAGAGCCCTGTCCAGTTCGATGCAGGCGCGCGGCCATTGAAGAGATACGTGTAGGTTTGGCCGGTGATGTCGGAGATGTCGGTCGGGTCCATCCGCATCCGGCCCCATTGCAGGCGGTCGGCAAGTGCGGTTCGGAATCCTTGCTTAGAAGCGTCCTGGAAAAAGCCCGGCACCGTGCGCTGTTGGTAGTTGTAGAAGTTGCTCTGCTTCTTCAGCCGGGCCAGGATGCGGTGCGGGTTCTCGAAGGTCCAATCCGAAAGCATGACCACATGCTCCCGGTCAAAGGAGAAGGGTTCTGGTTCAGCCGGATCAATGATGAGCGGACCAAACAGTCCCAACTGTTCCTGAAAGCCGGAGTGACTATGATACCAGTAGGTGCCGTTCTGTTTCACCGCGAAGCGATAAGTGAAGGTCTCGCCCGGCTTGATGCCCGCAAAACTCACTCCCGGCACGCCGTCCATGTCCGCCGGGAGAACCAGGCCGTGCCAGTGAATGGAGGTGTCCTCGCGCAAAGCGTTGTTCACCCGCAAGATCACGTCCTGCCCTTCGCGGAATCGTAATAACGGTCCGGGAACACTTCCATTCACGGTCACGGCGCTGGTCTGCCGATCACCCACGACTAGGCTGGATTCACGGACAGTTAGGTCAATGGCTTTGGTGGTTGAATGATCGATGTGAACGGGATGCTGGCCCGCTGGCTGAAGGGCGTAGGCCGGCAACAGGCGATCCAAGCCTGTCAGCAGACCGATGGCGACAGTTGAGCGAAGAAAGCGTCTCCGCGTCGTGTTCCGCGTGATGAGATTGTGTGTCATAGAGTGTCCTTCGTCGGTAGTTAATGCATTCATGGATGTGTGTGGTCGGATTGTTCTTTCTGTTGGCCGGTGGGCGGCGCTTCATTGCGGAACTCAGGATGCCGAATCTGCCCACCCGCCTTGCTGATCCAGCCGCCGACAGCAAGCAACGTTCGCACGACGGCAATTGGAAAACGGTTCATCACATTCATCTGTAAAAATTCGGTTAGCGGGCAACGGACAGACGACTTCCGTGACGACAGGGCACGGAACGGGAGAGGAGTTGAGTCAGCCGCGCGAGCGAACGCGGGCCGGCATCAACTTAACCGAGGAAGGGAGGGGCGAGGCTGCGGAACGCCGGACCAAGGCACACCTCGGGCGTGAAGACCCAATCGCGTGTCCAGTCTTGGCGGGAGAAGGAGGCTTTCGGCTGCACCTCGGGCGCATCCAGAGAGAGCGTCATTGGGGCGAGCAGATAAAGCGTGTGAAGCAGGGGAGAGATGAGCGCCGGCGCGTCGCCTCCGGCCAGCATCGTCTTCAACGTAGAGCAAGCCGTCGTGGGCGACGGGGCAGACGGTCCTGAATCGTCATCGCCATCATGCGAAGCGGCGTGCTGCGGCGAGCCGTGGCAGGAAGGTTGCGCCTTGTCTCCATGTCCGCCGCCAAAGTTGCAATGGACGAAGCACATGGCCTGCGCCACGACAAAGACCACGAGCGCGAACGCCGCCAGGGAGCGGAGCAGCGGACTCAAGGTTGTCTGGCGCAAACGCATAATCGAACTTTACTCAAATTGTCCCGCCGGCCGCAACTGACGCTTTGGGCGGTTGCAGGCTACTACGCCGCCCCGCGCCGAACCCCTCAAAGAATCTTCAGAAACTTTCATCAAGGGCTTCAGACGGTTTCCAGGAGGCTCCCCAAGCTGACCCGCAGTTGCTGGCGGGCGCGGTAGATGCGGGTCTCCACGGCTTTTGCCGAGCAACCGAGCACCGCTCCGATTTCCGCATGTGAGCGTTCCTCGTATTCGGCGAGGATGAGCGGCTGGCGCAATTCCTCGGGCAGCGCGGCCACGGCCCGGCGGATGGTTTCGGAGCGTTCCGTAGCCTGCACTCGTTCATGCGGCAGCGGGTCGTTTCCCGGCAGAGATTCGCGGAAGCTGTCGCCCGTGGCGTCACTCTCCGCATCGAGCGAAACCTGTGGATGCCGCTAACGCCAGCGATAGCGGTCCTTCACGAGATTGGCCGCGATGGTGTAGAGCCAGGTGGTGAACTTTTGTTCGGGGTCGAACCGCGTGCGGTGCTGATAGACTCTTACAAACGTCTCTTGGGCGGCGTCCGCCGCGTCGTCCTCGTTTTGCAAGCAGCGGACGAGATAATTGAACAACCTCCCGGCGTGGCGCTCCATCAAACTGTTCAGCGCGGCATCGTGGCCCGCTGTGAGGCGGCTCATGTCCTGCACGTCCAGCTCGTCCGGATTGGGCGTGTTCATGCAGGCACTCAAGGATGCTTGTCAGGTGTGCTCGTGGCAGCGTGGTTGTCCGCGCCGTGATCCATTGCCTGTTCGCGGAGGCAGGTGTTGTCCCGCGCCCAAGCGAGGTAACGCTTCCCCTGTTCGGGCGGCATGGTGCGACTGACTTCAAAGAAGTGCTTGAGCATTTCGGCCTGACAGGCGGCCCGCATCTGCGCCCGCTCGCTCAAAAGTTTCTCAAGCTCCGGCGTGACTTGCGTGGCGCTGACCAGCGAGTTCGAGAGCTTGTCGTTCAATTCGTCAATCCGGCGGCAACGCTCCATGCACTGCGGCAGATAACCGGCGTGAAGCTCGGAGATCCGCTTGAACTCGGAGTCTCCAAGGTTGAACTCGTGCTTGAGCCACGCCAGTTCGGGCTGGGGGCTTTGCATCATCGCGCGGGGCTTGGCCGTGCCCATCAGATACACGCAGCAGTAGGCTACGACCGCGCCCACCAAGCCGAGCGCCAGAATCAGGAGTCCGCGCTTCATGGTTGCGGAGTGGTTTGGTAGGGGTCAACCGTCTGGGCATAGCGGGTGCTGAGTTCGCCAGAGACGCGCGCCGTCTCCTGCCGCGCCTGACTCCAGCCCACGCTTGCGCCAATGACCAGAAGCACGGCCACGTAAGCCGTGGCGAGCGCGGGCCGGGGCAGCAGGTTCGTGAGCCAGTTTGCGAACACCGTGGCGAGCGAGACGGTCGGCACGGGCGCGGTTTCAGCCCGCTCGATGCGCCGCCAGACCTGCTCCTGGAAGCGCGGGGGCAGCGATGCCTCCGGCTTCCACTCCTGCAGAAGCGCGCGGAGCGGAACGTCGTTCTCGTTGGAATTGTCATTCTTCATAGCCTTCTACTTCGTTGGGCGGCGGAACGCACCGCCGCCCGTGATACTACCGGATGTGAATCGCTTCGCACGTTCATTTCAGCGGCGCGACATAGAACTCCTTCGCGCGCAGTTCGCGAAGCGCCGTCTCGTAACGCGGGTCTTTCGGTGAGAGCAACGGTCGCGGGCCGTGCGCGAGGTCAACACTCGGGCCGGTGCTCGGAACCTTGCGCAGGCTGTAAGCCATTTCACGGCCCTTGGGTGTGCCTGGCAGGACGGAACGGTCAATCATGTCCGTCGTGCTTCCGGGAACTTTCCGCAGCGAGTCCGCGAGCGCCTTGCCCTTGGGAGAATGCAGCGGCTCGGCGGCGGAGGCCGTGCTGACGACGGTGAGGAGGGCGACGGTGGTGGCGGCGAGGAGTAGTGTGGTTTCATATCTTTCGTCTTTCTTCGTTTTGCGGCTCTTCGCCGCTTTGTTCACGTCCTTGGATACGCCGCAGGTGGAAAATCCCTCACGAATTATGCGGCAAAGGGACACGGCGACCGAGCGTGTGGACAGCAGGAACTTGGAGAAAGGAAGCGGACGAGGACTACGGCGCCGGGGTGCGTCCGAGCAAGAGGCGGCGGGATTTGGCGTCAATCGTCACGACACCAAACTGTGCCAGCAACCCGTTGCCGAGAAGACCCGATTCGCCTGGGAAGATTGCCTTGGAATGCAGGCCGGTGGGAACTGTGTCGAGTTTGTGGTTGCCGATGCGGAGGCCGGTCATGGTCTGCGGAATGGAAAGTTCGGCGAGGCCGACCGCGAGCTTGCTCGTGCATCGGTCGGCACGTTCCCTGGATGTCACCCACTGGAAAGCTGTCGCGCAGCCGGTATCCACACGCACCCATTGGCTCTTGCCGCCGTTCACGCTGACCGCCACGCGGAAGCCGCAAGGGCGCGTCTCCAGCGGAACGGCGTTGGTGGATTCAGTGGCTGGTGACGCGGAAAGAACACGAAGCTTCTGCGCCGTGTAGTCAATCTCCACAACCCGGTCGCGGAAGAAGTCCGCGCCGATCAAACCATCCACCGAACGGCTGCAAGCGCCGGAGAGCTTGCTCAGGTCGAGCGCGAGGTATTCGTCAGGCAATTCAAGCTCGCGGGCTTTGGCGGATAACTTCACCGGCCAATGGCCTGTCAAGGTCGTGGCGACCGCAGTGACCTTCACCTTTGGTCCGAGCTTCAAGCCAAGCCGCTTCGCCGTGCTGAGGTTCACCACGCTGGCGCTCGCGCCAGAGTCCACGAGGAAGTGCAAAGGCTCTTTGCTCTGCGGAACGGAAACTTCCGCCCACAGCAACCCTTCGCGGAATTGGATGGGGAGTTCGGAGGCCGGGGCTGTTTCCGCCTGCAACAGGCGGCTAACCAAGACCAGAATTGCACAAAGCCAGTAACGCACACGATATACGACGCACACCTTATGCCACACTGAAGCGCTGATCGAAAGGAGGCATTTTCAAGGAGTTCAAGAATTTGTCGTAGCGCGGCGCTAACAGATGTGATCGGTATCCGACAAGATGGGCAAGTTGGGCCAGCCTTCTTTGCGCAACGAATCAGTGCCCGTGCCGGTGGTGGATGTCGGGATAATGCGGGTGCATATGAAGCAAGGGCTCGTGCCGGTGCGGGTGGCTGTGAGGTTCTCCAGCCGGATCGTCAGAGGTGTGCCCATGTTGGTGATGTTCATCGTGGGAGTGGATATGGTCGTGCTCCATTGGCTCGTGCTGATGCTTGTGTTCGTGGCGCTCGGTCAGGTGTAGCCAAATGCCAAGTGCCATCAGAACAGCGGCGAGGCTGAATCCGATGGTGAGTCGGTCGCCCAAAAACAAAAGCGCGATGACCGCGCCGACGAATGGAGCGATAGAAAAGTAAGCGCCGGCCCGGGCCGTGCCGATATGCCGCAGCGCGAGCACGAAAAGCGTCAGACTCACGCCGTAGCCGACCAATCCAACAAACCCGTCGTCGCCAGCGCAGGCAGAGCGGGCAGCTTCGCGCCGAGAGCGAACGCGAGAACGGTGTTCACGCTTCCGGCGACCAGTCCTTTGAGCATGGCGATTTGCACCGGATCGCCCGCCGAGACTTTGCGCGTGAGATTGTTGTCAATGGCCCACGCGACGCACGCGCCGATGATGGCGAGCGCACTCCACGGCACGCCTGTTTCCGGCCGGCCAGTCCACGAGAGGCACATGCCGCCAGCGGCAATCAGCGCCATGCCCAGCGCGATGCGTTTGTCGAAGTTCTCCTTAAAGACAAACCACGCCAGCACCGCCGTCAACACGCCTTCGAGATTGAGCAGGAGCGAAGCGCTCGATGCGGGAGTGGTCGCCAGTCCCCACATCAAGAGCATCGGAGCAACGATTCCTCCGGCGGCAACCGCGCCCGCGAGCCACGGCCAATCCGCCCGTTGCAACGGTGCTTCCTGCGAACGCAGTTGTCCGGCGCGCGAGCGAATCAGGGTGAATACGGCCAGCCCGACGCCAGAGCCGAGATAGAGCAGCCCGGCCATCAGCATCGGTGCGACCTGCGGCAACAACGACTTCGCCAACGGCGTGCTTGCTCCGAAAAGCAACGCTGCCAGCAGCGCGTAGAGAACGCCTTTCATAGGCTGTGCCATTCACCAGGATTCATCGTGATTCAGTCTCGCGCCGTGCGAAACGAAAGTAGCTGAACCGTTGTTCCGTCTTCCAAGGCGTGACATGCGTTTCCTTCACTTGCTCCAGCAGTTGAAACTCCGCGCCGAGTTCAGCACAAATCGCCGTAGCATCGTAACGGCGCACGCTGAGTCCGCTGCACTTTTCCGGGCCGTCGGTGGCAAACGTCGCGAAGATGGCGTGACCCTCCGGGGTCAAGGTGCGCTTCATCGTCTCCACGTATTTCTGACGGTCTGCCTTGTCGGTCAGAAAGTGGAACACTGCGCGGTCATGCCAGAGTCCGAACTGGCGCGTCGGGACGAACGTGGTGACATCGGCAGCAAACCAATAAACCGCATCAGCGCGTGCGCCCAAGCGACGCTTGGCGTAGTCGAGGGCAGCGGCAGAAATGTCCAGCACCGCCAGTCGGCTGTAGCCAGCGTCGAGCAGGAAATCCACGAGCACGGAAGCGCCTCCGCCCACGTCGATGATTCCATCGCCCTTGCCGACGCCACACGCTTCGACGAGTCGCAGTGAAATCGTGGGCCGGGTTTGAAACCAACTCACGTCGTCCGGCGGGCTGGTCTGATAGACCTGATTCCAATGTTCTGTGCGGTTCATTTCACTTTGTCCGACCGTGTTTCAACTGTCGCATCTTGAGTGCGAGTTTCAATTCGCTCCAGCCGGGCATTGCACGGCGCTTTGCGCCGACCTTACTTCGTTTTGAGGCTGGCCTGTAGCGCGGCGATGGCCGCATCCATTTTCTTCACATTCGCCTCGGTGGCTTTCTGCGCTCCCGCCGCGCCGGACTTGTCGATGTCAGCGGCAAGTTTCGTGATTTCCTTGGCGGCCTCTTCCGTCTTGGCCTTGTTCTCAGCGGGAACTTTGGCCGGTAATGCCTTAACGAGATCGCGGATCGCAAAGGCGTGGTCGTGGGCTTCCCCCAAATCCTTCTTGGCTACAACACTGGCCAGCTTGCCCTGCTGCTTTTGGATTTCCTTCCAAATCAACTCCACGGTCGCAGGGATTTTCGTGAAGTGGCTGTGACCGCCGCCTTCCGCTTCGGGAGCGGGCTTTTGGGCCGGTTTCTCCTGAGCCAGAAGTGAGGTTGCGGTAAAGGCGATGCAGGCGCAAAGGCCCATCGCGATGAGGTTTGTCTTTTTCATGGATGTGTTTGTTTTGTCGGATGGTTAATGTTGATGGTCGTGCGGCAAAGCTTGTTGGATCTGATTCGTGCCCGCGTCAGTTCCGGGATCGCGGCTGCGGTCCATGTTTTCGTGAAGCTCAAAATGCTCATCCTTGTTCAACGGAAACTCATCCGGGAAGCGTGAGTGTTGGTAGCCGTGTAGTTGCATCAGCAGCAGGAGCACCCCGGCGCACATTAGCGCGACGTTCGCCACCTTGCTGAATTTCATGAACGAAGCCGTCTTGCGCCAACTTGCCAGCACAATCCACATGCCGGACAACGCCACGATTTGTCCCAATTCCACGCCGAGATTGAAGGAGAGAATCCGCAGCACCAAGCCGTCCTGACCGAGTGGCAATTGTTGCAAGCGGGTGGACAGGCCGAAGCCGTGAATCAATCCGAAGAGCGTCACTGCGCCGAGCAGGTTAGGAGAGGCGATGCCGATGTATTTCTTGAACCCGTCGAGATTGTCGAACGCCTTGTAGCAAACCGTCAGCGCGATCACGGCATCAATCAGGTAAAAGTTCGCTTTGATGTGAAGTAGCGTCGCGAAGATCAAGGTGACGCAATGCCCCAGCGTAAAGGCGGTGATGAATTTCACGATGTCGCCGAAGCGCGTCAGGAAAAACATCACACCAAACAGGAAGAGCAGATGGTCGTAGCCGGTCAGCATGTGCGTCGCGCCGAGCTTGATGTATTCCAGGTTGCCGCCTTCGAGGATGCCTTGCTTGTCCGCGTCGGAGATGCCGTGCGCCGAGGCCGTCAGAGTTGCCATCCAGAACGCGACGAAAGTCACAACATATTTCATAAATTCCAGTCCGGTTCAGTTTGGCAAAACTCCTGTCAACGAATCCAACGTGCCGTGCGAATCAAGCCGAATGCGCGTGCGATTCTTCATGGTCGTGGCAGTGCTGAACCTCGATGGTGACGTGAACAAGTTCCTCATGTTCGCGGAACAATTCCCGGT
Organism: Verrucomicrobiota bacterium; assembly: GCA_016713365.1. Lineage (GTDB taxonomy): Bacteria > Verrucomicrobiota > Verrucomicrobiia > Limisphaerales > JADJPG01 > JADJPG01. The sequence continues at coordinate 57,015 of JADJPG010000002.1, read as the reverse complement.
AGGTTTCCACCGGCTTCGGTTCGTGCGCCACGATAGACACAATGGCTGCAAACTTCCTCGTGCTGACTTGCCAGACATGGAGGTCAGTCACTTCAGCTTTTGCGCCATCGCTCTCAATTGCCCGCCGGATTTCGTTCGGCAAGTCAGATGACTCCGGCGTGCGGTCGAGCAGGATTCCGCTGGTGTCTCGCACCAGACCGTAAGCCCAAACCGAAACCACAGCGCTACCCACAACGCCCATCACCGGGTCGAGCCAGGACCAGCCCAGGAATTTGCCGGCAGTCAACGCGACAATCGCGGTCACTGAGGTGAGTGCGTCGGCCAAGACATGAATGTAGGCGGCGGTGAAGCATTCAAATCGTGATGCTGCTCGCCGTCCGTGTGGCCGTGGCCATGATGGTCATTACTGTGTCCGTGATGGTGATGATGCTCCCCCTTGAGCAGGAACGCACAAACCAAGTTGACCAGCAGCCCAATGACCGCGACGCCGATGGCCTGATTGAAATGAATCGGGACAGGAACGAAGAAGCGATGCACCGATTCACCAGCCATGAGCAGCGCGATAACGAACAGCACGACCGCACTGGCAAAGCCGCCGAGGACGCCCATCTTGCCCGGAGATGTGCCGAAACTGGTAGCGTGGGTCGCGGCGGCGGCGGCTGAAATAGTAGGCCAGCGCCGTGATGAGGAAAGCCGCGACGTGCGTGCTCATGTGCCAGCCGTCAGCGAGCAACGCCATCGAATTGAACGCCATGCCCGCCGCGATCTCGACGACCATCATAGTTGCCGTGATGCCGATGACGATGCGGGTGCGTCGTTCGGCGACGGAAGAATCGAGGGCGTAATCGTGCGCGTGCTGCCAGCGGGATTGGTTGGTGCGGTGCATAAGCAGTGGAAAGCAATTTTTATAGGCTCATTCGGTCGAGAGATTTGACGGGACGACGGACGTTGGCGGGATGTCGTTGCCATCCTCCTTACGATGAAACATGCGATAAAGACCCGGCAGCACCAGCAACGTCAGCGCCGTGCTGGAAAGAATGCCGCCGATGACAACCGTCGCCAGCGGACGTTGCACTTCCGCGCCCGTGCCGGTGGCGAGCGCCATCGGCACGAAGCCCAGCGAGGCGACGAGAGCGGTCATCAGCACGGGGCGCAAGCGCGTGAGCGAGCCTTCGGTGATGGCGTCGTCGAGCGGTTTGCCTTCCTCCCGCAATTTGTTGATGAAGGAAATCATCACCATGCCGTTGAGCACGGCCACGCCGCTTAGAGCGATGAAACCGACGCCCGCCGAGATGGACAACGGAATATCGCGCAGCCACAACGCCGCGACACCGCCAGTCAGAGCCAGCGGCACGCCGGAGAAGACGAGCAGCGTGTCCTTGACCGTGCCAAACGTCATAAAGAGCAGCGCAAAAATCAGCAGCAGCGAGATGGGGACGACGATTTGCAGCCGTTTGGTTGCGGAAATCAATTGCTCGAACTGTCCGCCCCACGCAATCCAATAGCCCGCCGGAACTTTGATTTTGGCATCAATCACCTGCTGCGCTTCTGCCACGAATGAGCCGAGGTCGCGTCCCCGGACATTGGCCGTGACCACGATGCGGCGTTTGCCGTTCTCGCGGTTGATCATGTTCGGGCCGGGGGCGATGGAGATTTCGGCGACCTCACCAAGCCGAATGAATTCTTGGGAAGCGTGAACACCGGACGCTCGCGTGGAGATGAGAGTCGCCAAGGCCGCGCCTCCTACTTTGTCTTCGCGCTTCGGCAAAGGCACGGGCAGGCGCTCCAAAGCCTCAATGTCCGTGCGGAGATTTTCCGGCAGGCGCAGGATGATTTCAAAACGCTTGTCGCCTTCAAACACCTCGCCCGCTGCTTTGCCGCCGAGGGCGATTTCAATCACTTCCTGTAGCTGGGCAATACTCAGGCCGTAGCGCGCCAGAGCTTCGCGCTTTGGAACGATGCTCATCAGCGGCAGGCCGGTGGTCTGTTCCAGCTTCACGTCGGACGCGCCGGGGATGGTCTTCATCTCCTTCTCGATCAGCTTGCCGGCTTGCTGCAACACCGCCATGTCTTCGCCAAACAGTTTCACGGCCACGTCGCTGCGCACACCGGCGATGAGTTCGTTGAAACGCATCTGAATCGGCTGGGTGAACTCGTAATTGTTGCCGGGAACTTCCTTCACGGCCTTTTCCAATTCCGCGACCAATTGTGTTTTCGGCTTTTTCGGGTCGGGCCATTCCTTGCGCGGCTTCATGATGATGAAACCATCCGCTACGCTGGGCGGCATGGGGTCGGTCGCGATCTCTGCCGTGCCCATTTTAGCGAAAACAATCTTCACCTCCGGGAATTTTTCGAGCCGCCTTTCCAGTGCGTGCTGCATTTCAATGGCCTGGGTCAAACTCGTGCCGGGAATGCGCAACGCGTGCAAGGCCACATCGCCTTCATCCAAACTTGGAATGAACTCCGTCCCCATGCGAGACGCAACGATTCCGCTGATGACCACCAAGACCACCGCCGCCGTAACCGCCGCCCCGCGAAAGTGCAGGCAGAACTTGAGCAGCGGCTGATAAACCGCCTTCGCTCCGCGCATCAGAATGTTTTCCTTCTCCGAGATTTTTCCGGTGAGAAACAGCGCGATGGCAGCGGGAATGAAAGTCGCCGCAAAAACCATCGCGCCCGCCAGCGCCATGATGACGGTGTAGGCCATCGGGTGAAACATTTTGCCCTCGACGCCGCTCAAACTGAGGATGGGCAGATAGACCACCATGATGATGAACACACCGAAGAAGCTCGGGCGGACGACTTCCTTGGTGGCGTCGCGCACGACCTCGAAGCGTTCCGGGCGCGTGAGCAGGCGTTTTAGTTTGTGCTGTTCCTCGCCCAGTCGGCGGATGCAATTCTCCACGATGATGACTGCGCCATCCACGATGAGGCCGAAGTCGAGCGCACCAAGGCTCATCAAGTTGCCGCTGATTTTTGAGCCGACCATGCCGGTGATGGTAAAAAGCATGGAGAGGGGAATGACCAGCGCGGTGATGAGCGCGGCGCGGATGTTGCCCAGCAACAGAAACAAAATTACGACCACCAACAACGCGCCTTCAAAAAGGTTCTTTTTCACCGTGTCAACGGCCGCGTTGACCAGGTCGGTGCGGTTATAGACCGTCTTGGCCACGATGCCTTCCGGCAGCGACTTGTTGATCTCCGTCATTTTGGCATGGACGCGCTCGGAGACGGTGCGGCTGTTTTCGCCGATCAGCATGAACACCGTGCCGAGCACGACTTCCGTTCCGTTCTTGGTCGCGCCGCCATTGCGAAGTTCTTTGCCGAGGAAAACGTCCGCGACATCATCCATGTGAATAGGAATGCCATCGCGGTTGCCCACCACGATTTGCTCAATGTCCGCAATCCCCACGACCTGGCCGGGGCTGCGGATGAGATATTGCTCGCCATTCCGCTCGATGTAACCCGCGCCGATGTTGGCGTTGTTGTCGGCCAGCGCCGTCATCAGGTCGCGGAAGGTCATGCCGTAGGCGCGCAGTTTATCGGGATGCGGCGTGACGTGGTATTGCTTCACGAAGCCGCCGATGGAATTGACATCAATGACGCCGGGCACGTTGCGCAGTTGCGGCTTGATGATCCAATCCTGCACGTTGCGCAGGTCGGTCGGCGTCACTTCACTTCCATCGGCATTGCGCGCGCCCGCTTCGGCTTCGACGTTGAACATGTAAATCTCGCCCAAGCCCGTGGTGATCGGGCCGGGCGACGGCTCGATGCCGGGCGGAAGTTTGCTTTTCACTTCCTGGATGCGCTCATTGATAAGCTGCCGGGCGAAGTAAATATCCGTGCCGTCCTTGAAGATAACGGTCACTTGCGAGAGGCCGTAGCGCGAGACGGAGCGGGTGTATTCGAGATGCGGCAATCCGCCCATCGCTGTCTCGACGGGAAAGGTGATGCGCTGCTCGGCTTCGAGCGGCGAGTAGCCGGGCGCTTCGGTGTTGATCTGCACCTGGACGTTGGTGATGTCCGGCACGGCGTCAATCGTGAGGCGCTGGTAATTGTAGATGCCCAGCGCGGCGATGGCCGCCGTGGCAATAAGGATGAGCCAGCGCTGGCGAATGGAAAAACTGATGAGTCGTTCGAGCATAAAAATCCTTTAGACCGCTTGGTCCTGCTTTTCCCCGGTGCGGATGCGAATTACTTCGCACAGTTCGCTGACGAGGATGATGCCGTCGCTCTTGTTTCCGGTGTGAGCCGACTGGCGAATCGTTTCGGCGATGCCCGCCGCGAGGTCGTCGTTGCAGACCACTTCAAGGATGACCTTGCGATGGTAGTCAATGTCGTCCTCAGTCAGCTTGAACGAACCGCCCGCGCCCCGCCCGCGGCCCTGGCCGCGCGCATCGCTGAGGGTGAGGCCGGGGAAGTGCGGCAACGCGTGCAAGGCGCGCACGACTTTGGTGACGATATGGGGCTGGAGGATGGCTTTAATTTCTTTCATGGGAATCTCCTTTCAATGATCGTGTGACGCGCCGGACTTCAGAATGTCCGCCTTGATGATGAAGCTGTTTTCGGCGGCGTATTTCTGTCCGGCGTTCAGTCCGGAAACCACTTCCGCCCATTCGCCGTCGCGCCGTCCCAATTCCAGAATGGCGATTTCAAAAATGTTGCCATCGTTCATAAACACCACTTCCCAATCACGGAAGGTCTGGAGCGCGCTGGCTTTCACCGCCACGGGCACTTCTGCTTCCTCCACGACGATTTCGCCGGTGACGAACAGGCCCGGACGCCACTTGCCGGTCGGGTTGGGCAACTCAACCCGCGCCAGCATCGTCTGCGTGTCCTCCGCACCGAACGGCGAGATGTAACTCACCGTGCCCGTCGCGTTGGTCATGCCATCGCCCGCGAAGATGGTCACGGCCTCTCCCACCTTGAGCTTGTCGAAATCCTTGCGATTCACATTCAAGTCCACCCATACCGTGCTGAGGTCCGCCACGGAGTAGATCACCTCGCCTTCCTTGACGAATTCTCCCTGGCGCACGTCCTTCCCGATGACCGTTCCGGCGATGGACGATTTCACTTCGTAGGGCTGCAAGCTTTCGTTGCTCTCCACCACTGCCACGACTTCATCCTTGGCAACGGCGTCGCCGAGGCGCTTGTGGATTTTCTTCACGATGCCGGGATAACGCGGAATGACGTGGGTCATGTGGTCTTCGTTGGGCTGCACGCGGCCATTGACCTTGATGGTCGTTTTGATTTTGGCCGGCCCTGCCGTTTCGATGACGATGCCCGAACTTTTCACCGCTTCGGTCGTCATCGTCGTGCGGCCCTCGTAGGAATCGTATTCCCAGCGATGCGTCTTGCCTTTGTGTTCGGCGATGACTTTCACGTCGAACGAGTGCGGCTCGACAATTTCCTGGTCGCCGAGCAGGTAATCTTCCCGCTTCGCAAAACCAATCTTGTCCACGCGCCCGCCGAAGCGATGCAGTTCAATCGTCAACTTCGCTTCGGTCGGATCAATCGGTTTGCCTTTCTCGTAAAGGAACACGCGGAATTCCGGCGGCACGCCACGCTCGAAGATCGTCACTTCGGTCGCGAAATCGCCCTCACTCAACAGGCGTCCGCCGTGCGGGCCTTTGGCGGCTTCGGCGACGGCTTCACCGCCATGACCGCCCTCGCCGGAAACTTGGGCCGCAGGTTTGGCGTTGCGCATCACAAACCAAGTGAGGCCAGCGCCCGCCAGAAGAACGAGAATTACTGCCGAAATTTGTTTTTTGTTCATAAGAAAATGGGGTGTCAGTTTTTGAAAATTTGAAAGTGATGTGGTTTACCGTTGCGGTTCGCCGCCCTCGATGGGCTGTCCAATCAGCCGTTCCAACTCCACGAGGAATTGGTGATACGCGGTGGCCGTTTGAATGTATTCCTGCTTGATGTCGAAAAGGGTGCGCTGCGCGTCGAGCACTTCGAGATACGAGAATCTTCCCTGCGCGAATCCCTCCCGCGAAATCGCAAGCGCATCCTCCGCCTTCGGCAAAATCTCCTTTTGCAGACCATCCATGACCTGCACCGCCCACGCCATTTCCTGATAGAGACCCAGCAGGACTGTGCCGAGGCGAATCTTCGCCGCCTTCTGCTCCGCCTCCGTCCGGCCCAGCAGCGCCCGCGCTTCCGCCGCGCCGCCCTGATTGCGGTCAAAGAGTTGCAGCGGCATCGAAAAGCCAAAGACGAGGGCTTGGTCGTCAAAACCCTGCAAGTGGCGGATGCCTCCGCCCACGGTCACGTTCGGCACGCGCCGCGCATCGGCCAGTTTGATTTCCGCCTCGCGAAGTTTTTTCTCCGAAACCCAGCGGGCGATTTCCGGGCTGCTGGCAATGCGCTCCACCAATCCCTCGAAAGCGGGAACGGGTTTGCGGGCGAACAAATCCGCTTCCGCCCGCTCGAACACCGGCTGCCTGTTCCGCCAGCTCGCGGCGAGTTTTTTCCGCGAAGTTTCCAGCACATAGCGCGCACTACCGACAAGAACTTCGCCGCGCGCCAACGCCACTTGCGCCTTCCGTTCTTCCAGTGCCGAACCTTTCCCCGCCGTCACGCGCTCCTGCACAGTGCGAAGCGCGTCTGCCGCCAATTGACGATTGGTCAACGCCAGATCCAAAGCGTGCTGGTTCGCCACCACCTGAATGAAGCGTTGCGCGACATCGCCCAAAACCTCCACCCGCTTCAATTCATACTCCGACCTGGTGACCCCGCGCGCCTGCGAGGCGAGTTCAGTCCGCGCCGCCCGTTTGCCGCCGAGTTCGATCACCTGACTGAGTTGGAGCGTGATCTGAGCTTCCTGACCGCCGCTGAAATCGCCCGTGCCGAGAACGTCCTCGACCTGCAAACCCAATTCCGGATTGAGGCGCAAACCCGCTTGCAGGATGCGCGCCTCATTCGCGCGTTCCTGCCAGGCATACGGCGCAAGCTCCGGGTTTTCCGTCAACGCCAGCGCCAACGCCTCGCGGAGCGTCAGCGCGCCCGTTGGCTCTTTCATCGGCGGGGCAGGCTCTGGCGGTTTCGGAGCGTCGGCAGGCGGATTGGACTCGGTGCTTCGCGCCTGAGAGTCCGAACGGGCGTGGTTTTCGGCAGGCGGTTTCGTGACGCAACCGGTCAAACTGAAAATCAAACCGGCCACAAACAGGTTTCTGACGGACAAAATTTGCTTCATAAAACGGACATTCAACGGACCAAGGGATCAAGGAAACGGATTCACGGCGTGCGGGCACGCCATGCGAACAGGGAAAGAATCCTCAGAAAGAGGACTCAGTTATGAAGCAAACGAAGGAGCGCGGACGGGAAGCGCCGCGCGGGAGGAAAACTGCCAGGTTGTGCCAAGTTCTGGTGGGGGAGAACAGGCAATCTCTACCGATGACTGGTTTGACAGGTCTTCGTGCTGGAGAAGCACGAGCGCGAAAGCGAGGATGTTGGCTAGGTTAAACGAACTGTCCGCAAGTGACTTTTGAGTTTCGTTGCGGTTGACATTGATCGAAACCTTTCCGTCGGCGAGTTGGTGATCGGAATCCGAACTCGACTGCTCATGCGTGTGAGCAGTCTCATGGTGAATCAACCCCAACCCCTCCAAAAGCGGATGCGACGATGCCAGCGCAAAAAGCGCCAGCATCAGCGTCGCCACGATTGGCTTTATTCGATTCACAAACACAGCAATACTTAATGGTCAAAACCAGCGCAACTGAAATTTTCAGCGTCGCACTCGTTCTGCACTCATCGGCATTTACAGCCGACCCTTGATGATGTTCGCGTGTTGGAAGGCCAATTCCGTCAGCAACTCCGGGATACGATTCAGATGCGCCGCCGACACGAGATGAATGGGGACGTAACTGAAACTAGAAGGCGAACACACTCGCGACGAGGAAAAGAACGTAACATCCCGCCTTGGTCGCAGATGAGATCCGGTTGTCATATCGGCGCGTATTCACCAATGAATTATGAAGACTAGCGGCACGCCCGCATCTGAGTCCATTACCTGTTTTTGCGGCGATTTATGCCACCCTCCCCGCCGCAGCAGCTACTCCCGGCCTATGCGCCTGGCTTCAATCGCAGCGTTGGACGCATTTCGACTTTGCCCGAACTTGGAATACAGCGAAGGCATGAGGAACAGGTTCAAGACCGTGGAAGTCGCCAGTCCGCCAAGGATGACCACGGCCATCGGGTATTCGATTTCATGACCGGGCACATTGCCTTTGACGACGAGGGGCAGCAGCGCCAGAGCAGCGCACGCGGCGGTCATCAGGATGGGGGCCAGACGTTCCTCCGCGCCCCGCATAACAAGCTCTTTCCCGAACTCCATGCCTTCGCTGGCCTCCAAGTAGCGGTAGTGACTGATGAGCATGATTCCATTCCGTGCGGCGATGCCCAGCACCGTGACGAATCCGACCAACGAACCGAGTGAGAGCACGCCGCCTCCCAAAAAGGCTCCCGCTACACCGCCGATGAGAGCGAATGGCAGCGTCAACGCCACCAGCAGCACAAGACGATTGGAGCGAAAATCAACATGCAGGAGGACAAGAATGCCGACGAGCGAGAAGGCGGCGAGCAGCAACAAGCGGTTGCGCGAAGCTTGTCGCGCGGCGTATTCGCCGAGGAACTCCGGGTGATAGCCCTGCGGAAAGGAAAGTGATTGCACGCGGTTTTGTATTTCGCGAGCCACGCCGCCCAGGTCCGATCCAGCGACGTTGCAAGTCACGTCGATGCGGCGCGAAGCGTTCTCGCGTTTGATTTCGTTGGGCGTCGGAGTGATGTCGAGGTCCGCCACATCGCCCAAAGGCACGCGCGAGCCGGAAGGCGTTTCGATGATCAACTCCCGGAGGGACTGCAAATCGTGGCGCACCCGCTCCACACTCCACACGGCTACGTCGAAGACCTTCTGGTCGCGGTAAACTTCTCCGACCTTCGTGCCTTTGATGAGCGTCGTGGCGGCGCGCCGGATTTGGCCCGGAGTCAGCCCGAAATTCGCCGCAATGTCCGGCTTCAGCCGGACCTGAATGTGCGGGACGAGCACCTGCGGTTCGACTTTTAGGTTGACCACGCCTTTCACGTCGCTAATCGACTTGCTTACTTCCTGGGCTTTCTCCCGCAACACTGCCATGTCGGAGCCATATAGTCGCACTACCACGGTGGCACTGGCGCCGGTCAGCACTTCCTTGATGCGCTCTTTCAGGTAGGTCAACACATCGCGGTAGAGGCCAGGATACCCTTCGACAACTTCCTGAATCTTCGCCACGGTGCGGTCATAATCGACGCTCGGATCGAGGCTAATCCAAAGCTCGGTAAAATTCGGCCCGACGACTTCATCCGCCACTTCCGCGCGTCCGATGTGGGCTCCGAAATTCCTCACGCCGGGCACAGCGCGCAGTTCCTTGCTCGCCTGCACGGTAATGCGGCGCATGGCATCGAGCGAAGTGCCCGGCTTCTCGACCCAGTGCATGAGGAAATCCGTCTCCTTGAAATTCGGCAGGAATTCTTCGCCCAATCGCGGCAGCGCAAGACCCGTCAGCGTGAAGGCCGTCACAAGAATGGCCGCGGCCCACCTTGGTCGTGCGACGAGCGTCGGCAGAACAGCGCGGTAGCCTCTCTTCAAAAGGCGCGTCAAGGGAGCGTCTTCGTGCCGGACATTGGCCCTTGGGAGGAGCAACAGGCAAAGCGCAGGCGTGACAGTCAAGGCTACGAGCAAGGAGGCGAGAATCGCGAGCACGTAGGAGAACGCGAGCGGGCGGAAGAACGTTCCCGCCAGGCCGTCGAGAAAGAAGACGGGCACGAACACCAAGGCCACGATGAGGCTTGCGTACACCACCGCGCTGCGAACTTCGAGCGAGGCGAGCAAAACAACGCGGAAGGGAGAGAGGGGGCTGGCCGACGCGCGATTTAACCGCAATCGCCGCGACACGTTCTCGACGCCGATAATGGCGTCGTCCACCACCTCGCCCACGGCGATGACGAGGCCCGCAAGGACCATTGTGTTCAGCGTGCCACCGCGCAGATACAGAACTACCGCCGCTGCCAGCAGCGAGAGCGGAATCGAGGACAGGCTGATGAGCGCCGTGCGCCAGTCGTAAAGGAACGCCACGAGGATGATCACGACGAGGACGCAACCAAGCAGCATCGCGTGGGTGAGATTCTGGAGCGAGCGTTCGATGAATGTTGCGGGTCGGAAGATGGTCGGGTCGATGTCCACGTCCCGCAGTCCGGGTCGAAGCGCATCGAGCGCAGATTCGACCTGCTTCGTCACGTCCAGCGTGTTGCCCCACGGTTGCTTTTCGACGATGAGCAGCAAGCCGGGACCGTCGTTGATGACAGCATCGCCGATGGGCGGCGGGTGACTCACCACGACTTCTGCCACGTCACCGATGCGCAGTGGCACGCCATTGGTGAAGTGAAGCACGGCGCGCGCGAGATCTTCGGGCGTTTCAATCGGCGAAAGATGCCGCACCGGCAGCCGCTGATTGGGCAACTCCACAAAGCCGCCGGCCGCCACGGTCGCCGCGTCTCCGGCGGCGCGAGTGACTTCATCGAGCGACACGCCGTTGGCAGCGAGACGGTCGGGGTCAACGAGCACCTGAAACTGGCGGTCGCGCTGACCCCAGATGGCGACGTTGGCCACGCCGGGCACGGCCATAAGACGTGGGCGAATTGTCCATAGCGCCAGTTCCGAAAGCTCCATCTGTGAGAGCTTTTTCGAGGACACGCCGATTTTCATTGCGCGGCTTGTTGAGGAAAGCGGTGGGAGAATCACCGGTGCGTGCGCCACGGCCGGCAGGCGCGGCGCAATCGTGGCCACGCGCTCCTGCACCAGTTGCCGAGCCCGCATGAGGTCCGTGCCCTCCTTGAAAATGCAGACGACTGACGAGAGGCCGAGCACGGATTTCGAGCGCAAGGTCTTGAGCCAGGAAACGCCGTTGAGTCCGTTTTCGAGCGGCACGCTGATGAGGCTTTCGACTTCCTCGGTGGAGAGACCGGGTGCCTCTGTTTGGACTTCGACGAGGGGAGGTGCGAACTCAGGAAACACATCCAGAGGTGTCGTCTTTACCGCGCGGATGCCGAACACGACGAGCACGGCCGACAGCGCGAGCACCAGAACGCGTTGGCGCAGGGAGACAGCGATAAGCCACTTCATCATAATGGATTGTTCCTCGTGTTACTTGCCGGCTCCAAACTCGGTGCCGAACAACTCTGCAACGCCGGTTGTGACCACGTTTGCACCCGCGCTGACTCCACCCGTCAACGCCACGACATCCCCGACAACCCGCTTCACTTGCACGCGGCGTCGCGCGTAGTCATGAGCACCGGATTTCTCGTAAACCCACGCCCCGCCCTGTATGTCATGCACCACAGCCGTCCACGGAACGACGAGGCTTTCCTCGTCCAAGCGCAACGGAATGGTGACGCCAACCCGTTGGCCGAGACGCAGCGCACCCTCGTTGTTCGATACTTCGTAGAACCAGTCCACGGTTGCCGCAGAGGCGTTGGCCGAAGGTGGTGCAGAGACCGGCTTGGCTGGTCGTGAGGCAGTGCCCGCCGCGTCCGTCAGTCCGCCAATGCGAACGTCGGCGGTCGGGTGCAACTTGGACGTGTCTCCCACGTAAACAGGCACACGGACCCAGAGCGACGGCTGGTTGGCAACATCCAACACGGGCGGTCCGAGCAAATCGCGCCGTGCCTGGGCCGTCCGGAGCCCGGCTTCAGCGAGGCCCACCTGCGCTCGCCCATCGTCCACTGTGCGCGCCGTTCCGGCCTTGTCACGAAGCAACTGCTCGGCGCGTGCGAGCGAGATTCTTACGGCGTCGAGTTGAACCTTCGCCTGTTCGACCTGACCATCGGCGTCGATTTGAGACTGCGCGAGCCGGACAAGTTCAGCAGGCGAGAGCGAGGAAAGAATTGCAAACACGGACTGGCCGGCGGAATTAGTGTTGTCCGTTCTGCTCTGCCGGGCTGGGAGAATGATTTCTCCGCCAAACAGCCGGGTCTGTTCCAGCGTGCGCCGCTCAACTGGAGCCGTCTGGATGCCCAGCCGCTTTTCCGCTTCGGGTGTCAAGGTGATGGTCGTGAGGTCTGCTTCCTTCCTTGGGTTCGACACCGAGGCGGGCGCGGGAAACTTGGCGGACTCAGCCGCAACGAGCGGGCCGCCTGTGATGGCCAAGGCGCAGAGTGAGGCGCAGGCAAGAATGTGGAAGCGTTTAGTTGGTTTCATGACGGAGAAGAGTTGAAGGGCTGAACTCAATGTCGAGTCGCTGACCGACACTGCGCTCAAGCTCTGCGCGAGCGCGGCGCAGGTCGGCGACGGCGCTGGCGGCCTTGGCGCGGGCGTCGAACAGCTTGCGGTTGTTATCAAGCACGAATAGATAGGTGACATTGCCAGCCGAAAAGGCTTTCTCCGCCTGGCGTGCGGCGTCTTCGAGAGGCGGAAGGATGCGCTGCTGCCATTGGTCAAGGCTCTCCTGCGCCTGCGCCATGCGTGCGTGTGATTCGCGAACTTCGAGCGCGATGCGGTCGCGCACTGTATTATATTGTCGCGCCGCCTTCTCGAACTTCGCCCTCGCCTGTGCAACACCACCCTGGTTTTGATTCAAGATCGGCACGGCGAAGTCCAATGTCGGACCAACGAGAAATTCCTTGCTCGCGCCGGAGCCGACATCTTTGCCATTGATGCCGGCGGCAAGCGTGAATGCCTCGGCGTGCGCGAGACCAATGCGTTTGCCCGCTGCCTCCAGTCCGATTTCCACCGCACGCAAGTCAGGGCGGGCTGTGAGTGCATTGGTCAGCAGCAATTCAGCGGGACGTTCCAAACGCGGCGGCGGTGACGAGGGTGTAGTCGTCCCTGTCCACTGGCCAAGGCTAAGTCCGACCAGATGACGGAGCCTTTCGCGAGCGAGTCCGGCGTCCTGTCGCGCACGAGTCACCTGCTCGCGCGTTTGCAGGGTGTCGATTTTAGCCTGCCCCGCTTCCAGTTCGCTTGCGTCGCCCGCGCGCAGGCGGGCTTGCGCGAGTTCGGCGATGCGTGAGTTGAGCGACAGTGTTTCCGACACCAGCTTTAGTCGTTCGTCCGCGAGCGTCACCTCGGCGAACGCCAGGCGCACGTCCCGAATCAAGTCCAGTCCGCCCTGCACCAGCCGCTGGGCCGTGCGCTCGTAGTCGAGTTTCGCCGCCGCGATTCGTTTGGGCCGAAGCCAAAGAATCTCGAATGGATATTTTGCTGTCATCTCCAGGGGCTTCGTTCCAACTGGAATTAGCATGGAGAGGGTGGGATTGGGCAACATCCCCGCCTGGAGCAAGTCTGCCCGCGACAAACCGAGGTCCACGAGGGTTTCCTGAAAGGCGGCGTTGTTCCACAAGGCGAGTGTCACCGCCTCGTCCTCGGACAGTCCGTCATCCGGCGACACTGCTGCTGGCCAGACAACCTCGCCGGGCCGGACATTCGTCACCGAGTAACCGCTGCGCCGTGTCAGCTCAAGCGAGACTTGACCGACATCGTTTCGAGTATTGACGCAACCGCAGATTAACAGGGCAGCACCAAGCGGGCAGAGTAGTCTGAGTTTTAGGCAGTTCATTTTGGATGAATTGAATCTCAAGCGTGCGAGATACGATTATGAATCAGCGGCGGGCATCTTTTCACCAGACCGCGAACCAGCGGGGCCACGATTCGCTGCCACGGAAATTCAGGACGACTTGCAGGGCGATGATGAGTGCCGCGCTCCTGCACAGGCGCTTGACCTCCTGTTTAAGTCGCTTCAACTCCACGGAAATCATGGGAGGGGTCTGAAACGACGACCAGGATGGCCAGAAGCGGGGTGTTCGGCGGCAATAATTCCGGTAGTCTTCCTGGAACCGGAGTTGCAGAAAGTGCTCCTCAGCCCGAACCACGAACTGGAGATACAACAGAATGCCGAACAATAAAGCCGTGCCGAACACGATGCTTTTGAGGAAGCAAGCCATCGCGAATGCGAAGGCAAAGCTTCCGACGTAGAGCGGATTGCGGCTGATGGAATATGGCCCTTCGGTTTGCAGCTCCCGGTCCTTGCGCCCGCCAACATAAAGCGTGGCCCAAACACGAACGGCCACGCAGGTGAAGAAGGCCAGCCAACCGGAGGCATTGAGCAGGACGCCGGGAAGTGAGTCTTCGGCAACGGTCGGCGGACTGAAGATCACGGCCAATCCGACGGGAGCCAACAATACTGCACCCATGAAGCCGCGATGGCGGAAACTGAACGAGCTTTGGACGTTCAGTGGCGGCTGGGGCTGTTGTGCGGACGGAAGCGGTTCAGGTGCGATGTGCATGAGATCCACTCAAACAGGATTTCGTGACACGTGTCTGAACCTGGGATGACAGTGATGTCATTCGGGGAATGTGTCGCTAATGCACCTCAACTCGCGGAATCTTGCCCGCTCTCCGTCGGCACGGCAGCGCTTTGGCGCCGCCTTGCCTCCAGCAAAAGGTTGTAGGTGGCGACAGCAGCGGGAAACAGATTGGAAAGAACGCCCACGGAATCATTCTTTTCGCTGAAGCTGAAGTAGGAGAGCAGCAGCAGGCTGCCCACGAGTGACATATACCAAAACAAGCGCGGAAGATGCGAACGGCGAGCACGGTGTGATGCCACCACTTGGACGAACCAGCGGCCCGCGAAAACCGCCACGCCGACGTAACCGATGAGTTTCCATGGTGTGACCACCAGCATTCGGCCAAAGAGGTCCACCTGAATTAAGACTTCGTTCATTTGCTTGTTTGTATTTGCGCGCGCGGCAGTCGGCGGCTGAGAAGCCATGCGACGCCGATCAAGTCATAGGCTCCGGCAACAGCTCGCGACCAGTTGTCGTACTTTGAGATTCCAGCCCGACGTGAGCGGTGATGTACGGGCACTTCGGCAATTCGCAACCCGGCGTGCTTGAATATGGCGGGTAAATACCGGTGCATTCCCCGGAACGGGATGAGCAGTTCCACCGCCTCGCGTCGAAAAACTTTTTGGGAACAGCCGGTGTCGCGCACGCCGTCACTCAGGAAGGCGCGGCGAATCCGATTGGCGATACGCGACGCCGCTCTGCGATTCCACGAGTCGTGACGGTTCGCCCGGTATCCGCAGACCACGTCCGCATTGCCGCGGTGAAATTCCTCCAAGAGCAGCAAAAAGTTGCCAGGGTCGTTCTGGCCATCGCCATCCATCAAGCCGCAGATGTCTCCGGTGCAGGCGTGAAGTCCGTGGTACATCGCGGCGCTTTGACCCAAGTTCTTGGAGAACCGCAGGCCGCGAACGCCGCTTACCTGGTTGATCTCCGTCCACGTTTGGTCGCTGCTCCCGTCATCCACGGCGACGATCTCGGCGTCCGGGAGGGTCGCACGAAGCTCTTCGAGAACGAACCGCACATTGTCTCCTTCATTGTGAAATGGAACTACTACTGAGAAAGACGGTTTGTAGAGTGTCATGGGCGGGGCTGATCTTTTGCGCTGACCCACTTGCCAGCGTTTTGGTGGCAAGCGTGCAATGGAGAACGGAGGGAGAGCTGGCCGGGGAGGTTGATGAGGTCAGCCAGCGTAAATGCCGGCGCGAACCAATGTCCTGCCTGTATCATCGGGCTATCTCCGCGAGCTGATTTTTGCCCACAGGTCTTTGGAAATCGGCGTGTTTCCTGCGGAGAAGCAAATGCTTCATTCGCGTGGCAATTCGCCCAACGAGCTTTCGGTCAATGCGTTTTCCATAGACGCGAAGAAATCGAATTCGCTCCCGTGGTGAGACATCGCACAACGGCGCGGTGACGTTGAGTGCTGCAAGATCACGCGCGCGAAGTGATTGCGATAGTCGCACTCGCCGATCCAGTCTCGCCATGTCTATCAAATGAAGCACAGGCTGTTCAGCGGTGGCGTCAACAAATACGTGCCGGGTGTACAGGTCGGGCATTGCCAGTCCAGCCTCGTGCATCCGGTGGACCTCGCGAGCGAGGGCGTCGAGAACGAGCCGGCGGCGGCAAGGTTCGCGACAAGATTTTAGAAAATGCTGCAAGGTCTCCTTGGATGCGACCGCTTCGGTGATCAAAAAGGAGAACCGTTCCCAAAGCCGTCCGCAATCCTCGCCAAACGCCACCAACGGTGCCGTCTTCAACCCGGCGTGTTGCAGGCTCAGTGAGTTCTCCCATTCCTGGCGTGAGATGGACCAGACCTGACCGTGACACAGCAAGGTGCGCAATCCGTCCTTTTTGTAGGGGTGCCAGGATCGTTTTAGGAACAACACCAGTGGCGCGCCCGCCTCATCAGTTGTGCAGATACGAAGAATGTCTCGCCGCCTGTTGCCGTGAGACTTGATTACCTCGCCTTGAAAAGCCCGCACTTCTTCCAGCGTAGAAAGGCCCAGTTTTTGCAGCACCGACTGGTGTTGAGCGAAGACGATCATGGCAGGACACGCCTTCAGGAATCCTCTCGCTGGAACACCGCAAGATGGAGCGTATGAATAAAGCGAAACCGGGCGAAGTTCTTCAACAGTTTGAAACCAGCCGCGTCGAAATATCGCTCCACCTCGCCGAGTGGTGTCGAGTGCTTTTGAGATTTCCGCCCACCGCGCGCGGTGCGCCAGCGTCTGTGGAGCGAGGTCACTGAATGCGGGCTGAAATAAGACAGGACCACATATCGCCGGGAGACCCGGCAGAGTTCCATCACCACACGCTGTCGGATGATGGGATCAGGAAAGTGATGAAAAAGCCGGAAGCAGATGATGGCGTCGAAGGCGGAATTCTTGTAGCCAAGGTTCTCCACATCCTCGGCATTCACAGGAATGGTCAAACCGGCCTCCTTGAACTTTTCTTTCGCGATCAAACGCATGGGCTCAGATAGATCCGCGGCTGTCATTTGATACCCCTTGCCGGCCAGAAGCAGGCTGACACGGCCACCTCCGCACGGGACATCCAGAACACTGCCGATCGGAACCAGACGGAACGCACGTTCGACCAAGCGTAGTTCGGCGCGGTTCTTCCCTTCTTTCACCGTCTGATAGCTAATCGCTTTCGATTCGGAGTATTTCACTCTGCCCTGATAGGCCGGACCGATATCATGTTTCATAGTTTGTCAGTGTTTCAGCCAGCGCCTGTTCCCGTTTTCTCCCTGTAATCAATGGAAACTGTTTCGTTGCGGCTTGGGGAATTCGTATGAGGGAAACGGGTGTTTTGTTTGAAGGGGGACGAACATGCGATGCGATAGATCGCCCAAGATGACAGATAGACGATCCCAGCCGCCCACAGGTTGTCTGAAAACCAGTGCCCGCCTTGCGCCATGCGGCCAATGCTCATTATCCCTCCGTGGAACAGTGCAACCACGGCGAAGCTGATCGCAATCCGGCGATGTCGTTGCCAGAGGAAGACGGACGGGGCGAACCAGAAGAATCCCATCGACGCGTGGCCGGAAGGAAACGATTTACTTCGCGAGTCGAATGTTGGCTCGCCGAGAGGACGAAACACCTGGCTTCCGCCGAATTCGATAACCTGACGCGGTCGCGGACGCCCATAGAATCCCTTGAACACGGTGTTCACCAGAAATCCGGGGCCGACAATCAAAGCAATCACGATAAACCCGCAGAAAAATCGCTTTGGCTTCAATCCCGGCGCGAATAGAGAGCTGATGCAGACCACCAGACTGCTTCCAGCAAAAATCAGGGCTGGCCAGCTTCCATACTGGTAAAGGAACTGAACCCAACCATTGTCCTCAAGGTGCCAACCGCCGTTTGCTGACCAAAACTTTCGCTGGAAAAAGTGGTCAAAATCGCCCACGCGAACAGCGAGACTCGCAGTGATTAAAAGGATCAATGGTACCCAGAAAGGGGGTCGCGAGTTAATGGCATCGTCAGTGGCTGTTGCGCTAGTTGGAGCGGAAGTCACTTGGCCATCGTCTGCCAGTTGAATGTCCCGGCGATGAATCTAAGATGACGATTCTGTCATCTTTGAATCAACGCAGAGTGCCTCTCCAGCAATGCGGTATTTCCTCGCTTGGAAAACATCCTCATCAAGATATGCCCCGTGAGAAAGCCACATCGCGGCCACCCAAAACCCGAGAGGGGGGGTAGGATGACGCTTTTGTCACGCCCATTTCATGCTGCGTTCATGCTCTGAGCGCTTTATGGCGACGGGATCTTAAACGAGATCCGCGTCGAAGTAACAATGATCGCAATTAAGACTGCATAATATGAAAACCATCCTCATCACTCTGGCTACATTGGCTTCTTTGAGCCTCACCGCTCACGCCGAGAAGTTTAACGCACGGTTCAAATTCAAAGAATACACGACCAACGCGCTGGGGCGCATTGCCTTTGAAACCGATACCACCGCCACAGAGGTGGATGAATGCGCCACCGATCAATTGCCTCCACTCGACTCCAAGTCGCTGGCATTGGTCTTTGATACCGTGGCGGACGAACTCCAGGTGGTGAACAAGGCGGATGGAGTCACGGTCTGCACCGTCTTCGCATTCTCTGGTGGGACAACAGTCACCAGCGCCGATGGTAAAAAGCAGGTGCGTCAGACGTTTTTATTCATGCCGGACCACGGTACAAACGCGCTTGGGAGCATCAGCGGGCACATCCAGCGGACGTTTGATACACAAGGGAATCTTGAGAAGTTCGTCTGGACTGCTCAATTCCAAGCCAGCATTCCCGAAGACATCGAGGTCATCGAAGGGCAACTCATCACAGGTCGAAAGTTTGTACCGGGAAATCCCTGAACCCGGAACAGTAAGCGATCAACAGCGCAGCAAACATGAGGAATAACATTTTAGCTTTGGCCTTCGCCGCCGTAGTGGGCAGCTCCGGTTGCACGACCACGTCGTCTGAAACTCCGATTCAAGAATCGCAGGTGCCCGCAGTTGTCCTTACCGCGTTCCGAAAGCAGTTTCCGGATGCGCGCATCAAGAGCCACGCTTTGGAGCAGAAGGGCTCACGCACGTTCTACGAGCTTGCGACCGATGGCAAAGGCGCGCCCCACAGTCTCATCTACACTCCTTCGGGCGAACTGGCCGAAACGGAGATTGAGGTTCCCTTCGCCCAGTTGCCCGCCGTTGTGCAACAGGCTGCCAAACGCGCATCCCCGATGGGAACAATCGAGCTGGCCGAAATCGCGCAGAAGAGGGGCAAGACCTACTACGAAGTCCACTTCAAAGAAAATGGAAGGACACTGGAAACGATGTTTGATCCGTCAGGCAATCTGGTGAGCAAAAAGTACGAGTGAGCACTCCACACAGACCGACACACCCGCCAATTACTCGCGCATTGCCGCAGTTCACGCCGACCGCTAGTGTCCCGTCCATGCGCGTGCTCGTTGTTGAGGACGAAAAGAAAACCGCCTCGTTCATTCGCAAGGCCCTCCAAAGCGAGGGCTTCGCGGTGGACATGCTTCACGATGGCGCTGAGGCGCTTGTTGCCGTGGGGAACACGCCATTCGATGTCGTCGTGCTCGATGTAATGTTGCCAGGCCGCGACGGCTTGAGCGTGGTGCGTCAGATGCGGGAAGGCAATATCACCATTCCGGTGTTGCTGCTCACCGCACGCGGCGAGGTCAGCGAGAAAGTCGAGGGGCTGAATGCGGGCGCGGATGACTATCTGCCGAAGCCTTTCGCCTTGGAGGAATTGATCGCCCGTGTCCGTGCGCTGGGTCGCCGTGTTGGCAACTCGAAATTGGTCACACTCCGCGTTGGTGATCTCACACTCGACACGGTGACCAGGAAAGTGACGCGTGCTGGAAATCCCATTCTTCTCGCCCCGCGTGAGTATTTGCTGCTGGAGTTTCTAATGCGCTCGGCCGGCCGCATTTGTGGCCGCATGGCCATCGTTGAGAAGGTCTGGGATTACGATTTCGACCCCGGCTCGAATCTGGTAGATGTTTATATCATGCGCCTGCGCGAAAAAATCGACGCCGATTACGAGCCCAAATTGCTCCAGACCGTTCGAGGAATCGGCTACGTGTTAAAGGAGGCATCGTGAGCATTCGGACGAGGCTGACGATTTGGCTCGGCGGCATTTTGCTTGTTTCCTTGGTCGTACTGTCAGCGGTGCTCCATCATGAGTTTGTTGAAGTGCAGGAGCGCGCACAAAAAAAGCATGAGGAAAATGAGCCCGCCTGGCAGGAATCTGCGGAAATCGTTCTTTTCTACGGCCTGCCCGCGGTTTTGATGCTGCTCATGGGAAGCTGGGTGCTCCTGCGAAAATCACTTGCTCCGGTGACATCTCTCACCCGCGCCGCCGAGAGCATCAACGCCAACAACCTTAAAGCTCGGCTTCCCCAATCGGGGAACGGCGATGAGCTTGACCGTCTCACTGAGGTGTTCAACTCGATGATGACCCGGCTTGACGAATCGTTCACTCACATCCGCGAATTTACCCTCAACGCCTCGCATGAGCTCAAGACGCCTCTCACCATCATGCGTGCCGAAATTGAAACCGCGTTACGCGATCCTGCGACCCCGCATCCTCAGCGTGAAATCTTCGCCGATCAACTTGATGAAATCGCCCGCCTGACCAAGATAGTCGATGCCCTCACGCTCCTGGCGAAAGCGGACGCAGGCCAAATCACTCTCGCCAAAGCGCCTGTCCGATTCGACGATATCGTGCGAGACAGCTTCGTTGACGCACAATTGTTGGCACGTCCAACCCGACTCAAGGTCGAGCTGAAAGCCTGCGAACAAACAACTATTCAAGGAGATCGTCACCGCTTGAAGCAGCTACTGCTCAATCTCGCTGATAACGCCATCAAGTATAACCATCCAGAAGGCGAAGTAACCTTTGCGCTTACTCAAGACAACGGCGACGCCGAACTGACCATTGCCAACACCGGCCCTGGAATCGCGCCTGAAAAACTTCCGCGCGTATTCGACCGCTTCTATCGCGGCGACCTCGCCCACAACAGCGCCGTGGAAGGTTGCGGGCTGGGACTAAGCATCGCGCAGTGGATTGTAAAGGCCCACGGCGGCAGCATCCGAGTCACTTCCGAACCGCAGAAGCTTACAACCGTCAGGGTAAAACTCCCGATCACAGACACTGTCTGACGCGAGCGACCAAGAGGGAGCGATGGAAGGACCGCCTTTGGATCCTTAACCGCAACTGTCGCATTTTTCACTCACGGTTCGTCACCGGATTCTGGCCGATGAGTGGTGCTTGGGAAGCTGGGTCGTTGGTCAATTTACTGCGTTGCTGGTGCTGGTGAAGCCGCTCGTGCTTTTCCTTCGCCTGATGCCGCAGCCAGAAGTAATCCGCGACCATCAGTCCGATGGACGCCAAGGCAACACCGCCCACCATCAGCCAAGTCCGGCGCTTCTCCTTGCGCCGTTGCGCGGCGTCCTTCGCGGCGCGTTCGGCATGCCGGGCGGCCTTTTCGAGTGACAGCCATCGGCTCACGATTCCGTCTCCGGCATCAGCTCCCGTTGACCCAAACGACTTTCGTCACGAACGGCCTTCCGAAGAACGGAGTGCGGTAATAGACTGCCGCTCTAGTGCCGTCCTTGAGTTCGTCCGCCGGGGCGAAGTGCCAGTTGTCAACGAACTTCGTCTGGCTCGTCAGGGCGAGTTCTCTGGGCGCTTTGCCGTGGTTGGGTGAGAACTGGACGGTGCGGCTCGCCATA
Source organism: Verrucomicrobiota bacterium (assembly GCA_016713365.1). Taxonomy (GTDB): domain Bacteria; phylum Verrucomicrobiota; class Verrucomicrobiia; order Limisphaerales; family JADJPG01; genus JADJPG01. The sequence continues at coordinate 35,393 of JADJPG010000002.1, read as the reverse complement.
TCGAGGCGCTCCACCACGCCGCAGGTTGGGCGCGAGCGGACGGTGTGGGCGTTCGCCGCTGTGACCGGTAACAACAAGAGGCCCAGCAACGCCGGGCCGAACCGAATTGCCTTCAAGGCTTTCATAACACGTCCTTTCGTCTGGCCCGCCGCGCGGCGAAAGGCGACCACGCGGCGGGCGTTTTCATCCGTTGATCAGTGGCCGCAGGTGCAGGCGTATTCCGCGCGCTTGCACTCGCCGCAGGTGTGCATATCCAGCTTGAAGCGGAGGTTGACCGGCTTGGCGTCGGCGGTCTGCTTGAACTGCACGACGACGTTGTAGCCATCACCTTCGGGCAGCTTGCTCTTGCTCGCGAGCGAGTCGCCCTTCTTCTCGAATTCCAAGGTCGCTTTGCCGCTCTTGGCGTCGGCGATGACGGTCACGTTCTGCGTGGTGACAGCGACGGGCTTCATGTCGTGGTTGTAGAAGTTGATGGTGACGGTGCGGTCTTTCTCGACCACGAACTCGGCGTGCGGCTCGGTCTTGTCGAGCAGGCGTCCGCCCTTGGGCGTGGCCTTGTGTTCGTGTTTGTCGGCGGCGTTGGCGGTGAATAACCCGACGCACAGGGCGGCGGCCAGTGTGAGGATACGGAGGTGTGTTTTCATGTTTCTATGGTTATGCGGACGGCGCGGGCGTAGCGTCGGGAGATGGTCCGCCTTCACCCGAAGGGGATTCCGCAGGCGCGTCGTCCGCAGATTGTTTTCGTCTTTCCAGCCACTCGTAGAGCGTGGGGAGCAATACGAGCGTGAGGAAAGTGGAACTCAGGATGCCGCCGATGACGACGGTGGCGAGCGGGCGTTGGACTTCCGCGCCCGCGCCGCTGGCAATCGCCATCGGCACGAAGCCGAGCGAGGCGACCAGCGCGGTCATCAGCACGGGACGCAAGCGGGTCATCGCGCCTTCGCGAACGCACGACGACACGTCGCGGCCCTGTTCACGGAGCAGGTTGAAGTAGGAAATCATCATCAACCCGTTGAGCACCGCCACGCCGGAGAGCGCGATGAAGCCGACGCCCGCCGAGATGCTGAACGGCAGGTCGCGCAACCAGAGTGCGAACACGCCGCCGGTCACGGCCAGCGGAATGCCAGTATAGACCAGCAGCGTCTGCCGCAAGCTGCCCAGCGCCATGAAGACGAGCACGAAAATGAGTCCGAGCGCGACCGGCACTACGATGGCGAGCCGGGCGCGGGCTTCCTGCAAGTTCTTGAACTGTCCGCCAAACTCAATCGTGTAGCCGTCCGGCAGTTTGATTTGCTCCGCGACTTTCTTCTGCGCTTCGAGGACGAAGCTTTCCACGTCGCGCCCGCGCAGGTTGACCATGATGGCGGCGCGGCGCTGGCTGTATTCGCGCGCGATGGCGGCGACCTGTTCGACCACCTTGAAGTCGGCGACCTGGCCGAGCGTGAGCAAGCCGCCGTCGTCCACGCGCACGGGCAGGCGCTTGAGATCGTCAATCTTCTCGCGCAGTTCCTCGTTCAAGCGCACCACGATGTCGAAGCGCCGGTTGCCCTCGATGAGCTTGCCGACTTCCTGCCCGGCCAGCGCGGTGTTCACCACGCGGTTCAACTCGGCGGCGTGCAGGTTGTATTTGCTCATGGCCTCGCGCTTGGGAACGATTTCCAGCAATGGCGATTTGCCGAGCGCGTCAAACTCCACGTCCGCCGCGCCGGGGATCTTCTCCAGAATCTCTCGGGCCTCGCCGGCGATCTTCTCAATCACCGCGAAGTCCTCGCCGAAGACTTTCACCGCGATGTCGGCGCGCGTGCCTTCGAGGATTTCGTTGAAGCGCATTTCAATCGGCTGGCTGAACAGGTGGCCCTCGCCGGGGAGGTGCTTGCCGAGTTCCTCGGTCATCAAGCCGGCCAGTTCCTCCTTGTTGATGGGCTTGCCGTTCACCTTCCGCCACTTGTCGATGGGAGTGAACATGATGTAGGTGTCCGCGACGTTCACGCCCATCGGGTCGCTCGCGATTTCCGCCGTGCCCAGGCGGCTGAACGTGTAGGCGACTTCCGGGAACTTCTCCACGAGCAGCTTCTCGCCGCGCTTCTGCATTTCAATGCTGGCGTCGAGGCCGATGCTCGTGGTGCGGATCATGTGCGTGGCAAACGAGCCTTCATCGAGTTGTGGCACGAACTCCGCGCCGAGGCGGCTGAAGATAAATACCGCCAGCGCCAGCAGCGCAACCGCTCCGCCCACGACGGGCCAGCGGGCGCGCAGCGAGAAGTTAAGGAACGGGGCATAGACTTTCTTTGCCGCCTTCACGAAGAAGCTGTCCTCCTCCTTGATGTTGCCGCCGAGCAGATACGAACAGAGCGCCGGCATGAGCGTGAGCGCGAGCACCAGCGCGCCGACGAGCGCGAAGATGACCGTGATGGCCATCGGCTTGAACATTTTCCCCTCGATGCCGGTGAGCGCGAGAATCGGGAAATAGACGACCGTGATGATGACGACGCCGAAGAACATCGGGCTGGCGACTTCCTTGGCGGCGACGAGAACTTCATGCGCGCGTTCGGTCGCCGTGAGCCGGCGCTTGAGCTTGTGCTGCTTCTCCGCGAGATGGCGGATGATGTTTTCGACCATCACGACCGCGCCATCAATGATGAGGCCGAAGTCAATCGCGCCCAGGCTCATCAGGTTGCCGCTCACCTTGCCCTGCACCATGCCGGTCATGGCGAACAGCAGCGAGAGCGGGATGGCGAGCGCGACGATGAGCGCCGCGCGCCAGTTACCGAGCATGACCAACAGCACGACCACCACGAGAATTGCGCCCTCGAACAAGCTGGTTTCCACCGTGCGAATGGTGCGGTCCACGAGCACGGTGCGGTCATAGACCGGAATGATTTTCACGCCCGCCGGAAGCTTCGTCTGAATCTCCTTGAGCTTTTCATCCACGCGCTTGGCGACGAGGCGGCTGTTCTCACCGGCCAGCATCAGCGCCGAACCCAGCACGGCTTCCTCGCCGTTGTAGGTGGCCGCGCCGGTGCGGACGGATTTGCCGATGCCCACATCGGCCACGTCCTTAACGCGGAGCGCCGTGGCCCGCGAGCCAAACTTGAGCGGCAGGCGTTCGATTTCCTCGATGGTCTGAACCCGGCCCGCCGCGCGCACGGTGACCGTTTCGCCGCCGAGTTGAATGGCGCTGCCGCCCGCGTTTTCGACATTCTCGCCGATGGCGTCGGCGATTTCGCTGAAGGACATGCCCACGCTCTTGAGCTTGTCGGGATTGGGGTGAATGACGATTTGCTTTTCGTAACCGCCCGTGGTGTTGACCTCAGCCAGGCCGGGCGTCGAGCGCAGGCGCGGCTTGATGACGTAATCGTGAAGGAGCTTCAACTCCATCAATTGCGCCTCGCGCGTAGGCGGCAGGTTTGTCGCGCCCGGCTCGTATTCGACCACGTAGTAGTAAATCTCGCCGAGGCCGGTGCTGATAGGCGCGAGTTTGGGTGTGAGGCCGGGCGGCAATTCATCAATCACTGTCTGCAAGCGTTCGCTGACGAGCTGGCGCGAGCGGTAGATGTCCGTGCCGTCCTCGAAGATGAGGTTGACCTGCGAGAGTCCGAACTTGGAGAGCGAGCGCAACTCGGTCAGGCCGGGGATGCCCGCCATCTCGTTCTCGATGGGGAAGGTGACGAGCTTCTCAATTTCCTCCGGCGCGAGCGCGGGGACGGCGGTGTTGATCTGCACCTGGACGTTGGTGATGTCCGGCACGGCGTCAATCGGCAGCCGCAGCGCAGACCAGACCCCGATGCCGACGAGCACGAGCGTCGCGAGCAGCACGAACACGCGCTGGCGGACGGAGAATTCGAGGAGGCGGTTGAGCATAGCGCAGCCTTAATGTTGGCAATCTGAACGGGACGCCGCATGAACAGAGACACGAATCACGCTGCCGGTCGGCGGCGCTTCAGGGAGAGTCACCGCGTAGCTGGAACTCGTCCGCGAAAAACGTGAGCGGCGGATTGGATTTGGGTTGAATGTGGTGGCCACGCGCGCCAACACCGAGCCGTCCGGCGCAAGCGTCTCCACGTCGAGATGACGTCGTGGAGAGTTGTCGTATCCAACCATCCGCCCAACCGAGCCGGAAACCTGGAAGCCCTTGCTGGTCGGAGCAAGGCGGATGCTTTCGATCCTCACGCCACCAGCCGAGTGCCGCTCGGCTCGATAGGGAGACGAAGTGGGTGGAGCGGAGGCGCAACCTGTGACTGTGGAGGCAGTCGCGATGATGACAACTGCCAGATACGATTTGAGATTATTGGAAGTATTCATGGAAATGGATGGATAATGTTGATGCTTGTTTAATGTGAATGCCCCCCGCCTTTGGTGGCGCGGAGTTCGATGAGCCAGAGGGTTTGCACCGGCTTGGTGACGACCTGATCGCCCGCGAGCAATCCGTCGGTAATTTCCACCCAGCCGTCAGCCTCCGCGCCGACTGTGACCGCCGTGCGGAAGTAGGCGTCGCCGTTGACGGCATAGACAAACGTGCCTTCGGAAGTGCGGAGCAACGCCGATTGAGGTATCACCGGCACGGCTTCTTCGCGGGGAAGGTTGATGCGGGCCGGAATGAACTCGCCGGGCTTGAGCGCCGCCGTCGCGTTCGAGATGCCGATGACGATTTCCGATTCACCGAGCGCCAGCGCCTTCTGGACCGCCAGAACCACGCCGCCCAGCGGAGCGTTCGTGTTCTTGAGCAATTCGACCGGCTGACCGGCTTTCAAGACGACGGCAGTATTGGTGGACACGAAACCCGAGCCATGCACGTCGCAGCCGGTGTGGTCTTCAGCGTTCAGCAAGTGATGATGCTTTTCGCCGAAGATCTGCACGGTAAGGCGGATCTGGTTCGGCAGTTTACGTTCGGCCACGTCCACGACTTCGACGCCGAGCAGCTTCTTGGTTTCTTCGGTCACGCTGACGCCCTTGCCGGCCTTGAACGAAGCGCCGGAAGGTGATTCCTCGCCATGCCCGTGGCCGTCGTCCTTGCCGTGGGCTTCTTCCTTGCCGCCACCATCTTTGTGGCCGCAACCCACGAGCAATGAGCCGGCGACCAGCAGAGAGGAAAGAAACGCGATGGAGCGAAGCGCGTTCATTTCTTCTCCTCGGTCGGAGTGATTTGCGAGAGCGGCAACGGCAGGCCGGTGAGCAGTTCGAGTTGCGCCGCCGAGTCGAGCGCCTCCTTCTTGGTATCGAGCAGCCCTTCGACGGCATCGAGGTATTGCTTCTGCAACTCGACGTAAGTGGAGATCGGCACTGCGCCGAGACGGTAATGGCGGTCGGCGACTTCGGCGGCTTCCTTGAAATGCTGCACGGAGTCGGGACGCCACTTCGCCATCTCGCGCAGCTTCGTCTCGTAGGTCAGCGCGGCCTCGATAACTTTCCGCTGAATCTCGCGTTCGGTGACGTTCAGCGAAACTTCCGCCTGCATCTGGCGGGCGACGGCGGATTCGATGTTCCCCTTGTTCCGATTCCACAATGGCAGCGGCAGCGAGAGGCCGACGCCGAGGATGCGCTCGCGGTCGTTGCCGGCGTTCTCCTGGGAATAGGTCGGGCCGACGCTGATGGACGGGTAACGCTCGTTCTTCGCGAGGTCCACGCGGAAGCCCTGCTGGGCCAGTTCCACCGCACGGACGCGTAACTCGAAGTTGTTCGTTCGCGCCAGCGTGATGAGCGCGCTGCGGTCTTGGGGCGGCGGACGGAACGAGAGATTCGCCTGGCTGATGGCTAGGCGCGTGTCGGGCGCGACGCCGCGAAGCTGGTTCAATTCCAGCAACGCCGCCTGGGTGGCCAGCATCGCCTCGCTGGCCTTGCGTTGCGCGTTCAACTCCGTCGCCTCGATGACGCGCGTTTCGAGCAACGGCGTCAGGCCAGCCGGATCACGCTGCACCAGGACTTCGCGTAGCGCCTTGAACCGCTCGGCCACTTCGGTCGCTGCGGTCGATTTCTCCTGCGCAGCGAACAAGCCGTAGGCCAGCGTCCGCACCCGCCCGGCAAGCGCGATCTTGAATCGCTCGTAACCCAGGTGCGCGAGTTCGATGTCGTGATTCGCAATGGCCTTGCGCAATCCGATGCGGCCAGGCCACTCGAACGGCTGCACCACGGACACCGACCACGCCACCCCCTCGGCGGACAAGCCCCCTCCGGTCACTCGCTTCTGGCCCACGCCGCCGCTGACTTCGGGATTGGCAAACAGCCCGGCGGTTTTGCGCCCGGCCTTCGCGGCGGTGATTTCCGCGTCGTAGAACTTGAGTTCGGGATTCTTTTCCAGCGCCTCGACCACGAGCGCATCGAGTGTGTGCGATGCGCCGGGCGGGGCGTTGGTGGTTGATTCCTGCGCCCACGCGCCGGGGACGGTCAGGATTACGGCGAGCGCCGCCACAGCGAATTGGCGAGGCCACGGCAAGGAACTTGTCAGCTTCATAGATTCAAAAACGGTCAAACACGGACACGGCAAACCACGACAGATCGGAACACGAGGGCGCGAGAATGCGCTTTGCGGGAACGGGAAAAGCCCTCAGCGGAAGCGAGGACTAATTACGAAGCGAGCGAAGGAGCACGAACAGGAAGCGCCGTGCGGGAGAGGAACTGCCAGGATGTTGGTAACTCAGGAGGAGCGGCGGTCAGGATGCCGAGGCTGACATCGTTGGGAAGCGATTGCTCAACGACACAAAAGTTGTCTGACGGGATGACGTCGAAAACAATGACCGGCGCGATTTCATACTGACGCGGAGCGTGGTATTGCGCCGATTCAATCGAGCAGCAGCCCGCGTCTTTGCACGGGTCGTCGCCGCTTTCGGATTCGGCAGGCGCATGAATGTCGGTCGAGCACCGGAGGAACTCGAAGCCGGGCATGGCTTCGATCTTGCAATGGGAAGTCAGCAGCACCCAGGTGAGTGCCAGCAGCGTAACCATTGCTATCCTGATCGTCCGCACGGTTAATAGATGCCGGAGACCGGGGAGTTGTTCAACTTTATCTTTCCCGGCCCTCTGGCCAAGGGGTCTATCGGAGGGTTTCGCAGAAGGCTTGAAGGAGAGCTTTGCGCTCCCCTTCCAATGCGGCGACGGGAGCGTGGGCGGTGGTCAATCGCTCGCCGATTCGGCGACGATTCCGGCGAGGCTGTGATAGTTTATGGCGTGGAGCGACTCCAGAAGTCCGGCGATTTCGCCTCTGCGCCATTGCGCGGGATAGGCAATGCCCTGCCATTCGGCGAAGGCGACTGTCTCGGCCCAATCGGGTGCGTTCTCGCGGTCGTACGCCCGCCGGTAAAGCTGGGTTGGGCACTGGCCTGCGGTCTTGCACCAGTGGTCGAACAACGCGAGGACACAGGAGTTGATTGAGCCGTCGCAAGATTGCTCGAGTTGATAGGGGCGCGGGGAGAATGTCCCGTGCTCAAGCGTGTCGAGTGCCGCGCCGTGGATGGTCGCGCGGTCGTAACGGTGAACCAGATGACGCAATCCTCCTTCGCATCTCACAAAGCCCTCGAAGACGACTTCGTTGTGCCCATACGGGCACGGGCAGAAACAGAGGTCTTCGCTTTCGGTGCGGTGTGTGAGCAGGCCATCGAAGTTGGATGCCGTGATGAGGTGCATCCCGGTCGCCGGTCGGAAGGTGGCGGTCTTCATACGCTCGCCTCCTCGCGTGGATTGTGGCGGAACAAACGCCGCTCGGCGGCGCGTTGCCGGCGCTCCGCAAGTTGCGCGGCCTTCTTCGCCTTGCGCTCGCGCAACTTCTCCATGCGCGCCTTGTCCGCCTGGCAGCGCAACATCCACCAGAGTACGTCATACAAGCGGGCCGTGTGCTTGGTGCGTCGGCCTTGCTCGCGAATGGTGATGAGGTCGCCCTTCTCGAAGGCGACCACGAGCTTGCGGGCGTTGCGCCCGTAACCGTAGGTGTCCTGCGTCACGCGACGCACGGTCTTGGTGATCGTCGTCATAGCGTGAAGTCGAGTTGTTGAATTGCCGGACGTGCCGAGGTCGCTTCGTCGCCGTCCAGTAGTTGGCACATCTCGGCTTGGGTGCGCGGCATCGTGCCCGAACCGCACTCGGCGAGCTCCTTGAAGTGGGCGGCGCGTTCGTTTTCCGATTTGGGCGAAAGCCTCTGGTCGAGGAATTCGAGATAGGTGACGCCGTGCGCGAACATCCCGCCGTCGGCATAGAGCACGCGGAACAACCGACGCCATTCGTCAACGGTCGGGTCGGACGCCTCGAAGACCACCTTCGGGCCGAGCTTGAACACTTCGCCTTGATGCGCAGCTTCGCAGCCTTCGTAGGAGTAGCGGCGCGGCTCAGGCCCGTGATACTCGTCGGCGGGAATCAGCGGGTAGCAATCCATCGCCGCGCGAATCGGGCCGGAGAAATGTCCGCCGCAGTTGGAGAACAGCCGGCCCGCGTGCATGAACACTTTCACCTTCGGAAACGTGTCCGCGCAGTAGGCAGCTTGGATGTCGCCCTCGGGTAAGCGCCATAGGCCCGACGAGAATCGCCGCCAGTCGGTGACGATGCGTTCCGGCAAGGCCGGTGCCTCTGTAGAAACGAGCAGTGGAGAGTTCATATTGTGAGAATGAAGTGGGCGCTCCCGCCCGCACGCAGGAGCGCCCGTGTGGGTTACTCGGCCAAGGTCAGCGTTTCGCCAGCGGCGAGACGCCGAGCGAGTTCCCAAAGCTGCTTGTTGATGCGGACGTTCTGATCGAGTCCGGTCACGGCGCGGGTGCGCGGCACCCGGCGACCGTTGGCGAGGAAACGGCCAACCTCACGTTGACCGCCTTGCAGCAAGTTCTCCTGCACGCGGTTGAACGTGTGCCAGAGGTCGTCGCCCCGGTCCTCGCGACGGCGCGACTCCAAGAGCTTGACGGGCGCGATGGGCCACGCGGCTTCATCCTCGAAGCGAATCGCCAGCGCAGTCCGGGCAAACGCGGTGGCTTCCTCGGTCGTCAGGATGCGCGACCGGAACTTGTCCACGTTGGCCGTGATGGTGGGAACCTGGTCGAGGATGCGGAAGCTCGCTTCGGTGACTTCCTCCGGCGTAAAACCACTGTGCCGTATCGTGACGCGCTCGAAGGTCGTGTCGGCGACAATCATGCCGTTGCCACACACGAAGCGGAACAGACCGGCGTGCAACTGATACGCGCTGCTGCGGTCGTGCGAGTTCACCAGCACGAGTTCCGGGGTGTATTCGCCACGGGCCGGAACCACGTCGGCGCGTTGGAAACGGAGCAGATGCTTTTGGAACCCGCACCGCTCTTCGAGACGGACACGTTGCTCGAACGCCGTCACAGGAACCCAGCCCGCGCCGCGCAAGCGGGAGACAATCTGCGCGGTCGGAACAAACGAGTAACGATCACTCACGCCCGGCAACGGAGACGCGGCGAACACCGACGGGGCGAACCGGCGAAGGGCGTCCTCGGACAGACCGGGGCGCTGGTGGATGGAGGATGGAGCATTGATTTGCGGGAACATACTTGGCCTTTCGTTCATGGTTTTTCGTTTTGGTCGCGCAGCGACAGGTGTGCGCGATGAAAACCTAAAAGCGAGGGCCTTGGCGGGGCGGAAAGCTCAAGGAGGAACGGAAGCGGCGAGCGTGTGTCGAGCCGACCCGTAGTATCCTTGAACTTTCCGACACCGCCATACAATCGCCCTCGGATTTCATCGCTGAGGACGCGACGGCGGACCCGCCGCATAGGCCAAGAATTGCCTCGCTGATGGCGACTGTCGTAAAGTTGTCGGGTTCGTGTCGTGGTAATTGAAGGCCGCCCGTGGCCGAAATGGACTCATGAATGTCGAAATGAAGAACCAACATTTAGCCTTGGTTGTCCGCGAAGAACGAGACAGACAAAACCTGACGCAAGAGCACCTGGCTCAGTTGACCACTTGAAAGAGGTCGCACGACGGGCGTCGCATTGGGACGACTTCGCGCGAGTCGTCAATGAAGCGATACATGCGCGTAAACGCCGCAATGGAGGTGAATAGACATCCTTCAGTTCTAACTTGCCTGGCTGTCATACGCTTCGGTTGGGATGTTGGCGACGGGAGACGACGCGATTTCGCAGGAGGGCAGCCGGGGCCGGAGGAAGTAGCGGAGCGACCGAGCCAATCTCCCAACGGAAGCGCCGCGCGACTGCGCGAATGACTCAGCCGTGACGAGCGCGCGTGGAGGAAGGCAAAGCGGGCCGGAGCGAAGTCAGCGCAGTCCCCGTCGCCGACCGGAACGCGCGTTGGTCACGGCACGATTTGAGATGCACTCTAGTTTTACTCAGAATTCGTTTCTGGTGCCGTTTTCGCTTACCCGTTGGGGGGCAGCAGCGGTAGAGTTCGTTGCGAAGAATCATGTCTGGGATATTCAACAACTGGTGTAAAACGCAGGCACACAGCGTTGCCGGCCATCGTTTGCAGATGCTGACAGAGGATGCCGGCAAGCGGGCGGCCGCGCTCCCGGCGCTCGATTTGGCGGTGAAGGCACACTATGACGAACCGACACGGCTGGCTCAGCGGATTCAGCAGTGGGGATTCGCGGCAGCGGCTCGCGCTTTCAACCAACGGCTTCCTCTGATCAACAAGGCTCAGTCTGGTCACATGGGTGAGATTCTTTTGACCGAAGCCGTGGCGGACTTGGTGCCGCCGTTCGTAGTGCCCATCAAACGCCTGCGTTGGTTGGACGGGCGTAACATGGCACTGCGTGGAGAAGACTTAATAGGTGTTGCACAGAACAGTGAAAGCGTGCGGTTTTTGAAGGCGGAATCGAAGAGTCGGATTGCGTTGTCTGCCTCGGTCGTAGGGGAGGCTAGAACCGCTTTGAATCACCATGATGGGCGACCGTCCGTTCACTCGATGCTCTTTGTCGCCGACCGGCTTTATGAGTTGGGACAAGAAGCGCTCGCCCGCATTTTCGACGAATACGCCCATCGTCGGGACTTGAGTGGTGCGCAACTCGTCCATCTCACTTTCGGACTTAGCGCCAACGACTCTGCTCAATTATTCACGAACGATCTTCAAAACTGTGGGAACGAGATTGAGCAACAGGCAATCGGATTGGTGATTCACGACCACGCTGACTTCATCAAAAGTGTTTACGATCGTTTAAGCAATGCCACGCAACCCTGAAGGACTGGTCGGCGAGATCAACACGGCCATCAGCCCGGCCTTTCGCGGTCGGCTGGTCCAGCGGGGGCTGGCGCGCGGGCTGGTGTGGAATGCCGGAGTTTTGCCGTCGGGTGCGCCGCAGTTTTCGCATCGCTTGAGCGGCGAATTGATCGCCTACGGATTGGGATTATTTCGACTCGCGCTATCATTACGGGACACCGACAGAAACCATGCTCTCCTACCGAACGCGTTCGAGCGCGCGGCAGAGGCCATCGAAGCGGTCGTGCGCAATGGCGATCCCGCCTGGCCTGAGCGCGGCTTCTACACAATGGTTGCGTCGGCGGCCTACCATTTGGGCCATTTCTCGGCACGGGCATTCAGTTTGTTTGGTGGAACTGCACGAGATTTGAATCTGAGTCCGAGCGAAGAAGTTCTCCGACACCTGCTGGTGCGCGACATCACGGGTCTTCACGCCGCTCTTGTAACCTGGGCGCAAGAGGGAATTGGTTTCGATGCTGCACTTGCCCGAAAGTTGGATCAGTCGTCTGAGGATTTGGATTTCAACAATTCGTTGCACCTGGCCTTGACCACGCTCTTTCACCGGGCTGTGGCGCAATACGACCATGCGCTCGAAGCCGGCGATGCTGCTTCGAGGCAGGCTGCACTTGATTCGCTGAACGAAGGGATTTCGACGGCGGCGGAGTTTCGCCATGTTCCTTTCTACTGGCTCTACACCATCGCACGCCACTTGCTCGACGACCTTTGGGATCATTGCCTGCACGTCCGGCTGCCAATGCCGTTGAGCGATCCGCCAGATTCGCAGTGGGACCGGCTTCGTCGGCTGTTTATCGCGCTGGTGTCGCGACGGACGCCCGCTGAACTTGATTTATGGCCGTCCCAATTGGACGCCGCTCAACGATCTCTGGATGTCCGCGATGATCTCGTCGTCGCCCTGCCGACCAGTGCAGGCAAGACGCGCGTTGCGGAGTTGTGCATCCTGCGGGCGCTCTCGCTCGGTCAGCGAGCCGTATTCGTGACTCCGCTTCGGGCGCTTTCCGCGCAAACCGAGCGCACCCTGCGGCGCACCTTTGTTCCACTCGGCTTCTCGGTATCCTCGCTCTACGGATCGAGTGGTGCCACGGGCGATGACTTGGATTCACTGGCGAATCGAGATGTCGTGGTGAGCACCCCGGAGAAACTGGACTTCGCATTGCGCAATGATCCATCGCTATTGGAAAGGTTGGTCTGGTGGTGTTGGACGAAGGCCATTCCATCGGAGCCGGAGAACGCGGAGTCCGTTATGAAGTGCTCGTGCAACGGCTGTTGCGGCGAACCGATGCCGCACAGCGCCGTGTTGTTTGCTTGTCCGCCATGTTGCCGCCGGGAGATCAACTCGACGATTTCACGGCGTGGCTTCGTCAGGATGAACCGGGGCAAGCCATCCGTTCGGAATGGCGGCCCACGAGACAGCGATTTGGCGAGATCGTGTGGCTCGGCCAGCAGGCGCGCTTAAACTTTCGTGTGGGGAACGACCGTCCGTTTGTGCCTTCCTTCCTGACAGCCAGGATTCCGTCGCAGGGTCGCCGAAGGACACCATTTCCAAAAAATGGTCAGGAACTGACACTTGCCAGCGCATGGCAATTCATTGCCCAAGGGCAAACGGTTCTCATCTACTGTCCGCAACGCCGGTCTGTCGAGCCGCTGGCCAGTGAAGTTCTCCAACTTCATCAACAAGGGGTTCCTCCCGTCGTTGCTGGTGGGTAGCTCCACGGTTTTGACCGATGCGATCAACATCGGGAGCGAGTGGCTGGGCGCGAATCATCCCGCAGTAGGATGTCTGCGGCTTGGCGTTGCCGTCCATCACGGGCAATTGCCCCGTCCATTTCTGAGGGCCATCGAGGATCTGCTTCGCAAACAGATCCTGCGAGTGACCATCGCGTCACCCACTCTGGCACAGGGCTTGAACCTGTCGGCGACGACGCTGCTGTTTCATTCTTTGTTTCGCGCAGGTAAACTCGTCCCGGCAGAGGAGTTCGCAAACGTGGCCGGGCGCGCTGGACGCGCCTTCGTAGATGTCGAGGGACAAGTGCTCTGTGTCGATTTCAAAGCGGAGCTTGGTACGCGATGGAATGGTTTGGTCCAAGCGGCTCGCTTTCGGGATTTGCGCAGCGGACTCCTGCAATTAGTATTGGCCTTGTGTGAGAAACTGCGTGAGCGGACTGAGTTCAGTGTGGCGCAGGTGGTCGAGTATGTGACCGGCAATGCCGCTGCATGGAAGCCACCGGAGAACACGGAAGAGGAGCCGCATCGCGCACGGGACTGGAACGCCGAGCTGGCGCGTCTTGACGCAGCCCTGCTCTCCTTGGTGCAGCACGACACTCCAGTCGAAGATTTGGCGAACACTCTGGACAGCGCTCTCGCATCATCACTTTGGCAGCGCAGCCTTCGGCGCGAGGACAACGAAAGCCAAGCCTTGGCTACCGCACTTCTTCGCGGTCGCGCCGGGTTTATCTGGCGGCAGTCCAACGCGACGCAACGCCGGGGTTACTTCTCGGCTGGCGTCAGCTTCGAGACCGGTCGATTGCTCGACGCAAACGCCAGCACACTGAACCAACTTCTGCTTGAAGCGAACACTGCCTTCACACAGGGCAGGAATGATGAGGCCATCGCAGCGGTGCTCGCCTTCGCAAAGATTGCTTTCACGATTGAACCGTTTGCTCCTGATGATCTTCCTGATGGCTGGGAGAACATTGCCAGGGATTGGATTCTGGGGAGAAGCATGGCCGACCTCGCGGGCGGCATGGAGGCTGAAACAGTCGCCTTCATTGATGCCGTCCTGGTTTATCGACTTGTCTGGGCGCTGGAGGCCGTGCGGGTACGTGCATCCGTCACGGGGGAGATTGATGAAGACGAGTGTGCGGGTCGGGCTGCACTGGCTGTCGAAACCGGCACACCCGATTACTGTGCCGCGTTGCTTATTCAGTTCGGTGTCCCGTCCCGTATCGCCGCGATCAAAGCCGTTCGCGACTGCGCACCTAGCTTCACAGATGCGAGCGGACTGCGAGAGTGGCTTCGCTCTGAGTTGGTGACAGAACGGATGCGCGATCCAAAGTGGCCAACGGCGGAGACGGCTTCGATGTGGCGGGAGTTCTGCGACAATCAACACAATGGCGCTTCCGGTCGCTGGGACATCACGCCGTTTCAAGCTCCCGTAGCTTGGAGCCAGCCGCCGCCAAAGCCCGGCACTGTGGTCCGAGTTCTGCCCGACAGTATTACGACCAAACCCGCAGTTTATTCGCTCGATTTTGCCCGACTCGGAGTGATGGAGAAGTTTCCAAAAAAGTTCTCGGAAGGAGTGTTCCTGGCCAAAGTCGGCAACGACGGCAAAAGCATGGTTGGCGAATACTTTGGGCCGTAAGAATGCGATTCCGCAATCTGCCGTGATGCGAACATGCGAGATAGCGTTCGTGTTCGCACCGACAGGACTGACTGCTGAATGGCTGGCCATAGGATCAGGCGATTGCTTACCGCTTCGGGTGGGATGTTGGCGAAGGGAGGCGACGCGATTCCGCAGGAGGGCAGCCGGGGCCGAAGGAAGTAGCGGAGCGACCGAGCCAAGCTCCCAACGGAAGCGCCGCGCGACTGCGCGAATCACTTAGCCGTGACGAGCGCGCGTGAAGGAAGGCAGAGCGGCCCGGAGCGAAGTCAGCGCAGGCCCCGTCGCCGACCGGAACGCGCGTTGGTCACGGCGGTGGCTAGACCGGCTGCTTGGCGAACCAGTTGACGATGCGGGATTCGCCGCCGAGATCAAACAGGCGCAAGAGTGATCGCTCACGGGCGATCATGCGGAAAAATTTCGAGACGCCAGCGTCGTACTCAACGGCGCGGACGAAAAAGTCGCCCTGCTCAATGTCAGTAGCGTCGAAGAGGAGGTCGAGAATCGTGGCTTCTCCGAACCGGCCTGCAGCCCGCCAGATGAAACGAGGCATCGGCTGGGAAAGCACCTGTTGTTTGTCGCGCCCATTGATGGAGTTGGCCTTCAGAATCTCGCTTTTCAATTCGTTGGCGTTGGTCAGGTAGATGTCCCACTCGAATCTCTCCCGCAGTACGTTCGGCGCGAGTTTGCGGAGCTCTTCCACGAAGCTGTCGAAGCGCACCACGGCGTCATGCACACGGTCGAACGGAATCCTGATCTTATGGTACAGGAACCAGCATGATGTCGGGGACTGCCCGAACCTGATCGCCGAGGCGCGGAACCCAGGAGGTGGTCAACGAGGTTTGCTTCGACGGTGGTTTATTTGCGGGGTGGATTGTTATCTGGACGCCGTCCAGAACCATCCGCGCAAACGGCCCCACTTGATCGTCGTGTGCGTAGAGTTTGTTCATCCGCGAAGCTCGCAACAGGAACTTGGTGTCGCCATGAGGCTCAGGCTTGGGCTTCTCAAGGCGAAAGCCGGTGGCAGTGACCGCGTGTTTTCCGTCGAAGTGCGCTTTGCCCTTTTCCATCTCGTAAAGGTCGATGCCCAGCAGCACGGGCACCCGCCCACGCAAATAAGCGTAGAGCGTGCTCTTGAGCACGTACTCATCCGAAGCTTTCACGTAGTAAGGCTCCAGACTGACGCTACGCATGGCCTGCGCCATCTGGAAGACAGTGAGGTCGCTGCTTAGAAAACTACGGCTGCTCGACGGGACGAAGACGTTGGCCGCGCGCGTAATCTCGACCGGCGACGGTATGTGGTGGTGAAAGAGTTTTCCTGTGCCGTGGAAAACGGACCACAGGGCGCTCGTCGCGCAGGCCGCCGCCACACGGTCTTGCTCTTGATAGGCGAGGGATTTGACCGTCAGTGGAATGCCGAAAAGATTCGCCTCGTAGTGGCGCGTGATTGGGAAACAGCGTTCGTCATTCTCAATGTAGGTTCGGAGGCATGTGCGCCCGATGATGGTTTCGGGCAGCGGCTTGACGACAACGAAGCCGAGGTAGCCTTTTTGAAATCGCGCCAATGCTTTTTTGTTTGCCGGTGAGGCGAGCAGATTTGCGAAGTCATCTTGCGAAAAGGTGAAATTGAAGAAGTGAAGCCGCCGGCAACGGCGCGCGTAATTGGGAAAGCAACGAACGTAGTAGCCGGCGAAGTCTTCGAGATAATCCCGGTCGATATAGTCCGCCTCGGAGACGATGGTCTTCGCCATGAGCGCCTCGAAGTAGCTGCGGAAATACTTGGTGTGCTGCTTGCGGCTCACGACGAGCGCCGACACTTTGGCGCCCTGACGCAGCAATCGCTTCAACGCGTCGATGGAATACGGTGCAACCTCGAACGCGTTGGCCATGCGGGAGTCAGCGGGTCACGGGTTCGTGCAACGCCTCGCGACTGACACTGCGGGCTTCCGTCAGACGCTGCGTCGTCCGGTTGGCGGCAGCCAAAGCTTCTCGGATCGTTTTCTGGCCTTTGCTGGAAGCGATCCAACGCTTGGTGTCGTGAGCCAGCCGGGTCACGCTGTCTCCCTTGTGCAAGGTCTGCTTGATCTTGGTCATTGGTGTCGTTTGCCGATGGCCGCCTTTCGCGCTCGTACGGTCATCCGGCACAACTCAGTTGCACCGACCCGTATGCCTGGAAAGGATGGCGGTTTTTAACACGCCGCGCAGAAAGTGCAAGTGGTTTGGCAGGCGGATGCGCGGTTAATCCGTCGCTGTTTTCAGGGCGAGAAGCGTCAGCACCATGCCGGTGCCGCCGAGCGGGAAAGCTTCTTCCCACAAATCGCGGTGAAATTGCCGGTCAACGAACCAGTTCTCGGTGCCGCCGGTGCCTTCGAGGATGCTGTTCGCGGCACCGGGCTTGCCTGCCTCGAACGTCTTGGAACGCGAAGGAACGGGCGTTCCCTTGCGCAAGAAACCAAAGCCCATTGCTTTCGTTTCGTCAGACGCCGAGTAGAACTGCACGATGCCGTCCTGCGAAACCACGACTCCGCACGCTTCTGATGTGAAACGGGCGTAACGGATGGCCGCGCTGGTCGCGGAGCTTTGCCATTCCTGCGCGAGCGCGAGAATTTCTCGCAGAGTCATAAATCGGCGACGAGCAAGCCGCTGCCGGAGTGCAAACGACGGAATCAGCAGTGCCGCAGCAAATTCATCCGCCTCGCGCTCCAACACGTCGTCACAGATAAAGTTACTGGTCGAATTGTGGCTCTGCCCTGACATGAGCAAGGCGCGGTGATGCTCCAGAAAATAGTGACCCAACTCGTGCGCAATTGAAAACCGGGCGCGGCCCGGGTTCTTCGCCGTTTCCAACCGGGGATGAAACAGGACAAAGGTGCCAACGTCGCGATGATACTCGATGCGGCCACAGAATGGTTCCGCGTAATCACCCTCGGCCAATTCGATCCCTTCGGCGTTCGCAATCGCCAGCACATCGACCGGAGCGGTACGAACCTCGTAGGCGGACAAAACTTCGTCCGCCTGCCGTTCAACCTCGGCAGCCTTCATTTGCCGCGTTGCTTCTTGCGGTTCCTGATGCGTTCGAGCGCTTCCTTGCGCTTCTTTTCCAACTCCTCCTTGGTGCGAGCATCCATCTCGCCGGAGGCGTTCTTCCGATTCATCGCCATGTAGAGTGGCGAGAGTTCTTCCTCGGCCTGAGCGGCGCGAGCGGATGGTGATGGCCTCGATGATGCCTGGGTGATGCGCCGGACAATATCCGGCCCCAGGGCATCGAGGGCCGCTTTCCCTTCCGGCGAAACCGGCGGACGTTGGCGAGGAACTTCTGAATTTCCTCGTCCGTGGGTGCGTTGAGTTCACCGTGCCGCAGAGCCGCCGCGATCAAGGCGTCGATGGCTCGGTCCTCGCGATCCGGTTGTGATGGTGTATTCATGCGGTCGTCGAGTTGATGTTAACGGTTGAGAAGTTCTCGAAATTTCTTCCTGAGTTCGCGCAGGACGCTCTTAATTGAAGCGACGGTGAGCCGTTTTCCAACTCGCCGCTGAACCTCGTCGATGATTTCCTCGTGCTCCAGACGCTTCGGCAGATTGTCCGCCATGATCTGGCCAATCACGCGTTGATGCCCTTCCAAGGTCACTACAAACGCACAGAAGAGGCGGAAAATCTCATTGGCTTGCGCATTATGCACATGCCTGGCCCAAGTCTGAGAAATCTTCGTTTGCGAAATCTCTTCGGACACGAAGTCATAGAAATCTGCTTTGCCCAGGGCGCGGCAGTTCCAAGCGCGCAATGCATCAATCGCACGCCGTCGCGCGATTGTCACAAAGAGGGGTTTGAGCGGTTTGTCCCAAACACTGGCCTCCGAGTCCAATTTTTCGATTAGTTCGGCAAAAGCTTCGGCGACAATGTCCTTGCCGCTCTCGGGCGGCAGGCCTGGAAAATAGTATTCGACCGAGGACATAACGTCCTCGGCGCACTCGTCCCAAAGCGCGCGAAGCGCGGCTATCCTTTCTTCAAGGGTGCCACAAAGGCCGAGCTTGATTTCATCTTCGTCAGCGGACACAGGAGCAGGTTTCCCAGCCATATTTGTTTCCTTCCATCATCATACTCGGACGGATTGGAATTTGGGAGCATGGGAAAATTTTGAATTTCGATGCTCCGAAAACCTTTCGGCACCGAGTTCATAGGTGAACCGCAGTCTATTTCGCGGTGGCCTACTCAAACACAGACTGACAATACGTATGAAAAAACTCGAACTGTTCGTTCACATCGCGCACTGCGCCGAGCCGAAGCAGGTTTCCATCGCGGAAGATGCTTCGACTGAAGAACTGATTGACCAACTCCATCATGCTGGCCTTTTCCAGCGTGAGAACGGCGAGGAGACGTTGCTCTTCCTCGATAACCATGATGAGCCGCTGGAACTTCCTCAACGGCTTCGCGACGGCGGAGTCGGCCATCGTCACTTGCTCCACTGCCACTCCTGCCGCCGTGTGGAAGTCAAAGTCCACTACAATGGCGTGACCAAGGAACGTGCCTTTGCCCCCTCCGCCCGTGTTTCACGCGTGCTCAAATGGGCCGCGAGCGCCTTCGGCCTCAGTGGCGCGGATGCACAAGGACTGGAGTTGCGCCTCCAGTGCGACGCCAATCAACCGTTGCCGACCGACAGTCACATCGGCTGCTACACCCGCCCGCGCGTTTGCGCCGTGGAACTCTGCCTTGTCCCGAAGGTGCGGGTGGAAGGTTGATCATGGCAAGTCCCGACGAAAGCCTGTTCCAGCTCCATCTGGAACAGGCACCCTTTCAACTCGGCGTCTCCCTCGGAAGATGGGGATTGCATCCGCCGGAAAAAGAATGGGCCTG
The DNA here is from genome assembly GCA_016713365.1 of Verrucomicrobiota bacterium. Classification (GTDB taxonomy): domain Bacteria; phylum Verrucomicrobiota; class Verrucomicrobiia; order Limisphaerales; family JADJPG01; genus JADJPG01. The sequence goes on along the minus strand of JADJPG010000002.1, from coordinate 16,003 downwards.
GCCGCACGTCATCATGTGGGTCGCTGGGGACAAGCGATTCACCGCAGACGGCAAGGTCCATCTCCGATTCACCTTGGATGGTTACCCGCAGCAAGCGCCCACTGCCTGCCCGTGGGACATCACGGAGAACCGGCCGCTGGCACCGGAGCGTTGGCCGAAGGGCGATGTGAATGTGTCGCGCGTATTCAAGCCCTCATGGAATCCCGCCGCGCTCTACGCACCGTGCGACCGGCTGGCTATGGTGGGCCACGAGACATGGCGACCGCAGTTCCCTCGCTGGTGGTGGCAGCCGGACTTCACCATCGTCCGCTATCTGGAGTTTGTTCACGACTGTTTGAGCTACGACCATGAATAAGCAATCCGGCTTGGAAATTCCGCGCAGCTTGTGGACGCGATTGGTTGCGTAGTTGCCAGCGAGGCAAGGGCAGCCGAGAGAGTGGCGCATTTCTACTGGCCCGTGTGGGCGAATCCACCATTTCGGAATTTGTCTGCTTCGATGACTTGGATTCAACGGCGCTGGAGACAGGCATCATCACGTTTCACGGCGCTGGCTTCGTGAACCTTTGGAATCTTTGCCGTGAGCGTGGCTTGCGGGTGCTGGCGGACGTTCATACTCATCCGCACGAATGGACGGAGCAGAGCTTTTCGGATCGGACGAACCCGATGATCAACCAGCCTGGACACTTCGCGCTCATCGTTCCTCATTACGCTCAACATCCCCAATCCGACCTCATCGGCGTAGGAATATACGAATACCTCGGACGCCATCGCTGGAAACGGTGGTTGCCGGCTGACGGGTGCGTTCGGCTCTCTGATTTATGACGACTGAGAACCTCAACGAGAACAATCTTTGCCGGCTGGCCAAGGCCATCATGCTCAGACACAGCGTCGGGTATGACGAATCTCTCCGCATCTTGGGCGAATTGCGACTCCACTTGGTTTGTGACGCAAGCATCCGCGACTCGTCGGCGCTGCAAGCGGCGTTGCTGACAGTGGTAAACTGCGGCAAACGAGCGTTCCACGGCGGCGTATCAGTTTCGATGCCGGAATCCGTCTCGTGCCTTCTGCCCTGGCCTCAAACGCCGAGTCTGAATGAGATTGTCCGCAGTCTTGGTGGAGTCGTAATCCATCAGCGGCCTCAGTCCGGTGAAGTGCTGCTCATTGGTCCGGACCCTTCACCCTCGGCATCAACGGACTTGCGCGTGCTGGCGACCGGCTGGCGCGGCGGCGTCATCCCCGCTGACGAAATCATTGCTCCGCCTTCAGGCCGCGACTTTGCGACAGGAGGAATCCTCGCGGGCGCGCTTGGTGTGGCGAAAGCGTTCTTCCGGGCTTCAGGCATCTGCGTACGCGCTGCCCATGTCGCCAGTGGCGCATCGTTGTGGAACCCGCAAACCGAATGGCTTGCTCCCGACGCCGAGGGGCCGGAACTAGCCTACCTGCCAAAGCAACTCTGGCTGCTCGGCCTCGGACACCTTGGTCAAGCCGCTGCCTGGAATGTCGGCCTGCTGCCATTTGCCGACCCTTCGCAAGTCATGATCCAGCTTCAAGATTTCGACCGTGTAGTGGAAGCCAACGTGGGCGCCGGGCTTCTATGCGAACTCCAGCACATTGGCCGGTATAAGACCCGTATCGTGTCTGACTGGCTGGAAGCCAGAGGCATCTCGACGCGAATCTGCGAACGCGCGTTCGATGTCCAAACACAAAGGCAGGAACGAGAGCCGCGCATCGCGCTCTGCGGTTTCGATTCCGCCGCGGCACGTCGGCACATCGGCGACGCCGGATTTGATCTTGTCGTCGAGTGTGGCCTTGGGAGTTCTCTGGACGACTTCGATTCTTTGCTGCTGCACACCTTTCCCGATGCGTCCAAAACGCCGCAAGAGCTATGGCCAGACGAAGTGGATAAACAGTGGGGCGTTCTTCCTCCAAAACTGATTCAGGAATTCCGAGGGAGCGGTGAATGTGGAATTCTCGCCGAAACCTTGGCAAGAAAAGCGATCTCCACTTCATTCGTGGGCGCCTGCGCCGGGGCATGGATGGTGGCTGAACTGTTACGCGGCCTGCATGACGGCAAGCGAATGGAGGTTCTGTCACAACAGCTTCGCAATGACGATGCAGTGGCGGCTGTGCCTCGCGAGGAAATCTATGTTCATCGCGTCACGCGAAATGGATTCGTCCAAGCCCGTTACGCTTCAGAATTCTCCGAACTGATTCACCAGCGGTGAATGATGCCCATGCGCTTCGGTTGGGATGTTGGCGACGGGAGAAGAAGCGATTCCGTAGGAGGGCAGCCGGGGCCGGAGGAAGTAGCGGAGCGACCGAGCCAAGCTCCCAACGGAAGCGCCGCGCGACTTCACGAGATGACTCAGCCGTGACGAGCGCGCGTGGAGGAAGGCAAAGCGGGCCGGAGCGAAGTCAGCGCAGGCCCCGTCGCCGACCGGAACGCGCGTTGGTCACGGCGTTTGTTGACACAGGATATTGGAATTTCATCTGCCAATCTGTGCATCAGTTTCTTCCACGGAAAGTGTCGTGCGGTTGAATTTAAGCGGATGCTTGGTTTGACGCTGGTTGTACCTGGCACGGAAAATCACTGGACAAGGGCAGGCTTACTTTGACGGTCGTCACACTGCCATCGTCAGAACTGAAGGCGACGGTCCCTTCATGAGCGTGGACAATCCACTGTGAGATACTTAAACCCAACCCACAGCCGTCCCGTTTGGCGCGTTGCGCCTCGGTGCCCCGGAAAAACGGATCGAAGACCAGTGGCAATTGATCAGCCGAAATACCTGGGCCAGTGTTCGCGATTTCAATGTGAGCTTGGCCGTCGTCGCGACGTAAAATGACGTTGACGCGACCTTTGCGCTGATTGTGCTTCACTGCGTTGTCCGCCAGGTTGAGCAGCAGTTGGCGCAGGCGATGCCGGTCGCCGCTTACAGCCACTTCGTCACACGCGCCGAGTTCCACGGTGATGCCGTGTGGTTCGGCGAGGATGCGCGCATCTTCGCAGGCTTCGCGCACAAGTTCGTCGAGGCGCACCGGTTCGCGAGCGAGGGGCACTTCGGCAGCGCCCGCTTTGGTCAAGAGGGAGAGGTCATCCACGATGCGGGCGAGGCGCTGGATTTCATCGAGCATTCCGGCGAGGGCATCGCGCTGAGACGGCGTGGTGTGAACGTCGCGCTGAAGCGTTTCGATTTCCCCGCGCAAGATGGTCAGCGGCGTCTTCAACTCGTGCGAGGCGTGAAGAGTAAACTGGCGGATGCGCCGGAAGGAATCATCCAGCCGCGCCAGCATGTCGTTGAACACGCCGGTCAAGCTGTCGAGTTCATCGCCGTTGCCGGGACGTGGAAGGCGTTCGCGGAGATTCTCCGAATGGACGCGCTCGGCGGCTTCACTCAACGCGATTACGGGCGCGAGTGTGCGTCGCATCAGGAACCAACCGCCTACGAGCAGCAGCACGAGCGTCGGCGCTCCGTAGAGGAATAGAATGTCCGCCATTTGCTTTGGAGCGCGCTCGCGCTGCTCCGGCGGCACTTCGGCGCGGTGTTCATAGACCAGCTCGTAGTAGAGCACCACGCCCATCAATAGCAGCGAGGCCAGCAACATTCCCGAATACCACAGTGTGAGCCGTGTGCGGATGGTCATTCCGTCTCCTTGAGCACATAGCCGACGCCGCGAACGGTGTGCAGCAGCTTTGGCGAGCGTCCGCCGTCAATCTTGTCGCGCAGCCGGGAGACGTAAACCTCAATGACGTTCGTGCCGGGATCGAAGCTGTAGTCCCAGACCTTTTCCAGAATCATCATCCGACTGCACACGCGGCCTGGCGCGCGCATGAGCAGTTCGAGCAATCTAAACTCGCGCGCCGAAAGTTCGATGAACGCGCCGCTGCGCCGAGCCGTCCGGCTCAGAGTATCGAGCGTCAGGTCGGCGACCCGCAGAAGCGGCGAATTTTGCTCATTCCCGCGCCGGCACAGCGCCCGCACGCGGGCCAGCAGTTCATCCAACGCGAAGGGCTTCGGCAGGTAATCGTCCGCCCCGGCGTTCAAGCCCTCGACGCGTTCGTTCACCTCGCTGCGGGCGGAGAGGAGCAACACGGGGGTTGCGATGCGCCGTTCCCGCAGCAGGCGCAGCACGCTCAAGCCGTCGCGGCCCGGCAGCATGATGTCCAGCACGATGCCGTCGAACGGTGTCGTTCCCACCAAGGTCAACGCCGTCTCACCATCCTCCGCCACATCCACGGCAATGCCCTCCGCCACGAGCGCCTTGCGGATGAACGAGGCAACATTTTTCTGATCTTCGACAACGAGCACGCGCACGGCCTATTTATACGACAGCACAATGCGACCACGCGATTCCAAAACTTGGTTGAAATCTTAAAAAACTGTAATGTTCGGTTCAGGTTTAACAGGAGGCAGCGCGCTAGGCTCCGCTGGTGCGAAATCCATGTTCGAGCATCACTCTGGTCGCCGTGATCTTGGGCGCGACGGGTTGCGTCCGCTTTGAGCCGAACCCCTTGATGCGGCGCACACTGCCGCCCAGTTCGATGCGCGCACGCTCGAAACACCGGAGCTTCGCGCCTTCGTCGAAACCAATCTCAGCCCCGTGCCCGCGTGGCCACCGGCGCAGTGGAACTTCGAGCAACTCACGCTCGCGGCGCTTTTTCTTCATCCGAGTCTCGATGTTGCACAGGCGGAACTGGCGTCGGCTCGGGCGGCAGAAATCACGGCTGGCCGACGGTCCAACCCCACTGTCGGGGTGACGCCAGAATACACGGTCAACCCGGCCAGCGGGGTCACGCCTTGGATTGCGACGATCCAGTTCGACCTGCCCATTGAAACAGCGGGCAAGCGCGGACATCGCATGGCACGGGCGCGACAGTTGAGCGAAGCCGCCCGGTTGCGATTGGGCGATATGGCTTGGCAGGTCCGCTCGCGCGTGCGGGTCGAGTTGCTCGACTTTCACGACGCCGGGCGGCGCGCGGAATTGTTGTCGCGCCAGCTTGCTGCACAACAACGCGCATTTGCCGCGATGGAAACAAAGCTCAGCCTTGGCTCGGCCACGAGCGCCGAAATCGCCCCCGCGCGTCTTGCTCTCGCCCGCACGCGCAAGGACATCGCCGATGCACGCGTGCAGTCGGATGAAGCCCGCGCCCGGCTCGCAGTTGCTATCGGAGTGCCGCTCAAGTCGCTGCCGCCATCGGCATCTCTCAACGCCGAAATAAGCACGGATGCCGTCCTCGCCTCCGCCGAAGCTCGGCGTCGCGCCCTCACTTCGCGCGCTGACCTGCTCGCCGCTCTCGCCGAATACGCTTCTGCCGAAACGGCGCTCCGATTGGAAATTGCCAAGCAGTATCCCGACGTGCATCTCGGCACCGGCTATCAGTTCGACCAGGGCGAGAACAAGTGGGCGCTGGGCGTCACGGCGGAAATCCCGGTGCTCAACCGAAATCAAGGCCCCATCGCCGAAGCCAAAGCCAAGCGCGCTGAAGCCGCCGCGCGCGTGCTTGCGCTACAAGCGCGTATTGCTGGCGACGTGGACCGCGCCCTGGCTGCCTGGCAAGGTACGCAAATGCGTTCCGACGCGTTGGAGGAGTTTCGCGCCGCGCAGGAATCCCGCGTGAAGTCCATCAAGGCACAGTTCGACGCTGGCGCAGTTGAGTCACTCGACGTGCTGACGGCTGAAGCCGAGTTGGCTGGCGAAGAACTGTTTCATTGGGAAGCACGCGTCAAAGCACTGCGCGCGTTTGGCGACCTGGAAGACGCGATTCAGTTTCCACTGTCGCTGGATTTGACACTCAACCCCCGTCGTTCCGAACCATGAAGAAAACTCTCGTCCTCGTTGTGTTAATCCTCGCCGCCATTGCCGGCTTGATTGTTGCCTATCTTGAGATGCGCACGGAGCGCGACCTTGAAGCCACGGTGGAAGCACCCGTCGTCGCGCCGTCCCGTGTCGAACGCGGTTCTGACGGCTCTGCCGTGATGAGGGTTGATGCCGAAACCCAAAAGCGCGTTGGCTTGCAAGCCGTCTTACCCGTCGCGGGCACCGTGGTGATTGAACTTACTGCTGTCGCTCGCGTGCTGGATGGTGCCTCACTCTCTGCGACGTTGAATGAAATGCGCTTGGCTCAAATCGCACTGGATGCCGCGCGCACGGACTACGAACGAAAGAAAAAGCTGTTAGACAACGGCCAGAACGCCTCTGCCAGCGCAGTTGAGCAAGCAGAAGCTTTAGCGAAGCAAAAGCAACTCACTCTCGAAGCCGCGCGCGACCACATCGCGGCAACGTGGGGCCAGGCCATTGCCCCACGCGACGACCTCTCTGTGTTCGCCCGCTCGCTGCTTCAGCGCGAGGCCGCGCTCGTGCGCGTCGAATTGCTCCCGACGGACAAGCTTGCCGCCGTGCCGCAGACCCTTCGCCTGTTTCGGCAAAGCAGCGAACCAATCGCCGCCGCCCAAGTTTTGGGACCGGCGTCGGCCACTGATTCCACCGTCGCTGGACAAAGCTTCCTTTGCCTCGTCACCACGAATGCCGCGCCACTCGTTCCCGGCTCCATGCTGCTTGCGCGTATCGAGACGGGCGCGAGTCAGCAAGGCATCGTGCTTCCGCGCAGCGCAGTCGTGCGTCATGCCGGATTCGGCTGGTCTTACGTTCAAACCACTGCGGACAGCTTCGTCCGCCGCGTTGTGCCGCTCGACCGCCCGCATCCTGACGGCTGGCTCGTGACGGGCGAATGGAATCAGCCCGTTGTCATCTCCGGCGTGCAATCCCTGCTCTTCGAGGAACTCAAGGGCACCATCCAGATGAAGGACTGACGCCATGCTCAACTGGCTCGTCTCCCATTCGCTCAAGTTTCGTGGCGTCGTCATTGCTTTGGCCGCATTGGTCGTCGGCTACGGCGCGTTCGTGGCGTCACGCACCAAGCTTGACGTGTTCCCGGAATTCGCTCCGCCGATGGTCGTCGTTCAGACCGAAGCGCCGGGACTGTCCCCGCACCAGGTTGAAGCGCTGGTCACTCGCCCGCTCGAAACCGCGCTCAACGGCACGCCGCAACTGGCGTCGATTCGCAGCGAATCCATCCAGGGCTTGAGTGCCATCACGCTGACGTTCGATGACCGGGCGGACATTTACCGCGTGCGCCAGATGGCCGGCGAGCGGATCAACGAAGCCGCCGCACAACTGCCCTCCGGCGTCAAAGCGCCGAAGATGGGGCCGCTCACGTCCAGCACCAGCCTCGCACTCGTCCTCGGCCTCAATTCGGACCAGCGCACACCGATGGAACTCCGCTCGTTTGCCGACTGGACGCTTCGCCCGCGCCTGCTCGCCGTGCCCGGTGTCGCCAAGGTGGACATCTTCGGTGGTGAAGTACGCCAAATCCAAATCGAGGTGAAGCCGGAGCGTCTGCTTGCGTTCAACCTCGCGCTCGACGACGTTCTCGCCGCCGCGCGCAAGGCTACTGCGGTGCGCGGCGCGGGTTTCGTCGAGGACGCCAACCAGCGCGTCGTGCTCCGCACCGAAGGCCAGGCGCTCACGCCTGCGCAGCTCGGCGAGACGTTGCTGAAGTGGGATAACGGCCTCGCGCTCAGGCTGCGCGACGTGGCCGATGTGCGTGAGGGACCGGAGCCAAAATTCGGCGACGCGCAGATCAACGGCACCAACGGCATCATCGTGTCCGTGCATGGCGCGTTCGGCGCGAACACGCTGGAAGTCACCGCCGCCATCGAGCGCGCCTTGGAGGAGTTGCGCGGCGTGTTCACCAGCGACGGCATCGCGCTGCACCCGCGCCTGTTCCGCCCGGCGACGTTTATCGAGCGTTCGTTGCAGCACATCAACTTCTCGCTCGTGCTCGGTGGCGTGCTGGTCGTAGCCGTGCTGTTCCTGTTTCTGCTCGACCTGCGCACGGCGTTCATCTCCTTCGCGAGCATTCCGCTCTCGCTGCTCGCGGCGGTCATCGTGCTCGACCGATTAGGCGTCTCGCTCAACACCATCACACTCGGCGGCTTCGCTATCGCCATCGGCGTTGTCGTGGATGACGCCATCATTGACGTGGAGAACATCCTTCGGCGGCTGCGCGAGAACGTGGCTTCCGCCGAACCTCGCCCCGTGGGGCATGTTGTGCTCGATGCCTCGCTCGAAGTTCGCAGCGCCGTGGTTTATGCCACATTCATCGTCGCGCTCGTGTTCGTCCCGGTGCTGACGATGGGCGGCATCGGCGGAAGACTCTTCTCGCCGCTGGCCGTGAGCTTCCTGCTGGCCACCCTTGCATCACTCGGTGTTGCACTCACGGTGACACCGGCTCTTTGCCTCGCACTGCTCTCGCGCTCGAAGCCGCACCGCGAGCCGAAGTATCTTGGAGAGCTGAAGAATCTGCATCGTCGCGCGCTGGAGGCTGTCAGCCGCGCCCCGCGATTTACCATCGGCGTTGTCACGTTCATGGTCGCAGGAGCGGCAGCGACCATTCCGTTCTACGGCGGCGAGTTTTTGCCAGAGTTCCGCGAAGGCCATCTCATCATTCACCAGGCGGCCGTGCCGGGCGCGTCGCTCGAACATTCGCTGGCAATGGGCAAGCGCGTCACCGCCGAGTTGCTCAAGGACAAGCGCATTGTCTCCGTCGCCCAACAGGCTGGCCGCGCCGAATTGGGCGAAGACGTTTGGGGGCCTCACTACAGCGAGATGCACGTCGAACTGACCGAGATGGGCAGTGAGGAGGCTGAGATGTTCATGGCCGAAATCCGCAGGCCGCTGCTTCAGTTCCCCGGCCTCACGTTCAAGGTCATGCCGTTCCTCGTCGAGCGCATGGAGGAGACGCTTTCCGGCGCGACCGCCGAAATCGTCACGTTGCGCGGAGACGACCTCGACGCACTCGACCGCGCCGCCGACGCCGTGCGCCGCGTGATGATGCAGGTGCGCGGGGCGGCTGACGTGACCGTGGAATCCCAGGCCAGCGCCCCTGAGTTCGTCGTCCGTCTCCGCCACGACCGCGTCGCCGCCCTCGGCTTCACTCCCTCCGCCGTGCTCGACGCCACGGAAACCGCATTTCAAGGCGCGGAAGTGGGCCAGGTCTTCGACGGCAGCCGCGTCTTCGATGTGACCGTGCTCCTGCCCGCGACCGAACGCCGCACGGCCGAAAGCTTTGGCAACCTGCTCCTGACGAGCGCCGCCGGCCTGCGCGTGCCGCTGCGCGAACTGGCCGACGTGTTCCTCGCCGACAGCCGCAGCGCCATCGTCCACGAAGGCGCGCAACGACGCCAGCAAGTCACCTGCAATGTTGCGGAGCGCGACAGTGCGAGCGTCCTTGCTGACATCAAGCGCCGCATTGCCGCCGACGTGCAACTCCCGCATGGCGTCTATGTGACCTACGGCGGCTCCGCCGAAGCCCAGCGCGGCACGCGTCGTGAACTGCTTGTCCACTCCACCCTCGCCGGAGTAGGGATCGTCCTCCTGCTCGCCGTCATCTTCCGCATCGGACGCAACCTGATGCTCGTGCTGGCGAACCTGCCTTTTGCTCTGGTCGGTGGCGCACTAGCTGTCTTCGCCGGAGGTGGATTGCTCTCCGTCGGTTCCCTCATTGGTTTCGTGACCTTGTTCGGCCTCTCGACGCGCAACAGCATCATGATGATTTCCCATTACGAACACTTGGTCCGCGTCGAAGGCTGCGCCTGGAATCTCGAAACCGCCCTGCGCGGCGCGGGCGAACGGTTGGTGCCCATCCTGATGACTGCTCTAGTCACATCTCTTGGCCTGCTCCCGCTCGCGTTGGGCGGCGGGAGCGCTGGTGGTGAGATCGAAGGCCCGATGGCCATCGTCATCCTCGGCGGACTGCTCACTTCAACCGTGTTGAACCTGCTCGTCCTTCCGGCTCTGACGTTACGCTTTGGACATTTTCAAAAGCTGAAGGCGGAAAGTTGACTCCGACTGGTTCGCTCATGCGCCCCGCTCGCTTCTGTTGGGATGCTCGCGAGGGAGAAGAAGCGATTCCGCAGGAGGGCAGCCGGGGCCGGAGGAAGTAGCGGAGCGACCGAGCCAAGCTCCCAACGGAAGCGCCGCGCGACTGCGCGAATGACTCAGCCGTGACGAGCGCGCGTGGAGGGAGGCAAAGCGGGCCGGAGCGAAGTCAGCGCAGGCCCCGTCGCCGACCGGAACGCGCGTTGGTCACGGTAATGTCTGCCAAGTCGGTTGCTTTCGGATCAGATGGTAGATAATTACCAAGCGTCCGCAATTCGGCGATTTACGCGCTTCGAAATCACGGTGACTCGATTAAGGGTTCTGACGGGATGGTCTCGCGCTTTTGAATCAATGCGAAACTTCCTGCTGAATCGACGAGTCGCCAGGTGTTTGTCGAGAAATCCCTCCCCAGGCGATTGATTTTTATGACGCCGTACAAGGATTCCCCGGATGGAGCAAGGGACGCACAATCAGCCGGTGAGGAGAGCATCCGAGCCTTTTGTTCATCAGTCGGTGGGTGAAAGTCATCAAGCTGTCCCTTTGATATGTGGATGAGTCGCCCGAGGTAAAATTCGAGGCCGGGCGCGTTAACTCCATAGGCGAATACAATCGGAACAGTTGCTTGATCGGTTTGAATCCTTCGAGCGAAGTCACGCATCGAGGAGCTTGTACGCAGGTGTCGATTCCACGAATCGACATGGTATGTCAGCAGCAACCAAACGGTGGTGACGCACAAGGCGAACGAGGCCAAAACCCGTGAGCGAACTCTCGTCGCCAACGGGGTTAACAGCAAAATCAATGCGACGGACCAAAATCCGGCTAGAGATTGCCAGGGCAGCTTTGGAATGATGGTGGGAAATAGACGAGGCGCGAGAGTCAACGACAGCGCGAGGATGACGAACCCTGATGCTATCAGTGAGGCAATTTTGACGAATCTCGCACCGTCGTCACTGTGTTCCAACCACGCGCCAATCGTTAGCGCCAGTGCCGGAAATAACGGAATGACATACGTCATAAGCTTTGAACCGCTTAGCGAGAAGACAGAATGGCACGATCAACCAGGCACCAAGCATCCACCAGACGGGCGAGAGCGTTCTGGAAGCCCTTCTCGTAGCGAGCACCCAGCGCATCGCTGTTGGCAAGAGCGCAGTCCATGGCATCATTCCAACCAGAAGCACCGGAATGAAAAACCAAGGCGGCTGGTAGCGTCCGTGTTGTTTGGTTGCAACCCGCGCAATCAATTCATCGAAGGCGAAGAACTGAAATAGCTGCGGATTGCGAATCGAGACAATGATAAACCAGGACAAGCCCAAACTCAGGGCGATGGCCATTCCGCTCAACCACGGAATTCGGATCGGAGTCTTCTGACGCCGGCAACCGAACTGCCATCCAAGTGCAGCAGAAACCGGGACTACGAACGCCATCGGCCCCTTGGTCAGGAATCCCATGCCCATTGCGGCGAAGTACAGCCAGATCCATCGACGCTTCTCGGGTTCGTGCAACCAAAGCACAAAGGCTGTAATGGCACCTGTGATCCATGCGGTGAACACCATGTCCGCCGTAAGCATCCGGGCGAGCGCGAAAAACTCCAGAGAGGTCACCAAGACCACGGCGGCGAAAATGCCGGCACGTTCTCCAAAGAGGCGTCGGCCGATGATGAATGTGAACCACGCAGTTAGTACGGCTGCCGTGGCGGATGGGAGTCGAGCAGCCCATTCATTGATCCCGAACGCATTCAAACTTGCTGCCGTCAGCCAGTAAATGATTGGCGGCTTTTGGTAGTGAGCAAATCCATGCAGCGTCGGTACCAGCCAGTCTTGACCCTCCAACATCTCACGCCCCATTTCCGCGTAACGACCTTCGTCTGGCTCGTTGAGCCCGCGCGAGCCAAGCAATGCGAATATGCTCAACAGAATAAGCACTGCCAAAAGCAAGCATGGACGCCCCCGCTTGTGGAAGTGAGAGGCACGCCCTGGGACACTTGCCATCATGGTTATGTCAGTAGATTTCATCCGCGTATCGAAGTTTATTCCTGAAGCTTGCTCTGCTGACTTGACATGCGGATGAAGCAGATATGACAAAGTGGTCATTCTACGACGTTCCCGGTTAAGAAGACGACCCGATTTGGGGCTAGAATGCGAAACCTCGTCTGCCTTGCACGAAGTCGTTGGCAGGGCAGCTCGCTTCCATCAGCGGAGCGAGTTTTTGAAGGCTTTCAAGGGAGGGAGGGAGTCACTATTCGATAAAAGCGGATCACGCTTGATGAGACGTTTGTATCCGTTACTGAGACGGTGCCAGAGGCTGTTCGTACAGGAATGTCGGCGAGCTTGAGCCAGCTACCACCGTCGAAATTGTCGCGATACACGACCGAGTAAGATTTGCCCGCTACTGCACGGAAACCGATGGTGCAACTGGTTGTGTCGTACGCGTTGAGAGTTAAATGAAGATAGCTGCCCGCGTCTTTCGGATCGGTGCCCGCGAGAAATTCTTTCAAGTCGCTGACGGCATCGCCATCGAAGTCTCTGCTGCCGTCGCGGGCAAGGGTACCGAAGTTGTCCAGTTCCCATGCGTCGGTCATGCCGTCGCCATCAGTGTCGGGATTCGAGTTGCTGCCATTGAGACGACCTGGCGTCGGTGGAGCGCTTTGCCAGTTCACCGGGTCGTTCCCGTAGTTGACGGCGCTGATGCGTTGCAGCGAGTTCGTGCCGCTGGCGCTTCCGTTGGGCCAAGGCGCGGACGTGCTGTAACGGACTTTGTCCACGAGGATTTGAGGAACGAAACCCGCATCAGGATGTGGCGGGAGTTGCACGGCGTCGGGTTTTACCAGTTCGACGCTGTCGTGATCGTTGGCAAGTCGCCCAGTGAACGGGCCGAAGATAGGCACGCTGGCGGTACGTTGAACTTGGCGCGAAAGGCGGCGAGGGCATAAGTATCGTTCGGAGTGAAATTGACGACCAGAAGACGGCTCATCGCGGCGAGAACGGTACCGGGCGGGAACTCGAAACTCGCCGCGTCGCGCAGTCGCCAATGATTTGTCGGATAAGCGGGATCATGGAGGGGGACTGGACTGGCGGTGAGGTTTTCCAGTTCGATGAATTCGTCGTCGGGGTTTTCCACCCCGGCCACGGCGGAATAATACATGATTTCACTGATGACGACAGGGCCGACTTTCGCATTGCTGTTCAGCATTCCGTTACCAGTGCGGAACTCGGCGATCGTCACCGGATTATCCGCGCCGAAGCTGCGCGCGTTGAGCGCGGTAAAATCCATCCCGACGCTGGTGAGGTACCTTCCAAACGAAACACCGTTTTCCGCCGCCCCGAACTTCACCTTGGCGCGATAGCCGGTGAGGTTGCCGAGTGCATCGGCGGCGCTGAGGATGGCGCTGTCGCCGTGGGCGGAGTTGAAAGTGAAGGCCGTTGTGCCCGCGTTGAACTCCGTTTCGTAGAAGACGCGGTAAGCATTTGCCGCCAGTATGGTCGAGTCAGCGATGCGGAATTTTTTGAGGTTCGACTGGTCATTGCTCAAGTACCAGCCGCCGATACTGGCGTCCGCCCCGCTCGGATTAAACAATTCCAATGCGTCCTCCAGAGGCGGGTCGGTGTGCGTGAGGACTTCGTTGATGACGGCGTTGGTCAGCGGAAGGAAATTGCTCTCCTCCGGCGAGGGCGTGGCCGGGAAGGCGACGAACACCGCCGCACCGTCCGGGAAGCGACCTTGCGAAACACCCGTGGTCTGCGCGCCAAATGCAATCGCGTCGAGTTGCGCGCCCGAACCTGAATAGATGCCGATGGCCTCGCCGCCCTTTTTCAGGCTGAAGTTGACGTGGTTGGCGCCAGCGTCGGGCTGGCCATCGGCCAAGAATTGAAGGAAGCCTTTGGGAGCGATGAACGACAGCGGCGCGACGCGGGATTGAAACTTCTCCGAGAGATTGTCGGTCAGATAGAGACCGCCGAGGGCGACAGGCTGCGCGACATTGTTGTAAATCTCAAACCAGTCACTTCCGCTCGACGCGTCGGCCATCCATTCGTTCACGCGCAGCGCGGAGAGGCTGCCCAATGTGGCGGCAAAGTTGGCCGCCCCCGGAGATGGCGCATTGAGGGACCAGTTGCCTGCGCCATTTGGCAAGCGACCTATTGAATAGTCCGATGTTTGCAGCCCAAATCGCACTGCATCCAGCAACGAGTAGCCCCCGACAGCATTGTGAAAGAAGTAAAGCACGTCGCCGCCGGCTGAGAGTGCGAAACCCGCGTTGGTTTCAGACGCGGCTGTGCCATCATCAAGATAGATGACCTTGAAACCCAGGGCTGGGATGGTGGCGTTCGTCGCGAAGATCCATTTGCGCGGAGTGTTCGGATCATTGCTCAAGCTCAAGCCGGACAAATCCACGGCGTTGGTGGAAGGGTTGTAGAACTCCACGAAATCAGCGGTGTGTCCAGCGTGGTTGGTAAGCGAGCAATTGCTGGCGAGCACCTCGTTCAACACGACCGGAATGGCGAAGTTTTGGATGACAATGTTCGTCGCGCGACGAACCGCGCTCAACGACATCCCGAACACGTCGTCGCTGCTGGTGGCGTTGCCTTGATGCACTTCAACGGCCATCACATTGTCGCCGACCACCAGAGTGTTGGTGGCAAAGGTCAGGATTTCCGCCACGCCTTCGTTGCCCTGGTCGGACGCGGTGCTCGTGTAAAGCACGGGATTGGCCGTGATACGGAGCCGTCCGACTTCGGTGCCATTCAGGTAATACACCGCGCCGTCGTCCACGTAGTTTGTGGCGATGAGTTGGAAGTTTGTCATGCCGCCGTTCCAGTTGAAATGTGCGCGGCAATACACCGTGATGTGTCCGCCGGCATTGGGAGCGAGGATGGTGGTGTTGAATGGGTATGGGTAAGTGGCGGGCGTAGTTTCGCTGCCGAAGAGGCCCGCGCCTGCACTCCACCCGCTGTCCGCGAAACTCGTCGCGCGCCACGCCGTGCCCAAGTCAACGCCAGTGTCGTTATAGCGCCACGTCGAAGTGGTGACACCGAGCAGCGGCTGCACGGTCTCGGTTACATTCGTCACCGCGGGCATCTGCGTGACGTAGTTGGTGGAAAACTGAACGGCACTGAGGGACATTCCAAACGCATCGTCCGTGCTCGTGTTGTTGCTTTGGTGGACCTCAACAGCGAGCACATTGTCGCCGGGGACCAGATTGTTCGTGGCAAATGCGAGCAGTTCCGCCGTGCCTTCACTGCCTTGGTCGGAAGCCGTGGAGGCGTGCAACACCGGATTGGCCGACACGCGCAAGCGACCGACTTCGACTCCGTTGAGATAATAGACCGCGCCATCATCGACAAAATTGGTCGCGATGAGTTGGAAATTGGTCAGCCCACCAGTCCAGTTGAAGTGGGCGCGATAGTACACTGTGACATGTCCGCCAGCCTGACTCGGCGACGGAATCGCCGTGTTGAACGGATAGGGATACACGGCGGGTGTCGTCTCCCGGCCGAACAGGCCGACCCCGCTGCTCCACGCCGCATCGCTGAATCCTGGCGCTCGCCATGCAGTGCCTTGATCCACGCCAGAGTTATCGTAGCGCCACGAAGATGTGGTGACATTGATCAATGGGCGCACGGTTTGCGTGACAACCGCCACGGTGGTCGGACCTTGTGTGCCGGGATTCGGTCCACCGCCGGTGGGTTCAGCGAAGCTCGTGATGGTACTGCCGCCGCTGGGGCTGCGGCCTTGGGAAACGTCGGTAAACTGCGAGTCGTACACCACCGAATCGATGGTGGCGAGGCCGGAGTCGGAGAGTAGAATGATTCCCACGTCGGGAGAGAGTTTGAAATTTAGGTGGTCGGCACCCTGGCCAGGATCGCCGTCGGCGATGAATTTGGTGAAGCCGCCCCCCACGATGAAACTCAGGGACGCGATGGGATGTTTCGCCGGCGCGCCGCTCGCGTCCGAGAGGAACAGGCCGCCTAGAGCCACGGGAAGTGGTTCGGGATTGTAGAGTTCAAGGAAATCGTTATCGGCGGCGAACTGCGCGTCAGCCAGCCATTCGTTGATCCGCAGCGTGCGA
>JADJPG010000001.1 GCA_016713365.1 Verrucomicrobiota bacterium | reverse complement strand
TCAACACCTGCACGTTCAATGTCACCGTGCTCGACTCGAATGCCGCCTGCGAATTGCGAATCGCACTCACCCAAGTCTCGCCACCCGAAGTCACGCTCACGTGGGAATGCGCGGCGACCTTGCAAACGTCGGTCAATGCGGATGGCCCTTGGTCCAACGTCGTCGGAGCGACGAGCCCGTATGTGACGCCCGCGGACGGGTTGCACCGGTTCTTCCGTCTGTGCCTTTCCGGCGACTGCGATGGTCCGCCGCCGCCATCGCCCACGGTCTATGAACCGTTCGACTATTTTCCCGCGGCACCGCTCGCCAACCAGAACGGCGGATTTGGATTCGCCGGAGCCTGGGATCCAAATTCCACCGTCGTCGCTGAAGAGTTCTCGATTCAACCTGCTCGCAACTCAGGGCGGCGCGTGTGGTGGGCTTGATTAAACGGCGTTCGCGCACGCTGGCGACGCCCCTGGCACGGATGGCACCACGGTGTATCTGATCTTCCTGCTGTAGCCCGGCAATGCGCGTCGCCCGCTGGAACGGTGGACGGATACTACGGCATCAGCCTGTTTGGCAGCGCGGCGGCTTGTTCGTCGGCAAGCCCGGCGGACAGGGCGGTGTCGTCGGAGTCTCAGGAGTATGTGGTCGAAAACTTCGGCGGCACCAGCCGCCTTCAACGGGGCCACCGTCACGCCGCGCGAAACAGTGCTCATCGTGCTCAATGCGAGTTCATGGCTGGCAATGACACCTTCACGCTCTACGTGAATCCGATGCCGGGCGCCGGCGAACCGCTGACCGGCGCAGTGAAAACCGACGCGGACATCGGAACGTGCAACAGCCTCACCATCTCGTCGGGCTACGATGCCACCCACACGTTCGTCATTGATGAGATTCGCCTAGGCGCGACTTTCGAATCAGTGACGCCGCGGCCGTAAGAACACGTTCATCGGGCCAGTGAACTCCCGATCCATCACGACCTGAAGCCGCCAGAAACGATGGCCAAAAAAATTCTTGCCCGGTGTAATCCGCGGACCCGGACGCTTAGGTAGGAGGGGAAGACCTATGAAATCGAACCAGTATCTCGTCCGACGAGCGTCGCGATTCCAACTTCTGCTGTGGCACTTGCTGATTGGCGCGTGCTTAACCTCTTTCACCGCCAGCGCCTGCCTGCGATGGGTGCAGCGGACCGACGTCGGCTCGCCTGGGCCGCGTTATGCCCACTCGTTGGCGTATGACCCGAGGACAGGCCTCGTCGTCTTTTTCGGGGGACAGTTCAGCGAGGTCGGAGGGGAGCCGGAGTTTTTCAACGACGTCTGGACCTACGATGGAATCCGTTGGACGAAGGTGGACATCATTGGACCGTCGCCGTCTCCGCGGAGCTGGCGTTTGCGGCTTGGAATGGGCAGCTTAGGCTGGGACGCGGATTTGGATACGGCGGGGTCGAAGAGAGCGAGTGGCACCTTGAGCTTTTGGGGTTCGGAACGGGATTGTGGACTCAATATCCTAGTTTCCCAGTCAATGACCGATGGGAACCGCGAGGATTCCAGGGAAACGGCGGGATCTATTTTGGGAGAACAGAAATCGCAGGAGTACGATTGCCAGTAGGTAATAAAAATTTTTATGACTCTAAGGGCGTTCGATTTCCATCCGGCCACGAACTTGCCGGCAGACCGTTGCTGATGGGCGGGGGCACTGGCCCGGATGGAGGCAACAATTTCTCTGACCCGGAGGTGCAGGCAGGTGGCCTGTTGGAGTTCACCCCCAACGGAAACTTCACGGCGTGGGTCAGTCTCAGCACGGGCCCCAGGCCACAGAATCGCGCGCAGCATGTGGCCGCCTTCGATACCAACCGCAATCGAGTGGTCTTGTTCGGCGGCGCGGGCATCCAGGGGGCCGAACGGTATTGGGAACTGGCCAAGGTGAACAACCAGTATCAATGGCAACGTATGGACTGGATCGGCAACATTCCCGAAGGACGTGCCCATGCCCAAATGGTTTATGACGAGAGAAGGAAGGTGACGGTCCTGTTCGGAGGGATGTGGGCCGGGCTTCGCGCGCTTTGGGGACACGTGGGAGCTCGTCAGTGTCCCACCTGAAACGTTTGTCTTCGGTGCGACCAACATTGATCGGTGCCTCGATCAGGCTTCGCCCACTTATCTTTCCTCTTCATTCAATGGAGCGTCTCCGTTCGCCGTTCAGTGGTTTTTCGAGGATCTCGGCAAGACTTACGCTATCGATGATGCGACGAATACTACTTTTCGGGTGAACGAGTGGCCTGGAACCATCAAATACTTCTACACCGTCCGCGATGGGTGCGACAATCTCGCCACGTCCGCAGTTTACTCGGTCACCTCACACCAAAGACCGCGAATCACGGTGTTTACCCGCGAAGAAGCGTGTCCTGGAGATGAAGTCGAGCTCAAGGCGACCATCGCTTCCACCCGGCCCAGCAACTTCCAGTGGTATCATAATGGTCGCCCCATCGGAGCTTGGGTGAGTCTGGATGCGGGCATTTTCCAACCTGCCTTGGTCTTGACCAATGTGCAGCCAACCAATGCCGGCTATTATACCTTGGTCGGCTACAATGAATGTGGTTATGCCACCAATTTCCCCACCGACTTGGAGGACAAGCCGGTCGGCTTGCTTCGGGTGGGGCCCACCATCCTTGAACAAACAGGGGCCTTTAGTTCACCAGTCGGCGGTGTAGGCGGCGCTGGCGTGCTGGCCGACGGCACCGGCCGGCTCCACTATCAATGGCGTCTCGATGGCGTGCCGGTAACCAACGACACCCACACCAGCGGAGCGAACACGAATAAGGATCTTCTTGCGAGGTGTCCGTCACAATCAACGCGGCAACTACGACGTCATCGTCTGGGATGATTGCGGCCGCCAATACGCCGTCACCAGCAGCATCGTCAAACACACGGTCTTTCCTGGACCGGACTGGTTGATTCGCACCAACCCCGGCCCGTCGGCTCGTTACCGTCACACCATGGCTTACGATTCCGGCCGCCATGTCACGGTCTTGTTCGGCGGCTATTTCAACACGCCCACGAACCTGACTTCCTACAACGATCTCTGGGAATGGGACGGCATGCGTTGGCTCCGACGTACCACCAACAGTCTCGCGGGCTGGGAGCTCAATCCGGCCAACGGCGGATGGCGGCCATCCTATTCCGGCGTGCCCGTCGGTCGAGCCGAGCACGTGATGGCTTACGATCCGAAGCGCGGACGCGTGGTCATCTTCGGCGGCGCGGGGATCGATCCCAATGGAGTGAGTCACAACCTGAATGACACGTGGGAATGGGACGGCGCGCAGTGGGCGTTTCGCGGAACGAATGGCCCCGGCTGGCGCAGCGGCGCGGGCATGGCCTACGATTCCCAGCGCCAGGTAATCGGTCTCTATGGCGGAGTTTATTCGAGCGCGGAAGTGCTTCGGGGCGAGTTCTGGGAATGGAACGGTGTGGAATGGAAGATTCGGCCAACGTTCGGAAACATCAGCGCCTTCGCCAACACCATCTCGATGACCTACGATGCCTTCCGCAACCAATTCGTATACGGCCCCACCTTCGATTCCTTGGGGACGTTCATCGACAACTTCTGGATCCTGAAGGGCTCCAACTGGACGTCGCATGGCCGGGCGTTCAACAATCGGCAGAATCCCGCCTCCTACGGCAGCCTCGTTTACGACAGCGACCGTCGACGCTCCACCTACACCTTCGGCACGCTGGGACACTCTGCCATCGGCGATGGCGCGTCTTGGGAAATGATTACGAACACACCCGCACCGGCGATGCGGTTCTGGCACGCGAGCGCCTACGATTCCGATCGTCTCGTTGTCGTTCTGTTCGGCGGCACGTTTGGCTTCAACCAATACTACTCGTCCACCAATGACACTTGGGAACTGACCTACGTGGATGTTCCCCAGATTCGCGCGCATCCGGGCAGTCAGGTGCGGCAGGTGAACGAGTTCGCCGAGTTTACCGTGGACGTGATTGGGCACGCTCCACTCTCCTACCAGTGGCTTAGGAACGGCGTTCCCATGGCCAATGACGCGCGCATCTCCGGGGTGAACACCAACGTCCTCCGCATCTCCAACATCACCTCCAACGACGCCGCGCTGTATCAGGTGCGCGTGGAAAACGCCTGCGGCACCGCGCTGAGCCGACCCGCGTTTCTCACGCTCAATCCGAATCTCCAAATCCTGAGCGGTGCCGGAGAAATCTCCGTGCTGTGGGACGTGAGCAACTCCGTCCTCGAACAGGCGGACAACATCAATGGCCCTTGGATACCAATTCCCGGCGCCAGCAATCCCTTCAATCCCGGAATGACCTCGGGCATGAAACTGTTCCGTCTACGACAGCTTCCGTGAGTGAAGTCACAGAACTCAGATTTGCCACCGAACCACGAAACTAGAAACGCCAGTTATGCGCAATCTCATCTGCATCCTGCTCGCATTTGTAGTCAGTTCCTCGCCCGCTGCCGACTTCGGCAAGGTCGAAGTCCCGGGCCTGCCTCCCATGGCGTCCGCCAGTCCCAGAGCTATTGCGTGGGGCGATTACGACAATGACAACCAGCTCGACTTCATCGCCACGGGTTCGCTCTTCACCCAGCTCTGGCGCAATACCGGGAGTGGGTTCGTTCGTGTTCCCGTCTCCGGGCTGAACGGCGTGAGTGAAGGCTCTGTCGCCTGGGGCGACTACAACAACGATGGTCGCCTGGATTTCCTCATCACTGGAACGGTCGTCGTTGGGAGCACCGCGTCGCGGCTCTCCCAGCTCTGGCGGAATACCGGGAACGGCTTCGCTCAAACTCCCGTGCCCGGCCTGCCAGCAGTCCACAACAGCGACGTCGCGTGGGCGGACTACAATAACGACGGCCGGCTGGATTTCATGATCTCAGGAACGCGCACCTTTGCCGACGGTCCGCGCATCACGCAGCTCTGGCGTAATACGGGCACGAACTTCGTCCCCGTTTCTGTCCCCTGGTCTGGTGGGCCTCCGAAAACACGTCCATCGCCTGGGGTGACTACGACCAGGATGGTTGGAGCGACTTCCTGATCATGGGCACCACCAACGGAATGTTCGCCACCAGTGGGCCCAGCCCGGAACAGGCGGCAGTGACTCAATTGTGGCGCAACACCGGCAATGGCTTCAGCCTTGTACTGATTCCCGGCTTGCCGCGCTGTTACCTTGGAAAAGTGGCGTGGGGCGATTTCGACAACGATGGTCGGCCGGATTTTATCATCACCGGTGAATCTGCCTCGGGCAAGGTCAGCCAAGTCTGGAGGAACACGGGTATTGGTTTCGTGAAACTAACCATTCCAGGTTTCAGTGGAGATTACGGCGGGATGGTGGAGTTGGCGGATTACAACAATGATGGCTGGCTTGATTTTATTGTCAGCGGGGGCGCCGGCGATGCGGTCACTCAACTTTGGCGAAACACCGGGGGAAACTTCGCGCTGGATCCCGTGGACAATCTCTCACAGGTCGGTGTGCCATCGATTGCCTGGGCGGACTACGACCGCGATGGCCGGCAGGATTTTCTAATCACGGGCTTCAACGGCAATCTTGAACCGGGCAGCCAATACTTCGCCGAACTATGGCAAAACCTCGGTGCGGTGACGAACTCGCCGCCATCAAGCCCAACTGAACTGAGCGTTGTCACGAGTGCAGGAGTCACAACCTTCACTTGGTCGCCGGCAACGGATGATCACACGCCCCCTGCGGGCGTGAGCTACAACCTGCGCATCGGAACTCAGCCAGGCAGGGAAGATATTCTCTGGTCGCACTCGGATGTTCTCAGCGGTTTCCGGCGGGTCCCGGCGCCCGGAAACGCCGGTGCTCGCACAAACTTCCAGATACGCCTTCCGCGCGGGAACTACTTCGCGAGCGTTCAGGCCGTGGATTCCGCCATGGCGGGCGGCTCATTCTCCGCCGAAATCGCCTTCAGCACCTTGCCGACGCTGAACGTCGTGCATCAGAACGACCAACTGGTCGTCTCGTGGACCGAACCGGAATCAGGTTACGTGCTCGAGTCCAGCACCAGCCTTGAACCCGCCAGCTGGCAACCGCAGCCCGCGGGCAGCAACAGTCCGGTAATGATCGATCCCAGTGAGACTCAGCGTTTCTTCCGCCTGCGCAAGCCGTGATTCGGATGGAGAGCAGCCGGCACCGGTCGTCGTCGGTCTCCATCAACCCGTCGCAAGCGCGAGATATCCATTCGACCCAGTTTCCGCTGCGAAAGATTTTTGCATCAGTGTGTAATCCGGGACGACGTATGCTTAGGCAGTGAGGTGAAACAACATGAAATCGATTCGCCTCCTCAGCCGCCTCGCAGCGCCCGCCCCGCGACATTTAACCTGTCGATTCGAGCAGCAACGAGTCAGGCCATCGCTTACGTACCGGGCGATTTCCCCGGAAACAGTTTCCCGTAACCTTTCGCTCCGACTCTACAAGTAAGGGTGAACGAAAATGAAAACACTTCGCTACTTCCTCATCGCCGGACTGCTGGCGATTCACACTTTCAGTCCCGGCGCGCACGCGGCCATTCAAGTCGCCGCCCAACCGTATCTCACTGATTTCGAGTTCTTCGACAACGGCCTCTACTACTGGGGCGGCCAGGGCAGCGTCAGCGGTTGCGGTCCGGGCGAATTCGGCAATGCCCACGCGCTCGGCACGCTCGGGTATCGCGGGCCAAAGTTTAAGGACTCCGGCGTGCTTCACCCGGCGTTGATTGGCGACAGCCGTGTCTACTGGAGCGGTTGCGGCTCGCCTATTCCCGGCGGCGTGGCGCGCGACGACGAGTTCATCTACTACTCCGATCAACAGGGCATGTGGCGGCTGCCCGCACATCTCTTTCCGTTCTCACCGGTGCCGGCGCCGACCCACATTGGAAACTACATCTACGCCGACTGGCCGGGCGCGATGATGATCCACGACGGCACCCTGTTCTTCGCCGCGGGTTTCAACTCCCCCGTCGCCGGACCGAGCGGCAGCCTGGGCCGTTTCCAAATCTATTCCCTCGCGCTGCCGGTCACCGATCCGCTCGCCGCCGTCTCCACCACCGCACACGGCGGCACGATCCCCGATGTCCATCTCGGGCGCGTGAAGAAGATGAAGACGATGACCGTGACGCGATCCAGTCTCTTCGGGGAGACCGATGTGCCTGTGGGCATCGCGCTCGGGGACAATGGCGTCCTCCTGCGCTTCGATCTCTATTCCCTCTTCAGCGTCAACCGCAACCCCCGCGTGCTCGCCTACAACGTCGCGGATTTCGACATCCGCGCCGAGACTCGGCTTACCGGCGGCGGCATCGGGTTCGGCATCGAAACCAAGGACAAGCTCTACGCCGCCGTGAATGACGGGCCGGTCATCGGCAGCTTCAGTTGCGCGGCCGGGGGACGCCTGAACTTGATCGATGCGAACGACGGCACACAGACGCAGATCTGGCGCGCGCGGGCGAGAACTACGGACGCATTCAGGTCACCGATGTCGCGCTGGACAACAGCTACATCTTCATCAACACCCGGCCAGTCAGCGAGCCAGGTGGACCGTTCGGTATTTGCAGCTCCGGACAGGAAGTCATCCGTTCCAAGCGCAGCCCGGCGAACCTCATCATCATTGGCGGCGGCGGTGGTGTCGACCCCGACTACCAGGGGATCGAATTGAACGGCGGCCACAATCTTCGCAGCGACGGCAGCTGGCTCTACTTCGTGCGGAACTCATCGATTCAGCGCATCCCGACCGCTTCGCCTCCCATCCAACTGGACTTCGGTGTGGTCGGACTCGAAGCCGTCCAGGTCATCCAGGACATGAACCACTCCGTCCGTCTCGTGGAAGGCAAACGCACTGTCGTGCGCGCTTATGCCCGGGAAGTGGCAAACTCCACCGGCAATTCGGCCTGGCGTCCGACCGGTGAATTGCGCGGCTGGCTCAATGGCGTGGAACTTCCCGGCTCCCCGTTGAGCGCGGATACTTCACCCACCTTGCTGAACACGCTCGACCTCGCGCCGCACCGCACCACTACGGCGAACAATCACCTCTTCGAGCTTCCCGCGGATTGGGTGCGCGCCGGCACGCTCTGGCTCCAGTTCACCGTCAATCCCGGCGGCGGCGTTTACGAGAGCGGCGGCAATCCCTACGGCAACAACTCCACTTCCCCTGTCGATGTCACCGTCGTCCGCGTGCAGCGTCCGGCCTTCGTCTTCGCCGCGCTGAAGACGACCGACGCGCCGAACTACTGGCCGTGGGAGAACACCGCTGACTTCAACAAGATCCTCGCGCGCGCCACCTCTCTGCTGCCCATTCCGGCCATCGATGTACGCTTCACCACCGAGCAAGTCAGCGACGTCGAGTTCGTCGGCGACTGCGGCCTCTTCTGCCACGACCCGTTCGACTTCTCGAAAAACGATGACTGGGACGAAGCGCTCGAAGAACTCGCCTGCTACGACAACTTTGACCACCCGCCGCCGGGTGCCGCGCGCGGGCACTTCATCGGGGCCATTCATCCCAATGCCGCCGCCGCCTGGGGCGGACTCGCCTACACGCCAGGCAATCATCTGCTCAACGTCATGAGCGCCTCCGACAACAACTCGACTTTCAACACCACCTGGGGCGGACGTACCCTTGCCCACGAGTTCGGTCACAACCTTGGTCGGGAACACATCAACCAACTCCGCGACAACATGGGCTGCGGTGGCAACGCTCCCGCTCGGCCTGACAACAGCTACCCGTTCAACAGCTGCACCTTTGGCCCCACCAATGTCTCGCTCGTTGCCACGCCCGTCGGTTTCGACATGGTCGGCTACGCGCCCGTGCTGCCAGCCCAGGCCGGCGATCTTCTCAGCTACGCGCCCGTGCGCTGGCCCTCGACTTGGACCTACAACGCCATGCTCAACGCCCTCGCTCCCGCGCCCGCATTCGCCGCCGCCGGCGCACCCCCAGCTGGTTCTTACCTTCTGCTGCGCGGCGTCTTGAAGCTCACAACCCGCACCGCCCGACTCAAGCCGTGCTATTCGCTGCCGGACGGCGTAGTCGCCCCGGAGAAGATTCAGGAATCCCTCACTGCCGCCATGCAACAACAGCACGATTACAAGGTCCGCCAGCTTGATGCCGCCGGCACCGTGCTGGAGGAGGTCGCTCTCGTCATACGCGAAATCGAGGACGGGGCCAGCACCAGCTCGTTGATCAACCAGTTCCTCGTCAAGCAACCGGCCGTGGCGCAGATTCAGGTGCTCAAAGGAGCCGCCGTTCTCACCACGTTAAGCGCCAGCGCCAGCGAACCGGTGATTTCCGAACTCGGCGTTGTTCATGATCCCGTTGGTCCTTCACTCAACATCACCATCGTCTCCTCCGACGCGGACGGCGATTTGCTCTCCCACACCGTGCAGTTCAGCAACGACGACGGCGTGAGCTGGCGCAATCTCCGCATCAACTCGACCATCGCCGCGTTCGTCGCGGACGCAAAACGCCTTCCCGGCGGCGATGCCTGCCGCGTGCGCGTAATCACCACAGACGGTTTCCACAGCACCACCGCCATCAGCGAACCGTTCGCCATGGCGCGTCGCGCTCCCGAAGTGCTGACGGGCGGCGTCAAGGACGGCCAGCGCGTTCCGTTCGGTGCCAACATTGAGGTGACGGCGCTCGCCGTGGATCCCGAGGAAGGATCATTGCCCGACGAGAATTCCGTGTGGACCGTCACCGGACCGACGCCGATGAACGCCATCACTGGCAAGTTCAACACCCGCCAGCTTTCGCCCGGCTTCTACACCGCCACGGTGAACTCCACCGACGCCGACGGAAATGCCTCCACCGCGACCGTGAGCTTCCAGATCCTGCCGCTCGCGATTCACGATGCCGCCGTCCCGACCCTCGATGGCGACGTCGCGGACAGCGCCTACGTCAACGCACCCGCCGTCAAGTTCGGCGGCACCGGCGTGGCGCGATTCACCCACAGCGCCGGTTATCTCTACGCGAGCTTCACCGGAATGTCCTACGGCGAGGATGACATCTACGGCGCCGTCGGGTTGCGCATCGATGCGGACGCCAGCGGCGAAACGACGGCACAGCCGGGAGACCGCGCGTTCTTCGTGAACGAGAACGGCACGGCGTGGCAGTTGGTCGGCGACGGCACTTCGCTCATCGCGCCCGCTGTTCCGGAGAGCGGATTCAAGGCCGTAGTCTCGCGCGGCGATGGCGGCTGGAGCGCGGAGTTCCGTATCGCCGAAAGTCTCATCGGCGGCTGGGAACATCCTGCGCGTCTAAACATTGAGCGCGATGGCGCGAACTGCATTGCGATCATTTTCAATGACATCTGTTTCCAGACGGTCGCGCACTGGCCCACCGGCACGGAGCCGAACAATCCGTCCACCTGGGCGGACGTCTACTTCGGCACGCCTCCCGCACTCGTGAACCAGCCACCCGTCGCCATGACCCCGGGCAACGTCTTCGCGGATCTTGGCACGAAAGTGTTCCTCAGCGGCGCTGGGAGTTTCGATCCCGATGGCGACGCGCTCAGTTATTCGTGGACTCAGGTGGAAGGCCCCGCTGTCACCCTCGACAACGCCACCACCGCAACCCCGAGCTTCACGTTGCCCGCTGGCGATGCACCTTTGAGCTTCCGGTTCCAACTCGTCGTCAGCGACGGCGCGCTCGACAGTCTTGCGGCGGAAACGCTCGTTCTCGGCAACGCAGTCGCGACTTCACCGCTGCCGGTGATCACCTCTGGCGTTACCGTCACGGACGGCACCGCTACGGGTTCCATCTTCTGGCCGGGACGGGCGGGCGATCAGGTCGTGATTCAAGCGTCTGCGGATCTGGAGAACTGGACCGACCTGATGACCAGTGTGGTCGGAAGCATTCCGGTCATCCTGTTCAGCGACGCCGAAGCCGGCCTTTATCCGCACCGCTTCTATCGCGCCACCAGCACGCCCAGTGGCATCACGTTCCAAGCCGGCAATGCATTGCTGGGTGATGGTGTGACATCGCGCGTCGAAGTACCACACGAAGGCTCTTTGAACAGCTTCCCGATGACCATTTCGCTGTGGATGAATTCCAGCGACACGGACCCATTGGTCCGCGGGCTCGTGAGCAAATACGCCGACGCCAGCTTGAACGGATACGGCTTGTTTCTCTACGAAGGCCGGGTTCGCGGATGGTACTTCGCGGATGGCGTGAACTACGTGTGGGACGGCGGACTCGGTCTCGATGGTGGTTTCGTGGCGGACGGCCAATGGCACTTCATCACCTACATGGTGGATGAAACAGGGGTCCGCCTCTACGTGGATGGCTCGCTCGCTGCATCTCGCGGGTGGACCGGCACTCCGGGTGGAACAACCACCACGGAGCCTCTGCAATTCGGGCGCTACTACAACTACCCCACCGCGCTCAACGGCCAGCTCGACGATGTCGCCCTATGGAACCGAACGTTCAGCGGCGTGGAAGTTCTCGACCTGCAAAACTTCAGCCCCGTTGGTGACGAGCCCTCCCTGATCGGTCTCTGGCGGTTCGATGAAGAGGACGCTGAAGGCACTTCGACGACGGACAGTTCAGGTCACGGGCAAACCGGGACGTTGATGGATAACGCAGCCCGCGTCCCGTCCACTGCACCCATTCGGCGATGATCGTTCGCAGCCCCCCGGCTGGAGCAGACTCCAGCCGGGGCGGATTTTTTGGACAACTCAACAAACCCGCCAGCCGCATGAAACAGCCATTGGTGGATTTTCCGGTAACCATTCCGGATTCTCCTACAAGTAGAAGATGAACGAGCATGAATGCGCATCGACCTGTCAATGTTGCTACCCAATCAGAGGCCGTCTCTGATTGCTGGAGCCGGTTTCCTGCGGCTGGGCGGTTCAGCGAACAGGCGAATCTCCGCGGCTTGAAGAAACCTTTTCAAACCCAGCGCCTTCACGTGAAACCTCACCTCTCTCCCATTGCCTTCGCCGGATGGCAGATCATCGCCGGCTGCCTGTTGCTGGCCTGGCTGGCATGCGCCCAAGCCCAGCCCGCTGCCGGCACCGCGCTGCGATTTGACGGCGCGGACGACTATGTGGAGGTCTTAGACGACCCGGCGTTGAACGCTTACCCGATCACCGTGACCGCCTGGGTGAAAACCGCCCACACCACGAACGTCTACGAAGGCATCGTCTCCAAGTATCAGCCCGGCTCAGGCAACGGCTATTCGCTGCATCTCTACGGCGGCCGGATCTACGCCTGGTATTTTCGCAACGGCGCCAACCGCATCTACAACACCGACCCCGGCATTGACGGCGGCAGCATCGCCGATGGTCACTGGCATCATATCGCGTTTGTCGTCAGCCCCAACGGCGGATCCCTCTACGTCGATGGCAATCTCCGCGCCTCGCAGGCATGGAACGGCACACCGGGCGCGACCACCAGCACCGAGTCTTTGCTCATCGGCCGTTACTCGGTCGCCAGCCTGCCGTTCACCGGATCGTTTCTTGGCCAGATCGACGAAGTAACCCTCTGGAACCGCGCCCTCACCGGCGGCGAAGTGAACTATCTCAAGCACCGTCGTCTCGGCGGCACCGAGGATCGACTGCTCGCCTACTGGCGCTTCGATGAAACCGCTGGAGCCATCGCCGGCAACATCGTCGCGCCGGGACTCGAAGGAATTCTCGTCAACGATCCAGCCTGGGTCACATCGCAAGCCGCCGTCGCGCTCGAACCCGTCTCTGGCAGCGCCCTGAAACTGGACGGCGTCGACGACCACGTCTCCGTGCCGGATGCGCCTGATCTCAATTCATATCCGCTCACCGTCACCGCGTGGGTGAAGACGTCGCGCAACGCGCTCATCGCAGACGGCATCGTCAGCAAATACTTCGAGTCGTCGCTGAACGGCTACTCGCTCTTCGTCTATAACGGGCGCGTCCGTGGCTGGTATTTCCGCAACGCCTCGAACCGCATCTGGGACGGCTCGCTCGGCATGGACGGCGGTTTCATCGCCGACGGCAACTGGCATCACATCGCGCTCGTCGTGGACGCTTCCGGCGGACGCATCGTCGTCGACGGTGTTGCCGGAGCGAACATGCCGTGGACCGGCACGCCGGGCGCCACCACATCCACCGAGCCGCTTCAGATCGGGCGCTACTGGACCTACCCGAACGGCTTCCTCGGCAGCATTGATGAAGTCACCGTGTGGAACCGCGCGCTGTCTGTCGCGGAACTGCAATCCACGCGCAATCTTCTGCGCACCGGCAGCGAACCGGGCCTCGTCGCGTACTGGCGTTTCGATGAAGCCATCGGCGCCAGCGCGTCGGATTCCACGGGGCTCGCTCACGCTGGAGATCTGGTGAACGATCCCCAGTGGACCGGTTCCACCGCCTTCCTCGGGGATGGCAGCGTCCGTCTCGTCGCCGCGCCCGGCATTCCGACATTCACGCGGTTCCACGCCATCAACAGCTCCGGAGTGGTCACACCCGTCGCCGGCCAAAGTGCCTTCCAAGTCTTCGCGCGCGGATTCTTCCGCCGCTTCCATGATTACGGCCCCACACCCGCCAGCGTCGCACTCGTCACCCGGCTCGACGCCGCGTTGCAGACCAGCAGCACCGCGTCGCCGATTCCCGTCAAACCCAACACCGCGCCCAGCAACTTCAACCTCTCCTCCTACAACGCTTCCGAACCCCAGCCCGTCTTCTTCGGTGCCGTCGCGTCGATCTCATCGACCCTGAACGTCGAGCCGGACGGCGCGCAACTGGACTCCGTGAACGAACTTCACGAATCGCTCGTCACCGTTTCGCACAGCGAGAACGGCGGCGAGTTCACCGACGATGGCAACGACACCACAGGCGCGACGCGATTGCTGCACTTCAGCGGCCTGCTGTATTCGGGCGACATACCTACCACGTTCAAGAACCTGGCGAACACGCCCGCGCCAGGAACAGTGTCCGCGCCGGACTTTCTCGACACCCAACTTCAGCTCCCCACCGGCGCCGGCCAGTTGCTCTTAAGGCCCGAAGTCACCTTCGGCGGCGGCGGCGTGATCAACGTCGCTCTCGCGCCCGATGGCACTGCCACAAACCTGAACGGAACCTACACGATCGGAAACCTTACCCCACTGACCACCGCTGGCGTGCGCTACCTCGCCATCGGCACGCTCAGTCCGACCGGAGCCTCCGCGACCTTCCTCTATGCCTTCCTGCC
This sequence comes from Verrucomicrobiota bacterium, assembly GCA_016713365.1. GTDB lineage: Bacteria > Verrucomicrobiota > Verrucomicrobiia > Limisphaerales > JADJPG01 > JADJPG01. The sequence continues at coordinate 284,485 of JADJPG010000001.1, read as the reverse complement.
CGCGGGTCTTGGCGTGCAGACCAACCCGGAAATTCGCGCGCAGTATCCGTATGTCATCGCGCCGAACGTTCCGCTGAACGCGCTCTTCGAACCGGCCTCCGATCCGGTCATCTTCGAACCCGCCACCTTTGGTGCTGGCGCCACGCAATTCCATTTCGCGGAGGAAACCAAGCCAGTCCTCTTCTCCGCGCCATCCATCCAGTGGGACGTCGCCGTCGGACAATTCTATCTCCCGGAAGCCACCAGCGCGGAATTCGTCCGTGCGATCGAGGATGAGTGGCTGGAGCGCGACCGCGGCTTTCTCCAGAACCCGCTCGCTGGTGAACGCGTCTCCAACGATTCATTCTACCGCGGCGTCACCGCGATTCCCGGAATCCCGATCTACATTCTGCCTGATCCCGTCAACGGCTCCGCGCGCGTCCAGATGCAGCTGGAGCTCGCTGCCGTGAATTTCCGCCCGCATCTGCCCTACACCGGAATGGAACACAGCGGCCCCGTGCCTTCTGCCGGCGGACGACTCGCGATTCTCGATGACCTCATCGACAGTAGCGGCAGCTATCTGCTGCTTGCCGGGGAAGTTCCCATCCCGTACCGCCGGGACTGCCCGGATACGAATTGCAGCGGCGTGACTCTCCCGCCAGTGATCCTGCCATTTGCGCCCACGCCATCGCCGCGACTTGAGTTCACACCGGACGGCGGCTTGCTCGCGTTCGGCACCGTGCCAGCGCAGAACCTCACGTGGGGTTACACCGGTACTCCTGACCAATTCACCCAACGCACCAGCGATGTCGAAGCCGGCGCATATCACATGCCCGGGACGTTTTTGCGCGGCGATCAAACGTCTCTCAACAACGCCTTGCGACCGGCCGTTCTCCTCTTCACCGGCTATGGCGATCCGGGTGATCCGACTCCGGAACGTCCCGGCACCGCCGCCTACGATGCAGGCTTCGCCAACTACGGCGGCGTGAACTTCCGCGGACCCGTAGAAGGGCGCAGCACGCTGGCCGGTCGCGACACGGGCTGGTATCCGCTCGTGCCGCAGGCGAAATACTACGCGCGCTACGGCGGCATCAGTGGCATTCACCAGGCCGCGTCGTTTCCGTCCAGCTTCCCGCTCTCGGGCTACGACATGACGTTCTCGCGCTTCGCATTGTCCTACCTCGACAGCGATAACTGGGAATCGCGCACCGACGGTCGCATCACCTTCCCCGAACAGCCCGCCGGTTTCCTCGTGGACTTCCAGCGCATGAAGTTCCTCTGTCGCGGCGCGCTCGCAGACGCGCAGCTCCCGCCCAGCACGCCTGAGAAACATCTCAACTATTGGAACGCCGACTTCCTTCCGCTCAGCATGGATTTCCGCGAGAGCGCCAGCGATCCGTGCTCCGTCAGCAACCGCTTCCTCGTGCTCGGCGTGGAAACCAAGCTCCCGTTCATTCCACAAAAGCTGCACGCCTCGCTCGGCTTCAAACCCAACGGTAACCTCGTGGTGAAGCAAGACAACGTGCGTGGCGCGGACTCCCGCTTCCCTCTTCCCGGCCAGCTCTCGCTGCAGGGTTCCGGCGGCAGCTTCTTCACCATCAGCACCGCGGGCGAAGGTTACTTTAACAACTGGGCGACGCCCGGACGCCCCGTTGAAGGGTTCTACAACATCGCCGGCCGCATCGACCTGCCATTCTTCGAGGACAGCAAAATCCATCTCCACGTCACGCCCATCACCGCGGACGCGGCGCGCATCGACATCATGGGCGGCTGGCGTGCGACGGATAAGGGCGGTCCGCAATACGGCTGGCGGATCGGCGCGGATGACTATTTCAGCATAGCGAAGTTCGACGACACTCACCGCGGCTTCCCCGAACGCAGCGTCGACGGATCGCGCGCCATCACCATCGGCGAGTATCGCAACTCGCCCGCGCTCGACTTCCATCCGCGCGCACAAAGGAATTGGATCGAAGTTGCGATTTTCGATTATCCGCTCGTTTGGAATCCGACCCTGCGACAATTCGCCTCCTTCGAGGATTCCACCGTCATCCTGCCCATCATTAACGTCGACAGTCGCCTGAAGGAACTCACACCCGGCAAGGTCGACCTCGACTTCGCGCAAGATCTCGAACTCAAGCTTCCGCGCCTCAAGCTGCTCGATCTCGCGAATGACGCCGTCAACGAGATCAACGGTCCGCTCAACTCGATCAGCAACGCCCTGCGCCAGGCCATCGGTGGCGCCGTCGACGCGACCGGCCTCACGAAAGGCTTCCGCAGCATGCAGCGCACGTTGCGCGACGAGATGAGCGGCTTCTTCCGTCCGGTGCTGGAACCGGCGCTTGAACCCGTCGTCAACGCGCTCTACACGCAGCTCGCCAACGAGCTCGTCACCAACCCCGCGAACTTCAACAACCGCATCGCCAGCATCGTCAACGATCCCGCCGTCGGCTTGCAAAATGCCGTCCGCAACATCAACGGCGTGGCGGGCCAGGGCCAGCAGCGTGGCCGGTCAGTTGAACCAGACGCTCACCGACATCGACGATACGCTCGGGCTCTTCCTCCGCATTCTCCAGAAGGACGGCAGCGGCAATCGCAATGTCATCCGCATCGTCATGCAGAAGATTGCCGAGGATCAGGGCGCGCTCGCCGGCATCGCCGGAGCCATCGCCGACCCGCTCGCGAACCAGCTGCTCAAGGAAGTCGAGCCGACCCTCGCCAAAGTTGAGGAACGCGTGAACGAAGTGCGCCGTGAATTGAACACCGTCCGCAGCCAGCTCGGCGGTGTGACCGGTGATTTCAGCAAGGCGCTCAACACGGTCACCGCGAACGCCAACCAGCTCGCCGATTACTCGCGCCTCGCGGGCACGAGCGTGTCGAACCTCATGGCCAGCGTCATCACGCCGTCGCGCGATTACTTCACGGCCAATCCCGCCGCCGCCAAGAAGGCGTTGAGCGACCGGCTCATCACCGCCTTCCTCAGTTCACCGTTGCCCGCCAAGTATCAACAGACCTTCAAGCAGTTCCTCTACGAGGATGACGTGATCGTGAACCAGCTCACGGAAACAATCTTCCAGCAGATCAATCAATCCATTCGCAACGGTCTCGCGGACAACTTCGCCGGCGCAAAGGACGGCATCTTCTCGGCGATGAAAGGTCCGGGGCTGATGAGCGGCTCGCTGGCCTCGGCGCAGATTCGTGGTGCGCCGACGTTCAACGGCGACGCGATGAAGAAGATCCGGCTCGACGCGAAGGTGAAGCTCAAGCTCCCGGACGACATCGATTTCAACGCCTACATGGAGATTCGCGAACTCGATTCGCAATCCGTGCCCAAGGACTGCATCCCGGCCGGCGCGCCCGCCGCAGAGATCATCATTGGCGCGGCGGACGTGCCGTTGAAGTGGCCGGGAGTCGTCGCCACCACGCCGCTCACGCTCACCATCGAGGCACGCTGGACGCAGCAAAGCGGCAACGTGCTCGGCGTCGGCGGTTTGATTCTCATCAAGGGCGAGATTGGTTTCAAAGGCTGCAGCGTGAAGGAAATCGGCGCCACGATGGCGTTCGGTGAACTGGAAACCTACTTCGCCGCCAAGGCCGCCGGCACGATTCTCATCATCGGCGTCCCGGTGGATATCAGCGCCGGATTGTTCGTCGGCAAGGCGTGTTCGTTGAACCCGATTCTCTTCGTCGATCCGGAAGCCGGCAAGGTGCTCGGCGATCCGCTGGGCTTCCGCGGCGTCTACGTTCAGTTCGGTGGTGGACTCTCGCTCTCGGAAATTCTCTTCGGCGTGTCGAACTGTTTCCTCGACGCCGAGGCCACTGTCACCACCGCGACGTATTATTCCGACGGCCCGACCTCCGGGAAATTCGGCATGCGTCAGAAGCTCGCGCTGGACCTCAGCTTGATCTGCCTCATCTCCGGCCACGCCGACCTCGCGCTGTTCGCCTCAGCGGAGTTTGGCTCAGCCGGCTACGAATTCGTCATCGGCGGCGAAGCCAACTTGTGCGGCTCGCTCGGGCCCTGCCCGTTCTGCATCTCGGGCTGCGTCGGCGTGACCGTGAAAGGCACCGTGAGCGACGGCGGTATCGACTACTCGATCGACTGAAGATGAAAACCATTTCCTCCAGCCTCATGAAATTCATTGCCCGTCGCATCCATCCCCGTTGGACGGCGCTCGCGCTTCTGGTCGCGTTGCTCGCACCGCAAGCCACCCGCGCGCAAACGCCGGTGGACGACCTGATCTTCACGGTCGGCACCACGTACCGCAGTCCCGCCAGCCAGGACTGGTGTTTCGTCCTCGTGGGCGCGGCGGATGCGGCGCTCGTTCGCGGCAAACGCTTCTCAGTCTACGGCAAACCCGGCGACGCCTCCAGCGCCAGCACCTATTCGCTGCGCGGAACCATCTTCCGTCAGACGGATGCCGCGGCGGTCAACACGTTGCTCACTCAATCCACGTCGCTCGGCCAGGATCTCAATGGCCTTTCGGATGGCATCAACATGCTGCTGCGCCGCGTGCCAGGCATCACGAACCAGCCGCTCCCGCAGAAAGTCCTCACGCTGTTCAAGAATGCGGAGACGAATGCGACGTCCGCGGCCGCGCTGGCGTTGCTCACGGTCGCCAATCCCGGACTGCGCATGTGCCTGGGCCAGGCCTTCGCCGAGGCTTCCGCGGTCACGACCACCTACGAAGTGCGCGAAGTAAATGCGTTGACCGGCGTCGCTGGTAACGTCGTCGGTCGCGTCACCATTGTTCCGGGTTCTCCCGTTGTCCTTCCAGCGCCCGGACGTCCATTCCAGGTCGTCACAAATCATCCAGATGATCATCTGCTGGTGCGATTGCGCTGGGGCACGCCCGACGCCCTGCGCCGGCTCTCGCTGCTCGGCTACGGATTCAACGTCTGGCGTCTGCCGCGCGCGACTGCCGAGAGCGCGAACTTCCACGTCACGCCGCCCACCGTGGCGCAGATCTATGCGAACCCGGCGTTCCGAAGGATCAATCAGGGGCCGGTTGTCACCACGCGGGATTTCTCCGCTGGTTCCGGCGCGGGGGCGGCAGATGATCCGGCGGATCGGGAATCGGTCTTCATCACGGACAACAACGGTCGTCGCCAGTCAGGCGGAGTGGAGTTCGCGGACGGAGCAGAATTCTACTACTTCATCACCGCGCGCGATGTCCTGAGTCGGGACGGGCTGGTTTCGCCGGGCGGCCTTGGCCGTGCCTGCCGTCGCATTCCACCACTCGCGCCCATCGACCTCAGCGCGCGCGATGTCGTGCAAGTGCTCCCGCTACCGGGCGGCGCGAACACCAACGTGCAACGCATCCGCGTGACCTGGCTGCAACGAACGAACGCCAGCGAACAAGCCACTCAATACTGGATCTATCGCTGGCCGAACCCGGGCGACGCCTTGCGCGCTGATCTTCCGTCCGACCTGAACCGAATCGGCATCGTGCCGCACTCCGCAGGCACCAACTCGAATTCGTATCTCGACAACGGCCTGACCGCGCCGGTCACGCCGGGATTGAGCAATTACTGGTACACCGTCCGCGCCGTCAGCATCGCCGCGTGCGATCCGCTCCCGTCGCCGCACAGCCCGCCGGTGTCCGCCGTGTTGCGGGTTCGCGAAGGACCGGCCGCGGGCACCGGCACGGTGCGCGGCAGCTGCGGCACGCCAGCGGTGCGTTACAACAGTTTCAACGTGCAGCCCGTGCCGGAAGAGGCCCGCGACCGGTACAACTACAAGCTCGCGTGTGTCCGCCGCGACCCCGGCATCGCGTGGGTTCAGTTCGCGATCACCAACAGTAACGTGGGCGTCACGATGCTCGGACCGGTCTACTTCCCGCCCGGTGGCGACACCGTGGAGGTGGACTACACGCCGGCCAGCGATCTCGGCGCGGCATCGGTTTCCATCGCCTGCACCGTGGGGAACTACTACGGCGCCGTGTCGCGTCCCGCGTTCTTCAACAACTCCACGCCGGCCGGCGACGAGTATTGGAACATCGGGTTCCTCGCCGGACAGCTGCTGCTGACCGCGATGAGCAATCTCGATCCGCTGCTGCCGGCCGCGGGCGGTGGCGCGAATGACTTCTGCGCCCCGGCGCTCGGTCCTGTCTCGGACGAGAGCGGAACGGTGACGATGCGTTTCGATCACACGCGCACGTTGCCGGTGCTCGTGCAGGCCGCGAGTAACGGCCCGAACAGCGGCGTGTGGGTGGACGTGGCGGTCGCGTTCCCGGACGCCAATGGCGTGTATTCGGTTTCGTATCCGGAATGTCTCATCGCCCCGCTCCCGGCGTTTCGCGGCTGCATCGTTTCTCTCCCGGACGAAGCCGACTGCGTGCAACACATCACGTCAGCAGCCATAAATAACCGGGTCGCTCCGTTGCAGATCGAGTTCACCACCACTCCGCGCACGCGGGAATACCGGCTGTATCGCACGGTGAACGACGGACCGTTTACGCTCATTTCGCAAGGCGCCATCCGGCACAACCCGCTGCTGCCCCTGCGCCGGATCGCGCGCAAGGACGACACAATGCCGGCCGCGGCATCGCGCCTGTGTTACTTCCTGCAACTGCTCGACGAGCACGGCAACCCCAGTCCGATGGCCGCGCTGGGCTGCAAAGAAGTGAAACCGCCGAAGCCGCCCGCGCCCACTCTCGCCGAACCACAAGCGGTCGGGACACCGGCTTCGCCACAGGTCGCGTTGAACTGGTTCTGTCCGACGGCCGGCGTTCATCGCTTCCGCGTTTACATCAAGACCGGACCAGGCGCGCCGACGGGCGGCAGTGGTGGTTTGTTCAGTGCCGAGTTGAAGTTTGATCTGACCAAGGCGGTCACCGGCTACTACAGCGGAATCAAGAATCAGGTCAGCACCTTCGCGCTGCGTGATGTCGTGAACTACAACGAGGTGAAACTGACTCCAAGCATCAGCGCCGGATTCGGTCCCGGACCGCAGTTCAACCTCGTGGCCAATGTCTACGCCGACACCCCCTACCAGATCTCGGTGCAAGCCCTCGATGAGCAAGGCGGCGAGAGCGATCTGTCGACGTCCTGGGACTTCACGTGGAAGACACCGCCCCCGGTGGAACTGGTTCCGTGGCCGGCGCGTCCGCTGCCGGAGGTGGAAGCATTCGATTTTCGCGTAGTGGCAAAGCTGTTCACCAACAGTGTGGATGGCCGGCTCAGAGATCGTCGTTACCCGGTCGGCATCCGCATTGGTGAACTGCCAGGGGCGCTTGATGAAAGTGAAACAGTCGGCAAGACCAACTACGTGACTTACTTTCGACGCCCGGGTGAAAACGCCGATCCCAACAGCTACATTTTCAAGCGACAGACTCCCAATCCCGGGCGTTCCGGCGAGCTCCTGCTGCCCATCGTGGTTTACCGCCAGCAGATGACCAATTCGCTTTTTCCAAAAGTCTCAGGAGACATCATGCAGGTCAGTCCGATGATTGAGCGGCTGCCTTGGGCACGCTTGAACCTAGTGCAGGATTTCACCACGTTCGTCATCACCGATCGGTTGATCGCCAAGCAATTCGAGTTTGGGCCGGAGTACCCCGATGGCGCGGGTTACCTCTATCTCCGCGACCAGCAGCCAGTGCTGCTCGGTGCGCGCTACCGCTACTTCGTCGTTCGCTTCAAAGCCAACCGCGAAGTCGACTACATCATCCCGGCGGGCGAAGTCGAAATCCCCCTGGGCAGCCTGTGAAAATGACGCGATGAAGACCTCTTTCAATCAAAGCCGAGCGGTTCGCCGCAATACGTTTTCACGACGCGCCGCTGACGTGCTGGCGGGCTTGCTCCTGGCGATGACGAGCGCGGCGGCAGCCACCGTTTTCGAAACGGCGACGGAACTTCTCGCCTCGGGCGATTGCAACGGCGACGGACGTCTCGACGCCATCGTGCTCGACAAGGCCACCGGCAACGTCCGCGTGGGGTATCAGGCGGCGAACGGAACGCTGACGTGGGCGGCGCCCGTGCCCACTCGAGTTCCGCACGCCAGCAGCATGGCCGTGGGTGGATTCCTGCAAGCCAACCGCGACGCCATTGCCGTCACCTCGCCAGATTTCAATCGCGTTCACCTGATCGATCTTTCCACGCCTGGCGTCGTCACGGCGCCGATCGTCATCCATCCGCCACACGCCGATCTCTCGATGATGGTCGGGCTGGAAAATCCGTACGGCACCGCCATTCCCGGGCTCAGCACCGATTGGCTCGCGACCGGCACCCACGATCCGGGCCTCACACTGCTCGACCTGTTGAGTTATTCGATTCTGGATGGCCAGGCGTTCTTCCAGGATCAGATCGCGTCCGAAGGCACTCTGGAAAGCGCGACTCAATTTCAGAGGAGCAACAACGATGTGACGCTGCTGGCCGCGATGCGGCGCGGGAGCAATGATACCTTCCTGGCCTACGCCTACACGAACACCAGCACGCCCGTGCTCACTCGAACGCTGTTGCCCGCCGGCACCGAGTTTGTCGCCGGCCGCTTTTACAACCAGACCTACGCCCAGGTGCTGTTCTATGTTCCCGGAGAGTCCAACGTCACCGTCCAGGCGCTGATGAACAGCGGGAGCGGCATCGGGTTCGGCGCTCCCATGGTCACCAGTTTTCCCTCGGCGGTGGAAAAAATGTACTACTTCGACGAAGGCACCAATGGCGTCGCCATCATTCGCTTCGGCGACGGCGTGGTTTCCGGACTGCGTCCTCCGTCCACCGGAGGAACGCTGCAAGTCGCCTACGGACTCGGTCTCGGCGCCAGCGGCAACGTGGTGAACGGCGCGGTGCCACTCGGCATTGGCCGGTTCGCTTTGCTCATGGGAGTGTCGAACACGTTCTCCTCCGCGCAGGCCCAGGTCTTCACGAAGAACAACACCGGCTACGTGCAAAGCAGCACCAGCACCTTGTCCGCGCCCAGCACCGCCGGAACGCGCGCCAACGTCTGGCTCTTCACCACCGAACCGTTCGTCAACGCTCGCGCGGGCTTCATCGCCTCGCTGAACGGCGGCGGTTGGACGACCGCCTTGAGCGGACTGCCGGGCACTGTGCGCGTGCGAGCGGAGGTGGATCAGGGAACCACCACCGGATTGGGCGGCGCCACGACCAACACCCTCGGCGCGCCGCCATCGGGAACGGTCTTCGGGCTCGCAAACCAGTATCACCCGGCCATCTCGCTCTTCAGCTATTCCGCACCGCGCGCTGCTGATCCGTCGCGCATCAACATCTCCCCGGCACCCGGCGCCTACTCGACCGCCATCGATGTTTCACTCAGCAAGGTGAACCCACTCGACACCGCTTACTATCGCATCAACGGCTCGGCCTGGACCGAATACGTTTCGCCCCTTCGCATCAGCAACAACGTCACCATCGCCTACTACGGCCAGACGCAGTCCGGCGAGCGTGGCTCCGTTCTCCAGGCCGCCTACACCATCTCCGGCGGCACGCTGCCGCCGTTGCTCGATACCAACAACATCAGCGGCGGCACGACGAATTCGAACGGCGGCACCAATGGCGGCGGCTTCCAGATCTCGACCACCGGAACGATCTTCTACGGACGCCAGTCCGGTTCCACCGGAAGCGTGTGGGCGATCCATCTCGATGGCACCCGCGACATGTTCATCACCGAAGGAACTCGGCCACGAGTATCGCCGGACTGTCGCTGGCTGGCGTTCACCCGCGAAGGCGCGCCGTTCCTGTCGCTGGGTAATCTGTGGCTCCGCGATCTGATGACGGGCGAGGAACGCCGGCTGTTCACCAATCCAAACTTCGTCGTTCACTACGACTGGCTCAATGACAGCTCCGGCCTCGTGTTCGACTACGAATGCATGATCTTGAAGATCGATCTCGACGGGATGGTGACCGATCTCCCGATGGGCAACGACTGCTTCGATGACGCGCCAGTCGTGAATCCCTTCGATGGACGGCTGGCGTTCCACAATCTCAACACTGCTCCCAACCGTGGCCTTTACCAGAGCGATCCCTCCGGCACCTCTCGCGATCGCTATACCCTCGGCATCACCGGTCCCGCGTGGCCGAACTGGTCCCAGGACGGCAACCGTCTGTCCCTCGCTGACGTTCGATCCGGAACGGGCTTCGGACAGAATCTCTACACGCTCCGCGCTGATGGTTCCGGGCTCAGCCAGATCACCGGATTCATGGACGCGACCAATGGCTTCCCGTTCGGCGCACTGTGGTCGCCCGAAGGTGACGCTCTGATCGGCGCCGGCAGCATCGGTGGCGTGAACGGTCTGTGGATCATTCCTCTCAGTCCGGACGCGACCGAATGCGTCGGCATGCCGATCCGGCTGCCCACCACCTTTGGCGACGCGATCGACATTGCCGGTTCCATCCGCGTTCGTATCGCACCGCCCGTGTTGAGAATCCGGCAGGACGCGGATGATGTCGTCGTCTTCTGGGACAAGGATGCTTCCGGATACGTGCTGGAAGGGACTTCGGAACTTCAGCCCGCTTCAGTGTGGATTCGGTTCGATGGACCCTACACTATCAGCGGCAACTTCAATGAAGTCCGCTTTCCGGATTCCATCCTGGCCGACATGGGGTTCTTCCGCCTCGTGCGGCCGTGAGCATCGCGTGACGAACACAAAGCACCGTGTTGTTGCCGAGCCATTCGCGCGAGTCACGTCGCGTCCTCCATCTCGCTCATGGCTGTAAAATCATCACTGTGTCCCTCATGCCAGAGCCCCATGCCGGGCTCGCTCCGAGGCCTCTGCCCGCGATGCATGTTGCGGTTCACGTTGAGCAGCGCGGACGGAGAATCTCCGGCGGAATCCGCGCCGTCTCCCCATCCTGCCAACCGCCTCTTCGGCGATTACGAACTCGTGCGCGAACTCGGTCGCGGCGGCATGGGCGTTGTCTACGAAGCCCGCCATCTCAGCCTGAACCGCACCGTCGCGCTGAAGATGCTGCATCCGTCGCGACTCTCCTCCTCCGTGCAACTCCAGCGCTTCCGGCAGGAAGCAGAGGCCGTCGCGGCCCTGGATCATCCGAGCATTCTGCCGGTGTACGAAGTCGGCTCCATTCAAGGACAGCCGTACTTCACGATGAAACTCGCCGAGCGCGGCAGCGTGGCCGACGGGGAATTGAAGTCCAGCGGTGGAGACAACGCATCACGCGTCACGCATCACGTGACTCTGGTCGTGCAAATCGCCCGCGCGGTTCACTACGCGCATCAACGCGGCATTCAGCATCGCGATCTCAAGCCGCACAACATTCTGATCGATGCCGGCGGTCGGCCGTATGTCGCGGACTTCGGCCTCGCCAAGTTTGAAGATCGCGAGAGCAGTCTCACGCTCAGCACCGACGTCATCGGCAGTCCCGCCTACATGTCTCCGGAGCAGGCGGCAGGCGACACGAAGAATCTGACTACCGCCACCGACATCTACGGCCTGGGCGCCATTCTCTACGAACTGCTCACTGGCAAACCGCCGTTCGCCGCCGGAAATATTCCCAGCCTGCTCCGAAGGATCGCGGAGGATGAACCGGACACGACTTCACTGCCGAACCCAGACCTGCGCACCGTCTGCCTGAAATGCCTCAGCAAAGATCCGCAGCGACGCTACTCATCCGCCGAGACGCTCGCGGATGAACTGGAGCGCTGGCTCCGCGGCGAACCCGTTCAAGCGCGGCCAGTCTCGGGAATGGAGCATGCGTTTCGCTGGTGCCGCCGCCGTCCCGCGCTGGCCGCGACGATGGTCGCCCTGCTGGTCGCCCTGGTCGCCGGAGTCGTCGGCATTTCCGTGCAATGGAAGCGCGCGGAGCAGAACGCGTTTCAGCACGACGTCGAACGCTACGCGGCGGATCTTCAAGTCGCCTCCCAGGCGCTGGGGGGACACGATCTCGGTCTCGCCCGGCGGGTTCTCGCCGCCCAGATTCCCCGCCAGGGCCAGGCCGATCTCCGCGGTTTCGAATGGCATCTGCTTCAGGAGTTGTGCAAAGGCCAGCATACGGCGGTGCTGACGGGCCACACCGCCACCGTCACGTGCGTCGCGATTTCTCCGGACGGCGAACGCGCTGTCTCCGGCGGCATGGACGCCACGCTGCACTTCTGGGATCTGCGCTCGGGCAGTTCGATCAGGAACGTGAAAGCCCACGGCACAGTCGTCTGGTCGGTTGCCTTCACGCCGGACGGACAGCAAGTCGTGAGCGCCGGCGCGGACGGCAAAGTGCATTTCTGGACTCGCGACGGACAGCCGGCAGGCGTGCCGTTGAATGGAGCGAACGCTGCGTTATCCGGTGACGGCTCGCGGCTCGCGGCATCGATGTCGACGCCGTTTCGTTTCTTCAAGGCCAGCCGCGGCGTCACAGTCTGGGACTGGCGCACGCGCCGCGTGTTGTTCGAAACCAACGCGGCGGTTCGGCGCGTTGCCTTGTCGCCCGACGGGCAGTGGCTCGCCGGAGGCGGGGAACGCACGAACATCTTTCTGTGGAATCTGAACACCGGCGAAACGCGCCAGCTCAGCACCGTGGATTCGCCGTGGTCCATTGCGTTCTCGCCCGACGGCAAACGCCTCGCGGCCGCCGGCTTCAACATGGGCGCTCGCGTTTGGAATCTGCAGGGCGACCTCACCTCGCCGCTGGTGCTGGGCGGACATCAGTTCAAGGTTTGGGGAATTGCGTTCTCGCCGGACAGCCGCCGCATCGTCACCAGCGGTTCCGATCGCACACTGCAGATTCGGAATCTGGAAACGCCCGATCGCGCCACGGTTCTCGACGGACACGATGACGAAGTGTGGGATGTGGCCTGGAGCCGTGACGACAAACGACTGGTGACAGCAAGCAAGGACATGACTCTGCACCTCTGGCCAGCCCAGCCCGCGTCCGGGATCCGGAGCATTCCCAGCCGCAAGCATTGGCAGCCGCAATTCTCCCGGAGCGGTAACCGAATGTTGACCTTGAACGATTCTCCGCGTTCGCGAGCCATGGTGGCGCTCCGCGAGATTGAGACGGGCAAAACGATCGAAGAGTTTCACAGTCGCTGGGTCGCTGGCTTCGGCGTCAACGGCGAAGACGTCGTGCTCTTGAATGACAACACCGGCGAACTCGAACAGTGGCGATCGGCTTCCAAGACGCTCGAGAAAGGTTCCACTCTGGAGAATTTCTCCAAACGCACCGACGGCCGGGGCTTTGCGATGTCGCAGGACGGAACCACTCTTGTCATCACCTACGATCACGATTCAGTGGCGTGGAACGTCGCGGATGGAAAACAGCTCGCCGTCATACCGCGACCGGTCAAGGGCACGCTCCTCGCGCTGAGCCTGAGCCCACGCGGCGATTACTTTGCCTACACGGTGACGTCCCCCTACACGATCTGGCTTCATCATCTGCCGTCCGGCCGGACCACGGAATTGAACCGGCACACGGAGGAAGTGAAAGGCCTCGACTTCTCGCCCGACGGCCAGACGCTCGCCAGCGCGGGCGTCGACCGGGTCATCCGGCTCTGGGATACCAATGACGGCCGCTTGAAAGGCGAGCTGGTGCGCTACTTCGAGGAGGCGTCCGGGGTTTCCTTCTCGCCGGATGGCCGGTTGCTGGCATCCGTTGGCATCGCCCAGTCGATCAACCTCTGGCACCTGGCGACCTTGCGCGAGGTCTTCTCGATGAATGCCCCGGAAGCGGACGGCAAGATCGCGTTTTCTCCCGCCGGCGACGCCGTCGCCTTCAGTGTCGAGCCGAACGTGGTTCGCCTCCTGCGCGTGAGCGGCCCGGCAACGCCTGGACGGGGCCGCTAATCAGCTGTCCTCGAAATGCCGACCATTGTTTCTCGGTCTTTGGCGCGGGCGCGGGTGCTTGTGGTCGATGGCGACCCCCTTGGCGCGCCGGACCTAGCGGTGCAGTGGGCGGTTGCGTTGGATTTGTAGATTTCGTTTCACACAGTTTACTTCGTCTTCAGAGACTGCTCTTTCGCGAGGCAAAACCAGGCGTGGAGGTGCCACGGTGAGCTGCCGATCTCGCTGATGAACTTGCCGCAGATACTCCGGTGACGCGCTCAGCCATTGCGGCGCGCGACAAAAGAGTGACTGAACAGGCCAGCTGATCGTTCGTTCGTCACCCAGTCGGTCTTCGAAGGCCAGAGGGCGGAGAGTTCACCCCCGACAAAACCGGCGCGCACGCTGACCACAGCGTCGTGCTGCGTAGTGACGTTGCAACCGATCAGCGAAAGGAATCGGGAGGCAGCGAGCGCGAGCGGCGATCGCCTGGGTTCGCAGGCGACGAACAAGTTGGTTCGTGCTGCGGCCAGCCACAATAGATCCCTCAAGCGTGCGTCGGCGAAATGGTGCAGGAACAGGTTCGCAATCATCACGTCCGCGGGGGGAGCCGGTTGCTCCAGCCAGTCTAAAACATCGATCGGCACGATCTGAAGCGGCCAGGCGAGAGTGGCGAAGCCGCGACGCGTCTCGGCGGAAACAAGATCTTCTCGGTCAAGCAACGTGATCTCGGCTTTCAACCCCTGAGCCGACCAGCGCCGAGCCAGTCGCAACAGCATCGTTCCGTCTCCCGCACCTAACTCCACCAACCGGAGCGTTCGTGAACCTTTTGGAGTCGGGGCAAGTTCGGTGCGAAGCGTGCGTGATAGGATGCCCGCGTTTCCCATGAGACAATTTACGAGCCGTAAATCAGCACGCGATCCGATGGCCTGCAAATCGCCGAATGGCAGGTCGTCGAGCAGTTCTGGTTCAACAACGCGATGCATGGTCAATCCACCTTCAGGAACGCGTCGGAGAACCCAAAGCGCATGGTGATGAAACAGCGGCTTTCAATCGGGTCAAAGAGTTGTCGCAGCAGGCTGCACCACTGTGGGTGATGGACTATCAGGGATCCGGGGTGGTTCAAATAGGGCGCGAACGGCATCCTCGGCCTCCAGCCACACCTTCGATTTTAGCATCCAATCTTTGGCGAGTTGCGTGTTCTTCTCCTTCTCGCAGGACTCGCCTGTGAGCGCTTGCTCTGTTGAATCGTTGGCCGCTGTCTCGCAGACCTTCGCGCGCCGTTGCATCTCTTCGATGATTTTTGTCAGAGGTGTTTCCATAGCGGTATGAACCCAGGTGTCCTGGGCCGGTGAATTCGAAATGTTCCCAGCCCGGCGCCAAGCGCAGTTACTGGAGAAAGCAACCGGTCGGCTGACGGCTCCCCAAACTTTTAGCGGGCCTCGGCATGAACTCATCCCGAACTTTTAGATGAATCATTTCGCAGGCGATATCAGGTGGATTACCAATGCCGATCCTTTGATAGATCACGCCGAAACGAGCCACTTGAAGCACGGATGAAACTCTCGTGCAATTGCGAGCCTGGGCTTCCCCGACTATCGCCGGTGCACACTGCCGTCGCTCAGCGCGGTATGCCCGTGGTACGGACAGGTGAGCAGCAATTTCTGGGGTTCGCGATCGCTGCCGCCGGCGTTCAGGTAGCGATAGGTGATGACGGATGGATTCAGCGCCTCCCATTCGCTGACGGGTGCTACGCCGGCTTCGCCCGGGCAGAAGAGAATCTTGGGTGTGGTCAGCTCGTTCTTCATGGTGACGAGATCTGGCGGGAACACGTCGTTGTTATCATTGGACCAAATGCGTGCGGCGAGCGCGATCTGCTTCATGTGGTTCACGCACCGGACCGAATGCGCCTCGTTTTTCAGCTGTTGCAGATCTGCGGGTGACAGCTTGGCCAGGTTGGCGATCTCGGCCTCCGCCTCCGCGAGTTCCTGTGTCGCGGTCGTCAGATCCCGCCGCAAGTTTCCGGCCTCAAGCGCCTGTGCGCGCCATTGCGACGCCTCGCCCACCGACTTCCGCAACTGGCTGACTTCATTCCGCAAACGCAATAACTCGCGGTCTCCGTCTTCGGCCGCTGAAGTTGCCACGACAGGTGGCGTAGATGAGTTACCGGTCGTGTCGTTCTTTGCCTCGGATTCTGGAGAGTGAACTTCGACGGCAGTGGACCGATCGCTCTGTCGATCAAGTCGGAACCACAGGTAGGCGTTCAGTCCGAGGCTGAACAACAGAAGGAGGCTCAATGCGGGTTTCATGCGAATATCCTATTGACCGTCCTGGCTGGGTTGCGTCACGCGCTGGTCGGTTAACTTACTTTGGCAGGAAGCGCTGCCACCATTGACGTGCGAGGATCCAAATCCAGGCGCCGACAAGTCCACCGTTCGTATTGAGCAACAAGTCGCGCAGGCTCGAATCGCGCGGCGGCATCCATGCTTGCGCCAGTTCGATGTTGAAGCTCAGGAACAACGACGCGAGCGTGGCGATCAGCAACGCACGAACTCTTCCGTACCGCGAGGCTTGGAGCAGCATCGTGATCACCGCCGCAAACGGCATGAATCCGATGAAGTTCACGATGGAATCGATCGCGAGCAGATTGCGTGGTGTGGCGGCCGCCAGAGAGCCGAGGAGAAAACGCGGTCCCAGGGCGTAGAGCCGCGGTGGAATCGTCAGTGGCACCGGCAGCGAACCTTGGTTGACCACCGTAGCGCCGCTGCCTTGGACGAAGCGGAAAAACAGAAACGGGTCGCCCGGCGGACGTTCCGCGTTCAAGGGAGTTTGGGCGCGCGAACGAATCTCGGCCGTCGTCAGCGGTCGGCCGATGAGCGCGAACTGCCGGATCACGCCGCGCCACGGCAGACTCGCGTTCGCGGTGTTGCCCAGCGTCAAGCGGCCCGGATCAGGAGCGGCGGGCAGCGTGAGGTGCAGCTTCGGACTGGCCGAGATCAGTTCGCCGTTTAAGAACAGGCTGGTGCGATTGGCGTTGCGGTTAATGATTAATGTCAACGGGCCGGGTCCAAATGGCGCGGTATCCGCCGTAATCCGGGGCGTGCGACGCTCGTGACTGTAATCATCCCCGTTCATGAGGATGAGATGCTCGCGCCACTGGCCAAGGATGAGTTGGGAAGCATCCGCGCCACTGTGGAAGGACGCCAGCACGCGGAAGCCGCTGTCCCATTTGCGCGGTGGCTCGAAGACGAGCTCCAGCGCGAAGCCTTGGGTGTTCAAGGTCGCAGCCTGTTCACGCGAGAGAAACGGTTCCGTCTCCACGCGGCCGTAACGACCGAAGCGCAAGCCGCCGCCGTTCTCCACCCAGTCCACTTCATTGTGGAAGCGATAGCCCTTCGGATCGAGCCCGGCCCAGAGCATGAAGAGTATGATCGCTGCGAACAGCAACCGACCCGGCCAGCCGGGTGCGGCGGCAAAAGCTTCCAGCTGGAGAAAAAGATTCCAGCGACGTCGCGGAGACTCAGGCGCGTTCATGACCACAAACTCACACGCGAAGTAAATGGGGCCGGCGGGAGATGGGACAGAAGATATTTTTCTACGGAGCTCAAGAGAGTCGTGCCGCTAGGTTGACTCCATTCCCATTGTTGATGACTACAACTAAGGATCGCGACTTGAGGAAAGCAACGCGGCGGAACTAGCGGCTGCGACTGGCAAACAGGAAGAAACCGTTGCAACAACCGGCGCAGCGGAACCTGAGACGTCTGAAGAAGACAGACGCTGAAATGGTTCAACGCTAGATGGTTTTCACTCGCCCAGTCGAATCACCCAATCTCTCCACACCCGTGGCGCCCATGCGGTCGCCGAGGCTGAGGAGGAGGTTGCTCATCGGGACGCCGCCGTGTTTCACGAAGCGTCCGGGCGTGAGCGTGCCGCCGCCGGAGCCGGCGAGGAGGACGGGGAGATTCACGTGGGTGTGACGATTGCCGTCGGCGTTGCCGCTGCCGTAAACGATCATCGAGTTGTGCAGGAGCGATTTGCCGTCCACGTCCTTCGTCTGCTCCATCTTCTCGAGGAACTTCGCGAACTGGCGCAGGTAGAACAGGTCGATCTGCGCGACCTTGTCGATCATGTCCTGCTTGTTCTGGTGATGCGTGAGGTAGTGGTGACCTTCGGGGATGCCGATCTCGGCGAAGGCGCGGTTGCTGCCTTCGTTCGCCATTAGGAAGGTCGCGATGCGCGTCGAGTCGGTCTGGAACGCGAGCACGAGCATGTCGAACATCACCTGGATGTAGTCCTCGAAGCCGGAAGGGATGCCGGCGGGCGTGGTGACGGAGGGATCGGGCGTCTTGCCGAAGCGTTCGGTCTTCTGGATGCGCTTCTCGATCTCGCGCACGCTGGTGAGATACTCGTCGAGCTTGGCCTTGTCGCGATGGGTCAGCTTGCCTTGCAGCGCGCGGGCGTCATCGAGCACGAAGTCGAGGATCGAGCGTTGTTGCGCCTGGCGTTTTGCGAAGCTCGCTGCGCGTTCGCCGGGATCGCCGCCGCCGAAGAGGCGCTCGAAGAGCAGGCGCGGATTCGGTTCGGGCGCGACGGGCGTGTTCGCCGAGCGCCAGGAGAGATTGTATTGGTAGGCGCAGGAGTAGCCGGAATCGCAGTTGCCGGACTTGCGCACGGCGTCGCAGGTGAGCTCAAGCGAGGGAAAGCGCGTGAGGTGGCCAATCTGGTTCGCAATGACCTGATCGATGGAGACGCCGGCCTGGATGTCGGAGCCGGCGGTTTTCTTCACGCGCACACCGGTGAGGAACGTACCGCTGGCACGGGCGTGATCGCCGGCGCCATCGGGGCCTGGCGTGGCGTTGACGTGGTCCATGCCGCCGAGAATCTGAAGCTGATGTTTCACGGGCGCGAGCGGTTGGAGCGTCGAGCTGAGCTCGAAGTTCGCGCCTTCGCTCTTCGGCCACCAAGCGGGCTGGATCGCGCCGTTCGGGAAATAGACATAGGCCGTGCGCAGCGGTGCGCCGGACGCAGTGCGGGCGAGGTTCGCGGCCTTGCTGCCGGCGGCGAGGAGGCCCGTGGGCATCACGGATTCGAGCGCGGGCAACGCCATGCAGGCGCCGAGTCCGCGGAGGAAAGTGCGGCGGTTCAGGCTGGCGAAACGTTGCGCGGCGGCGTCCGGGTTGTGCGGATGTTTCGTGCTCATGGTTTTGCTTCGGCTCGTTGTTCGGGTTGTTTAGGCGCGGCTGCCGGGGCCGGAGCATCGGCAGGCGCGCTCGGATTTCGACGTTTCTGGAAGGGGGCGGATTCGATGATGCCGGTCAGAAGCGAGGAGAACTTCCCGTCGCTGGCTTCGAGGCGGTGGACAATCTGGTCGAGCGTCTCGGTGTCGTAATACTGGAGGCCGCGGCCGAGCGCGTAGGTGAGCAGTTTCTCGGCGAGGCAATGGTAGAAATCATGGCGATGATTCGTCGCGAGAATGCGCTTCACGTCGCGGATGTCCTTGAAGGTCTCTCCAGTGATGAGCTTGCCCGTGGCATCAATGGGCTGGCCGCGTTCGTTGTCACGCCACATGCCGAGCGCGTTGAAGTTTTCGAGGGCGAGACCGAGCGGGTCCATGCGGTTGTGGCAGGAACTGCACAGCGGTTTCTCGCGATGAATGGCGAGCGTTTCGCGCAAGGTCGGCGAGCGCCCGGCGACTTCCTTCTCGGAATCTTCGAGCAACGGCACGTCGGCGGGCGCAGGCGGCGGCGGCGTGCCGAGGATGTTATCGAGGATGAACACGCCACGTTTCACCGGCGACGTGCGCGTGGGGTTCGACGTGACGATGAGCACCGAGCCGTGCGTGAGAATGCCGCCGCGCGGCGTGTCCTTCGAAAGGCTGACCTTGCGCATCTCGCCGCCCTTGATGTTTAGATTCGTCAGGCTGTAATGGCGCGCAAGCCGTTCATTGAGGAACGTGTAATCAGCGTCGAGCAGCTCCAGGACACTGCGGTTCTCGCGCATCACATACGAAAACGCCATCTCGGTCTCGCGACGCAGCGCGCGACGCAGTTCGCCATCGAGTTCCACCATCTGACGGTTCGCGAAGCGCTTGCGACGCGCCTCGATTATTTGTTCGCGTTCCTTTTCCTCTTCTGGCGTGAGTGTGGTCTTGGCACGCAGTTCTTCTAGACGGGCGCGGGTGCGACGGAACTCCCGTTCCTCGCCGCGCTCGCGTCCGAGCACGACGAAGGTATTGATGTCGATGCCCTCGACATCGCGCACCTGGAGCCATTGGCCGATGAAATTCTCGATGAACGCTTCCGAGCGCGAATCGGCGAGCATGCGTTTCACCTGTGCGTCGAGGTTCTTCCGGAGCTCGCGTTTCTCCGCGAGGCGGAAGAGCTGGGTGTCCGGCATGGTGGACCAGAGGAAATAGGAAAGTCGCGAGGCGAGCGCGTATTCGTCCACGAGCGGATGCTGCTTCGACGTTGCGACGGGCTCGAATTCCTCGACGCGGAACAGGAAGCGCGGCGACGCGAGCACGGGAATCATCGCCTGCGCGATGCCGTCCTCGAACCGCTTGCCCTTCTCCGACCACGTGCCTTCGGCGATCTCCATCAAGCGGTCGAGCGACTTCTTGTCCACCGGACGGCGGAAGGCGCGCGTGGCGAAACGATCGAGAACTTCGCGCGCATATTGGCGGCGGGCGGACTTGCCCTCGGGCACGTCCTTGGTGAAAAAGAGGTCGAAATTCTTCGGCCGCACCCAGTGTTCCTTCTCAGTCGGTCCTTCGAGCGTCACCTTCAGCAACCGGAAATCGAGAGAGTTCTTCTTCTGCGCGACGGGCGTGAGCGGATGCAGCTCGAGCGTGAAGCGATGCTCGCCGGGGCGCCAGTTCTCGTCGAAGACGTGGCGGAATTTCTTCCCGTTCTGCCAGCGCAGTTCGTCGGTCCAGACCTCGCGATCATCGATCCGGAAGACCGCGCGAACGCGGCCGGGATCGAAATCGAACTGGCCGAGGATGTCATACTCGAGGGCGATCTTGTAGCTGCCGCCGATCTGCACCTTGAACGTCTGGTTCAGCTTCGTTTCGTCGTAGAACGAATGCCGGTCGCCCTTCTTCTTTTCGTCCGCGTTGCGGAAGGAATTCCCGTTGAACGTGCGCTCAGCGATGACGCGCCCCACGCGCGGCACGGCGCCGGCCACGATGGTTTCCGCGGCTTGCATGTATTTCTCCAGCAGCATCGGGGAGGTCGTGAGCACGTCACCGATGTTGTCGAAGCCGTAGCCCGTGTCGTCAGGCGGAAGCTCATCCTGCACCTTGTAATCGAAACCCATCAGGTCGCGGACGGTGTTGCGATACTCCTCACGATTGAGCCGGCGCAGTGTCACGCGGCCGGGATCGGGATTCTCGGGATCGATTTGGAAGACGTCGCCCTTGATCCAGTTCTCCAGCACGCGCAGCTCCTCGGTGGTCGGGCGATCCTTCTTTTCCGGCGGCATGATGCCGGCGCGGACGTTCTTCAACACCGCCAGCCACAGGTCGCGCTTGCTGAGCAATTCCTGATGCGACTTGAACTCGTCGAACGCGACCTTGCCCTTATCAATCCCCTCGCCGTGGCAATCGTAGCAATACTTCACGAGCAGGGGTTGAACCTTGGTTTTGTAAGCGGCTTCCGTCGCGGCCGTCGTGGCGGCGTGAAGTGTCGGCGTCGTGCTGATGACGATGCCGAGCCAGAGCAGGGTGCGGGAACGGGAAACGATCCAGAAACTCCGCGACATTTTGGCGACAGACGGTTTCAGCATAAAAAATACGACCGGCGATACCTCCCTTGGTTACCGGGTTAGCGGGGAAAGATCAAATCGAGGTTTAGGGTTTCTTGCCCGCGCCGACACTGAATTGGAACAGCATCCGGTCCGTTACGGGATTGCGTGAACCGGCCCGGCTGTTCAATCTCAACAACGACGACTTATGTCATACGCGATTCTTCAACGGGAACTGGTGGTGCCGGACGTCGAGTCCCTCAAGCGCGCCTTCTCCGTCTCGCCCTATCTGCGCGACATCGATGCGCAGAATGCCGCCAACGACGCCTACGGCATCCTCCTGCGCGGCTTGGATGCCGAGAACGCCGACGCATTGCAGGCGTCGCTGCGCGCGGAAGGAGTCGAGATTGAACTCGTGAAGGAATCCGCGCTGCCTGCGATTCCGGTGGGGAAGGTGACCAAGCGCGTTGCGTTTGGTCCGGGGCACCTGCTGGCCTACGACGCCCTGGAGCATGCGACGGAAGTTCCGTGGGACGAGGTGATGTTCATCGCGGCCGGCTACGTGCGGACCGATGAGGTTCACAAGCACCGCAGCGCGAAGGAGGAGGCGCAGTTGCGTTCCGCGGCGCACACGCCGCTCGATGAATCGGGCTTGCTGAAGCCCGGAGACGAGGAGCGTTACCACATGTTGCTGGAGATCTTTCTGCGGGACAACCGGACCCGTTTCAGCATCGCGGCGGATGAATTCCTTTTCGACTGCCTCGGTTCGAAGCTGACGGATGATCTCGCGCTGAATTTCGTCACGCTCCTGCAGATGGTCATCGCGCAGGCGCCGCATGCGGGTTTGAACCGTGGAGCGTTCAAGGCGAACCAGGAACCACCTGAGCTGTTCCCGTATCCCAGCCGGGGGACTTTTAACGAAGAGCTGACGTGGATGCTCTGGCGGATTAATTCGCTTCGGCCCTAACGCGAATCAACCCGGCGGCCATTCGAGGGCCCGTCCGCCGAGGATGTGGCAGTGGAGATGGGGGACGGATTCACCGCCGTCGCGACCGTTATTGATCACCAGCCGGTAACCGTTCTCGTTCAGACCGACCTTCGCCGCAACTTCCGCCGCTTTGAGGAGGAGATGGCCCAACAAGGCGTGATCTTCCGACGAGGCTTCCGCGATGCGCGGGATGGCTTTCTTCGGAACGATCAGCGCGTGCGTCGGCGCCTGCGGATTGATGTCGCGGAAGGCGAGCACGAGGTCGTCTTCGTAAACAATCTGCGCGGGGATTTGGCGCGCGACGATTTTCTCGAACAGGGTCATGGGAAATCTTCAGCAAACCACCAGCGCGCAGCTGGCACCCGATCGTTCTGCGCCCAGGCAGGTGCGCAGGTAGTCGACGATTTGGTCGTTCAACGTCTGGCAGTGCGTGCTCCAGCGTTTGGCGCCGGTGAGCTGCTTGACGCATTCGCGCAGGCCGCTGAAGCGGAGAATCGTCGGGGAACCGTCGAGTTCGCGGCGGATGGCATCGCGCAGGCGCGGGAAGAACACGAGTTCGCCACCGAGATCCGATTCGCCCGCCAGCAATCGAAGATCAGCTTCCACGACGCGGGGTGTGGATTGGGGAAGTGAAACGGTTTCGGCCGAAGGCACGCCAGCTTTGCCATCCGCTTTGACATCGATGCCCAGTCCGCGCAGCACGCGTTCGAGAGCTTCCGAGAATTCGGCGACGGACACGCTGTGCTTGCCCTTCTCGGATTTGAAGAAGTGGAGAACCGCCTCCGCGGCGTGCGCGACGAGCTCGGTATCCAGCCACGCGGCGGAATCGCCGATCAGCCTGACTCGTCGAAGCATCGTGCGCGGAACACGGATCGTTCCTCGTCCGTGGTCTTAAAATACCGTGGCAATTGGTCATAAGAGTATCATGGGGCTTTTCCAGCTTTTTGACTTCCTGGACGAAATCCGTCGCTTCCTCGAAGCGCCGGTAAATGCTCGCGTAACGGACGTAGGCGACCGGGTCCAGCTCGCGCAGGCCTTCCATCACGCGCGTGCCGACCGCGCCGTAGGGAACTTCACGGTCGAAATTACGGGCGAGATCCTCGAGGATGTTTTCTACGAGCTCCGTGATCGCCTCCTGCGTGACCGGTCTTTTTTGACACGCCTTCAGGATGCTCGAAATCAACTTGTCGCGGGAAAGTTCTTCCGAACGCCCGTCGCGCTTCAGGACCATCAGGTGCGGACGTTCGATTTCCTCGTAAGTGGTGTAGCGATGCTCGCATCCGAGGCATTCACGACGGCGCCGAATGGTCGTTCCGCCGCCGGAGGCGCGCGAATCGATCACTTTATCGTCCTGACAGCCGCATTTGGGACAACGCATAGAACTAAGCCACGCCACAGCTAATTGTGGCTTGGGCGTTGGTAACACACAGCATCTGGTGGCGTCAAGGAATGCGGCGGGAATCGCTCGGCGCGGGCTGGCTTATCTCAATTGGCCCCGCGGCGCGTTCGTGGCGGAAGAACCGGCGATGATCCAGGCGTGCCAGGCGGTTTCGAGTTTCTTCAAGCCGCCGTAGTGCAAGCGGTCGATCTGGGCCGAGCATTCGGGCGGCTTTTCGTGCAAAGACTGTCGCTCACCGAGCATCGTGAGCATCATGGTCCGGTTGTTGTTATTGCTCATCAACAGCTGAAAGAGTGACCAGCTGGTGGTGTAAGCCTTCTCGGGATCGAGGTGCTTGAAGTCGGTGTTCGTAGCATTCAGGAGTTTTTCCAACGGCAGCAGGCTGCGGTCGCGGAGCCATTCGTTCAGGCGCGTCCAACGCTGGCGCATCATGCGTTGCTGCAATTCCCCCGGCGGATGCAGCGCAAACGCGAAGTAATCCGCCGAACCTTCCATCAACCACGCCGGGACGTTGTCGTAATGCGCGTCCATGATGGCGTGACTCGCCTCGTGCAGCAGCGTGGTGCCGAGGAAGCCGGGCATCTGCTGCTTCCACGTCACGATTTCCTTTGTCGCAGAAGTGTAGAACCCGGCGACAGTGAAGGGGCGTCCTTGCAACGCGCGTCGGTCGGCGGCGTTCGTCCAGTAGAGGCTGAACGTGGCGTTGGTGTAGTCCGCGTAGTTTCCGAAAACTCTCATGCGCAGGCGGAAGTCCGGCTTCGGCACAAACCCAAGCGCGACGCGATGGCGTTCAAGGAGCTGGCGGACGGAGTCGTTGATGGCTTTCTCGGACTGCGCGGGAAACGCGAAGCCGTGGACCGCAAGCTGGCAGATGCCGGTGCCCTTGAAATCGTTTTCACCCAACGGCGGCAGTGGTGCCGAGGAGCACGCAATGAAAGAGAGTGCGGTGAGGATCGCAGCGATGAAAGCCGGCTTCATCGCGTCACGAGGCAGAGGACGATTTGTTTGAGGCCTGGATGACCTGCAACGTCAGCAGTGTGCCGCAGAAATACATGAACTGCTGGAACGCGCCGCTGAACTCGCCCGTCAACCATTGACCAAACCCCAGCTGGAGAAACACGAACAGACTCCACACCGCCGTCGCCGCCAGAAACGTGGGCGGTCTTTGGCGCAGAAACTCAATGCGCACGAGCGAGACGATCGCCAATGCGAAGGCGACGAGTTCCGACACAGTGAGAATCCAAAACGTCGCCTTCAGCCCCGGGAAAGTGCCGAGGAACGTCTTGCCGAACTTGTCGTCGAACCACGACGGCATTCCGTCCTGCACCTTGCTGATGCCGGCGAAACCCCAGATCATCAGCAGCAGAAGATTGATCGCCAGCAACGTCGCCGGTCGAAGGATGGAAGCGACGTGAACCATTGGAATCTTTGATTAGCGACGGAACATTCCGGGCATACCGCCACCGCCTCCACCGCCCATCTTCGCCATCATCTTCTGGAACTTGCCCATCTTTCGCATCATCTGCTGCATCTGCGTGAATCGATTGAGCAATGTGTTCAGCTCGGCCACGGTCACGCCGCTGCCTTTGGCGATGCGTTTGCGACGGCTGGCGTTGAGGATTTGTGGCTTGCGACGTTCCTCGAACGTCATGCCGCAAATCATCCCTTCCATGCGCTTGAATTCCTTCTCCTGCTTGCTCATGTCGGTCTGCTTCAGCACTTCCGCGCCGCCGGGCAGCATGCCGACGATGCTTTCGAGCGAGCCGAGCTTTTTCATCGCGCGCAGCTGATCGAGGAAATCTTCGAGCGTGAACTCGCCCTTGCGCATCTTCTCCTCGAGCTTCTTCGCATCCTCCTCGTCCACGGCCTCAGCGGCGCGTTCGACGAGGCTGACGACGTCGCCCATGCCCAGAATGCGCGACGCCATGCGCTCGGGATGGAACGGCTCGAAGTCCTCGAGCTTTTCGCCGACGCCCATGAACTTGATCGGCTTCTGCGTCACCGTCTTCATGCTCAGCGCCGCACCGCCGCGCGCGTCGCCGTCCAGCTTGGTAAGAATGCTGCCGGTAATCTTGAGCGCGCTGTCGAAGTGCGTGGCGACGTTGACGGCTTCTTGGCCGGTCGCGGCGTCGAGCACGAGGAGAATTTCATCCGGCTGCACGAGGTCGCGCAGTCGAACGAGTTCCTGCACGAGCGGCTCGTCGATTTGCAGGCGGCCGGCGGTATCGAAGATGAGCGTGTTGCACTTCTGTGCGACAGCGAAGTCGCGGGCCTCGCGGGCGATCTTGAGGACGTCCGTCTCGCCCTTCTTCACGAACACCGGCACTCCGAGCTTCTCGCCCAACGTTGCGAGCTGATCCATGGCGGCGGGACGATAAACGTCCGCGGCGACGAGCAACGGGGTGCGGCCTTGCTTCTGAAGGAGGCGCGCGAGCTTGCCGGACGAGGTGGTTTTACCGGAGCCGTGCAAGCCGACCATCATCAGAATGGCTGGGATGCTCTTGAGCTCGAGCGCGGCGTTCTCGCTGCCCAGCAAGGTCACGAGTTCATCGTGGATAATCTTGATGATCTGCTGGCCGGGATGGACAGCGGCAATAACTTCCTGACCGAGCGATTTCTCCTTCACGCGGTCGATGAAATCCTTCACGACCTTGAAGTTCACGTCGGCATCGAGCAACGCCATGCGGACTTCGCGGAGGCTGTCGGCGACGTTGGTCTCGGAGATTTTGCTCAGCCCGCGCAACGAGCGAAAGGCGTTCTGAAGCTTGCCGCTGAGATTATCGAACATGGCTTTAAACTAGGACTCCCGCTGACGGCTTGGAAGGTGAAAGTTGGCCGGGAAGGTAACGGGAGGGAACGAAGAGAACAAAGTGGCGAGCTGAGCTTAGTTTCCTTCGTTCTCGTCTGTTTCGCTCACTTCCAAATCCCAAGAGCCTTGAGTTGCTTCGTGGCGGCGGCGGACCAACCGCGATTGGCGGCGGGGCTCGCCGGGCTCGGATGCAGCACTTTGCCGAACTGCACGTTCATTCCTTCCAGCGCTTCGCGGGCGCGTTTCTCCGCGAAATCGCCGACCCCGATCACCCATTCCGGCTTCAAGGCGCTGACGAGCGCGCGCAGATGTTCATCGCAAACGGCGTAGAGCGGATCGGCATCGGCAGCGGGAAATTTGTCCGGCGTGAGATTGCGGCCACCTTCGTCCATGAACGCGAGCGGGCAGTAGTTCGCGACGAAGTGATCTTCGAAGAACTTTTCCGCTGTGCCGAACCGTTCGGCAAACAAGCCCCACAGTCTTCGGCCGCTGACTTCAGAACGCGTGCAGGCGAATCCTTCGATGGGGCGCTTTGGGTGGATCTTTTTGGGCTGGGCGACATCGGAGCTGACGCCGATCCAGTCGCGCACTGCAGCGATTTCCCCAAAAGGAACGCCGGTTTGCGCCATGCCGAACGGGCCGGGGTTCATCCCGAGAAACATCACTCTCTTGCGACTGGCGGCGTGCTTCGCGAGATACAGCTCGTGCGGTGTCCAGGCGTAGGCGAGCGGGTTGTAGACGTAGGCGACGGGCGATTGAAACTTCAGCCGATCAACCGCGGCGGACAGTTCGCGTGCGGCGGCAACGGCTTGTTTGGCAATGGTGTTCACGAATGGTGGCGGTTTCTACAACGGCGAGGAAACGTGTAGCGAACCGCGGCGTGCGCGGGAAGTTTGAAGTGTGTTTGGCTGTCGCTGTCCGCTGAAAAGCAAACGAGGGCGGAAAGTCCGCCCTCGTTCGGTAAAAGATGTTTTAGACGTGAGTTACTCGCGCGGAGCGAGCTTCTTCTCGACTGGGCTGCGCTCGAGGGTGATGAACTTCGGCAGGCCGTTTTCGATCGGAACCTTCACTTCGCCGATGATCAGCGGCTGGGCGTACTCGATGAACTTCTCGTTCGGGAGGAAGCCGTCTTCGCTGATCCACTCGCGCGGAATGAAGTGCTCCACATTGGCGATGTCGCCGAGCGGCTGGAGGTCGGTGGTCCACTTGTAAGGAGCGCTGGACTGGCGAACGATCTTCACCATGAAACCGCTCTTGCCATCGACGGCAGCACGAACCGCAGCTTCGCCGCAGGCGGCGGCTTCGGTGGCGTCCGTCTGGCTCGCGAAATGCGCGGCGGCGCGCTGGGCGTAGCCGAGCTTCACGCTGCGGCTCTTGAGCTTGAGGCTCTTGGTGACGAGCGCTTCAAGGTATTCGCCCATGCCGGAGAGAACCGGATGGCCGAACGCATCTAGGCGGGAGGAGTCGGCGGCGAGCGGCTTGCCGGAGGCGTCCTTGAGGCCTTCGCCAACGACAACGACGCAGTAGCCGATGCGGGAGACGACTTCCTTCACGCGATCGAGGAACTTGGCCTGATCGAACGGGAGTTCCGGGAGGAGAATGATGTGCGGCGCGTCGTCCGGACTACGCTTGGCGAGCACGGTGCCGGCAGCGATCCAGCCGGCAGAGCGGCCCATGACTTCAATGATGACGCAGGAGCCGTCGTCGGTGGCCATCGCGCTGACGTCCGCAGCGATTTCCATCACGGTCGTGGCGTTGTACTTGATCACCGAGCCGTAGCCGGGGCAGTGGTCGGTGTGCGGGAGATCGTTGTCGATCGTCTTCGGCACGCCCATGACACGCATTTCGTAGCCGCGCTTGATGGCTTCCTCGTGGATCTTGTGGTTCGTGTCCTGGGAATCATTGCCGCCGGCGTAGAAGAAGTAGCGGATGTTGTGCGCCTGAAAGACTTCGAACAGCCGGTCCATGTCTTTCGCGGCTTGTTCGGGCTTCTTCTTGAAATCGAGCTTGTAGCGGCAGGTGCCGAGGGCGGCAGCGGGCGTGTATTTCAGCCCTTCGATAGACTTGGCCTTCTCGTCGTTGAGGTCGATCAACTGCTCGCGCAGGATGCCGTAGATGCCATTGAGGCCGCCGTAAATTTCCTCAATGAACTCGTGACGGCCGGCTTCCTGAATGACGCCAGCGATACTCGCGTTGATGACTGCGGTCGGTCCACCGGATTGAGCGACCAAGAGATTGCCAACTAGTTCTGCCATAAAATTCCAAACAAGAGGCGCCTGCGGAAACGGCTTCGCTCCGCGTGCTTTACCTCAGTAACGGTTAAAGTGAGGCGGAACCTTGCCAATAGGGGGGGCGAGTGTCAAAGGTGAATTCGGAATCCGCGGAGATCGACTCAGTCGCCGATTCATCACCGCTTTTCGCCCGTTTTCGGCCATCCCTTGTCATGCCCTTGCGCTCATTCGTGGTCGGATTTTGGCGAAGTGAAACGCGCTTTCCAGCACCCGCTGGTTGGCGGCGGTGCAGCAAGCGCTTCGAACTTTTCTTGTTCACGGTGAGAGAGGCTAGTGACGACGCTCTCGTTCCCGCGGACTTCAACTTTCCTACTCAGTGGAAGGTTTCTGTCACTTTTTTGGGGAATTCCGAAGAATAGTCGCGCCGGTGTAAGGGTTTCCCTTACTCACCTCGATCCGATCCCCCTGCACGCGATCAGGCGGCGCCCCAATTGTTGGCGGCAGCTGCCTTCCGTAATTTGTCTGCACTGAAACAAGTTCTGAGACAACACGGAAACAACGAACGACAAATGAATGCCAACAAAAATCTCACGGAAGTCCTCGCCAGTTCCAAAGTTTATCAAGACTACGAACGGGCGTTCAGCGAAACGACAGGTTTGCCGGTGACGTTGCGTCCGGTGGAGTCCTGGCAGTTGCCGCATCACGGCAAGAGGAACGAAAACGCGTTCTGTTCGATGGTCGCGCAGAAGAGCCGCGCTTGCGCCGCCTGCCTGCAGGTCCAGCAACAACTGGCCGAAGGCGCCACTGTGGAGCCCCAGACGGTGATTTGCCATTTCGGATTGTGCGATACCGCAGTGCCCGTCCGTCTGGGCGAGCAGTTGATTGGTTTTCTGCAAACCGGACAGGTTTTCCGTCGCAAGCCGACCAATGCGCAGTTCGAACGCACCGCCAAGCTCGCCGAAGAATGGGGCGTTCCGGTGGACCGCACCGAGCTCAAGAAGGCCTACTTCGACACCCGCGTGCTGACGCCCAAGCAGCATGAATCGATGATCAAGCTCCTCACCATCTTTGCGCAGCATCTCTCGATGATCTCGAACCAGATCGTCGTTCAGCAGCAGAACGCCGAGCCGCCGGTGATCAGCAAGGCCAAGCAATTCATCCAGGAACATCAGACCGAGGATCTCTCCCTTGGTGATGTGGCCAAGGCGGTGAACACCTCCACGTTTTACTTCTGCAAGATGTTCAAGAAGTACACCGGCCTCAACTTCACCAACTACCTCTCGCGCCTGCGCATCGAGAAGGCGAAGAATCTCCTGCTCAATCCGAATCTGCGTGTCAGCGAAATCGCCTACGAAGTGGGCTTCCAGTCACTCACGCACTTCAATCGAGTCTTCAAGAAAATCATCGGCCAGTCGCCGACGGAATACCGCAGCCAGCTGGCCGGCGCGTAACGCCGGGAAGCGAGCGGTTCCTGCAATCGAGCGCTGGTATTCGCGTGCGCGGTGATAGTACTGTCGCCGCGCGCGCATGAGCTCCGAAGCATCCAACTCCAACTCTTCGACGGCGGTTAATCCCGTTCCGACGCCCCTCTCGGCGGAAGCCGCCTTGCGCGAGAGCGAGGAGCGGATGCGGGCGATTCTCGAAACTGCTGTCGAGGGCATCGTAACCATCGACGAGCGCGGCATCGTGGAATCGATGAACCGCGCGTGCGAACAGATCTTCGGCTACACCGCGGCAGAGGTGATCGGGCGCAATGTCAGCATGCTCATGCCGTCACCGTACCGTGAACATCACGATGGTTACCTCGCGAATTACCTCCGCTCAGGCCACGCGAAGATCATTGGCATCGGGCGCGAAGTGGTCGGCCGGCGCAAGGATGGCAGCCAGTTCCCGATGGAGCTTTCCGTCAGCGAAGTGAAGCTGGTGCATCGGCGTTTGTTCACCGGCTTCGTTCGGGACATCACCGCCCGCAAGGAAGCGGAGAAAAAACTGTCCGAGCTCGCGGAAACGCTCGCGGAGAAGAACAAGGAACTGGAGACGGTGGTCTACGTCGCCTCCCACGATTTGCGGTCGCCGCTCGTGAACATCCAGGGCTTCAGCAAGGAACTCGCGGGCGCCTGCGATCGGCTGAAGCAACGCCTGCATCAGGCTGGCTCCAAGCCCGTGAGCGGCGCGGAGTTGTCGGACATCATCGCCGAGGACGTTCCGGAGGCCATCCAGTTCATCCTCGCCGGCGTGCAGAAGATGGACCTGCTGCTCTCCGGCTTCCTGCGGTTCTCCCGCCTCGGCCGGGCGGCGCTGAAGATTGAACGGCTGGACATGGGCGCAATGTTGAAAAGCATCTCGCAAACGTTCGAGTTTCAGGTCCAGCAAACCGGCGCGAAGGTGACGATCGGTGAAGTACCCAATTGCGCCGGGGACGCCACCCAGGTGAACCAGGTATTCTCAAACCTGTTCGACAACGCCCTCAAGTATCGTGCGGCCGATCGGCCGTTGGAGCTGGGCATTTCCGGCAGCGTGGTCGAGGGACGCGCGATTTACTCCGTGGCCGACAATGGCATCGGTATCGCCACTGAACATCAGCCCCGCATCTTCGAAATTTTTCACCGCCTTAATCCCGATGCCAGTCCCGGCGAAGGCCTCGGGCTGACCATCGCCCAGCGCATCCTTGAGCGTCAGGGCGGCAAGATTTGGGTCGAATCCCGCCCCGGCGTCGGCAGCACGTTTTTTGTTTCCTTGCCAGCCGCCTGACGGCCATTTGAATAGCCCCATGATGAAGAACCACGTGGTCGTGCTGATTGCCGATGATGACCTCGGCCATGCGCGGTTGATCGAGAAGAACCTCGCCCGCGCGGGATTGCACAACCAGATCCTGCGTTTCGAGAACGGTCAGAAGATTCTCGATTTCCTGCTTTGCCAGGGCGAGGGACCGCACCGGATTCCGGAGACGCCGTATCTGCTGCTGCTGGATATTCGCATGCCGCAGGTCGATGGCGTGGAAGTGCTCCGCCAGGTCAAGGCCGACGCCGAGTTTCGCAAGATGCCCGTCATCATGCTCACCACTACGGATGATCCGCGTGAAGTCGAGCGCTGCCACGCCTTGGGCTGCAATAATTACATCGTGAAACCTGTGGACTACGACAAGTTCGCCGAGGCGATCAAGCAGCTGGGCCTGTTCATCGCGCTCGTGCAGATCCCGGGAGTTGGCAACAAATCCTGACGCCCGGTGCCGACCATTTCGCCATCCGATTCCACCATCCTGATCGTCGATGACGATGCCGGGATCGTGCGCCTGATCGAGAAGACACTGCGGCGCGAAGGGTTTCAGACCGCCAGTGCGTCGTCCGGCCACGGCGCTCTGCTTTGGATCGATCGCCATCGTGCCGATCTGATGCTCCTCGATCTGAAGTTGCAGGACATCGAGGCCCGTGAACTCATCGATCGACTTCGTCAGCTTCCGTTGATGCCACCGTTTGTCGTCATCACCGGTCAGGGTGATGAACGCGTGGCCGTGGAGATGATGAAGTGCGGCGCGCTGGATTACCTCGTGAAGGACGCGCAGTTCCTCGAGCTGCTGCCCGCGGTCGTGCGTCGGACCCTGGCGGAAGCTGACAAAGATCGCCGTCTCGCCGCCGCGGAGGAGGCGTTGCGACACAGTGAACGGAATCTCGCCAAGGCGCAGGAGATCGCGCAGCTCGGCAGCTACGAATTGTTCGTTGGAAATCCGGCGGCCGATCAATGGTCCGCGGAGATTTATCGTATTCTGGGTCGTGAACAATCCAAGGGGCCGCTCCCGCCGGACGAATTCATCCGCGTCGCGGTTCATCCGGCGGATCGCCACACTGTGGAGTCCGCGCTCGAGCTGGCTCGAACGAAGGGCGAGTCCTACAACCTCGACTACCGGGTGGTCCGCGAGGATGGTGCCATCCGGCACGTTCACACCATGGGCGAGGTAGTGCGGGACACGGCGGGAGTAATCCGGCTTGTCGTCGGCACGTTGCAGGACGTCACCGAGCGCAAACGGCTGGAGAAGGAGATTCTCGACATCAGTGATCGCGAGCAACGACGCATCGGACAGGATTTGCACGACGGGCTCGGCCAGCATCTTGCGGGCATCGAGCTCATGAGCCAGGTGCTGGAACAGCGCCTGGCCGGGGCGCGTTCCAAGGAAGCCAGCAATCTGGCGCCGGAAGCCGGCAAGATCTCGCACCACGTCCGCGAAGCCATCTCACAAGCGCGTGCGCTGGCGCGCGGACTCTCGCCCGTGGTCATCGAGTCGGAAGGTTTGATGGCCGCGCTGCAACAACTGTCGGACAGCGCCTCGCAGATGTTTCGCATCCGCTGCGAGTTTGAATGTGATCCTCCAGTGCTGGTTACCGACCACACGGTGGCCACGCATCTCTATCGAATCGCGCAGGAGGCGGTGTCCAACGCGGTGAAGCATGGCCGGACCAAGGACGCCCAGATCCGTCTGCGGGCCAGTGGCGAAAGGATTGTCCTCATCATCAAGGATCGCGGAGTGGGACTTCCTGAACGTCTGCCGTCTGGCAAGGGAATGGGTCTTCGCATCATGCAATATCGTGCCGGCATCATTGGCGGCTCCGTGGTCGTGCAGCGCGATCCCGAGGGCGGCACCAGCGTCATCTGTTCCGTTCAGAATGCGGCTCTCCAACCCGTGAATGTCTCGTGAGCAAAGCCAAACCCATCAAGTCGCGAACGCGTATCCTAATCGTCGATGATCATCCGATGATGCGTCAGGGCCTCGCCGCCCTGATCAACAACGAGAAGGATCTTACCGTTTGCTGCGAAGCCGAGAGCGCGGCGCAGGCGATGGACGCCATCGCGGCGAACAAACCGGATTTGGTCATCGCGGACATCACGTTGCCGGACAAAAGCGGGCTGGAGCTGATCAAGGACACGCTCGCGCTGCATCCCGGTTTGCGGATCCTCGTTGTTTCCATGCACGACGAATCGCTCTATGCCGAGCGCGTGCTTCGTGCGGGCGGCCGCGGTTACATCATGAAGCAGGAAGGCGGCAAGCGCTTGATGGACGGCATCCGCCAGGTGCTGGCCGGGCAGATTTACGTGAGCGAGAAGATGTCGAAGCGCATCCTCGAAATCTTCTCCGGCCAGCGCAATTCATCCGGTGGTTCGCCGGTTGAGAAGCTGACCGATCGCGAGTTCGAAGTTTTCCAGCTTGTCGGGGAAGGGAAGGGGACGCGGGAGATTGCCGAGAAGCTGCACTTGAGCGTGAAGACGGTGGAAGTGCACCGCCTGCACATCAAGGAGAAGCTGGAGATCAAGACGGCCGCGGAGCTGATTCGCTTTGCGGTGCGCTGGGTGGAAACGCAGGCGCCATCCTGACCGGCGCGCGGTCGGGGATTTTTTCAGCGAGTGGGAGCGGTTCGCTTCCGAGCCCAGTTCTTGCCGAGTTTCAGCAGCGTTTCTTCGCGCAACAATTCCTCCGCCATGCGGAAGATGATGCGGTCTTCGAGGTCGAATTCCTTGCGGGTGAGATGAACGACGCTCAACAGGCGGCGTTGTGCATCCTTTTTCGTGCGGGCGACTTTGACTGCCTCCAGTCCCTTGCAGATCGCGTCGTGCTCATGCTGGATTTTTTCCAGCTTGCCCATTTGGTCGAGGCCCGGCTCCAGTCCGTTAAAAAGCAGTTCGTCTTCCGCCTCGGCGTGGGGACGCAACGCGGCGTCGAGGATGCCGGCCATGACCTTGACCTCTCCCAGCGTTTTCGCCGCCGGGATGGCGTGCTCGAGGTAATCGAGCTGCGTGTTGATGACCGCGTGTTCCGCGATGAAAGCGTCTGTAATCTTCATGTTATGCTGCCCGGCAGCTTCCACTTCATCGGTGCCTGCCGCCCCGGCTTGAGGCGGAGGCCCGCGGGACCGCGAGTTGATCGAGCGATTAACCGGCGACTGCGAGGGCTGCGTTGTTGGACGCAGGTTGGGCGATCTCTTCTTCAGTCAGATAACACGCCGGGTCGGGCGCCCAGAGATTGCCATGCACCTGCACGGCGCGGACGCGGAATCCGCCGCCGCAGACGTTGAGGAAACGGCAGCCCGAGCATTTGCCTTCGAGACGACCATTGCGGTTGCGCAACGCGGCGAGCGTCTCGTTGGTTTTGTCCTGCCAGATTTCGCTGAAGGGACGTTGCTTCACGTTGCCGAGCGTGAGGGATTGCCAGAACTGATCCGGATGCACGTTGCCCTGGGTGTCGATGTTCCCAATGCCCGTGCCGGAACCGTGGGAGCCGCCGCCGTTCCAGCGCAGCAGCTCGAGCACTTCCTCGGCGCGCGCCGGATTCTCCTCGCGCAGACGCAGGTAGAGATAGGCGCCGTCGGCCGGTTGATCCACGGTGAGAACTTCCCGCGCCTTGCCGGTGGCGGCCCAGAGCGCGGTGCGGTCGATGATTTTGTCGAGCGCGCGGCGACTGTCCTCGTGCGTCACATCCACCACGTTGCTGCCGCGGCCGCTGTAAACGAGGTGGTAGAAGCACACGCGATCAATGTTCTCGGCTTCGATGAAGTCGAGGATGCGATCGAGATCCTTGATGGTGTTCTGGGAAAGGGTGAGGCGCAGGCCAACCTTTTGTCCGACGGCCTTGCAGTGGCGGAAGGCCGAGACGGTCTTCTCGAAGCAGCCTTCGCGTCCGCGGAAATAGTCATGCGTCTCGCCGATGCCATCGAGCGAGATGCCCACGTAGGCAAAGCCGAGGTCCTTGATGCGCGTCGCGGCATCGCGGTCGATCATGGTGCCGTTGGTGGAAAGCGTGACGCGCAGTCCCTTGCCGCGCGCGTAGGCGGCGAGGTCAAAGAAGCGCGGATGAATCAGCGGTTCACCGCCGGAGAGGAGCACTCCGGGCACGCCAAACTGGGCGAGATCATCCACCACGCCGCGGGATTGTTCCCACGTCAGCTCACCGGGGTATTCGCGTGCGTCGCTGTCGGAGTAGCAATGGATGCAGCGCAGGTTGCATCGACGCGTGATGTTCCAGACGACAATCGGGCGGCGTTCGGACGCGGACTTGGGAGCGCCGTGGCCCTGGCCGTAGCGCAGGGAGTCTGCCGATTGGGAAAGGCCGCAGTAGAGTTTGGTGATGTTGATCATAACGAAAAAGAGGAAGCGGGCCGTGGATTCACATCCACGACCCGCACTGAGACACAGGAACTAGAACGGAATCCGGCAATCGAACGTAAAGCGGTCATCGAACAGACCCTTCGGGCTGGTCAGTCCGCTTTCATAGGCAAAACCGAGGTCGAGGTGCTTCCAGACTTGCGAACGGAAACCGGCACCGACGGTGATCTGAGTGCGGCCGCCGTTGTCGGACGCGCCGAAGTTGATCAAGTCATAGCCTTCAATGCCGCCAAACGCCGGACCATCACCTTCGCTCAGCGTGGTGAAGCCGTTAGCGACCACGAAGGGCGTGAAGTATTTGCAGGTCTGGTAATCGAGCTGGAGGCTGTAGTGCAGCGAGGACGTTTCCTCATCCCAGTCGATCGGCACGCGGGCACCGAGGCTGCTGGTGACGTGGAACTTGTCCCAGCCCTTCATCGAGGAGACGAAGAAGTCAAACTCGCCGCTGCCGTTGCCCTGGAACACGTCGGTGTTGCCGGAGGCAAACTCGAACTTCATACCCGGCGTCAGGATGAACTGATCCTCCGGCTTGTCGATGAGCGCATACTTCAAGCCCGCGCCGATATCCGCCCAGCCGTCCTGGTCGGACAACGCATGGGAACGCGTCTGGATGAAGCCGTCCTTGGTCGCAATGATGGCGAGGCGTTCATTCACCGCCCAGCGCAGTTGCGCGGCATAGACGCGCACAAAGCCGCCGATGAAATCGTCGTCGATGTTGTGATAAATGAAGATCGGCCTGGCCTCGCTCTGGATCAACGGGGACTCAAAGAACAGCGGATTGGCGACAGGCGAAATCGCGCTGTCCTTCCAATCCTCGGCCTGCAATGCGGTGTTAACAACAGGGCACGCCGCGGTGAGCAGCAATGCGGTGATGGTTCTGTTTTTCATAAGTTGATTTCAGTTCGTTCTAACAGGTGCATTTGATGGGATTCGTTTCCGGCTTCATCCACGTAATTTGCCCAACGTTTCGCCCCGATTGTTTTCGTTCATGCAAGAGCGGGATTTGATGAACAAACACGAGGTCTGGGCTGGTAAGAGCACAGCGGTTCCTCGCTGAAGGGATTGCCCGTCATCGCGAATGCCCGGGCGCGCGAACCGCCGCAGATGTTCTTGAACTCGCAATCGCCGCATTTCCCCTCCAACAGCGAGGTGTCGCGCAAGTTTCGGAAGAGCGGCGCGTTTTGGTAAACGTCGAGCAGTTCATCCTTCCGCACGTTGCCGGCAGTGATGGGCAGGAAGCCGCTTGGCTGGATGTCGCCGGTGTGCGAGATGAAGACGAAACCCTTGCCATCGTTGATGCCGAGCGGCGCGCGTGCGCGAAGCGCCGCAGGATTCTTCGTTTGCTGGAGCACCACGCGACGGTAGTGCTGACCTTCCGTGGTCTTGATGTCGTACAACGACGCCTCGGAATGCTTCTGCAAGCGCAGGAACAGCTCCTCCAGCTCATCCGCCGTCAGCAGATCATCCATCTTGCCACGACCGGTCGGCACCAGTTGGAAGACGCTCCACAAAACCGGGCGAATGCGCGCGAGCAGTTCGGTGAACGCATCGAACTCGCCCACATTCTGCCGGGTGAACGTCGTGTTGATCTGCACCGGCAATTTCGCGGCGGCCGCCCGGGCGATCGCTTCCATCGTCAGCTCCCACGTTCCCGGCACACCGCGGAACCGGTCATGGCTCTCCCGCGTCGCGCCATCAAGGCTGAGGGAGATCCGGGCGACGCCCAGCTTCTTCAATTCTGCGAAGTCGGCGCGCAGAAACTCCGGCGTCGCGCTCGGGCTCAAGCCCACGCGCAACCCGAGCTGCGCTGCGTAGTGGATCAACCCCTGCAAATCGTGACGCAGCGCGGGATCGCCACCGGTCAGAACGAACAGAGTCGGCTTGGCCCGCGCCACCTGGTCGATGAGCCGGAAGGATTCCTGCGTGGTCAATTCGAGTGGGTGCTTCCGTAACACTGCCTCGGCGCGGCAGTGACGGCAGGCGAGCCCGCAGGCGCGGGTTACTTCCCAGATGACGATGAACGGCTGCTGATTAAAGTTGAAGTTCACGCTGGAAGAATCGGCGGAAGTTGCGCGCAGTTCCTTGACCATGATCAAGGAATGCAAACGGGTCATCCGCGAGATTGCGCCGACGGCAAAACCGCCGGAGAATAATTCGAGAGACTTTTATGCTGCCCATGACCCAGTTCAAACGGTTCGACGTTCGTGACCTCCTTCGCGACGGCATCGAGCCCCTTCCAGAAATTCGCAAACGCGTGAAGGCCCTCGCTGACAACGAGGGATTGATCATCGTCGCACCGTTCCTCCCCTCGCCGCTGATCGAATTGCTCGGCAGCGAAGGCTTCCGATCGAAGGTCGAACGCGGGGACGCGGGCAGCTGGATTGTTTACTTCTGGCGGGAGGCGAAGTAAACCGAGGCCGGGTATGAGCACTTCCATCGCGCACTTGAAGCAGACCGCTCTCGTCAATTCGCTACGGAGCTGCCAGCTCTTCACCGGCGTGCCGACTGAGGATCTGCAGAACATCGCCGCCATCACTGTCGCGAAGTCGCTCGACAAGGGGGCTTATCTCTTTCGCGAAGGCGATCCGTCGCACGGCTTCTACATCGTGCAGGCCGGAGCGGTTAACGTTCACCGCGTGAACGCCGCCGGGAAGGAGCAAGTCATCCACGTTTTCCGCACGGGCGAATCGTTCGCCGAGGCGTCTCTGGCCACGGAACGCGGTTACCCGGCGGACTCCCGCGCCGTGGAACCCTCGCAGGTGTTGCTGGTGCAGAAGAGCGGCTTCATCGCGCTGCTCAAACGCCAGCCGGAACTCGCGCTGCGCATGCTGGCCTCGATGAGCTCGCACCTGCGCGTGTTGGTGGGGCAGATCGAAGATCTCACGATGAAAGACGTGGAGACGCGCCTGGCCAACTGGCTGGTGAAACGTTGTGGTAATCCTGACTCCGAAAAGCCCGTGCACATCGAGCTGACGATTACGAAGCGCGTGCTCGCCGCAGAATTGGGAACTGTCAGCGAAACATTCTCGCGCACGCTCGCGAAGTTCCGCGAGCAACAGCTCGTCACCGCCAAGGGCCGGACGCTGACTGTGGTTTCGCCGGCGCGGCTGACCGCTCTATTGCGGCGGAATCTTGGCGGCTGAGCGCGACGACGGTCACTCCACCCAGCCGTGGTAACGGCCCATCCAATACGGCAGCAGGAAGAACGCGCCGTCATCTTCGCGGTGTCCGCCGCCGCCACCGTCTGGGCGATAGGGATTGCTGTTCCACTTCTGCACCGGGCGTTCGTCCGGAGCGAGGGCTTCCGTCAGTTGCGTGCGCGCGAAACGATCCTGCTCCGGCAGGAACTCCACGTCGATGCGATGTGAATTCGTCACACCCCACTCGATGAGATCGTTCGGAATGCGATCGAGCGTTCGTTGGGCATCTTCCCGGATACTCGACCACATGCGTTTTCCACCGCTCGCCACGGTGATGTAATTCCAGAGCGGGTTCATGTCCGGCCGCACCTGTTTGAACGTGAATCGCAGGCCGTTGAGGTAAATGCGCCGCAGCATCTGCCCTTTCTCGTAGCGCAGCAACGGATCGTAGGAAAGAAACGCCAGTTCGTCGTCGGAGAAGTTGATCTCGCCGCCGCCGGGCCAGCGACGATAGAGCCGCATTTGCGCCGCGTAACCTCTTTGCACCCGGTCGTGATAGGCCGACTCGTATTTCGCGTCGCCGGTGACGTGGTGGGCGATCTTCAGGAACGCCAGCAGCTGGATGGACCGCAGCGGCGCCTCGTATTTGCCTTCCTCCGTCTTAAAGAAGCGTTCCGAGTATTCGCCCCAGCGGGTCGGCTTGCCGTCGAGATCGATGAGATCGTAGTCATTCCGGATGAGGTGATCGGTCAGGCGCGACACGACGCGCGGATGTCCTTCTTCTCCGCTTCGTTCGCCACCAGATCGTAGTAGAGCGCGTAGCCGTAGTAATGCCCGACCAGTTCGTCCGAACTCGTGTCGCCTTTCCACAGCCACTTCCCGTCCGGCGTCGGATGCCACTCGCCACCTTGTGGGCGCGGTTCGTCCACCGACACAAACGAGCGCGCGGGAAAGCCAGGATTCCCGGTGATCTCCTCCAAGCGAATCAGCAGGCGCATCGACCGCTCAGCCTTCTTGCGCGCATCCGGATCTTTGGTCACCGCGTAGCGATATGCCTGCGCGCCCAGATACATCGCCGTCCACAAGCCGTCGTTGTCGTTGTCCGTCGTGACGTTGCTGGAGAGATCGCCCGCGACGCGCAGATTCGAATCCGCCACCATGCCGTGCCGGACGTGACGCGCCTCGATGCGCTCGTCGAACAGCCGCGCCTTTTGCGCCAGGGTCATCGGGCGCCATTCAATCAACGAAACGCCCGACTTCGTTCGCACCCAGACCTTCTTCGCCGCACCGCTTTCGTCGACGACGATGTTTTGGACGGAGTTATCCTGCAGCCACCGACGGCCGTAGAAGTATTGCCAGCGATCCCAGCGATGGTCTGCCTTGCGATCAAATCGCGCCGCGCCTTGATCGCTCCCGAGCCAGACCGCGCCGCCCTTTTCCTGCGCGAACACCATCAAGCCTTCGACCGGCCCGCGTTCCTTGCCCAGCCACGGCTTGCCGTCCACCAGCATCTTCACCGCAGCGGGAATCTCCTTCGAATCGAGCGGAAACTGCGTCGCGAACTTCTGCGTCTGGCCGACGGCGAGCAGCGGCAGGACGACGAACAGCCAGCGCGTGGATTTGAGAATGGCGAGCATAAGTTTGAAAACCGGACGCGAACAACCGTCGCGTTCTTCACAACAAAGCCGCAGCGCGCGCAGCGACACAAGCTTTCAGTCGGAGGTGACGCCAGGGCTTCCGTCGCGGCCGTGCAACCCAGCCCGCCTGACGTTCGCCTTGCCACGGATGCCCGATTCCCCTACTGCTACGGGCGATCGGTTTGACCAAACAACGAATCTACGAACCCATGTCAATGCTCGCAGGAAAACTCGGAATCGTCTTCGGCGTCGCCAACAAACGCTCCATCGCGTGGGCCATCGCCCAGGCCTGGCACAAGGCCGGCGCCAAACTCGCCTTCACCTACCAGGGTGAACACCTGAAGGAGAACGTCGAGGAACTCGCCGGCACGTTCGGCGCGGACACGCTCCTGATGCCCTGCGACGTCACGAAGGACGAAGACATCGCGAACGTCTTCAAGACCATGGGCGAGAAGTTCGGCAAGCTTCACCTGCTCCTGCACTCCGTGGCGTTCGCGCCGAAGGAAGCGCTGGAGGGCGAGTTCATCAACACCAGCCGCGAAGCCTATCGCATCGCGCACGACATCAGCGCTTACTCGCTCGTCGCGCTCGCGCGCGGCGCCATGCCGCTCATGACCGAAGGCGGCAGCATCGTGGCGATGAGCTATTACGGCGCGGAGAAAGTCGTGCCGCATTACAACGTCATGGGCGTCGCGAAGGCCTCGCTCGAAGCCAGCACCCGTTACCTCGCCTACGACATGGGTCCGAAGAAAATCCGCGTGAACTGCATCAGCGCCGGCCCGATGAACACGCTCGCCGCGCGCGGCATTGCCGGCTTCATGGACATGATGAAGCACTACGAGGCGCACGCGCCGCTCAAGCGCAGTTGCACGAGTGATGAACTCGGACAAACCGGGACGTTCCTCGCCAGCGACGGCGCAGCCGCCATCACCGGTCAGGTGATCTACGTGGACGGCGGTTACCAGATCATGGGTATGTAATCCCGCCTCGATTTCCGAAAACGAAACGAGCCGCTCCGTAACTGGAGCGGCTCGTTTGCTTTTCGAATCGGTTCCGCCGACTACTTCTTCGTCTTCGTCGGCGCGGCACCTTTACCGGTCTTCACTTCAGCTGACTTTGGGACCAAGGCATCAAGGCGCTTCTTGAGGTCGTCGAAGTCTTTGCGCAGATCGCGGTTGGCTTTCTGGAGGGTCATCACTTCGGTGCGCAGGGAACCGACTTCGGCCGGGACAAGCTTCTTGGTGTCGTTGATGGCGGTGATGGCGCGTTCTGCCGCGGCGCGCAGCGGGCTTTCCTTTGGCGCGCTGGACAGCTTTTCCAAAGCCCCGATTGCTTTCACGTCGCCGAGCGTGCCGAGTCCGTTGATCGCGGAAAGTTGGACGCGGCGCTTGGAGCTGTCGAGGTAGCGCAGCAGGAATTCGCGGACGGCGTCCTTCTTTTCTTCGTTGGCGGCGAGGCGCGCGAGCGTGTCGAGGCCGCGGCCGAATCCGCCGCTGGTGAAGTTGGCTTCGGATTTCTGGAGGGCTTCCATCAACGGCTGGATGTAGCTGGCGTCGGCCTGGCCGCGAATGGCGGTGATGGCGGCGTCCGCGACGTTGTTGCGATAGGAAGTGGATTGCAGGCCCTTGAGAATCGCGTCGCGAACTTCCGGCTTGGAGTAGGCGCCAATCGCGCCGAGCGCAGTCGCCTGGATGTCCGGGTTCTTCTCGCTGGCGACGGTTTGCTTGAGGGCGTCGTAGCTCTTCTCGCGATAGAAGCCGGCGATGGACGAGACGACTTCGCGGCGGACGCGGGCGTCGCTCTGCTTCGCGGAGGCGATGAGGGCGTCGAGCGCTTCATCGCTCTGGATGGCCCGGATGGAACGCGCGGCGGCGAGGCGCACGCCGTAGAAGGAATCGTTGTTCAGCGTGTCCTTCAATTTGGCGAGAGCCTCCGGCTTGCCGCTGAGTTGTTCGACCGCGCTGAGGCGGCCGAGCATGTCGTTCTTGTCGGCGAGCTGCGCGTGGAGCATCGCGGTGGGGACGTTGAAGGTGATCTTCGCGAGCAAGGTGTAGTTCGGGTCGATGCGGATGACTTCGGGCGCTTCGGGCAGCGTGATGTAGAAGTCCTCGGCTTTTTCCTTCACGGTGAGCGTGCGTTCAGTGACGGAGCCGGACTTGCCCTTGAAGCGCACGGGCAGCGGGACGTTGAAGAGCAGCACGTCGTCGCTGAGCTTCTGCACTTGTTGGATGGAAACCTTGGCGAGCTTGGTGCGTTCGTCCCAGCTGTAGCTGATGTTCAGCTCCGGATGATGCGCGTGGTAAACGTATTGGTTGAAGAACTGGTCGAAGGACCGGCCGGAGAGTTCTTCGATAACCTTGTTGAGGTCCTCGGTGGCCACGACGCCGTATTGGTGGCGTTCGAGATACGTCTTCACGATCTTGCGATAGAGATCCTCGCCGAGCTGGCTGCGGAGCATGTGGAGAATCCACGAGCCCTTCGGGTACGCGTGGAAACCGAACTGATCGTTCGGGCTGTTGAAGTCGCGGCGGACGATGGGGTTGGTGTCGTTCTGCTGGTTCAAGACGGCGCCGGCATTGCCGCGCATCTGGTAGAGGAAATCATCGAGCCCGTCCTTGTGCCGCGTGTAGAGCGCGTCGTAGTAGGTCGCGAAACCTTCGTTGAGCCAGAGGTGCGACCAGTCCTTGCACGTGACCAGATCGCCGAACCACTGGTGCGCCAGTTCGTGAGCGACGAGGCCCGTGCTGTCGCGGAGATTCTCGCTGGCGGGCGTGAAGAGCGTGCCGTCGTTGAGGATGGTGATGCTGGTGTTCTCCATGCCGCCGGCGGTGAAGTCATTGACGCAGACCTGATCATACTTCGCCCACGGATACGGCACGCCGATTTCCTTTTCGAAGAAGACCATCATGTCCTTCGTGTCGCGGAAGGACGTTTCGGCCTGGGCGATCTGCGACGCGGGCGTCCAGAACGCCATCGGGATGTCGCGATGCTTGTCCTCGATCTTTTTGAAGTTACCGGCGCACAGCGCGATGAGGTAGGTGACGTGCGGTTTGTCCTGGAGCCAGCGCACGGCGACCAGGCCGGTGGCGGCGTCCTTCTCCTCTGACATCTTGCGGCCGTTGGAAATCACGACCATGCCTTCGGGCACGCGGCAGGTGACTTCGCTGGTGAACTTCTCGTTCGGCGCGTCGAAGCTCGGAAACCAATGACGAGCCTCGACCGGTTCGCCCTGCGTCCAGATATGAGTATCAGTCGCTGGATAACCCATCTCCGGCGTGCGAAAGTAGAGGCCCATTTTCGGCACGGCGCTGTAGTGGATGGTGACGTTGGCTTCCTGATCGGCGGGAATGGGATCGGCGAAGTTGATGATCACTTGCTTGTCCGTCGCGTGCCAGCCGAGGAGCTTGACGCTGGAGTCCACGGCGGCGACGGCGAGGTCGACACCATCAAGCTTGAGGTCGGAGAACGGTTTCGCGATGGGCTTGAAGCGGATCGTCATCTTGCCGGCGACGGAACGCGCCTTGAAGTCCGGCGTGACGTCGATGGCGACGTGCAGGATGTCGATCTCGCGGCTTGGGGCGTATTTGAGGAAGTCCGGCGACTCCGCGCCCGCGGCGAGCCAGCCGTGG
Organism: Verrucomicrobiota bacterium; assembly: GCA_016713365.1. GTDB lineage: Bacteria > Verrucomicrobiota > Verrucomicrobiia > Limisphaerales > JADJPG01 > JADJPG01. The sequence goes on along the minus strand of JADJPG010000001.1, from coordinate 240,060 downwards.
CCGTGCGCGCAGTAAAGGTGTTCGGTTTCCGCGCGTGTCGATCCGGGACGGGAAATCAAGGCGACAGCCAGCAGGACGAGGTGGGTAAATCTGGTTTTCATGATGATGCTCAGCGCGGGGTTCTTAACAGAGCGCAATGGAGAGCGGAAGCGAGAACGCGCTGCATGGCGGGAGAAAAATTCACCTTGGAGTTGCGTTGCAGTTTTGGGACAACGTCTCCCAGCAAACAGGCGGGTCAGACGTTCCATGCAAAACAAGAACCTATGGATTGGTATTACTCGGTCGGTGGAGAGCAAAAGGGGCCGGTGAGCGAAACGGATTTTCAGCAGCTGGTGCACGACGGAATCGTCACCAGCCAGACGCTGGTCTGGCGACCCGGAATGACCCAGTGGCAGCCCTACAGCGCGACGGGTTCGGCGGGTGTCATTTCCGAACTTGGGCAGCCTCCGGCCTCCGGCGTGACGTGCGCGAGTTGCGGCAACCGTTTCAGCAGCAGCGACGTGGTTTCGCTGGAGGGACGCGCCTACTGCGCCACCTGCAAACCGATGGTAGCGCAACGACTGCGGGAGGGGTTGACGATGGACAGCGCGGCGGAGGAAACGCGCAAGAAGCATTTAAGTCACGAATCGTCGGTTCGATCGGTTGGTGTGTTGTATCTGATCGGCGGAACTGGATTGTTGCTGGTTGGCCTCGGGGCGGTGCTGACTGCCATCGCAGGCGACAACATCGTCGAAGGAGTTCTGTTTGGTGCCATCTTCCTGGTCCTCGGCGGCATGCAGTTTTGGGTGGGACTGGCCATCCGGCGCCTGAAATCCTGGTCGCGAATTCCGACGGGGATTCTCTCTGGAATCGGTCTGCTCGGTTTCCCGATCGGAACCATCATCAATGGCTACATCCTTTATCTGGTCTTCTGCGAGAAGGGGAAGATGGTGTTTTCGGATGAGTATCGGGCCGTCATTCAGCAAACGCCGCACATCAAGCAACGGACATCGATCATGGTGTGGATCATCCTTGGCCTGCTTTTGGTGATTTTGGGATTCGTAATTCTCAGCGCCGTGTTGGGACAACGCTAGCCGAGCTTCGATTCCAATTAGGCGAAGTTAGACCCCGATATGCTGGTTTACCGCGGTCAGCAACGCCTCGGCCTCGTAAGGCTTCTCGAAGTAACCGGCGGCACCGAGTTCGAGGGCGCGTTCGCGGAAGCCCGGTTGTTTGCTGGCGGTAAGGAAGATGATCGGGATCTTGGCGGAGGCCGAGCGGCGGACGCGTTCCGCCACGGTGAAGCCATTGCCGGCCGGCAGTGAGATGTCGAGCAGCAGCAGGTCGGGATGGGCCGAGAGCGCGGAATGAACGCCGGAGATGGCGTCGGGCGCGGTGCTGGTTTCGTAGCCGGCGGATTGCAGGCGCAGGGAAAGTGCGAGGGCGATCCTCTCGTCGTCTTCCACGATGAGAACTTTCTTCGCGGCACCGCGACCGGGTTTCACGGCGGCTGGTTCCGCAGGCGGGGAGTAACGGGCGATCGGGCGACGGAACATGCCGGTTTCACCCAGCGCGTGGCCGATGACGGCCAGCAGTTCATCCGCGTTGTACGGCTTCTCAAACAATCCTGCGGCACCGAGGTCCATCACCTGTTCGCGCAGTTCGGGATTACGATTCGCAGTCACGAAGACGAATGGGATTTCGCGCGTGAGCTGGTGGGAGCGGAGTTTTCTCGCGACTTGAAGGCCGTCGCCGGCGGGCATCGAGATGTCGAGCACGACGAGGTCAGGAAGGTTTTGAAGCGCCTTGCTGAAGCCGGTGAGCGCATCGCCCGCGCTCAGCGTTTCGTAGCCGCCGTCTTTGAACCGGACTTCGAGCGCGGCGACGATGTTCGGGTCGTCCTCGATGATCAGGATGGTTTTCATGGGCTGAGGCGCGGTGTGGTGGAGGACGGGTTGTGGGCGGCGGGAAAGGGAACGGGACTGAGAATTAGTTGGATCGCCGCGAGCAGCTGGTCGGCGTCGTAGGGCTTCTCGAAGAAGCCGGCGGCGCCGAGTTGTTGCGCCATCTTGCGCAGACCGGCGCGTTTGCTTGCGGTGATGAAGATGATCGGAATCTCACCGAGACCAAGATCCTTGAGCCGCTCCGCGACGGAGAAGCCCATGCCGACGGGCATCATGATGTCGAGCAGGATGAGGTCGGGGTGATGGGTCATCGTCATCTTCAGTCCGCTGAAACCGTCACCAGCGGAGACGACCTGGTATCCGACGGATTCGAGGCGAATCCGCAGGGCGGCGGCGATCTTCTCGTCATCTTCAACGACTAGGATTTTTTTCATGCAGAAACGGGCTCCTTTGCTTTTCCTGGGGTCAGCGTCGGGGACGCCTGGGGATTGGTCTTGTGCTCGGTTTCGCTGGAGCGACGGCGGTCAACGCCACGCATGGTCTGCACCAGCTGTTCCATGGGACACGGCTTCGAGAGCACGGTGAACGGCGCCCACTCGAGCGCGCGGCTCAGGAGCGGGCCATCCACGTGGCCGGTGTGCAACACGACCGGCAACGCGCCCCATTCGCGGCGAATTTCCTGAAGTGTGGTCGGTCCGTCCATGCCGGGCATTTCGAGATCCATCAGGATCACGTCCGGCACGTGCTTGCGAATCTGGAGCAACGCCTGGTTGCCGTCCTCGGCGGTGGCGACGTCAAACTTCGCGCGTTGCAAAATGCTGCTGAGAATCTCGCGCATCGCGGGATCGTCATCGACGAGCAGGAGGTTCGAGCGCGATTCCTCGGGCGCTTTCATCGGGAGCTCGAAGGTGAAGGTGCTTCCCTTGCCGACCGTGCTTTCCACGCGGATGTCGCCGCCGTGCAAGCGGACGAGTTCGCGGCAGATGAACAGGCCGAGCCCGACGCCGTGCTCGGTCGTGGCGTCGCCGGTCTTCACCTGGTATAGGCGGTCGAAGATGCGGTCCGTCTGAGTATCGGGAATTCCGCGGCCGGTATCGGTCACGGACACTTCAACAAAATTTGTCCTTCGCGGCGGACGCGCCGACGCTGACGGTGATTTCTCCGCCGGCATCGGTGAACTTGAGCGCGTTGTTCAGGAGATTGGTGATGACCTGCGTGATGCGGCTGTCATCGAGTTCCACGGGAGGCAGCCCGCCTTCGACGTCGCAGCTGAGCTTGATGCGTTTGCCCGTCGCGGCTGGAAGCAGCGTGGTGACGACGCGCTGGGCGAGCTCGCCAATCGCGGTCGGCTTCGGCTCGATGCTGAGCTTGCCGGTCTCGAGACGCGTGGCGTCGAGCAAATCATTGATGCAAACGCGGAGCTGGTTGCAGCTGTCCATCGCGATGCGGAGATACTCGCGCTGGGTGTCGTTCAAACTGCCGGCGAGGCCATCGATGACGATGGAAATGAATTCGCGCGCGGAAGTGAGCGGCGTCTTCAGCTCGTGCGAGAGCGTGTGGTAGAAGTTCTGAATTTCCTCGTTCTTGCGTCGTAGGTCGGAGTTCGTCCGTTCCACCTGACCCTGGATGCGGCGCATCTCCTCCTCGGCGCGCTTGCGCTCGGTGACGTCCCAGCTGATGCCCTGGATGCCGAGCATTCGGCCCTCCGAATCGTGGAACGGGGTCTTGAGGATCTGCATGAAGCCGATGCGACCGGACTTGGTCTCAAACTCCTCGATGCCCTCAAACGCGTGTCCGCTTTCCATCACCTGCCGGTCGGTTCTGCCGGAGCGTTCCGCGGTGGCGGTGGTGAAGAATTCGTAGGCGGTTTTCCCGAGGATCTCCTCCTGCGCGATGCCGAAGGATTGGCAAAGGTGTCCGTTCGCGAACGTGAACCTCCCGGCGGCGTCCGTGCGCCAGATGTTCACGGGCAGGTTCTCGACGAGGGAATGGTAAAGCGCGCGGGAGTTCTTGAGTGCTTCGCCGGTGCGGCGGCGCTCGACGATTTCGCGTTGGAGGACTTCGTTGGCGTCGGCCAGCGCGCGGGTGCGTTCGGCCACGCGGATTTCCAGCTCGTCGTGCGCGTGGCGCAGGGCGTTCTCGACGCGTTCGCGTTCGAGGACTTCCGCTTGAAGGGCGACGTTGGCGGCATTCAGTTCGGCGGTGCGTTCGTTGACGCGATCCTCCAAATCATCCTGCGCCCGCAGCAGTTCCACCTCGGCGCGATGCCGGGCGTTCATCTCGCGTTGTATGACCAGCGCGACGAGTCCGGTGCTGAGGACGGTGGCGGCGGCGGCCATCTCGCCGAGGCGATGGTAGGAGAGCACCGCGACAAGGATGAGAAGTCCCAGCGCCACCGTGGCGCCGAGGGCCGATTTGTTGAGGTTCGATCCGTTCATGCCCAATTCAACGAATGCCTGTAAGCAGGGCCGGGGCCGAAGTGTGCCAGAAATGTCTACGCAGGAGTACGGAGGGCGAAACACCGTTGAATTACCCCTGAAAATATAGGATTTCCCGCGGATTCAGGCGATGCAGGGCAGGGAGATGGGGGCGGACGATGGAGCCGCGAACGGAACCTTTCCGCCGCGTGGATCGGCAGAAGTCGCCCGGTTCAGGCGAACGTGCGCTTCAAGTATTCGATGCTCTTCGTGGCGATGACTTCCGCGCCTTCCTCGAACTTGAACACCTCGACCGACACCACGCCGTTGTAGCCGACTTCCTTCAGCGCGGCGGCGATCGGCTTGAAATCCACGTCACCAAAGCCCGGGCCTTTCAGGTTCACGTCGTTGGCGTGGAAGTAGGCGAAGTGAGGCCAGCTCTCGCGGATGATCTGCGGAATGGGCTTCGACTCGGAGCTCATCGCCTTAACGTCGAGGATGATTTTGAAGTTCGGCGAATTGTGCTCGCGCACGAAGCGGATGCCGTCGGCGGCGGTATTGATGAAATTCGTCTCCACAGGAGCGAGCGGCTCGAAGCAAATCGTAATGCCACGATCCTCGGCGCGCTTCACGGAATCCCGGAACGTGGCCGAAGCCCAGTCCCACGCCTGCTGCGGCGAGACGCCGTCTATGATGTTCCGCTGCTTCGGCGAGCCGACCACGATGATCTTCCCGCCCAGATCCGCGCAGAAGTCGACGAGGTCACAGAAATACTTCGCGGTGCGGGTGCGGACGGCGGTATCCGGGTGGTTGAGATACATGCCTTCCGCCTGCACCAGCACCCAGTGGATGCCGGAGATGGCAATCCCGGCGCGAGCCGCGGCGTCCCGAATCTTCCGTGCGGCGGGCGGCGGAGATATCCGTGACGTAATTCGCGATGGTGAAGGGGGCGATCTCGATGGCGTCGTAGCCGGCCTGGCGGGCGAAGCTCATGGCGTCCTCGATCTTCCAATCTTTGAAGATCTCGTTGCAGATGCCGAATTGCATGGGCGCGAGAATTGGGTTTGGGCCGGGGAAGTTCAAGCCTCGGGTGGGAAGGGATGGAACGCCGAACTCCGATTCGGCGTGTTCGGGAACGATTTGGTTCGCGCCGATTCGGAGATCGGCGCTCCAAAACACCTCCGAACTGCGTGAACTCCACCACCAGTGCGTGAGAATCGCTCACTGCGTCCGGGTGGCTCCGGTCAGAAAGCCCGGAAAAGGCCGGATATTCAACCCGGCATTGCGCCTGCTAAACAGAAAGCACAGCCACGCAACGCGCATGAAACCAAACCATGCTCAACCAAGAATCGGGGGATTCACGATCGTAGAGGGGCTTGTTTGCGTGGCGGTTCTCGCACTTCATCGGATTGAGTGCGGATGAGACGAAGCCTCAGACAATTCTTTCCGGGGATCGAAACGTCGCAGCCCAAGGCAAATTGCTGCGAGGTGCGGTCGCCTTGTCCAAGCAGGCGCAACTTGGGGATGGACGTCCTTTTCGACATAGGTCAGGGAAATTGCGCTCGCTGATGGGAGCGCTTCCAACCGCGACCAAAGTCAACTCAACAAGCAGCTCCAAGCCGCCTTCCTGTCGACCACACAGTCCGTGCTCCGGTTTGCCTTTCCTCAATAATCCAATCCAACACCCAACCAAACAAAACTATGCAACTCAGAATGCTCCTTCGCCCGTTGGTGACGCCCTTCATGCCGGTGCGCTTTGCCACGGTCAGCAACTCTCGTCGCGGCGGCCCGTTTACCGCGAAGTCTCAACCCAACAGCCGCGGTATCTCGGTCAGTAAGGGCCGCCGCCACACGGCTTGAGCGAACCGCGACCGCCCGACTCGTTTCCTTTTCGGGCGTTCGCCGCCGCTCACACTCCGCTGGCTGCCGGCGCGACAAGATGTGCACGCGCGCGCCGGCACCAGCGGAACTTTTTCACCGCCTTCGTCTTGGAGCTCAGCGGACCGTCAAATCCACCGCCGCCTGCGAGAGGCGGATGTAGTTCCCGCGCCGGCTCGGCACGATGAGTTCCAGCCGCACTTTCTCGCCCTTCCCCTTTCCGTGGAGTTTCTTGGCCGCCAGCACCACGTCATCGGTCGCCTCGCCGTCGATTCTTGTGATCACCATGCCATGCTGCACTTCGGCATTGCCGGCGGGACTGCCCTTGTCGACGCCAGCGATGAGCAAGCCTTCCGTGCGGAAAAACCCCATGCTTTGCGCCAGTTCCGGCGTGAGCGCTTGCACGCTGGTGCCGATCTTTTTCCGGACGAGGTCGCTGTTGAAGAAGGTTTTCTCCGGCACCTGCCGAACGGTGATGTTGCGGCGGTCCTTCCCGCGTTGGATGACGAGGGCGAGATCACGCTGATCCTTTGCGGAGCGCAGGGCGCTGGTGAAATCGATGAAGCTGCGCGGCGTGCGGCCGTTGAGTTGGAGGATGGCGTCGCCGGGTTTGAGTCCCGCCTTGTCCGCCGGGCTCTCCAACTGCACGGAGATGATTTGCAATGGCGCACCTCCCGGTCGCACGCGGGCGCCGAACCACATTCCGTCCATGCTTTCGGGCGAATAGATCTCCGCGAGCTTTTCGGTGACGCGTTTCACGGGAATCGCGAAGCCGATGCCCTGGCCTTGATTCAATACGGCGACGTTGATGCCAATGAGATCACCGCGCAGGTTCACGAGCGGGCCGCCGCTGTTGCCGGGATTGATGGCGGCATCGGTCTGGAGCCAGTCGGGCACATCGAGCGGCTCGCCTTCCGTCGGCGGACGACGCGTCTTGGAGCTGAGAATGCCTTTGCTGACGGAGCCGCCGAGCCCGAACGGATTGCCCAGCGCGAGCACGGTTTCGCCGAGCAACAGCTCGTCGTCACCCGCAAAGCGGATGGCGGAGAACTTCTCGCCGGCTGTCGCTCGAATCTTGATCAACGCAACATCCGCGCCGCTGCTGACGGCGACTTTATCCGCCTCGAACTCGCGTCCATCCGGCAGTTTCACCCACACTCGACGCGCGCGGCCAACGACGTGGAAATTGGTGAGCACGTAACCTTCCTCATCGATGATCACGCCGGAGCCGAGGCTGAACTGGGTGTTCGGCTGGCGGCGGCGGTAATAGGGATCGAAGAAGTCGCGGAAGAGATTCTCCATCGGGTCGCGGATGGGCACGACTTCCTCGGTGGCGATGTTCACGACGGCGGGCATGACGCGTTGGACGGCTTCCACGGTGGCGTCGCGGCGGATGTCGGGTTCGGCGGCGAGAAGAGTGAGCTGTCCGGCAGCGCTGACGGCTGCGGCGCAGAGCAAGGCGAGGCTTCGATTCATTTTCATGGCGAACGAGCGTTACTTTCCAGTTCGCGCGACCGGATGTCGCGCGCGGCTGGCCAGAATTTTGTCGGAAGGATGACGGTAGTCCATAGGGCATTTGTGCCGGGATGGCGGAGTGCGTGGATTTCCAACCGACTGTTGAATCGGAGCTGGGCCGAATATAAAACACTGGACGCGTAAGTTTAACGTGGCGTTAACAAAATCGTTGCGCGGTCGGATGGGATTGTGGCTTTATCACCCCACGATTGCGCCGATGATACGCTGTGTTTATGAGCTTGTAAGTGGTAGGGAACGTCGGCCGGGCGGGAGCCAATGAGCCGCCAGCGTCTTCACATCCTTTACACCGGGCGGGTGCAGGGAGTTGGGTTCCGTTATACGACCAAGACGGTGGCCTGCGGTTTTGATGTCACCGGCACGGTGCGGAATCTGTCTGATGGCCGGGTCGAATTACTCGCCGAGGGTGAACGGACGGAGCTCGAAGAGTTTCGGAAGGCGATTCAGGATTCTGGAGTGGGACGCTTCGTGCGCCAGGAAGAAGCGGCGTGGTCGGAAGCCAAAAATGAATTTCGTGGTTTTGAAATAGTTCGGTAAAGTAGCACGACATGAGATACGCGGTAATCGCTGACATACACGCCAACCTTGAGGCTCTCGAGGTGGTGCTGGCGGACTCCAAGGAGCAAAAGTGCACTCATTATTGCTGCGTCGGAGACGTCGTCGGCTATAACGCGAATCCCAAGGAGTGCCTCGACATCGTCCGTTCGATGGGTATGCCGGTGGTGAAGGGCAACCACGACGAATACTGCTCCAGCGAAGAGGATCTCGAAGGCTTTAACCCTCACGCCGCGGAAGCCGTGAACTGGACCCGCAAACAGCTCAGCCCCGAGGACCGTCAGTGGCTGCGTGATCTCAAGTATGTCCGCCTGGTGGCCAGCTTCTCGATGGTTCATTCCACTCTCGACGGTCCACAGCGCTGGGGATACGTCTTCGACAAGCTCGCGGCGGCAGCCAGCTTTACATACCAGAACACGGCCATCTGCTTCTTCGGCCACACCCACGTGCCGGTCGCGTTTGTGCGCGACAGCGTCGTGCGGGGCGGCACCTACTCGAAGTTCAAGACCGAGCCGGGCAAGAAGTATTTCGTGAACGTCGGCGCCGTCGGCCAGCCGCGCGATGGCAATCCCAAGGCCGGCTATGTCGTCTACGATTTGAACGAAGGCACCATTGAGCTTCGTCGTCTCGACTACGACATCGCCAAGACGCAGAAGAAGATCATGGACGCCGGACTTCCGCAGCGTCTGGCGGATCGTCTCGCGCTCGGCAAGTGAAGCGTGTCTCGTGACGCTTCACGCGTCGTCCGAAACGACTGACACTTCACGGTGAAAGTCTTCATCCTCAAACCCAGTTCGCTCGGTGATGTGGTGCAGGCGTTGCCGGTGTTGCGCCTCATCAAGCTTCAACATCCCGGAAGCGAGATCTACTGGTGGCTGGACCAAGGACTCACCCCGCTGCTCGAAGGCGACCCGGATCTCGCCGGCATCATTCCTTTCAACCGCAAACGCTGGTCCTCCCCGTGGCACTGGAACGAAGTGTGGAGCAGCGTCCGCGAAATCCAGGCGCATCACTTCGACTGGGTGATCGATCTCCAAAGCCTCTTGCGCAGCGGCGCGATGGCCTGGTTCGCGCGAGGTGGATTCACCGTCGGGCTCGATGATTCCCGCGAAGGCGCGCGCGGTTTCTACGATGTCATCGTGCCGCGCCGCAGCTATGCCACACATGCGGTTGATTGGTATCTCGATGTGCTGCCCGCGCTGGATGTGCCGGTGCATCGGAATTTCGACTGGCTGCCGGAGCGTGCGCCAGTCGCTCGCGCAGTTCGCGAGAAATGGCGCCCCGAAGGATCTCGATGGATCGCGCTTCAGCCGGGAGCGCGTTGGTTGAACAAACGCTGGCCGGCGGAGTATTTCGCAGCGACGGCTAAAGAGATTGCGACCTCGTTTCCCGACGTTCGTTTTGCGATTTTCGGCGGCGCAAGCGACCAGTCGCTGGCTGAAGTCATCACGCAGGCCTTGCCGGATCGTTGTCTCGACCTCGCGGGAAAAACGTCGCTGGCCGAAATGATTGAGTGGACCCGACTGTGTGAAGTGATGGTGACGAATGACACCGGCCCGATGCACGTCGCGGCCGCGCTGGGCAAACCGGTCGTCGGAATTTTCGGCCCCACCGATCCGCGGAGAACTGGACCTTACCGTCAGTCGGATCACGCTCTGCAACATTCACTGCCCTGCGTGCCGTGCATGAAGGACACGTGCCGGAACGCTCGGCCGCTGGAGTGCCTTCACGCGATTCGGCCCTCGGATGTCGCCGCGCGCGTGATGACGTTGCTGGCGAACGCTCCGACGCAATCGCGTTGAAGTTGAATAGTCCCGGCGCGCATCACGTCGATTTCAGCGCGCGGTTCGGCCGGAGATCATTCCCGCTCCCCGCCCGGGTTTTGCGGCTTGCCTCAACGAGGTCCAAGCCTAGACTGATCCAATGAGAACTCTTCCATTGACGGTCATTTTGATCGTGGCAACGGCATTTTCGACGATGGCTCAGCTCGTCGTCGAAGTGGTCGTTGATCAGGAGCAATTCCTTCGCGATGAAGCGGTGACGGTCAAGGTGCGCGTGACGAATCGTTCCGGTCAGACCCTCCGTCTCGGTGCGGACAACGACTGGCTCGGATTCGCAATCGAGGGCGTTGACTCCGGCTCCGTCTCGCGTCTGGCTGAAGTTCCCGTGAAAGGTGAGTTCCTTCTCGAATCCGCCCACATGGCGACCCGCACGGTCGATCTCGCGCCGTGTTTCGATCTCTCCCAACCCGGCCGCTACAACATCACCGCGACGGTTCGAATCAAGGAATGGGGAACGGAGACGGCCAGCAAGCCTCGCCGCATTGAAGTGGTGCGCGGCACGAAATTATGGGAGCAGGAATTCGGCGTGCCTGCGGTTTCCGGCGTGCCCGAAACGCGCCGCTACGTGCTGCAGCAGGCGAATTATAAGAAGCAGCTGATGCTGTTCCTGAGGCTCACCGACTTTGACGACCACAGGGTGTTTCGTGTTGCGCCACTCGGTCCGATGGTTTCCTTCAGCCAGCCCGAGGCGCAGGTGGACCGCAAGAGCGAGCTCAACGTGCTGTTCCAAACCGGCGCGCGTTCGTTCCTGTTTTACGTGATTCGGCCGGATGGTGAAGTGGCGATTCGGCAGACCTACGATTATGCGGGGTCGCGCCCGAGTTTGCGGCTGACGGAGGAAGGCCGGATTTTTGTCGGCGGCGGTGCGCGACGCCCGACGGCGAATGACATCCCTACGCCCCTGGCCGCGACGACGGTTACAACCGCGACAACGCCCGATACAGCCGCCACCAACCGTCCGACTGCGGATGTTCCGAAGCCCGATGGCAAATCGAAGAAAAAATAATCCGCCTTCGTATGCGCGTCATCTCCTGCTGTGGCTGGGTTGCCTTTGCTCAGCATGGTTCTTCCCGCTAAACGCCGCCCAGCCGGTCGTTCTTCATCTCCGGAACGGCGATCGTCTCACGGGCGAAATTGTCAGTGAAGATCCAGCGCGATTGACGCTGACCAATTCATTCCTCGGCCGTTTCTCGATCCCGCTCACGGCGATTTCACGTCGCGAAGGGCCGACCAACCTCGCCGTTGCGAAGGCGGTTGCCATCCCCGCCGCCACGAACGCTCCGGGTCCGTCGCTTCCACCAGCCCTGAAGCGCCAGTTGGACGACTTGCAGACGCTGTTTGTGACGGGAAGCATCTCAGCGGATGAATTCCAGCGTCAGCGAACAAAACTGATCAGCCCGCCGAAGCCGGCGGGACCGAAGCATTGGACAGCCGAGGTATTCGCGGGGCTCGACCTGCTGTACTCGGAGAAAGATCGCCAGCTCTACACCGGTCGCGCCAAGGTGACCTACACCAAGGCGCCGCTACGGAACAATTTCGACTATCTGTTCTCGTACGGCTGGACCGACGGGGAGCTGACCGCCAACCGCATGGACGGGTGGATGAAGACGGACTGGGATTTGACGCCAAGAAGCTACATCTACAACCTTGGCGGCGCTGGCTACGACGAGATCCGTTTGGTCGACTGGCGATATGAAGTAGGTCCCGGGCTGGGATACCATCTTTTCAAGCGCACCAACTTCGTGCTCCGTGTGGAGGCTGGGTTCCACTATCAGGTGCAGGACTTCGAGGGTGGCAGGGAGGAGAAGACTTATAACCAGCGGCTCGCGCAGGATCTCCGGTGGAACATCGGAGCCAATTTCTCGTTTGATGAAAAGGTGGAATACTTTCCGGACCTGGCGGACCTGCACTCGTATCGCCTGAGGATGGAGGCGAATCTGCGTTACTGGCTGAAGAGCAATTTGTCGCTGAACCTGACCGTCATCGACACCTACGAAACATCCACCGCGCGCGGGGTCGGCCAGAACGACCTGCAGATCCGGTCGTCCATCGGCGTGAAGTTCTAGCTCAGACGCACTCGACCTGATGCTTGAGGGAAAGAATTTTCTCCGCGATGGCGTCGATGTCCTTCATCACGAAATCGTGATGAACATTTCCCACCCACGGTGATTTCAGAAGCAAGGAGGTGCAGCCTGCGGTACGTGCGGCCTCGGCATCCTGCCACTTGTCGCTGATGACAAACGAGTGATCGAGGTTGAGATGCCACTTGAACGCCGCCTCGATGAAAAGGCCGGGGCGCGGTTTGCGGCACGGGCAGTGGTCCGCCTCGTCGTGCGGGCACACTATCAAGTCGTCGATCGGAAAGCAGCGGCGCACGATGTCGTGCATGCGATCGAGTTCGCGACGGTTCAGGTAACCGCGGGACAGGCCGGGCTGGTTGGTGGTGACGATCAGGACGAAACCAGCTTGCTTCAGCTTGCGAAGCGCAGGGTCGGCCTCCTTCTTCACTTTGAACTCTTCGAGGGTCAAAGGGATGATCTGATTTTTCGGTCCGGCCTGAACCTCGTTCAGGATTCCATCGCGTTCGATGAATACAGCTTTCTTCATAACAATTGGAACTACTTACTGCCTACACATCGGCAGCATGGGAAAAGAGAAAAGCTCCGTAGTAACAAGGACGCCACGTCGTGGAGGGTAGGAATGGAAAAACTCCGGCAGGGGACTGGCCGGCTTTGCGAATACGACACGCTGTGGCTTTCATGGACCGTCGGAACTTCAGCGTCGCGCGGCAAACTTCCCGTGCCGTGCAAACGCTCTCGTTGCTGTCCACTGGATCCGCTGTTCCGCCCGCACACGCGAGCCGGCCGGCATCCAGTCGCGCTTTCCGTGCGACTTTTTCTGAACTCCTGCGCGCGTTGCCCGAACGCGGCGCGCTACTGCAGCAAATCCTGCAGTGTTTGAATGCGCACTTCCATGCTTTTCACCACGGGCATGGCGCGCGCCAGGGCGTTGTTCTCGGTCTGGCCCACGAACGATTTCATGACCAGCCGGATGGCGGCGATCTTCTCGCCGTTGTTGTCATGGAGGGGCAGGGTGAGGACCACGTCGCCGCTGTTCCTGGCGTAGTAATAGCCGCGCTTCGCGATCACTTCCGAGGCTTCCAACGGCGCGGGCAGGCCAACTTCCTGTTTGTCGAGGCTGGCGACGATGCGGATGTCGTTCGTGGTCCCGCTGGTCGGCGCGAAAATCTTCAGCTGTTCCAGCCGCGGGTATTTCTTGTACGCGTCCGCGACAAGCACCTGCGCCAGCGTCTCCCGCGGCTTGTAGTTGATGCTCGTGTCGCCGAAGTGGGAGACCGAGTCGGACTTCGTCCAGAATCCAATCTTCCCGCTGGAAAAGCTCTTGTCGTCGAGCGCTGGAATGGCGGGTTTGCCGTTGAGCATCGCCTTGATGGTCGTGCCGCGACATTCAATCGTCAGGTCGTGCCAGACGCCTTTGGCGATCTCCATCTTGTTCCCGATCGGCGCGCTGCGGACGCCGTTGACGATCTTGAAAAAGTAGAACGTGTTCCCGAGTCCGCTGGCCCGGATGTAGTAATAGTTGTTCTCGTCCTGAATCCGAAACGCAATTCCCGCCATCTGCTCGGCCTTGCCGGAGACGAGCTTGAACTTCGTCGACAGCGTGAAATCTCCAAACGTCTCGTCGGTGTAGATCAGCATGGGGAAACGCTCATCCGTCGCATCCTGGGAAAGCTGGGCGAGGACGCCCCGGCCAGTGGTTCGCGGCGCGTTGGGGGACAGCGGCGCCAGCAGGGACGGGATGTCGCCTTCCACGATTTTCCATTCGCCCGGTGAACCGCTTCCCGCGAGGGTCGAGACGAAACCTTTTGGCATCTGACCAACCGGGTCATTGCGAAAATCAAGCGTCAGCTCAGCGCCGTAAATGGCGCTGCAAGTCACGACCAGTGCGGCCAAAACGATGATGTGTCGTAGCATGAGAGCCGGCAGAGTAACAAACGACCCTCGTCCGACAAGAGGCGAATGCAGGTGCTCTTCGTCGCTGCTTTTCGGTTGGTCCCAAAGCAAAAAGCCCGACGCGTGGGCGCCGGGCTTTGCGCTTTTCCAAAGTCGATTACTTCTTCAAGCCGATGCTGCTCGCGCGCTTGGCGATCTTGCGGCTCGTCATCACCTTGCTGACCGTGCCGGTCGAGAGATACTTCGAGCGAACTTTGCCGAGAATGACGTCGCGCGAAGCGTAAAGACGCTTCAGCTTGCGCGGCTTCACGCGGGCCATCAGGTAGGCGGTGAGCAACGGCAATGCGATCGTGCTGTCGGTGTAGCAAACGACGGAGTCAGGGAGCTTGTCGGGATCCACTTTGCCCCAGCTCACGGCCTCCGCGGGCGTCGCGCCGCTCAAGCCACCGGTGTCAGGACGCGCGTCGGTGCATTGGAGGAAGTAATCGTGGCCCTTTTCCTGAATGCCCATGACTTCCTGAATCTGTGGCTCGGTCTGGAGCATAAAGTTCTTCGGACTGCCGCCGCCGAGGATGAACACGCTGCTCGTGTGGCCCGTGCTCTTCGCGTGGTAAACGATGCCGGCGGTCTGGTTGACGTCGCGGTTCACGTCGAACATCAGCTTCGAATCGCGCAATGCCATCGCGGCCACGTTCATGCCGATGCTCGAATCGCCGGGGCTGCTGGTGAAGATCGGAATGTCGCATTCGTACGCTGTGGCGAGTACCGAGCTGTCCTTGATGCCGAGTTTCTTCTGGCGCGCATGGACGTACTTGCCGAGCAGGTTGTGGAATTCATCCGTGCCCATCGGCTTTTGGAACTCCGGGCCTTGGATTACTTCCCGCACGAAGGCGTCGGTATCGAGCAGCACGTTGTAATCGAACAGCACGTCGTAGATGCGGATGACGCCTTCCTGGTGCAGTTCGGTGTCATCGAGGAACGGCGTGCCGGAGTGCAACTGCATGTCGAGGCCGAAGTGCAGGTCGTGGTAGAGATTCGCGCCGGTGGAGATGATCCAGTCGACGAAGCCCGCCTTCATCAGCGGAATCAGACAGCTCTTGCCAAGGCCTGCTGGGGTGAGGGCGCCGGTGAGCGACATGCCGATGTAGCCGTCGTCCGGCAGCATCTTGCGCGCAAGCAATTGGGCGGCTTCGCGCAGACGGCCGCCGTTGTAGGCGAGCATCGACTGATCGATGAGGTCGGCGGCGGAAATGTTTTTGCCGACGCCGAACGGATTCAGGCGCGGATAAGAAGCGAACTTCTTCGAAAGTTTTTGACCGTTTTTCTTGCTCATAAAATCGGGGGCGAGTCTTGCGAATCGAACTCCAAACGCAATGGGAATTTCATGCGCGGCACGGGCTCGGCCACCGGCTGAACCAGATGCTCACCATATTGATACGTGTAGGTATTATTCCGGTTGCAAACTTCCGGGGCCTGCTCAATAGTCCGCTCAGTCTCACGGGTTGGATTGTCGTCAGCCCAAACGTCGACAGTGGAATGCGTGTCAGCCATCGCCTGAAAATTATGAAACGGTCGCTTTTGAACGTCGCCAGTCTCCTCGCTCTTTCTCTTTTCACCAGTGGTTCGCTCGCAGCATCTCCGGTGCGCGGCTGGCTGGACTAGCGCAGCGCAAGTCATCTCAAAATATCGATGGAGAAGGGTCTGCCGGACAAGGTGGACGCCAAAGCCGCGCTGTGGACGGCGGATTTCCCGGGGCAATCGTCGCCCGTGATCGCGAACGGCAAGCTCTACATCAATGGCTTTCTCGGTGAGGGACCGGACTTGCAGGAGGTCGTGTCGTGTTTCGATGCGGAGACCGGCAAGAAGCTTTGGGAGCATCGCGAGAACGACTTTCTCTCGGACATCATTTATCTCCGCTACTCCACGTCGTCGCCGTCGGTCGATGGTGAGACGGGTAATGTGTATGTGCAGGGCACGCAGGGTTTGTTGATGTGCTTCAGCGCGGACGGGAAGCTGCTCTGGAAACATTCGTTGATGGAGGAATACGGCCGGCTCACTTTCCCAAATGCGCGCACAGCCTCGCCCATCATCGACAAGGATCTCGTCATCACGCGCGGCATTACCTCGGCGTGGGGCGCGCATGGACCGGCCGGCGACCGCTTCTACGCGTTCGACAAGAAGACGGGTGAACTCGTCTGGAGCAGCGCGCCTGGGGATCGTCCGCAGGACAACACGTTCTCGCATCCGTGGCTCGACTTCTGGCAGGGCAATCGGGTGCTGTATTCGGCAGGTGGTGATTGCTCATTGCTCGCCATCAACGCGCGCACAGGGGAACCGCTCTGGCGCGTGAAGGTCGCCAAAGCCGGTGCCAAGGGCGGCATCAACGCGGCGGTGATTCGTCACAAGGACAACCTCATCACCATCCACGAATCGGAGAACCTTGATTCCTCTGAGATTGGGCGCATGGCGGCGTTCAAGATTCCGACGAGCATCACCAAGACGAATCCGCTGGTTCCCCATGTGTTCGAAGCGCCGCAACTGGAGCAGTGGCGCAACGAAGTCGGCTCGCTGGCGTCCTCGCCGGTGCTGGTCGGCGACACAATTTACGAGATGAACGGCACGGGCGATCTTTGCGCGGTGGACGCAAATACCGGCAAGGTGCTCTGGAAACACAAGCTCGGCATCGAGCAGCGCCAGAGCACGCCGTTCTACGCGGACGGCAAGCTCTACGTCGCGATGTACACGTCAGCGCAGGGCGCGGACAAAGTCGCGGCGACTGGCGGCGATTCGGGCGGCAACGGTGATCTGTTCGTCATCAAGCCAGGTGCGACGGACTGCGAAATTCTCAGCCACACGACGCTGGAAGGCCGCTGCTACGGCTCGCCGGTGGGTTACAACGGCAAGCTCTACATCCAGACGGACAAGAAGCTCTACGCGTTTGGTCGCAAGGGGAACAATCCTGGTCTCGCTCCTGAGCTGGAGCCGGTGGCTTGGCCGAAAGCCGGCGTCGCGAAGCAGCTCCAGATCATTCCGTATGAATCGTTGCTCAAGCCGGGCGACAAGCAGAGCTTCCGCATCCGTTTGCTCGACGCGAATGGCTTCACGGTGGACGAGAGCGTGGATGTGAAATCTCCGAAATGGGAAAGCTACGTGCCGCCGACAGCGCTGGTGAAGGCGTATGCAAAGGCGAAGTTCGATGACAGCGGCGTGCTCGTCACGGAAGGCGTGAACGTCCCGAGTGCCGGACAGTTCCAGGCGACGCTTGGCGATTTGAAGGGCTACATCAAGGTGCGCATCGCCTCCGCTCTGCCTTTGAAGCAGGACTTCGAATCGTTCGAGCTGAGCAACACAACTACGAACTCGGTGGAGCCGCCGACGCCGTACACTTATCCGCCGCTGCCGTGGAATGGCGCGCGTTTCCGCTTCGAAGTGCGCCAGGCGCCGGGCGAGGGCAGCACCAAGGCGCTGTGCAAGACGATCGAGAACAAACTCTTCCAGCGCGGCACGGTGTTCATCGGACATCCCGACATGAAGAACTACACGATCGAAGCGGACGTCTTCAGCGAAGGCAATCGTCGCAAGATGTCGGAGGCCGGCGTGGTGAATCAGCGCTACATCATTGTGCTGAAGGGCAATTCGCAGGAGCTCGAGGTGAACTCGAACCAGGAACGCATCAAATCCGCTGTGCCCTTCAAGTGGAGCGCGAACGCGTGGTATCGCATCAAGTCGCGCGTGGATGTGGCGGCGGACGGCAGCGGCGTGGTCCGCGCGAAGGCGTGGAAGAAGGGCGATCCGGAGCCGGAAGGCTGGCTGATCGAAGTGCCCCACAAGCAGGCGCATCCTACCGGGTGCCCGGGCATCTTCTCCTTTGCACCGCAGGACATGCGGACGTATCACGACAACATTGTGGTGACGGCGAATTGAAATTTGAAACGAACTGGCCAACGCTCAAACTATTGAACGCATGAAATCACTCCCACTCTTCACTGCCGCGCTGATGGCGTGCGGCCTCGTCACCTCGACTTCCGGCGTGGACTGGCCGTCCTGGGGCGGCGGCGACCTCGGCCGCAACATGTATTCGCCCGCGAAGGGATTGCCGACTGAATTCGATGCCGGCAAGCCGAAGTCCGGCAGCGATGAGATCGATCTCAAGACCACCAAGAACGTCAAGTGGGTCGTGAAGCTCGGTTCGCAGAGCTACGCGAACCCGACCGTGTTCAACGGGAAGGTCTTCGTCGGCACCAACAACGAAACACCGCGCGACCCGAAGCATGTCGGTGATCGTTCAATCCTCATGTGCTTCGACGAGAAGGCGGGCGCGTTCCTCTGGCAGCTCGTGGTGCCGAAGCTGAAGTCCGGCAAGGTGAACGACTGGGAAAACCTCGGCCTGTTCTCCTCACCTGTGCACGACGGCAAATATCTCTACATCGTGACGAGCCGTTGCGAAGTGCTTTGCCTCGACATCAACGGCATGGCCGACGGCAACGACGGTCCTTACAAAGACGAGGCGAAATACATGGTGATGGACACTGGCAAGGCGCCCATCGAGCCCGGCCCGAAGGACGCGGACATCGTCTGGCGTTACGACATGATGGATGAGCTCGGCGTGTTCCCACACAACGCCTCGAACTGCAACATCCTCATGCTCGGCGACCTGATTTATGTGTCCACGTCGAACGGGCAAGACTGGACGCACGTCAACGTGCCTTCACCGAACTCCCCGAGCTTCATCGCGCTGAATAAGAAGACTGGCGCGCTCGAAGGCGAGGACGACGCGCAGATCGGCCCGCGCATCCTGCACGGCCAATGGTCGTCGCCTGGTGCTGGTGAAGTGAATGGCAAGTGGCAGATTTATTACGGTGGGGGCGACGGAGTGCTCTACGCCTTCGACTCGAAGCCGGTGAAGGAAGGCGACATCAACGTGCTAAAGACAGCGTGGAAGTTCGATTGCGTCCCGCCGGAATACAAGGTGAAGGACGGCAAGCCGATCAAGTATCCGGCCGCAGAAGGTCCCAGCGAGATCAACTCCACGCCCGTGTTCTACAAGGGCAAGGTGTACGTGGCCATCGGCCAGGATCCCGAACACGGCGAAGGCGTCGGCCGTTTGCTGTGCATCGATCCGACCGGCTCCGGTGACGTGACGAAAACCAAACTCGTGTGGGACTACAAGGGCATCAAGCGCAGCATCAGCACGGTATCCATCGATCCCTCGAACGGCCTGCTCTTCATCGGCGACTTCTCGGGCTTCGTGCATTGCCTCGATGCGGACACGGGCAAGTTGAACTGGGTTCACGACATGAAGGCGCACATGTGGGGCAGCACGTTCGTCGCGGACGGCAAGGTGTATGTCGGCGACGAGGACGGTGACTTTGCCATTCTTGCGTCGAGCAAGGAGAAGAAGCTGATCAACGAAGTGAATCTCGGCTACCCGGTTTACGGCACGCCCATCGTCGCGAACGGCGTGATGTATGTGCTGAACCAGAGCTACCTCTACGCGTTCCAGGACAGCAGCAAGACGGCGAAGGACGAAGTGCCGAAGATTGACGCGAAGTAATCCGGTTTGCATTCCTCTCGCGCCGCATATCCTGAAATTTGATTTAAGAACATGACGACGACTGTTTCCCCGGAAGCCATCAAGGCCGCGCAAGTCCAGCTCGACGCGCACTTGAAGGAAATCATCAACTGGCATTTCAGCCCCGAGACTGGCTGTCCCTACTGGCTGGCGTGGGCGCAGAAGAACTTCGATCCGCGCAAGGAAATCAACACCTTCGCCGACATGCTGAAGTTCCCGCACTTCGCCGACGAATCGCTGCGCGATGAGCAGCCCGAGGTCTGGGTGCCGGCGCAGTTCAAGGGCAAGCCGTTCAACATTTTTGAAACCGGCGGCACCACCGGCATGCCGAAGCAGCGCATCGGCTGGAACGACTACAAGGTCGATTACTCCGAGTTCAGCGAGAAGATCTCCGACGAACATTTCCCGCGCGGCGGCGCGTGGCTGATGATGGGCCCGACCGGTCCGCGTCGTCTGCGCCTCGCCATTGAGCATCTCGCCAATGTGCGCGGCAGTTCGTGCTACTTCATCGATCTCGATCCGCGCTTCGTGAAGAAGCTGATCTCGAACAAGCAGTTCGATGTGGCCAAGCAGTACATGGCGCACGTTGTCGATCAGGCGACGCTCATCCTCAAGCACCGCAAGGTCAGCGGCCTGTTCACCACGCCGAAGCTGCTCGAAGCGATCGCCGAGAAAGTGAACCTCTACGACGCTGGCATCCGCGGCGTGTTCTGCGGCGGCACGTCGATGAAGCCGCAGGAAGTGCGCTTCATCGTCGAGGAACTCCTCGAAGGCCGCATCGGCTTTTATCCGACTTACGGCAACACGCTTATGGGTCTCGCCGCGAGCGTGCCGCTCCTGCCGGAAGACAACTTCAGTGTCACCTACTACGCGCCGCAGCCCCGCGCGGTGTTGCGTGTGGTGAATCCGAACAAGACCGACGAGACCGTTGCTTATGGAGAATGGGGTCGCGTCGAGCTCACTACGTTGACGAAGGAATTCTTCTGCCCGCGCTTCCTCGAGCGCGACGAAGTCATCCGCCGCGCCCCACGCGCGCCTTATGCCTGGGATGGCGTCGGCGATGTGCGTCCGTTCGGCGCGATGGAAAAGAACATTGTCGAAGGCGTGTATTGACGGATTGAGGTCGCATCTTTGCCGCGCCAATGTTTTGAAGATGAACCGCGAAACTTCCACGCTTGCCGCAAAACTCGGCACGACGACCCATTTGTCGCCGCTGCTTCGTAAGGCAAGCAAGCTGGGTCTGGACGCGGAAGGCTTGGAATTGCTGGCGGTGCAGCGGGGGTGTGACTACTACGACGATGGCCGGACCTTGCCTGCAACTCCCGTGACAAATGAGGAGTTCAGCAACGAGGAACTAGCCATCGCCCTGTTGAATCCGGCGTTGCGATACTCTCCGCAAACGTTGCGTCTGGGGGCGGCCATGCTGGGCGCTTCCGGCAATTCCCCGGACCTTGTCGCGCAATTGGCGCGCGAGGAACGCTGCGAGTCAGTGGCTCGCTACATTGCCGAGGCGGGACGGCGTTACGAGCCGGACAACGAGTTCTGGGCCGCGCTGACCAAGTTGCTTCCGCCTGGGTCCGCGCCGAAAAGCTCCGTCGTTCCCCACCCGACGCGCTTCATTGCGATGACAGGCTTCACAAGGCGAGGTGTGGAGACGGTCGTTCAGTGGATTCGCCCCGGCCCGATTTCGTTGCAGAATGAATAACGCAACGATCATTCTTCAGACCCTCGACAGCCACTTGGATCATGGATTGAGCTTGGTCCTGTATGGGCGGGCGGCGTTGATCCTCGGCTTCGATAATGCGCCGACAGAGACGGCCCATTCCAAAGATGTGGACTGCATCATCCCGCTCTCAAGTTTGGAAGAAATGGGACGCGACCAACAATTTTGGGACGCGCAGGAGGCCACCAACGATCAGTTGCGGCCTCGAGGGCTTTATATCACCCACCTGTTCCGTGCGGACGAAGTGTTCCTCCGCGCAACCTGGGAGAAGGACATCGTTGCCATTTCGAGCCCCGGACTCAAATGGCTCCGCTTGTTTCGCCCTGCCACGGTGGATCTGGTTCTGACCAAGATGATGCGTGGAGACGATCCACAGGACATGGCCGACGCGAAGTTCATGATCGAGCGCGACAAAATCACCCGGAAGCAGCTAGAAGAGGCGTTTTCGGTGATGAACCCGATCGAACTGGTCGAACTGCGCGACGCATTCACCAAGGCGCGACCCATTGTGACTGGATTTGCCAGCGACTAAAGCCACGCCCGCCATGCTTTACTACACCATTTACGTCAAAGGCCTCAACAACAGCACGGGCTACATCGATGTGGCGCTCGAGAACGATCAATTGTTCAAGGACTTCATGCAGCTACTGGACGTGAATGTGAAGCCCTGCCGAATTTATGACATGGCTGTGCCGCCGGACTCCGAAGGCAAGCCGGTGAAGCCCAATGGCAAATTCATGATCAACCTCTCGGAAGTCACCGCCATGAGCACGATGGTTCCGGATTCGAGACCCGGCGTCCTGCCTCCGAGCGACAAGCCCGCCACCCATTGAAATCCTGCTGAAGTATGAACGTCCCGCACATTCCAGTCCTCCGACTCGGCCGCAGCTACGAGAGCCTCGAAAAGAACGAGGTCAAAGACCATCGCACCGGCGAAGTAATGGCCACGGTTTCGACCGTCAACGGTGGCATCGTCAAACGCGATCTCGCCAAGATCAGTTCCGCGCGCGCGGCGCTTAGGAAGTTCACCGTGGCCCAGCTCATGGAGATGAGCGCCAAGGCCGGCGAGCTGTTTCTGAACGGGACGCTGCCCTTCGGCGACAAAGGCCACACGCAGTCCGCGCAGCAATACATCGAGACGCTCTCGCAGACCTCCGGCCTGCCGCACGTGATGGTGAAGCGCAACATGACGAAGATTCACTTCGCGCTCACCAACATGAAGTTCGTGCTAAACAACCTCTCGCGCGGACTGGACCTTTCGATTCTCGACAGCGGCGGGGGCGAACAGTTCGGCACCAAGCTCAGCTTCTTCCCGACCTGCTCGGCGCTCGGCCTCGTGATGCCGAGCAACTCGCCCGCAGTGAACTCGCTCTGGATTCCCGCCATCTCGCTGAAGACGCCGGTCGTCATCAAACCCGGCAAGGAAGAGCCGTGGACGCCGTATCGTTTGATCCAGGCCTTCATTGGCGCTGGTGTGCCGGCCGAGGCGTTCGGTTTCTATCCGACCGACCACGACGGTTCTGCGACGATTCTCAATAACTGGGGACGCGCGCTAATCTTCGGCGACAAGAGCACGATGGCCCAATACGCCAACAACCCGGCCATCCAATTGCACGGTCCGGGATGGAGCAAGTTTGTCATCGGCGAAGATTGCATCGAAAACTGGCGCGACTACATCGATGTCATCGCCGGCGCGATCAGCGACAACGGCGGGCGATCCTGCATCAACGCCTCGGCCGTCGTGGTGCCCAAATACGCCGCCGAGATCGCCGACGCACTCGCGCAGAGGCTCGGTCCGGTGCAACCAACCAAGCCCGAAGATCCGAACGCGCGCCTCTCCGGCTTCGCGAATCCCAAGATGGCGGACTTCATCGACGCGCAAATCGACGACGGACTCAAGACCCCGGGCGCCGTGGACGTGACCGCGAAGTATCGCAACGGTCCGCGGAAGGTGACCTTCGAAGGCGGCATCTACATGCGGCCGACCATCGTGCTGTGCGATTCGTTTGCGCATCCGCTGGCCAACAAGGAATTCCTCTGTCCCTACGCCAGCGTCGTGACCTGTCCGCAGAACGAGATGCTGCACAAGATCGGCTATACGCTCGCCTGCTCGGCAATTACGAAGGACCCGAAGTTCATCGAGGAGCTGGAAGGCTTCGCGGAAATCGACCGCCTGAACATCGGCCCCGTTTCGACCATGGCCATCTCGTGGGATCAGCCGCACGAGGGCAACATGTTCGAGTTCCTCTGGAAGCGCCGCTCCATCGAACGCGCGTGGTAATTCATTGCTGAAAAGCAAAGCGCCGCTGGGTTATCAACTCAGCGGCGCTTTTGTTTTGGGAGAGTGTGAATTAAATCACGGTTCCGTGCGGTACGACGCCGTTTTTGGGGATGATCACGACGCCGTCGCGGATGTGGTAGAGCGGATGATCGACTTCGCGCGCCTTGCCTTCGGGCGTGATGACCACGTTGTCCCCAATGCGCGCGTTCTTGTCGATGATGGCGTTCTCGACGCGGGTGTTCTGACCGATCCCGATGCGTGGTTTGCCGATCAATTCGTTCTCCACGATGCTGGCGTGGCTTTCGTAGTAGTCACCGCCCATCAGCACCACGCGGTTCAACTCGCTGCCGTTGCCCACGATGCTGCGGATGCCAACCAGCGAGTGGCGAATGGTGGCGTGATTGATGATGCAGCCGTCGCTGACCACCGCGTGATCGATGGTGGCGCCGTTGATCTTGGTGCCGGGCAGGAATCGCGGACGCGAGAAGACCGGCGCAGCCATGTCGAAGAAATTGAAGCGCGGCAGTTCGCTGACGAGATCGAGGTTCGCTTCGAAGAACGAGCCGATGGTTCCGATGTCCTCCCAGTAGCCCTGGAAGACGTAGGAAAACACGCGGTGATTGGCGATCGCGCCCGGTATGATGTGCTTGCCGAAATCCGTGTGCTTGTTGTCGAGCAACCGCACGATGAGATCGCGGTTGAAGACGTAGATGCCCATGGAGGCCAGAAGGAAATCTTCGTCGCCCTCGATGCCGAGCCGGCTGTACGACTCGCGCGGAATCTTCAGTGACTCTAGTACCGCGTCCTCCTTCGGCTTCTCCACGAACTTCACGATCCGCTTCTCCTCATTGATTTGCATGATGCCGAGCCCCTGGGCCTGGCTGCGCGGCACGGGAATCGTGGCCACCGTCAGGTCTGCGTAGGACTCGATGTGCTGCGAGATGATGCGGCGGAAATCCATCCGGTAGAGCTGGTCGCCGCTGAGGATGACGAGGTACTCGAAATCGTGATTGAGGAAATGCGTGAGGTTCTTTCGCACGGCGTCCGCGGTGCCTTCATACCAGGACGAGCTGGTGGGGGTTTGCTCGGCGGCGAGGATTTCCACGAAGCCGCCCGAGAAGTGGTCAAACTTGTACGACTGCGAGATGTGACGGTGCAGCGAGGCGGAATTGAATTGGGTGAGAACGTAGATGCGCTTGAGGTTGGAATTGATGCAATTCGAGATCGGGATGTCGACCAGGCGATACTTTCCCGCGAGCGGCACCGCGGGCTTCGAGCGTTCCTTGGTGAGCGGGAACAAGCGCGTGCCGGCTCCACCGCCCATAATGACGGCGAGCACGTTGCTGGTGTTGGGCGACATTCGTTTGCTTTGAGATTGCATAAAATTCGTGGCTTGCGGGCAGCTTCTGCTCCTCTATACCTTGCGCCACTTGAGTAGGGCAAGCGGCATCCGATAAGGAATGGAACGTTCGCGCATTGAATGTATGGCGATGCGCTTTTGGGCGACTGAGTCGGGTCACGACGACCTGGTTTTGCGTCGGCTTGGACAAGATATAAGGACTTATGTGCGGCATCGTTGGCTACGTCGGTAAACAACAGGCGGCTCCGGTCATCCTCGAAGGATTGCGGCGGCTGGAATATCGCGGTTACGACAGCGCAGGCATCACTGTGCTGCGCGACAAGGGCGTCGAGACGCGGAAGAAGAAAGGCAAGATCGACGAAGGTCTGGCCAAACTGTTGGTGGCCGAGCCGCTTCTGGGGGTCATTGGGATCGGCCACACCCGCTGGGCGACGCACGGCCCGCCGTCGGACGAGAATTCTCACCCTCATTACGACGAGAGCGGAAAGATCGCCGTCGTCCACAACGGCGTGATCGAGAATTACGATCGGCTCAAGGAACAGTTTAAAGGACATACCTTCAAGTCATCGACGGACACAGAGGTGCTGGCGCATCTCATCGGGCATCACTACGACCTGCTCAAATCGGAGTCCAAGACCGCGCATCCGCTGACCAAGGGCGACACCCACCCGCTCGCTCAGGCCGTGATGAACGCGCTGCGCGAAGTCATCGGCGCCTACGGCATCGCAGTGGTGTGCTCAGACTTTCCTGACGTGATGATCGGTGCCCGACGCGGCTCGCCGCTCATCGTCGGTGTTGGCCAGGGTGAAAACTTCCTCGCCAGCGACGCGACGGCCATTGCCTCGCACACGCGTGAAGTCATTTACCTGAACGACTATGACGTGGTGACGCTCACTGCGGACCGCTTCAACGTCGCGAACCTCGGCAACGACACCGCGCGCGTGCAGATCAGCAAGCTGGAGTTCGACGCGGCGGCGACGGAGCGCGGGAACTTCCCGCACTTCATGCTGAAGGAAATTTTCGAGCAACCCCGCACCGTGGAGAACGCCATGCGCGGGCGCATCGATCACGACGAAGCCACGTCCAAGTTCGGCGGGCTGAACATGACGCTCGCCGAATTGCGCGAAGTGGACCACATCGTCATTCCCGCCTGCGGCACCAGCTGGCACGCCGCGTTGATTGGTGAATATCTTTTCGAGGAGTTCGCGCACATCCCGACCGAGATCGAATACGCCAGCGAGTTTCGCTACCGCAACGCGCCCATCGAAAAGCACACGCTCGTGCTCGTCATTACGCAGTCCGGTGAGACGGCGGATACGCTCGCAGGCTTGCGGGAGTCAAAACGTCGCGGCCACAAGGTTCTCTCCATCTGCAACGTCGTCGGCAGCACGATCGCTCGTGAATCCGACGGTGGTATTTACCTGCACGCCGGTCCGGAAATCGGTGTGGCCTCCACGAAGGCGTTCACGTCGCAGGTGACGGTGTTGACCTTGCTCGCACTCTTGATGGGCCGCATCCGCATGCTCTCCAACAGCCAGGGCGCGCAGATCATCCGCGCGCTGGAGGCGATTCCGAAGCAGATGGAAAGCATCCTCGCGCAGAACGAAGCCATCCGCCGCATCGCGTTGAAGTATGCGTCGGCGGAAGACTTCTTCTTCCTCGGACGTCAATACAACTTCCCGGCCGCGCTCGAAGGCGCGCTCAAGCTCAAGGAGATTTCCTACATCCACGCGGAGGGTTATCCCGCCGCCGAGATGAAGCACGGCCCCATCGCGATGATCGATGAGAAGACGCCGACGGTGTTCATCATCCCGAACGATCCGCTCTACGAGAAGACCTTCAGCAACCTCGAAGAGATCAAGGCGCGCAAGGGACCGATCATCGCCATTGCCACCGAGGGCAACGACAAGATCTCCAAGAAGGTGGACGATGTGATCTTCATCCCGCCGACCATCGAGCCGCTGAACCCGCTGCTCGCCGCGCTCCCGCTGCAACTGCTCTCCTACCACATCGCCGTGGCCCGCGGCTGCGACGTGGACAAGCCCCGCAACCTTGCTAAAAGCGTGACGGTGGAGTGAGCGGTCTTGATTCAGACTACTCGTTTTCCCAGCGGGAAGGTCAGCTCCGAGCGGCGGCGGCGCCTTCGGGCGCGAATTCGAGGCGACACCTTGCATCGTTACAATGCTGAGTTTGATTTCCGGCTGGATGGCGTTCTGAAATCGATCAGAAAGCGTTGGCGAGGGTCTCGACGATTTGGTAGTGTGCGTGCCATGAAAAGAAGGTTGTGCCCGTGGCTTTCAACCCGAGGTCGAGCATGTCTCGCACCCATGTTCTTGTTCCTGTTTGTGACTCTCCGTTTACCAACGGCCGGAGCAGATTTCTTAGTGGTGACCACGAATGACTCAGGACCTGGATCTTTACGCGAGGCGCTGCTGGCGGCAAATCAGAGTCCGGGGCGTGACCGAATCCTGTTTGATATTCCGGGCGATGGGCTGCAGGTGATTCGAGTTACCACCCAACTTCCGACGATTGACGATCCGTTGGAGGTCGATGGGTTCAGTCAGCCCGGTTCAAGGCCCAATTCTGCGTTGACCTTAGATGATGCCGTCCGATTCGTGGAGTTGGATGGGGTGGCGCAACTATTCGATGGATTGGTCATTCGGGCCGGTGATTCGGTGGTTCGAGGGTTGCGAATGCGTCGGTTTGCGGCGGCGATCGCGATTCAGAGTTCGAGCAATGTGGTGGCCGGATGTTTCCTTGGCTATGAACAGCCGATTCCCGGTTCAGTGGATGTTCTGCTCGGCAATTTCATTGGAGTTCGCGTGGGTGGCGTTTGCTGTATGGAACTTGATATTTGCTGCAATCGCATTGGAGGGGAGGCGCTTGATGATAGGAATGTCATCGCTGGGAACGGTGGATCTCCCATCCGACTCGGGGAAGTGGGTGCTGTTACTGTTCGCGATACTTCGATCCTGGGCAATTTTATCGGGGTCGATTCCAGCGGTAGAACGCACTCGCTGGCTTATGGCTGGAGCGCCATCACAGTGCGTACCGCCAGCGGGGTGCGGATTGGCTCCGCGACCGACTCGGGGCGGAATGTTTTGGCGGTAGCGAGGCCCAATTTTCCGGGCAGATCTGAGAATGCGAGTGCGGGAATAAATATCTACTCCACGTCGACCGGAGTCAGTATTCGCGGCAACTACATTGGCGTGGGAGCGGACGGCAGTTCGCCACTGCTGGCACCAATCCAGCAGGATATCGGCGTCTTGATCCAGACTCCGTTTGAAGGTGCGATTGCTTTCAAGGATTGCCTGATCGAGGGGAACCTCATGGCAAACATGTGTGAGGGCATTTGGATTCAAGAGTTCGTGTCCAGTGAAGGCTCCGTTCGTGCGGCCACCGGAGTGGCAATTCGTAGCAATCTGATTTCATCGGTGGTGTTTTCCCCCGTTGTGATCGGTCGGTTTCTGCAAACGAATGATCTGGGTGATATCGATTTGGGCGCCAATGACCGCCAGAACCACCCCGAGATTAGCGAAGCGGTGGCGACAAATGGTGCCACCCTGATTAACGGAATCCTTCGCAGCGCCCCCTTGAGCACCTACGATTTAGAGTTCTTCGCGGGTGCTTCGGTCGCGACAAATGGCATTGGGATGCCGGAACGTTTTGTGGAGCGTGCGCTTGTGACAACAGACTCCGACGGCGTGGCTTCGTTCTCGGTGAGTTCAGGAGCCCTGGATTTAAGCAATCGCTATTTCTCGGCGACGGCGACTGATGCAGCCGGAAACACTTCCATGATTTCCCCGGTAACTCATGTTCGGACCCTTGCGCCGGTTGTGTTTGACCATCCGACGAATCGAACTGTCCTTCTCGGAGCAAACGCCTCGTTTACTGCTGTAGCTACTGGAATGTCGCCGCTGAACATCCAGTGGCGACATGATGGGCTGCCCATTTTGGGAGCAAGCAATCTGTCGCTTGCTCTCACGAATGTGCGAGCCGAACAGGCGGGACTATATGATTTGGTCCTAAGCAATGAATTCGGGGCGACTACGAGCCGGACCGCCAAGCTTGTGGTCGCCATCCGCCCCTTGATCGTTCAACAGCCGTTGAGCCAAACCGTCGCGTCTAATCGGAGCGTGACATTGAGCATTGGAGTAACGAATACGGCGTCTTTGCCGCTATTGTTCGTTTGGCGGTCCAACAATCTTACGGTCGCGACCGAGTTTTCGGACCGGCGAGTGTCGTTCTTCAAAACTCCGCCCCTGCAGCATGACGCGAGCTATGTTGTGGTCGTATCCAACGCGTTGACCGCAGCCGTGCTTAGCTCACGCGCAACTGACTGTGCTTTCGGACAGCGATGGCGACGGGTTGCCGGATGCTTATGAAAATGTTCACGGACTGAATCTCACTGATGTCGCTGATGCCTTGGCTGATCCTGACGGAGACGGTTTAAGCAACGCTGACGAGTTTGTCGCGGGGACTGATCCCCATGATTCGGCGAATCAGCTTCGCATCCACCGGATCGGGAGTGATACTTCCGGTGCACTAATTGAATTTCATGCGTCATCGAACAAGACTTATGTCGTACAGTACCGCGACTCTGTGGCATCGGAAGGCTGGCAGCCGCTCCTTCGAGTGGCTGCCCGCGAAACAAACCGGCTGGAAAGCGTGGTGGATTTGGTGCCTAGCGCCAACCGATACTATCGTTTGGTCACACGGCTTCTAATCGGAATCTTCGTTCGCTCGATCCCTTTTGCCTGAGCTCTCGTCGATGATCCTCCTTGCCGTCGAAACTTCTTGCGATGAAACGAGTGCTGCGGTCATTCGTAATGGTCGGGTTCTCTCCAATGTCGTGTCGTCGCAAATCAAGCTCCACGCGGAGTACGGTGGGGTGGTTCCGGAGTTGGCTACTCGCGAGCATTTACGGAACTGGCAGCCGGTGACGGAAGCGGCGTTGCGCGCGGCGGCGGTGACGGTAAAGGAGCTGGATGCCGTGGCGGCGACGCAGGGACCTGGTCTTCCGAATGCATTGATGATCGGTTTCAAGGCTGCGCAGGCGATGGCGTTTGCCCTGCGAAAACCGTTCGTGGGCGTGAACCATCACGAGGCGCATCTTTACTCGCCGTGGATTTGTGGGAATCCGCCCGCGGCGGACTTCGGCAGCTTTCAGCCGAACGTATCCCTCATCGTCAGTGGTGGGCACACGATGCTTGTTCACGTTCGCGCCGAATTGGAGCACGTCGTTCTGGGTTCCACTTTGGATGACGCAGCGGGGGAGTGTTTTGACAAGGTGGCGAAGTTAATCGGGCTGCCGTATCCGGGCGGGCCGGAGATGGACCGGCTGGCGGTCGAGGGAAACGCGAAGGCGTTTGATTTCCCGCGCCCGTTGCTGCGCGAGGCAAATGATGATTTCAGTTTCGCGGGATTGAAGACGTCGGTGCGTTATTTCCTGCAGAAGAATCCTGCCTTGCTCGAAGATGGCAAGGCTCTGCGGGATTTGTGCGCCAGCGTGCAGGCAGCGATTGTCGAGACTTTGGTCACGAAGACGATGCGGGCGGCCAGGCGTCTAAACGTGAAGTGTGTGACGGCGTCGGGCGGAGTGACGTGCAACCGATCGCTGCGGGCGGGGTTGGAAAAGGAGTGTGGTCGCGCGGGCTTGAGTTTGCGGCTGGCGGAACGAAGCCTGTGCACCGACAACGCGGCGATGATTGGCGTGCTAGCCGAGCGGAAGTTGCTGAAGGGAGTTTCGGCTACATCGCCGGATGCCGAAATCGAGCCGGGTTGGTCTATTGGTTGAAGGGCCTGACGTTGGCGGTCTGTCTTGTGAAGCCTGTCCTATGAAAGATCTCACCGATCCGTTCTGGATAAAATTGAAAGGCGGGTTGTTCCTCGTGCTCGGCGGGTTGTCGGCGGCGCTGATTTTGATCGAGTCTCCCAGTTTAAGGACGGCCGCGCTTCTGGCGCTGACCGTGTGGTGTTTTTGTCGGTTCTACTATTTTGCTTTTTATGTCATCCAGCATTACGTCGATCCTGGCTATCGTTTCTCGGGGTTGGGGTCGTTCGTGAAGTATTGCTGGTCGAAGGATTCCCGTGGAAGGCGGGGAGAGAAGTCGGAGGAAGAAGATGGTGGTAGGTGATGGATTCGAACCATCGAAGGCGTGAGCCGACAGATTTACAGTCTGCACCCTTTAGCCACTTGGATAACCTACCAACATGTTCCCGCTAAAAAGGGAACCGAATTAAGCCAAACCGCCGTCTGCGGCTCAAGATTTAATTTCGAAAACTAGATCTGTCCCTTTGGATCGAAGGCGTCGCGCAGGCCGTCCCCGAGGAAATTCAGGGCCAGAAGGGTCGTCACCAGCATGGCGGATGGGAAAACCACGAGCCACCAATAGATGCGGATGGGGTTCAATTGCCCCGCGCCTTCGGCCACGAGCGAGCCCCAGCTGGCCATCGGCGGCTGAATGCCAAGCCCGAGGTAGCTGAGGAAGGATTCGTAGAGAATCACCGACGGAACCGTGAGAGTGAGGTAGACAATAACGATGCCCCAGACGTTGGGGAGAATGTGCCGCCAGATGATGCGCGCGTGGCTGGCACCCAATGACCGGCTGGCGTCCACGAAAGCCCGGCTGCGCAAAGCGAGGACCTGGCCGCGGACAATGCGCGCCATCGTCAGCCACGAGACGGCTCCCAGTCCGGCGAAGAGGAGCAACATCGGCGCTTGCGCGGCGGCCTTCGCGCCCAGTGTGCTGGTCAGCCACTTGGTCGCTCCTTCCTTCAAGGTGGTGAGCAGCACGATGACGAAGATGATCGACGGCAGGGAATAGAGCACGTCGACGAAACGCATCATCATCCCATCGATCCGGCCGCCGACGTAGCCGGACACCGCTCCCCAGGCCACGCCGATGACGAAGGCCACGCCGGCGCCGACGACCCCGACGAGCAGCGAAACGCGGGCGCCGAAGATGACCCGGGTGAGCAGGTCGCGTCCATGCACGTCGGTCCCGAACCAGTGCTTTGCCGAGGGTGGCTGGAACTGGGCGTCGGATATCGTTTCCCAAGAGTAGGGTGCGACCCAGGGCCAGAGAACGACGAGGAGGATCAAAGCCGCGAGGAAGCAAAGGCTGATCACCGCCGGTTTGTTCCGGCGGAAGCGCATCAAGGCTCGCTGATTCGGAGTCATCTATTCGTATTTCACGCGCGGATCCAGCTTCGCCAGCAACAGGTCGGCGAGCAGGTTCAGAAAGAGCAGCATCCCGGCATAGAGCAGCACGAGACCCATCAGCAGCGGGTAATCGCGGTTAAGCGAGCTGTTCACGAAGAAGACGCCGAGGCCGGGAATTTGGAAGATCGTCTCGACCACAAACGACCCGGTCAGCAAATCGGCCAGCATCGGTGCCGAGAATGAAACGACGGGCAGCAGGGCGAGTCGCAGCGCGTGTTTGATGAGGATTTCGGATTCACTCAGGCCCTTCGCCCGGGCGGCGGTGATGAACTCGGATTGCAGCGTGGTGGTCGTGCTCTCGCGGACGAGGCGCGCGACTTTGCCGGCGAAGAGGAGACCGAGCGTGAGCGTGGGCAGGACGACGTGGAGCGGGCTTTCCCAGAGCGCGACGGGAAACCATCCGGCTTTCACGGCGAGACTGAGGACGAGGATGGGTCCGATCACGAGGGCGGGAATGCACGCGGCGAGGAGCGAAAGCAGGCCCCAGAAGTAGTCGCCCCATTGCCCGCGTTGGACGGCCATCACCACGCCCCACGGAATTCCCAGTACCAGCGCGAAGAAGAAGGCGAGTCCGCCGAGCGTCATGGAGACGGGCAGGGCGCTGACGATGATGTCGTTGACGGTGTGATTGCGATACTTGGTGGAGAGACCGAGATCGCCTTTCGCAAGATCGCCGAGGTAGTGGGCGTATTGTTTCAGCACGGGCTCGTCGAGCCGATACTTGGCGCGAATGGCGCGCTCGATTTCGGGTGAGGCTGGAGCGCGGTCGGAGTCGAACGGTCCGCCGGGCGCGAGCCGCATGAGGATGAACGCCAGAAAGCTGATGACGAGCAGCAGCGGGATTAGGAGGAGAAGGCGTTTGAGGAAGAACATGGCGACGAATTACCGGGCTGGTTCCTTCCTGACACGGATCGCGTTGATCGGATGCGAATCGAGCACATTCCCGTGGATGCCCGAAATGCGGTCCGGGTTGTGGTAGTTGAAGCCACTGTAGAAATAGAGCGGAGCGATGGGCGCTTCGTCGCGGACGAGAATGGATTCCGCCTGGCGCAACAGGTTGGCGCGTTGATCCAGATCGGTCAGGACGCTCGCTTGATCCATGAGGTCGTCGTAGGGCTGATTCTTCCAGCCGGTGCGATTGTTGCCGTTGTTCGACCGGAACAGGTCGAGGAAGGTGTTCGGATCATTGTAGTCGCCAATCCAGGTGCTGCGGCTCACGTCGTAATCGAGCGAGCGCTGGGCCGCGAGGTAAACCTGCTTTTCCATCTGCCGCAGCTCGACCTTGATGCCGAGTTCGCGTTGCCACATCTGCTGGAGTTCCACGCCGATCTTGGAATGCACTGAGCCGCCGCCCGAAACGGACTCGAACAAGTATTCAATGGGCCGCATCCCTTGACCATTGGGATAGCCCGCTTCCTTCAACAACTGACGCGCTCCTTCCGGGTCAAAGGCGAGACCTTCCGGCGAGCGACAGTTTGCAGTGCCGGGCGGCACGAAGTGGGAGCCGATGACTTCGCCAGTCTTGAGGATCTTGTCGACGAGACGCTGCTTGTCGATGCACATGGTCAACGCCCGGCGAACGCGCGGATCATCGAGAGGCTTGCGGGTGGTGTTGAACCGCAAGAAGTACGTCCCGAGGTAGTTGAAGCTGTGAAAATCCGACCGTGGGCGCAGGATGGGAAACAACTCCGAAGGGATCAGCTCCTTGTCCCAAATGATGTCGAGACCGCCGCGTTCATACAGGTTGAATGCCGTGCTCGCACTGCGGATCGGCAGGAGATCCACGACCTGGCAATGGGTATTCGTTGCGTCCCAATAGTGAGGATTGGCGCGGAGGCGCACGCGATCATTGAGGCTCCAGCGTTCGAGCTGATACGGCCCGCTGACCGGCAGTGGCCGGACACGCATCCAATCGTCGCCGTGCTTTTCGACAACGTCGCGCGGAACGACAGACAAGGTTTGAAAGGCGCACAAGCCGAGAAAAAAAGGAGTCGGATTAGTGAGCTCGACCCGGAGAGTGGAATCGTCCAGTGCTCGCACGCCCAGTTCATTGGGATCCTTGAGCGTGCGGTTGAAGTAAGCCTCGGCGTTCTTCAGGTAAAAAAGCTGGCCGGCATACTCGCTGGCGGTCACCGGGTCGAGGACGCGGCGCCACGAGTAAACAAAATCGTGGGCGGTGATGCGCTGGCCAGTCGACCATGTGGCGTTGGCCCGGAGATAAAATGTGTAGACCTTGCCATCGGGCGAAACTTCGTGGCGTTCGGCGAGTCCTGGAATGGGCAGGGCGGTTTTCGGGTCGACTCGCATCAAGCCTTCCCACAGGGCCATGACGATCCGCAGTTCTTCAAGTCCTTTGGAGGTGGCCGGATCCAGCGACCCAGGCTCAGCGCCGTTGGCGATCACGAGATCCGCGCGTGGCTCTTGTTGCGAGCAGGAGAGGCAACCCATCGCGAAAATCAGCGGGAGAACCCGCCGCGTGATGCGGCCGGCCGCTCTGCGGATATGGCTGATGCAGTTCGTAATGCGTAATGCGTAGTGAACCGTGTCGACCAAGGCAATACGCAATCTGCGGCGATGTCAGCTGTGGTGGAGATTACTGCTAAACCAATCCGTAGTTGTGCCGATGGTATATGAGTCGAAAGACACTGGCAGCCAGCAGCCACTAAAGCTGGCGGGGAAAGACGCGGGCGCCCATTTTTAATGGCCTGCGAGCGGCATGGATGTCGTTAACTGAAAGCCCTTCTCTCCGAAGGGTAATCTACGGAAGGATTGTATGGTTATTAATACTAACGTATCGGCCCAGAGCAGCTCCCGCTTGCTCTCGGAATCGTCCTCAATGCTCAGCAAGTCGCTGGCACGTTTGTCCTCTGGTTCGAAGATTATTTCTCCAGAAGATGACGCTGCCGGTTTGGCGGTTTCCATGCGATTTGATGCACAAATCAATCGTATCGGTGCCACCAAGAACAACGTCGGCAGTGCGATCTCCTTCACCCAGACTCAGGACGGATTCCTGGGCAAGGTGGCGAAGGCGCTCGACCGTATGTCGGAACTTTCCATCTTGTCACAGGATGTGACCAAGTCGGACGCGGACCGCACGCTGTATGACGCTGAGTTCCAGAAGCTGGACGACTACATCAGCAACGTCGCTGACAAGGACTTCAACGGCGTCAGCTTGTTCTCTGGATCGACGTTGAATGTCACGGAAGACAGCGACGGCAATACGTTTGCGATGAACGCGGTGGACCTCGGCGCGTCCGAGTACACGGCGCTCAACTCGTTGGCCGTCACCAGCACGACCAGTGCGGCGAGTGCCCTGACAGCAGTGAAATCTGCGATCACCCAGCTGGCCGAAGATCGCGCCAACCTCGGTGCGAACATTGCCCGCTTGAACTACACCAATGAACAGTTGGGAGTTCTGCGCGACAACCTCAGCGCCGCGAACAGCCGCATCAAGGACGTCGATGTGGCCGAAGAAAGTACTCAATTCGCCCGTTACAACATCCTCGTCCAGGCAGGCACGGCGATGTTGGCGCAGGCCAACGCAACTCCGCAATCCGCCCTGCGGCTCCTCAGCTAAAAGCGCGCAGTTCGTATCGCGGTAAGCAACTCGGGCGGCGCTTTGGTGCCGCCCGAGTCTTCGTTTGTGGGATGAAGAAATCCTCCAGTGTGGCAAAGGCTTTGCTGAGAAATGGAACGAATTTGAGTTATGGCTGAAGGAATTGATTTAGGATTGTCCGGGCTGGCATCGGGCTTCGATTGGAAAACTCTCGTGGACCAACTCGTTGAGGTGGAGCGGACTCCGCAGGTCCGAATGTTCACGGAGCAGCAGTCCATTCTGACCCGGAAGACCGCCTACGACAGCGTGGCGACCCAGTTGAGCGTTCTGCAGAACCGCGTGGATGATCTCAACGACAGCGACCTGTTCGATTCACGACTGGCCACTTCATCTGATGAGGATATCGCTACGGTGAGTGCTGCGGCGGGCGCCGCCTTGGGGACTTACAAGATCAACATCAGCCAGCTGGCGACTGCAGCCGTGCAATTGGGCAGCACCAACATCGGCGGTTCACTCAGTGCGACGTCGGATGTCTCTGGAGTGGTGCTGGAGGACGCCTCGTTCTCGCGTGCAATCACCGCCGGCACGTTCACGGTGAACGGCAAGCAGGTGACCATCTCAGCAGACGATACTCTCCAAGAGGTTTTTGATGCGATTTCAACGGCTACGAGCGGAGATGTGGTGGGCTCTTACGATCCGATCACGGACAAGATTTCGCTGACCAGTGCGAGCGACAGCACCATCGTGCTCGGGAGCGCGACGGATTCGTCCAATTTTTTGTCCGTGATGCGGCTGTCGAACAACGGAACGGATACGGTTACCAGCTCTTCGTCACTGGGATCGGCTAATCTCTCTGCGACGCTGACGGGCGCGAATCTAGGTACTACAATCTCCGACGGCGGAGGGACGGGGAAGTTCAAGATCAACGGCGTGGAGATTACTTTTGATGACGCCACGGACACGATCTCGGATGTGCTGAGTCGAATCAACAGTTCGGATGCGGGCGTTACGGCGAGTTATGACACGGTCAACGATCGCTTCCTGCTGACCAACAAAATTACCGGCGACATGGGAATCGCTCTGGAGGATGTCACGGGAAACTTCCTGGCGGCCACTGGTTTGACGACGGGCACATTGGATCGCGGAGATGATCTTCACTATCGGATCAACGATGGTGGTGTGTTAACAAGCCACTCCAATACGATCACCGAGGATTCTTCAGGCATTGAAGGGTTGTCGATCGCCGTGGTCGATTCCGGTGAAACGACGGTGACCGTGTCGAGTGATACCGATGCAATCAGTAAAGTCATCACGGACTTCATCGACGCCTACAACAAGGCGCAGGCGATCATCGACACCAACACCGCCAGCACCACGGACGCCACCGGGAAGGTGACGGCGGGAACGTTGGCGGCCGAAAGCGAAGCCTACTCGATCGCGTCGGATTTGCGTCGTATGGTGACCGCGACCTTCTCTTCGCTGACGGGAACGATCAAACGATTGGAAGGGCTCGGGATTGCGACCAATGGCGATAACAACAATCTTTCGCTCTCGGATTCGGACAAGCTCGAGGAAGCCCTGGCCAACAATCTTAGCGAGGTCAAATCGCTGTTTACCAATTCAACGGACGGATTGGCCGTGCAGCTGGCTGCTTATCTCGAAAACACGGTCGGGGACGACGGTACGCTTCCCGCCAAGCAAGACAATCTTGATACTCAGGTCCAGAGCCTGACCGACCAAATCAACGATCAGGAGCGCTTGGTTCAGAGCAATCGAGAACAGCTGATTGCCACATTCGTCGCGATGGAAACGGCTCAGCAGAACATCAATCAGCAGCTACAGTATCTCTCCAGAATTAACGCTGGCTGAGAGCTTCGCTAATTTTCTCCTAAAGTATTTTGGTATCGCACCGACAGGTGTGCGATGACTCGATTCTTGCAACCTGTCGGTGGCGTGCTGGCAACGTCGAAAGAGCGGCCTTCGTGGACGCCGCTGCTTGTGGCATTTGCCGTCGCGCTTCTGGCCATGGCGACCGGGGGATGCGCGAAGCGTTCCATGTTTGCCCAGGCGCTGACTCCCAGCTACGAGCCCTCGAATGTCTTTCGCGAAGACGCTGCCTTGCCGGAACAGATTCGTCGCGTCGCCTTGTTACCCGTCACTGTGGCATCTGACGACGGGGACATGGCCTTCGGGCGTGGAACGCTGGAGCCGATCGTTTTTGCTGAAATCGCGCGCGTACGCCGCTTTGAAGTCGTTTCGGTCACGTCGGAGGAACTGCGGTTGTTGACTGGCCGGACGGCCTGGACTCCCGAGGAGAAACTTCCAATCGAGTTCTTCGAGAAGATTCGGGACAAGTTCGGTGTGGATGCCGTGCTGTTCACCCAACTCACCCAGTATCGACCCTATGAACCGCTGTTGATCGGCTGGCGCATGAAGCTGATCGATGCGGATGAACCTCACATTCTCTGGGCGGTTGACGAGGTGTTTGATGCACGGGTTCCCACGGTAGCGGCCGCGGCCTCGCGGCATTTGGAGGGAAATCCCGACACGGGCACATCGCTGTCCGATTCGCGGAGCGTTTTGCAGTCTCCCCGCCGGTTTGGCCGGTATACGGCGCACGCGGTGGTGCAAACGATGCCGGGGAGAGCGATGGCTACAAAATAGTTTAAGTGAATGGTGGAATGTGCCGATTCCAACTCCAACGTGAAGTAACGAGCACGGATGCCTGCCAGAAAGAATGATGCTTATGGAAATTAATTTCCATCTGAGAAACTTGGACCCGATTCGGTCGCCGTATACGGTGAAGTCGGACCAACGCGCCGCAGAGATCGCCCAGGATGAGGTGGCCTTTGAGAACAGCCGCGCGTTGACGACTGCTTTGAACAATACGCCGGAAACTCGCGACGACGTGGTGCAACGTGCGACCAAGCTGGTCAGTGACGTGAACTACCCTCCGCCGGAAACGATCCGGATGATCTCGAACCTGCTGGCGATTCAGATGCAGGCCGACGGTGGTGGTTCCTCGTCCTGAGAACGCACCATATGTCGCCACAGATGAAAGCCTGGCAGTCCTACCGCCAGGTTGCCACCAAGACTGCGTCCCCTGCTCAAGTCGTCCTCCTCCTCTACAACGGAATCATCCGGTTCCTGGAGCAGGCGCGCCTTGGCTTTGGCCTTGATGATCCGAAAGAGTTCAACGAAACGATCAACAACAACATCCAGCGCG
The DNA here is from genome assembly GCA_016713365.1 of Verrucomicrobiota bacterium. Taxonomy (GTDB): domain Bacteria; phylum Verrucomicrobiota; class Verrucomicrobiia; order Limisphaerales; family JADJPG01; genus JADJPG01. The sequence goes on along the minus strand of JADJPG010000001.1, from coordinate 201,036 downwards.
CTCAGGCCATCATCAACGAGATGAACCAGTCGCTGAACATGACTGAAGGCGGCGAGTTTTCCGAGAAGCTACGGGGTCTTTACGACTACTTTGATCGACGTTTGCAGGAGAGTAACGTCAGCAAAACCGAGACTGGGATCGTCGAAGTGATCAAGCATGTCACCATTCTCCGGGATGCTTGGAGCGAGATGATGCAAGGTGGCGGCAACGTCGACGCGGCGCTTCTCGCCCGTGGCGCGAGCTTGGAGGATCCTGTCGCACAGCGGAGCCCATGAGCCCGACCGAAGAGCTTTCGGAGTTGTTTCGTCAGTGGCGTTCATTGACGGATGATGAGGGCGCCGCCATTGAATCCGGCGCATGGAATCAAGTGGAGGGCTGCCAGTCAGCGAAATCCAGGTTGCAGCCAAGAATTACCGAACTCTCCCAACGGATGGATGCTGCCGCCCACGACAAGCACTTTCGTCCGATGGTCGAAGAGTTGATGCAAATGGAGCGACGCAATGGAGCTCTTTTGCAACAGAAGCGTTCGGATGCCCGCGAGCAGGAGCAGTCGCTCGATCGTTCCCAGCGCAACCTTCGCCAGATTCAGAAGTCCTACCTCCCGCCAGCGCGCATGCACTGGCAGTCGTACTCCTGACGGGTCACTGTTCGTCCACGCGATATTTCCGTCTTCCGCTCGCTGTTTGGCTCTTTAGGAGGCCGTCTTTCCGCCGATAGTCGTGGAACTGTTACAGGCACGGATTGCTAGATGGCCGATAAACCCAACTTGCCCGCCGATACTGACGGAGATGGTGTCCCCGAGAATTCTCCCGGGGAGCCCGGTCTATTGCGAGGCAGGCCTCCGGAACGTCCTTCCCCGGATTCCGATGCGGACATCCTTCTCCCTGGTCCGACCGCGGACGCGAAAAGTTGGCTCGAATGTGGATGGGCGATTCTGGATGCGAGCGGTGTGGTCACGAAAATGAGTGACGATCTGGCAGCATGGCTCGAACAGCCGGCTTCCGATTTGTTGGGGCGAAACTTCTGGCATCTGCTTTCCGCTCGCTGCGGAAACTGGAGGGAAACCACGGCGCGGCTCCAATCCGGTAACGAATCTTTTGACGAGGTGAAGCTTCTGCGTCCAGCAGATGCGTCGCACGGTCCGGAGTGGTTCTCGTTGGAAATCACCAAAACGGGGAACACCAGCGCTGTCCGACTTAGCTCCATTCTTCCTCCGCTTTCGGATCTGGAGGAAGGAGCTTGGGATGAGAGTCTCCGCACGCTGAGCGCGCAACGGCAGTTGTTTGTGCGACTCCTCCGCGCTGAGGCGCAGTTGAAGACGCTCACGGAGCGCTGGCCGGGCGTGATCTTCAGTCAGCGTTCCGATCTGAGCTTCCGGTTTGTCAGCGCCAAGGTTGAAGAGATTACCGGCGTCACCGTCTCGGACTGGCAGGCGCGTCCACAGTTGTTTTGGGATGTGGTGCATGAAGGAGATGTCGAAGAGCTTCGGTTGCAGTTCAAGCAGGCGCGTCAGACAGCCCAGCCGGTCACTTGCACGTATCGCATTCGGCATGCCCAGACCGGGCGGATTGCCTACGTGCTCGAACATCGGCAGGCCAACGTCAGTCGCGGCGGGCTGCTTCTCGGCTACGAAGGCGTCTGGCTCGATGTCACCCGCCAAACCCTCGCGGAGAAACGGCTGAGCAGCGTCGCTTGGAAGGAGACGTTGTCCATCCTGACCATGGGATTGGCGCACGATTTCAGCAATGTGATGGCTGGCATTCATGCGTTGAGTGAGACGTTTCTGGATCAGGAAGGCGCCGCGCGGGAGCTCAGCGACGGGCTGACACTGATTCGCAAGAACGCCCAGCACGCGAGTCAGTTGGTGCATCGGATCATCAATCTTCACCAGGGCAAAACGGGTGAAAGGAACTACTACAATCTCAACGAGCTCGCGACCGAGATCGCCGATCTGATTCGGAAGGTCATTCCTCGCCGGATGCAGTTCGTGACTGAGCTCACGGCTGAGCCGCTTCCTGTTTACTTGGATTCCGTGGAGCTTCGGCAGGTCGTTCTCAATCTCGTGCTCAACGCCGTGGATGCGATGCCGCAGGCGGGGCGATTGGTGCTGCGCACGGCCGGCTTCAGTGAATTGCCACCCATGAGCCAGCGACAGGGAGTTCTGCCCCGGCTGCCGGCGGCGTGCCTCTCGATTCAGGACACGGGCTGCGGGATCAAGCCGCGCCATCTAGCCTCCATCTTTGATCCGTTCTTCACGACCAAACCGGTGAACAAAGGTTCCGGCCTCGGTTTGTACAACGCACGGCTCTTTGCCGAGAAACATCGCGGTGCGATCACGGTGGATTCCACGGAAGATGTAGGCTCCACCTTCCACATCTGGCTGCCGCAGGCGGATTTCACCGAGGCTGAAACGGAGGCGCGTGAGAACGGGAACGCCGATCTTACCGGCAACAACAATCACAAGAGTTATTGACCACTATGTCTCACGACACTTCCGAGAACGGACTGCATCACATCCTGATCGTGGATGACGAGGATGTGGTGCTGGTCTCGCTGCGCGATACGTTGTCTCGCGAAGGCTACCAAGTCACGACCGCTCCGAACGCCGTCGAGGCGCTCACGCGGCTCAAGGAACAGGCCTTCTCCGTGGTGATCACTGATCAGCAGATGCCGATGCTCACCGGGTTGGAGTTCCTTGGCCTGGTGAAGGAACAGCAGCCGGATGCGACGCGCATTCTGATCACCGCTGTATTGAGCCTCAACACGGTGATTGACTCGATCAACAAGGGCGAGATCTACCGCTTCATCGTCAAGCCGTGGCTGCGCGAGGAGTTACTGGTGACCGTGAAGAACGCCGTTCAACGCTACGAGATGATCTGCCGCAACCAGATGTTGCAGGCGACGACGCTGGCGATGAACGAGAAGCTGGTGAAGCTCAACGGCGAGCTGGAAACCCAGCTGAAGAAGGTGGCCGAACAGAAGGTCCAGCTGGAACAGCTGAATGACGCTCTACATCAAAATCTTCAGCACTCGGTCGAGTTATGCCTGAAGACGATGCAGACGTTCTATCCGACGCTCGGGAGCCAGGCGCGCCGGGTTTACGAACTTTGTCGTGCGATGGCCGAGGGACTGCACCTGTCGCCGGAAGACCGACAGATTCTGGAAGTCAGCGCCTGGTTGCACGACATCGGTCTGGTGGGGGTTCCGCGTTCGTTGATCAAGCAATGGGAAGATTCGCCGGGCAGCCTCACCGATGCGGAGCGGGCCATTGTCCAGCATCATCCGATTCTTGGTGAAGAGCTCGCGAGCTTTGTGAATCCGCTGACGAGTGTCGGGAACATCATCCGCGCGCATCACGAGCGGTTCGATGGCGCGGGTTATCCTGACAAGCTGGCGGGAGATCAAATTCCGTGGCTCGCGCGATTGCTCGGTGTGGCGGTGGCGTATTCCGAAAGCCGGGCGGATGGCGCGACCACGATTGAGATGATCAAGCACGGTCGCGGAACGGTGTTCGATCCCGAGGCGGTCCGCGCGTTCCTGCGTTGCCTGCCGCAGGCGACGGTTCCGAAACGGCAACGTGAAGTGATGCTGTCCGAACTGAAGCCGGGAATGATTCTCGCCCGCGGCATTTACACTGCGAACGGAATGCTTTTGATTCCGGACGGCCAGCGGTTGACCGAGACGTTCATCGACAAGCTGAACAATCACAATCGCGTCAGTCCCATCTCCCAGGCGCTGCTCGTCTACAGCTGATCCAATGTCACCCTCACCAGCATCCCACTCTGAATCGACGCCCGGCGAGGCGACGATTCCATCCGTCTGGTGGCAACACTTGTTCGGAGATTCTGACGATCCGCAGCTGGTCTGTGACCGGGATGGCGTGGTGTGCGAGGTGAATCGTCGCGCCGCGGAACGTTTTCATCTGTCCGTGGGTGCGCGGCTGTTGCAATGCCCCATGCTGGCGCCCGGCGCGGCGGCCCAGTTGAGGGAGGCGTTGGGGCGCGGCACGGAGAAAGCAGAGACGTTGGGCACGGTGGGAATCACCTGTGCGGAGGGAACGTGTCTGGTGGCCGATCTCCAGGTCGTCCCGTTGGATTCACGGCGCTGGCTGTTGGTAATTCGGGATGCCAGCCGGCGGTGGCGTTTGGAAACTCACACGCAACGTCTCGTGGCGGCGATCGATTCCACGCCGGATGTGGTGGTGCTGACGGATGCGCAGTTCCGCGTGACGTTTGTGAACCCCGCGTTTGAAGGCGCGACGGGCTACTCGATCGAAGAGGCGTTGGGCCAGCCGGTGGACTTTTGCCAGGCCGCGGTGGAGTTGCCAAAGACTCGCGAGTATCAGGAGGGTGTGGCGCGTGGCGCGGACTGGGTGGGCGAGCTTACGATGGTCCGCAAGGATGGCTCCCAGTTCCCGGTCGAGATGACGTTCTCCCCGATTCACAATCATCAGGGAGAATTGATCGGAGCGGTCGCGTTCCAGCGCGACATCAGCGCAAGACGGAAAATTCATGATGCGTTCCTCGCGGAGAAAAATTTTGTGCGGAGCATCATCAACTCCCTCGATGCGAGTCTGTATACGCTCGATGGAAAGTTCCGGCTCACGCACTTGAATGAAGGTTGGCGCAAGATGCCAGTGGAACACGGCTGGCTGCGGATTGAAGGCGAGCCGCAGGTGGGACGTTCGTTGCTGGACTACATCCCGGACCCGGCGAAGCGCGCGGAACTGGAGAGGGTTTTCAACCTGGTACTGACGGAGGGACGTCCGCAGGAACTACAGTCAGTGGATGCCGGCGGGCGCCATTGGGTGATGAGTGCCTTTCCCTGGCAGCACGAGGGAACCATTCGTGGGTTGATCTACAAGGTGACCGACAACTCGGCGTTTATCGGAATCCAGAGCCAGCTCTTTCAAGCGCAGAAGATGGGGACGATCGGTGCGCTGGCGGCAGGTGTGGCGCATGACTTCAACAACATGCTGCTCGCCATCCGCGGCAATCTGAGCCTGGCCTTCATGGACAACCAGATCGCCAAGGAGACCCGTGAACGCCTCAATCAGGTGGACAGCGCGGCCGAGCGGGCGGTTGGTCTCACGCAACAGTTACTTTCCTTCAGTCACGCGTCCGACGAGAAGGTGGTCGTCCTCGACTTCAACGAAGTCATCAAGGATGCGGCGTCGCTTGCGAAGCGCCTGCTGCGATCGAAGGTGGCAATCAAGCTGAACCCGACCGAGACGGCGTTGAAGGTGCAGATGGACCACACCCGCGCCTCACAGCTTCTCCTGAACCTCTGCATCAACGCCTACGATGCGATGCCAAAGGGCGGCACGCTGACGGTCACCAATGCGCTGGTCGACCTCACTCCCGAGCAGGTCTCGAAGTACAAGTGCAAATCACACTCGCAGTTCATGCGTTGCAGTGTGGCGGACACTGGCACGGGCATTCCGCCGGAAGTGTTGCCGCGGATCTTCAGTCCATTCTTCACGACGAAAGAGAAGGGGAAGGGCACCGGGCTGGGGCTTTCGATTGTCCATGCAGTCGTGAGCAAGGCCGGCGGTTTCATCGAAGTTGAGAGCACGGTCAACCAGGGCACGACGTTTAGCATTTATCTGCCGATTGATACTGGTCCGCTGACACGCACGGACACCGATGTCCGCCGCCAGATTCGAAAGGGAACCGGCCGGCTGCTGGTGGTCGACGATCTGGACCTGGTCCTGGAGTTTGCCGCGAGTTTCCTGAAGCAGGCCGGTTATCAGGTGCTGACGGCCAACAGCGCCGAAGCGGCGATCAAGATCCTGGCGCAACAGAAGCTGCCACTGGATCTGGTGCTGACTGATTACGCAATGCCGGACAAGAACGGATGGCAGCTGATTCAAGAGATCTCCAAACGCTGGCCGCTGACGCGGTGCATTCTGGCGTCTGGTTATCTCGATGAGGAAGTGCGGGCGGAGATTTCCAAGAACACCGCGGTGCGAATCCTGAACAAACCGTATGGGATGGCGGAGGCGACGACGGTGGTGGCGGAAATGTTGGGCAAAACGGGATGAATTCCTGGGCAGGTTCATTCCAAGCAAAGGCGTTGGGGAGAATTCTCCTCAAGGCATTCATGCATCCACCGATTAAGCGTGGAGCACTGATGGTGACGATGGATCGAACAATAGCGAACGAACATGCCTGAACCGACTTCGAACTACCTGGCTGCCCTCTCACAAATTACCGAGAAAGTGGCGGTGGAACTCGTCTACGCAACCCCCGGTCGAGACGATGGGTTGCTCCCCGTCAACTCATTGCTCACCGAGATGGAGGAGATCGGCGCCAACTCGCCGCTGCTGTCACCACTGCCGCAGGCGATCGCCCGCGCGCGGACTCTCGTGGATGCCGCGTTTGAGAAGGCCGCCTTCGACGCGGACATCGTTGAGCAACTTCGTGTGTGGGTGAACTGGATGCAGCATGCGCTCACGCTGGCCCTGGCCAACAAGGCGTTGCCTCCACTGCCTGCCGCGTCGGCAACGGCGCAACCTGCCGCTCCGGCCGCGACCGCGACCGCAGCGCCGTCGGCCACTTCGTCTGTTCCCGCTGGTCTTCCGCCAGAGGAAGCGTTGGAGATGAACATCGAGAGCGATGGTGAACTGCTGCGTGAGTTCATCAACGAATCGGGCGAACATCTGCAAAACATCGAGCTGGGCGTGTTGACCCTGGAGGAGAATCCAACCGACGCCGATACGCTGAACTCCATCTTCCGCGCGTTCCACACGTTCAAGGGAGGTTCCGGTTTCCTGAATTTGATCCCGATGAAGAATCTCGCGCACGAGCTGGAATCGCTGCTCGACCTCGCGCGGAATCACAAGCTCACCGTCAACTCGGACATCATCAACGTGATTCTCGAGGGCGGTGATACGTTGAAGAAATTCATCGCGGAGATGACCCAGCAGATCTCCGGCAGCAAGCCGGCCGGCCCGATCGTGGTTCCGGCGCAGGCGTTGCTCGTTCGCGTTCGGACTTTCCTGCACAATCCCGAGGCGGCATCCACCAGCGCGAAGCCGGCTCCCGCCGCTCCGGCGACTCCCGCGCCAGTCCCAGCGCCTGCGAGTGCACCGGCTGCGGCGGCTCCCGGTTGCTGCGGTGCCGCTGCCGCCCGCCGCCGCAACAACTGCTGCTTCCACTGAACCTTCCAAACCCACGCCGGCGAAAGCTGAGGCGGCGGCGCACAAGGATTCCGGTGCGGCAAAATCCGGCGCGAACGCCGTGGTGAAGGTCGACACGCAGAAGCTGGACAGTCTGGTGGATCTCGTTGGCGAGATGGTGATCGCCCAGTCGCTCATCGCGCAAGACAAGGATCTCGCGTCACTCCAGAGCCAGAAGCTGGCGCGAAATCTCGCGCAGTTGGGACGCATCACAAATGATCTTCAGCGCACGGCGATGTCGATGCGCATGGTGCCGATTCGCGCGACGTTCCAGAAGATGACTCGTCTGGTCCGCGACACCGCGGCGAAGATCGGCAAGCAGGCGGAACTTGTGTTGGAGGGCGAGGACACGGAACTGGATCGAACGATCGTGGAGGAGATCAGCGACCCACTGATTCACATGGTGCGCAATTCCGTCGACCACGGGATCGAACCGCCGGATGTTCGTGTGGCGAAGGGCAAGCCTGCCTCGGGCACGGTCCAACTGCGCGCGTTCCATCAGGGCGGCAACATCGTCATTGAAATCAAGGACGACGGTGCCGGATTGAACAAGGATCGCCTCGTCGCAAAGGCGATTGAGAAGGGCATCATCAAGGCCGGGGAACAGCTTTCGGAGAAGGAGATTTTCAATCTGATTTTTGCGCCGGGTTTCTCTACGGCGGCGGTGATCACGGACATCTCCGGCCGCGGCGTCGGCATGGACGTCGTCCGGAAGAACATCGACAAGCTGCGTGGCAAGATCGACATCTCGTCGACACTTGGTCACGGATCGGTCTTCACAATCTCGCTGCCGCTGACTCTGGCGATCATCGATGGTCTCGTCGTCAGTGTGGGCACGGAGCGTTACATTCTGCCGACGTTGTCTGTCCGGGAATCCTTCCGCCCCACGCAGGACATGCTTTCCACCGTTCATGAGCGCGGCGAAATGGTGAATGTGCGCGGACGGCTCAGTCCGCTGCTGCGACTCTATGATCATTTCGATGTCGCGCCGGAATCCAAGGATCCCACCCAGAGCATTGTGGTGGTGGTGGAGGCCGACGGGGCGGATCGCTGTGTGCAAGTGGATCGTCTGCTGGGCAAGCAGGAGGTTGTGATCAAGAGCCTCGGCGAAACCTTCAAACGCAATCCGTCGCTCGCTGGTGGCGCAATTCTCGGAGATGGCCGCGTCGGCCTGATTCTCGACGTGAATTCGCTCGTGAAGCTCAGGACCGAATCCCAGGCGACCAAGGCGGCGTGATCTTCCGGAACCCAAATACTGACCCAACTTTAACTTCGAACTAAGTGCATATGGCTACCTCAACACTGGAACCGCAAACATCCTCGACCACGACCAATGCCAACGCCGGCAAGTATCTGACGTTCGTCCTCGGCCACGAATCCTACGGGATCAGTGTGCTGAAGGTCCGTGAGATCATCCGTTTGATGGACATCACGTCGGTCCCGCAGATGCCGCCTTATGTCAAAGGCGTGATCAACCTGCGCGGCAAGGTCGTGCCGATCGTTGATCTCCGAATCAAGTTTGGGCTCGCCCACGCGGAGTCTTCCGAGCGGACGTGCATTGTAGTGGTGCAGGTGCGGACTCTGAGTGGCGGTTCGGCGTTCATGGGCTTCATCGTGGACGGCGTGGAGGAAGTCACGAACTTCGCGTCCAACGAGATCGAGCCGACACCAGACTTCGGATCCAAGCTGGATACGGACTACATCCTCGGCATGGCCAAGATTCGGGGCAAGGTGAAGACCCTGCTCGACATTGATCGCCTGCTCACGTCCGAGACGCTGGAGCAGCTGACTCAGGCGGCGCAGGCGGCGTAACAAGGGGAATAAGGGGCATTTTCACGGGAACAATTTGAATTACCACATGACATCCAATCGCAAATTGACGCTCGCCGCGAAGCTCGTCATTTCGCAGGCCATTCCACTGGCCGTCTTGCTAACTCTTACGTGCGCGCTGGTCTTTGTGACGCGCTCGGTGAAGGCGAAAGTGGAGCTCACTCAAAAGGAGTCGTCCGTCTACTACTCGCTGGGCTGGCAGATGAAGCTGGATGTGGCGCAGGTGCAGCAGTTCCTGCAGGACATCTCGGCCACACGGGGACAGGACGGACTCGACGGCGGCTTCAAGGAGGCGGAGGAACGCCGCGCCGCGTTTCTGGAGGCATTGGCCAGTTTTCGCCAGATGTTCGAGCGTGAAAAGGAATCCGAGCAGCTTCAGGCGGTGAGCAAGCTGGAAGCGGATTTCGCGAATTACTATCGGGTGGGCACCAACATGGCCGCCGCGTACGTCGCAGGTGGTCCCGCCGCGGGTAACAAGCTGATGGCGGAGTTCGATGCTGCGGCGGAGGAACTGCACAACGACTTGAAATCTCTGGCCGATACTCAGAGCGCCGAGTTCTTCGACTCGCTCACGGCAATTCAAAGTCAGGTGACGTTCCTCTCCAATGCAACCTTGGTGGCCGGGCTGTTAAGCGCATTGGTGGGCATCGTCCTTGTGCGTCTGCTCCTTCGCTCGATCGTGCAGCCGATTCAACGTGTGTCAGAGACTCTGGCCGAGAGCGCCAAGCAGACGCATCTGGCGGCGGAGGAAATTTCGACCTCGAGCCAGTCCCTCGCGGAAGGAGCCAGCGAGCAGGCGGCGTCGTTGGAGGAAACGAGTGCTTCGCTCGAAGAGCTTGCCAGCATGGCATCCCGCAATACGGAAGGCACCCAACGAGCCAAGCAGCTGGGCGACGAAGCCCGCGGTGCGGCGGACGCCGGGGTGACCAGCATTCGGGTGATGGGGCAGGCCATCGAAGAGATTCAAGCCAGCGGCCGCGAGATGTGCGCCGCGGTGGATGGCATCAGCGTCGCCAGCCGTGAGGTCGCGAAGATTGTGAAGACGATCGACGAGATCGCGTTCCAGACGAACATTCTCGCGCTCAACGCCGCCGTCGAAGCGGCCCGTGCGGGCGAGGCGGGACTGGGTTTCGCCGTGGTCGCAGATGAGGTGCGCAATCTCGCGCAGCGCAGTGCGAACGCTGCGAAGGAAACAACGGACAAGATCACGGAGTCCCTCCAGAAGAGCCAGAAGGGCGTGGAGGTGAGCCAGCGCGTCGCGCAGCACTTGCAGGACGTGCAGTCCAAGGTGCGCGGTGTGGAGGAAAGTCTCGGCGCCATCGGTGAGAAGGTTCGCCAGGTGGATGAGACGTTGTCCCAGATCGCCAACGCGACCGCCGAACAGAGCGAGGGCGTTTCCCAAATCAACATGGCGGTAGGCCAGATGGACAAGGTCACCCAGGGCAACGCGGCTGGCGCGGAGGAAAGCGCGAGCGCGGCAACGGAGCTGAGCGCGCAGGCTGAGTCCATGAATCAGGCGGTGAATGAGCTGATGTCCCTCGTGCGTGGTGAAGCGGTCACGGAGTTGTCGTCGACACCGGTTCCTCATGCCGTTCAACGGCCCAAGGTTCAAGCGGCGCAGAAACGTCCGGTGACTACGTTCCACGCTCCAGCAAAGGTGCCCACGCCGTCGGCGGTCCAGAGTCGTGTCAGTGGTGCGTCGGAACCGAAGTCCCCACCGACTCCAGGAGATTTTCGGGACTTCTGATCCGCTGATCCGGTCGTTGCCGCGTGTGATTCACCTCCAGTGAGGAATCGAATCGACGGGCGCGTGGAATTCACGTTAGACAACGAAAAAGAGCAAGAATTGATGGGAGTTCTATTGGTTATGACATTGAAAGCAAAACTCAACTTGGTGAGCGCAATCTTGTCCGTCGTCGCTGTGGTGATCGGCGTGATTGGTATCAATGGAATCCGGCAAACGAACGCCGGGCTGGAGACGGTGTATAAAGACCGCGTCGTTCCTTTGGAGCAGTTGAAGGCCATCGCGGATGACTACGCCGTCGCCATCATCGATGCGGTGAACAAGGCGAATGCCGGCATCATGACCGCGGAGGAGACGCTCAAGGGAGTGGTTACCGCCAGTGAGAACATTCAGAAGAACTGGAACGCCTACATGGCTACCATGCTCACTCCGGAGGAGAGCAAGCTGGCGGGCGAGGCGAAGGCGTTGTTTGTGTCGGCCGACGAAGCCGTCAACCGGTTGCGCAAGCATCTCACCGGGAAGACGGGCAAGTTGCAGGGAACGATGGGCGAATTTGATGGACCGCTTTACGATCAGATTGATCCGATCAGCGCCAAGATTACGGAACTGGTCTCCCTTCAGCTGCGGGTGGCGAAGGAAGAGTACACCGTGGCCCACCAACGGTACCAGACTGCGTTGTTGCTTTCCGCCCTGGTGCTGGTGGTCGGTGTGGCGTCTGGTGCGGGGTTTGGCTGGGCGACAGTGCGCAAGGTCACTCGCACGCTGAACCGCATCGCCGACACCGTTCACGAGGGCTCTGATCAAACCGCGACAGCCTCGGCGCAAGTCGCGAAGGCCAGCCAGAGCCTCGCCGAAAGTGCGAGCGAACAGGCGGCATCACTGGAGGAAACGAGCGCGTCACTGGAAGAGATGTCGAGCATGACTTCCCGCAATGCCGAGAATGTGCTGAGCGCCAAGTCCGCGGCGAACCATGCGCGTAGGGTCGCGGATGGCGGCGTGGAGAATGTGAAGCACATGAGCGATGCAATTGCCGGCATTCAGGAATCGACGAACGAGATGCGCGCGGCGATCGGCGCGATTCAGATTTCCGGCCAGGAGGTTTCGAAGATCGTGAAGACGATTGATGAGATTGCGTTCCAGACGAATATTCTCGCGCTGAACGCTGCGGTGGAGGCTGCCCGAGCGGGTGAGGCGGGACTTGGATTTGCGGTGGTCGCGGATGAGGTGCGGAATCTCGCGCAACGCAGCGCGAAGGCGGCGCGGGAGACGGCGGACAAGATTGAGGATTCGCTGCGCAAGGGCGAGGAGGGAGTCCGCGTGAGCGAGAAGGTGGCCGAGAGTTCCATGGCGGTGACCGCCAAGGCGACCGCCGTCGGGGCCAGCCTTGAGGAGATCGTCACCCAGATCCGTCAGCTCGACGGGATGATGGCGCAGGTGGCAGATGCTTCTCGCGAGCAGAACGCGGGCGTGGAGCAGATCAACATGGCCGTTTCTCAGATCGACAGAACGACACAAACGACAGCGGCGACGGCCGAGGAAAGCGCTGCGGCTTCCCAGGAATTGAGTGCGCAGGCGGTGTCGCTGCGACAGACCGTGGGCGAGTTGAAATCCTTGATGACCGGTCGTCCGGCGGCTGAAGAGCTCGCAAAAAACATGAGCGCCAAGCAGCCATCTGCCGGACCGGGTCCGCGCCGGAGTCCAACCTCGAGCCACACGGTGGCGTCGCAGGATTCGACTCCAGGGACGACGACGCCGGGTGCAGGTCAGGGGATACCAATGCCGCCTCGAGGTGCCTCGATCACCATGGCAGGGAAGGTTCCAGCCGAGAATGACTTCCGGGACTTTTGAGGTCTTCCATTTAGGTCCAGTTCAGAAGCAGACATAAACCCGACACGACATCCAACCTTGAACAACAATGACTAAAACTTAATAAAACATATGAAGATGCCACCTCAGGATCTTCTGGGGCTGCAAGAGAGGGCGGGACGTGGAGATCTAGCAGCATGCTATGCACTGGGCAGGTGCTACGCAGACGCCAATGGCGTTGGGAAAAATGAAAACGAAGCCGCGATTTGGTTCAAGCGCGCGGCGGAGAAGGGTCATGCTGACAGCCAGTTTGCGCTGGCGGTAGCTTACTTGAACGGCGCTGGACTGGAGGCGAATCCGCTGGAGGCGGCGCGCTGGCTCCGGGCTGCGGTGGCTCAAGGCCACCCAGGCGCGCAAAACAGTCTGGGGTCCAGCTACGCCACCGGCCGTGGTGTGCCCCAGAACGACAAGGAGGCTGTCCGGTATTTCCTGATGGCCGCCATGCAGGGACATCCGGTGGCTCAGTTCAACCTCGGAATGTGTTCGGTTTACGGACAGGGGGTTCCCCAGAGTTACGTGGATGCCTATGTCTGGTTCAGTCTCAGTGCCGCGCACGGCGATGAGATTTCCAAGGAGAGTCGGGATCGCGCCTCGGAGGCGCTTTCGATCGAAGATCAGAAATTAGCGCGGGAGCTGCTCCGAGTCCGGTCAGGGGAGATCGCTGCCCGACGACGTCAGGCCGTCCAGGAAGGCAAGGCTGCGGCATAGCGAGTTTAAGAACGGAACCTTTGCATCTGAGTGCCGACTTCGCGTCGGCACTCAGTTTTGTTTTTCAGGCGCGTAGCGGAACGGGGAATGACGGTTCGAATCCGAACGCCAAAAACCCCGGCGGCCGGAGCGGACGTCGGGGTTGGATTGGGGAACGAAAGGCTGGGAGCTACGCCGCGATCAGTTCCATCTGGGTGTTCAGGCGGGTGAAGCAGAGCGCGCGCTGCACATTGGTGTTCACCACATGTCCGACCACCTTGCTGCCGCGGTTGCGCGCGAACTTGATGATGGAGACGAGAAGGTTAAGTCCTATGGAGTCGACCATGTTGGCGGCACGGAAATCGAGTTCCAGAGTGGTCCATTCTGATCGAACGATCGTTTCGGATTCGAGGATCTTGAAAACATCCTCGCGGAGCGTGGTGGCGTTGGTGCTGACGATGTCTCCGGGGAAGGTCAGCGCCAGTGTTTTGGTCGATGTATCGAGAACATGTTTCATAGGCATTCTATCGGCTGGATTACAGGTTTTCGTATGAGGTTTCTTCGAAATGATCGTCGATTGGAGACTCGTTTCTTGCTCACGGTTGTTTGAGGTCGAAATCCATGATGACGCTTGCTCCGCCACGTTCGATCATCGTCCTGCTGGGCAGGCGGTTCATCAGGATCAGTCCGCGGTGTGCGTCGAGGAGCTGTTCCTCCGCGGCCTTTTCGTATCTCGACCAGTCGAACGCGTGGCCGGGGCCGGGATCGTTGATGCTGACACGGACAATCTGTGACTCCGGCTGATAAGTGATTTCGTACGAGCACGGCTGATTCGGATTGGCGGCGCAGCCGTACTTGATTCCGTTGATCACGGCCTCGCGCGAACAGAGGAGCAGGTCGAACATCTTCGATTCCGGGATGGCGGGGATCGCTGTTTGGAGGCTGCGTTCCCACTGGGATTGGAGCTGATCGATGCGGGGGCCGTGCGCGCTGAAATATTCTTCGAAGAGCAGGGGCTGGAAAGCGCCCGGCTCGGTTCCTTTCGGCATGAGATTGATGCGCACCACGAGGATGTCATCGCCGCAGTCTTTGAGGAACGCTGGCGTGACTCCGTCCCTTCGGGCTTTGAGCAACGATTCGGCGAGGCTCATCGGGCTGATCTCCAGCTGGCCGGCAAGGTCCTCGAGGCCGTCGGTCCACGCATAGGCGAATCCACCTTGTTCAACATCTTGTTCAAACAATGTCGCGGAGTCGTCATCAAACCAGCCCAGCGGATGGCTGGCACTTTCTCCGCAGCGGCGCAATTTTCCCAGGCTGTCGGTAAAGATCGGAATCGGAAACCCGCTGTTCCAAACGGAGAAGTGTTCCGATGCGAAATCGATATCGAACGCGCAGGCGGAGACCGATGCGGAGACATCGAACTGGGAGGAGGGATTGTTCTGTCCGCTCCACTCGCGGAGTAGGAAACGGTTGAAGTAGGAGAACACTTCGTTGATCGGTGTTCCCTTCTCGATCATGCCGCGAACGACTCCCTGAAAAAAGGCCGAGATGAATCCGGCTTTTAGATCGTGACCGGAAACATCGGCGACGACCACCAACAGGCGCTCTGGTCCGAGGCTGAACACGTTGACCAGGTCGCCACCGGCTGCGTGCTTGGGGTGCCAGCAGATTTCCAAAGTTCCCGGCAGGGTCGCGGGGTTGCTGCCCAGCATGAACTGTTGCAAGCGACCCACCTCCTGCACTGATGATTCCGCATCCTGCAACGCACGCTGACGTTGAGTTCTGTCCACGGCCTCGGCGACCGCCTGAACCAGGAGTTGAATCTGGACCGGCTTGTCGAGGAAATCGCAGGCACCGGTGCGCAGGCTTCGCTTCACCAGGTCACGTTCGCCGACGCCGGTAACGAAGATGGCGGCGAGTGTGTTGTCGTGTTGCTTGATCCACTCGAGCAGATCGATCCCGGTTCCGTCCGGCATCAGATAATCGGTGACCACGGCATCGAAACGCGTCTGGGAATTCTGGAGAAAGAGTTCCTCGGCGGCCTTCACTCCCGCTGCCGCCACCGTGTCGTAACCTCTCTTCTTCAGGTGATGGGTGATCAACAGGCGGATGCCGGCATCATCGTCGACGACGAGGATCCGTTTTCCGGTCTGGCTTGCTGCGTTGCTCATGCTGCTTTCAGCGACGGGGTGGTGTTAAGGACTTGTTGCAGGGCGGAGAATTCGGACAGCAGTTCGGCGTGGGTTTCCCGGACGCGATCCAGTTCCGAGTTCAGGCCCATCAATTCGAGCTTGCGTGCGATATCCTTCGCGCGTGGAGCGGCGATGACGCTGACGGAGGAGCAAAGCGCGTGGGCGGCTTGCCGAATTGCTTTGGCGTCGTTGGTTGCGACCGCGGTCTCCAGTGGTGGCAGCAACAGCGGAAGTTGTTCGAGGAAGACGGCGACAAGTTGCGAGAGCAGTTCGGGATCGTCGCCCACCTGTTGAACGCTGGTTTTGTAGTCGAAGATTGCGTTGGAAGCTGATCCTGAGTTGTCCTGGCCTTGCGGAGTCGTCGTTGTCAGAGCTTGTGTAACCACCAGTCTTTCGATCGTGGCGAAGAGATCATCCGCCCTAAGCGGCTTGGACAGATACTCGTCCATGCCCGAGTTGAGACAACGTTCGCGGTCTCCGATCATCGCATTGGCAGTGAGCGCAATGATCGGCGTATGCCGGCCGGAGGACTTCTCCAACGACCGGATCGCGCTGGTGGCTTCGAGCCCGTCGACTTCCGGCATTTGCATGTCCATCAACACCACGTCGAACAATTCCCGTTCGTAGGCTTCGATGGCCTGCTTGCCGTCGGCCACGACTTTGATCGTGTGTCCCTGTTTCTCAAGGATCGCGACGGCGAGTTTCTGATTCGTCACGTTGTCCTCTGCAAGCAGGATGCGAAGGGGCGGACGCGGAGCGGAACCTCTGGCAGGGCTTGAAGCGTGTTGGCTCATACGATTCTTGGAATTAGAAGCTTCGTGGATCGAATTCAGTTTTGGCCGGCGTGCTGGACCGCGTGGTGGAGTTCGGGTTCCTTGGATCGTGCTGGCTCGCGCGTTGCAACAGAGTGAGGAGCTCTTGTTTGTTCAGAGGCTTGGTCAGGTAATCGTCCATGCCCGACTTGAGACACGATTCGCGATCTCCTTCCATGGCATTGGCGGTCATCGCGGCGATGAAAGTGTGCTGCGCGGTTTCGCCGCAGTCGCCCCGCCGGATGCGACGCGTGGCTTCGAAGCCATCCATCTCCGGCATGCAAACGTCCATGAACACAACGTCGAAGGTGTCCTGCTTGAGGGCTTCCAGACAGCGGGCACCGTCGACGGCCAGCGTGACTTTGCAGCCCGCTTTCTTCAGCAAGGCAGTGGCGAGCGCTTGATTCACGCGATTGTCCTCCGTGAGCAGAACGCGGAGTTCTCTTGGCGGTATCACAGGTGACTGAAGTGTCGCCGCGCCAGTAGTGGCGCGCTCGGCGCCCCCGGCGGTGTTTGCGCTGGCAGACTCCACCACTTGCACCGTGAAATGGAAGGCGGAGCCGAATCCGGGAGTGCTTTCCACATGCACTCCACCGCCCATGAGCTCGCAGAGTTTCTTGGAGATCACCAGGCCCAGACCGGTGCCGCCGTATCGTCGGGTCGTGGAGGAATCGATCTGGCTGAACGCTTTGAAGAGTCGATTCAATCGTTCGGGAGGGATGCCGATGCCGGTGTCGCGAACGGTGAAGTGGAGATCCATGACCTCTCCGCTGGCACGGTCGGCTGGCTTCTTCGTTCGCTTGGAGCCCCGAGTTACGGGCAGTTCGCACCGATTCACTTCGACGGTGACGTTTCCATTGTCGGTAAATTTTATGGCGTTGCCGACGAGGTTGAGCAGCACCTGGCGGATACGGGTGACGTCCCCGACGGCGGTGGCGGGCACCGATTCGTGAATCACGGTTTTGAGCTCGATCCCTTTCGCCGCCGCCCGCGCGCGCAGGACGGCGAGGGTTTGCTGAACAGAAGCCCGGATATCGAATGAGATTTCCTCCAGCTCCATCCGGCCGGCCTCGATCTTTGAGAAGTCGAGAATGTCGTTGATCAATGAGAGCAGGGTTTCGCCGCTGGTGCGGATGATCTCCACCTGTTCCCTTTGCTCGGGAGCGAGGGTCGTTTCGGCCAGGAGGCCGGTGAATCCGATGACGCCATTCATGGGCGTCCGGATCTCGTGGCTCATCGTTGCGAGGAACTCGCTTTTCGCCCGGTTGGCCGCCTCCGCTGCCAGTGCCATTTGATTGGCGCGCTGAATCGACTCCTCCATCTGCCGGTTGGTCTCGGCCAGATCGGCATTGGCAGCTTCAGCGGCTGCTCGCGCCTTCTTGAGCGCGTTCTCTGCTCGTTTACGCGCGGTGATGTCGATGGCGGTTCCGATGATTCGGTGAATTCGCCCCTCCTGATTTCTAACGGGCGCAAGCCGGGTCAGGGAGCAAATTTCTCGGCCGTCGATCTGCAGCGTTTCCTCGTACTCAATCGCTCGCTGGCTTCGAAGGCAGTCCTCGTAATTCTTCCGGATGCCGGCGATGACGCTTGCGGGAATGAGATGCGAGAGTTCCTCGGGAGTTTTGCCCTGAACTTCGCGAGATGTAAGGCCGCTCAATCGTTCGTGCGCCGGGTTGAGTCCGGCAAAGCGGAACGCTCCGGCTGCGTCCACATCGACAACGAAGATCGCTTCTTCGACACCTTCGTAAATGCTCTGCAGGAGATCCTTTTGCTCGCGCAACGTTGCCTCCGAGTTGCGTGACTCGGTGATGTCACGAATCGTGCCGAGGATTTCAACGGGACGCTCCGTGGCGTCCAGCAGGACATCGCCAGTGATGTTGAGGATACGAACCTCGCCTGAGGCGAGCCGTCCCTTGGTTTCAATATCGAATGGCTTCCGCTCGTTGAGAACCTGACGCAACTGGTGTCGGAAACGATCACGTTCGGCCCGGGGCAGGCAGCCGAGACACTTTCGGTAGGTGGGCGTGAATGACTGCGGCTCGTAGCCCAGGATGCGGTAGGTTTCATCCGACCAGGAGACAAGCTGATTGACGATGTCCCAATGCCAGCTGCCGGTATGGCTGATCCGCTGCGCTTCAGAGAGCTGGGCTTCGCGACGGCAGGCGGTTTCGTTGGCGTGCCAGACTTCCTTCAGGCTGCGTTTGAGTTCGAGATGGGTGATAATCTGGCGTGCGAGGATCAGCAGAGTCTCCTGCTGGCGGGCGGAAAGGTTGCGCGGCTGCTGGTCGATCACGCACAAGGTTCCGATCGCGTGACCTTGCGGCGAAACGAGCGGCGCGCCGGCGTAAAAGCGGATGTGCGGCGTTGAAGTTACCAATGGATTGTCGGCGAAGCGCGGGTCCGCCGTTGCGTCGGGAATGAGAAAAATCTCGTTTGGGTGTGCCACCGCGTGGGTGCAGAAGGAAATGTCGCGGGACGTCTCGCACACGTCGAAGCCGATCCTGGCCTTGAACCATTGCCGCGTGTGATCCACGAGGCTCACCAAGGCGATGGGTGTGCTGCAGATCTCCGCGGCCAGCCGGGTCAGATCGTCGATCGCCCGTTCTGGAGGAGTATCCAGGACTTCGTATTCGAGCAACGCTTCGAGGCGCGCAGATTCGCTGGGCGGCAGAGGAACTTTCATGGTCCGCAACGTCGTGGTGCGGCTTGTGACTCATGGATTATCGGCGGTTTTGCCCAGCCCATTACCTCCAAGAATCGCCTGGTTGTTCACCGGGTCGGCTGGTGAATCCAACGCCGTGAATCGAGGCGGGAAGTCGTTTTCGAATCCGGGCTCTCCCGATGCGATTCCAGAAATCTGGAGCAGCCAGAGACGAGGTCTGTTTTGGTCGCGGATGGGATGGCGAAATATTCCTGCAATATTCCGTTAATGCTTTTCGCCCGGCTTCCGATAGCTCTGATGGAAGGTCTGCAATCAGGTTGCAGACAGCTTTCTCGAGCAGGACGAATGGGCCTGCAAGTCGAAGGCACAACTGAACTTTGTCTCTTGGAGACGGATGGTTCAGTTGTGCCTTTTGCTTTTCCGGATTCGAGTTCTGACCGCGGTCAGGTATTCGACAAGGGATCGAGGGATGAGATTTGCGCGAGCATGAATACAATGACAAACGAAACGGTGAGTGGTTCGACCAAGGGATTGGTGGGGCGTTATCTCACCTTTCAGCTTGGTCAGGAATCGTATGGCATCGCCGTCATGCGCGTGCGTGAAATCATTCGCATGACGGAGGTGACGGGCGTCCCCCAGTTGCCCTCTCACATCAAGGGTGTGATCAATCTGCGGGGCAAAATCATTCCGATCCTCGACCTGCGTTGCCGCTTCGAGCTGTCCCGGATCGAAGACACCGAGAGGACCTGCATCGTCGTGGTTCAAGTGCGGTCCAGTCGCGGCGGGCATTGCCTGACCGGTTTGATTGTCGATGCGGTGGAAGAAGTGGTGCAGGTTTCGGCGGGTGAAGTCGAAAACGCGCCGGATTTTGGGGGCCGATTGCAGGCCGAATACATTCTAGGTATGGCCAAGATCAAGAATCGAGTGAAGGCACTCCTGGATATCGACCGCGTGGTGATGGCTGATTCAATACACCTTGGCCCCAATGTTGTGCCGGATGCGACGCTGGCTCCCTGACCGAGCGACATCCTCAATCGCTATTTCCCAATTCAGGAATGACTTTATTACCTACAACTGAGCTTCCAGTCGCTGCGGGTTCCCGCGCCGCGGACCGCGCAGTTGTGAAGCATTTATCCGCCGTGACTTCTGCCCAAGTCACGCTGCGGATCGAAAACCCGCCGCCGCAGAACTCCCAGCCCATACCCGCCCCTGCGGCGGCGGTACTTCATTTTCGAGAACTCATCACCCGATTTTCCCACGGCATTACCCGCCCAAGCCCTGCCGTGGGAGCCAAACCCGTCGCAGCAGATCAACTGTCTGCCCACAGTCCTGCTGCGACGGCTTACTTTCTTCCGTCGGACCTTGCCGCCGCCTAAGGGGCGAGGTCCGTTGGTCGACGAATTACTGGAGCCAGCCTTGTTCCTGGTCTCCGTGAAACGATCCCCGTGATAGAGCCTGCCACTGTCACGGGTATCTGTCTTTCCACTTTCCGCCTGGATGAATGAGGATCGCCGAGGATGACGAACCGTTGCCTCGCGAGTCTTGCGGGACGGCGTGATGGCGCTTCAGACGAGGCCTTCGAGGATCGTTGGCAGCCGTTCCAGACTCCGTTTCAAGGCGGCTCGGGCAAGTGATTTCTCAGACTCCGCCTTTTCTGAATCAGTCTGATCCGGATAGAGAATGTCCCAGCCCTTGGCCTTCAACCAGTCGTTGTCGTTCACGGGTTCGGTGTTTCCACTGTTCCCGATGCAGGCTTGTCGGACCATCAAATCCGCGATCTGCACGGCTGCCACCAATTGCGAGTGGTGGGCCGCGCGTTCGGGCGAGTGATGAAAGCGGGCGACGTCGATCAAGGCGTCCGGGAGATTGTGGCTCCGCAGATACATGGCTCCGACTTCGCAGTGATCCAGGCCGAGGATTTCCCGCTCGCGGTCCATCAATGGCGAGTCGGTGAGGTTCCCGCGCTGGTGGATGAGTTCGAAGTGTTCCGGGCAGGCGGAGGCCATGGCGATTTTGCCGACGTCATGAATGAGCCCGGCAACGTAGTCCACTTCGTCCGTCGGGGCGCGCAGGGTACTGATGACCTCGCGGGTGAGGATCGCCGTGCCGATGCAGTGTTGCCAGAACTCGCGCCAGGCAAAGCTGGCCTTGCCGGCGAGCTTCTGGAAATCCTCGATGATGGGCGTGACCATGACAAGCTGCCGGATCTGGCGAACGCCAAGATAGAACACGGCGTCCTCGATGCTGTTCACCGGCGTGGACAGGCCGTAGTAGACGGAGTTCACGAGGCGCAGAAGCCGCGCGGTGAGGCTTGGATCACGACGAATGATCTCGGCCACCTGTGATGTGTAACGCTGATCGGCGTTGAGGAGTTCACGGAGCGCGCTGTTGATGGAGCCCAGCGAGGGAAGCCTTGGACAATACTTCAGCCGGTTTTCGATTTGGTCCCGGGTTAATGGCCTGACTTGGGCCGGCGCAACATCAGTCGTCATCTCCTTCACTATCGTCGGAATGAAGGGAGGAGTTGACGATCTTTCCGTTGGAATGGAGTGCCTTGAAACGATTTTTCGTACAGGCGCTTTTTATCCTCAAGTGACCTTCGTTTCCTCCGATTGAATCGATGCATGATCGACGATCTTGAACTCATGCTTAAGGCCGCGGTGAGCGAGGTCTTTCGCAAGATGCTTAGAACTGAGGTCCGCTCCATCCCCATCAACGCGGATGCGATGAGCGCGGAAGCACACATTGCCAGTGCGGTTGGCTTCATCGGTGACATGACTGGAGTCGTGTACATCTATGCCAGTTCATCCTACGCAAACAAGATGACGAGCGTGATGCTGGAGATGGACGAGTCCGAGGTGCAGGGCGATGAGATGGTCAACGACGCCATGGGTGAGCTGGCCAACATGATCGTCGGCAGCTTGAAGGCGGCGCTGGTGGAGAAAGGGATGTCCTGTGTGTTGACGATCCCGTCCATCGTTCGCGGCAGCAATATTTCAATTGAAGCCATCAGCAGCGCGACTCGGCGCGTGTTGTGCTTCCGATGTGATGACAGCCACTCGCTGGTTGTCGAACTCATGATTAAACCTCCAGAAGCCAACGAATAATGGGACTCAAAATTCTTACGGTCGATGACAGCCGGACGATCCGGTTGATCGTTGCCAAGGCGTTCAAGTCGTTTGATTGCGAAGTGCTCGAGGCTCAGAATGGAGTCGAGGGGCTCGCGGTTGCCTCGAAGGAAAAGCCCGACATCATCATCCTCGATATCACCATGCCGATCATGGACGGATACTGCCGAGGCGGGCAAGGACAACGTGCTGCGCATCGCGAAGCTGGGAGTCCGGGATTATCTCATCAAGCCGTTCAAGGAAGAGCTGGTGATCGAGCGCGTGGGCCGGGTGATTGATTTGAAGCCGAAGGGACAGGGTCCGGCCAAGGTGAAGCGCTTTGATGATCCGTTAAACATTCTGGTCGTCGACGACAAGCCGGCCATTGTTGAGCAGATTCGCAATGGCCTGAAGGACACGCCGTGGACGATCTCCGGGAAATCCCAGTCCGGCGAGACGATCGATTTTTGCAACCAGGCGGTGCCTGACATCATTCTCCTCAGCCTTACCTTGCCGGAAAATCAGGGCTTCAACCTGTTCACGCTCTTGCGCGGCAATCCGAAGACCAAGAGCGTTCCCATCTTCGGCATGTGCGTGAAAACCGCCGCCGACGAACAGGCGAAGGCGCAGCAAATCGGTTTCAACACGATCGTCACGAAGCCGATCGATCTCGAGGATCTGAAATCGAAAGTCTCACGCGCATTGAACCTGGATACTTCGTACAAGTATTTCCAGCAACGCGACGGCGTGCTCCTGCTGAATCTCCCGGCCAATTTTGGCCCCAGCGTCGCCAACGAGGTCACGTTGCATCTCCGGCCGCAACTCTCGGATGCCGTGGATGCGGGCCTCGACAAGGTCATCATGGATTTCAGCGCGGTGAAGACGGCCGACATCTCGCTCATCAAGCTCGGGCTCGAAGTCATGGGCCTGTGCGGCGAGCTATCTTTGAAGAATCGCATCATTGGTTCCGAAGCAGTGACTCGCGAATGCAAGAACTACGAGGAAACCAAGGACTGGCGTTTCATGAGTTCCTTCCAGGAAGCGGTCGCTGCGCTGAACTGAGTCTTACCCACCTCGAACAGCCATGAAGAGATGGTCGATGAAAGCCATGTGGATGGCGGCGGCCGTGTCCGCCGCGGCTGATTCGCCGTACCTTCCCGCCGTCGGCCCCGCTCCGCTGCGCTTTGCGACGCCGCCCGTGGTGAAGACTGCCACCGTTCAGCTGCCGCCGCTCATCACGATTGAACCTCGACCTGCAGCAGTGGTGCCGGAGGCAGCGCCAGTTCCGCCCACCAACGCCGTTCCATCGGCGCCCGACGATCCCCCGGCAAATCCGGTCGGTCCATTGATCGAGCCACCTCCGTCGGTCCCGGTTCCCTATGACCCTGTGGTGAGCAACGGCGTTGAAGTCGTCCGCCCCGACACGGATAACCTGACGCCGCAAATGTTCATGAAGTTCTTCACCGGCCGGCCGGGCACAAACTCCTCCAGGATGACGATCATTGCGCCCATGCCGTTCCTGCCGCCCACTCCTTCGGCGCTTCCGGCTCCTTCCAGCAAGGCGACATATCAAACCACGCCGCCTGCCAAACCATGAAGGCCCGGCATTCATCGTGGGGAAGTTTGGTGATTCCGCCGTCGGTCGGCCTCTGGATGGCCGCTCTTATTCTATTCGCTCTCACCTCAGTGGGCGCTGAGCACGGAGCTCCCGCGCGGAGTCAGGACGAGGCACATCCTGCCGAGGTTGATCCTGACAAATCACCCTCGCCGGCGGCCCACGGAGACTCGCTGGCGAGCGAGAATCTTCACAAACCTCACTACAAGCCGAAGCCTCCACCGGTCGCCAAGAACTATCAGCACCAGATCGACACTGCGAGGCAGTTACGGCGAAACAAGGACTACGCGGCCGCCGAGAAGATGCTGGTGACCGTGCTGGATGAAGAGCCACCGGCGGAGTTCCAGCGTGCGACGTTGTTCGAGCTGGCCTTGGTGGCTCAGGAACAACTGAAGTTCGCCCGCGCTCAGCAGATTTTCGCGCAATACATCCAGCTGTTTCCCCAGGATCCGACGATTCCAGAAGTGCTCCTCCGCCAGGGACTCCTTTACCGCCAGATGGGCGCCTACAACATGGCGATCGGAAAGTATTACGCGGTGATGAACTCCGCGCTTGGTCTCAAGCTCGAGCAGTTCGATTACTACAAACGCCTCGTCTTGCAGGCGCAGACCGAGATTGCGGACACCTACTACATGCAGGGGAAGTTCCCCGAGGCGGCCGATTTCTTTTCGCGCATCCTCAAACAAAACGCCTTGGAACTGAATCGTGCGCAAATTCATTTCAAGCTCATCCGCTGTTTGTCGAGCCTGGGCAAGCACACGGACGTGACCACGCAGGCGCGAGATTTCTACGAGAAGTATCCTGACGCCACTGAGGTGGCCGAAGTCCGTTACCTGTCGGCCAGTTCCTACAAGGCCATCGGAAGGACCCGCGATGCTCATGCGGAAGTCTTGAACCTGCTGAAGTCGCAGGCGGAGTCGTTGAAGACCAACCCCGAGAACTGGGTGTACTGGCAGCAGCGAGCCGGGAACGACATTGCCAACCAGCTCTATCTTGAAGGCGATTACTTGAACGCGCTCGAGCTCTACAATCACCTCGCGGGCTTGAGTGATGCGCCCGTTTGGCAGGTGCCGATCTGGTATCAGGTCGCCCTGATCTACGAGCGTTTGAATCAGCCGAAGAAGGCCGTGGACAAGTATTCGGAGATCGTCGCGCGCGAGAAGGAGCTGGCCGCACCCGACGTGGCGCCCAGCGTCAAGACCGTCATCGAGATGGCGCGCTGGCGGAAGGAACAGATTGGCTGGCGGGATCGAACCGAAGTTGCCGTTCAATCCCTCCGATTGAGCCCGGTTCCCACTTCCGGCACCAACACTGCTTCCCCAGCGAAGCCATGAACTTTGTTCCTCAGATGTTGACCGACCTGCGCGGGCTTCAAACGATTTGCCGCGAATTGTTGAGCCTTGCCGAACGCGAATCCCAACTTCTCCGCTCGGATGCGTCCGGTGCGATCAACGAGGCCACCAATACCCGGCGTTCCCTGCTGCCCCGATTGAATGAAGCGTTGGACAAAGCGCGGCAGCATCGCGTTTCCTGGCAGGGATTGAACGCGGCGGACCGCGCGGCGCAACCGGAGGTTGGCTTTCTCGTGCGGCAGGTGCAGGACTTGATCATGCGGGTGATCCTTCTGGATCGTGATAACGAGCAGGGTTTGCTGCGCCGTGGATTGATTCCGGCCCGCGAGATTCCTGCGGCCCAGCGTCAACGCCCCCACTTCGTCGCGGATCTGTATCGCCGGCAGCAATCCTAGCGCGTTCAGTCGCTCGTTTCGTCCTCGCCGCGCCCGTTCCTCCTTCGTCCAAAACCTCCCATTACAAAGGTCGTTTGTTGAACGAGTGATGGTGCTTTGCTCCTCCTGACCGGCGAACCTTTCCTGCCCGAACGTTCCGTCCGGTAACAATTGCCCCTGAGGTCGAACCATCAACAGGCCCAATTGTTTGTGATTCGGCAGATCCTCCCCAGTGGCACAACCGCTGCTAAACAGACCTAGCGATAACTACTGCCATGATCGAAGGCCTGTTCAACCAAACGAATTACGTCGCAGCCAAGAAGATGCTGGACGTCACGGCGATGCGCCATGAAGCGATCGCCAGCAATCTCGCCCACATTGAAACCCCGAACTACAAGCGGCTGGATGTGGCGCCGAACTTCGCGACCGAGCTCCGGCAAGCCGTGGCTTCGAAGGACGTTGGACAGATTCATTCGGTGAATCCCCGCCTCGCCGTCGACTCGACCGCGGTCGCTTCCCGTAAGGATGGCAACACCGTGCAGCTCGAATCCGAATTGCTGAAGCTGAACAAGAATTTTGTGGAGCACCAGCTCGAGACGCAGCTCGTCACCGGCACCATGCTGAAACTGCGGCTGGCCATCACCGGACGGAGTTAATCACCGGATCCCAATCTCACTTTTCACTGACACCTAGAAACCACCACGATGATCAACATCCTGAACGGCATCGACAGTACGTCGTCCGCCCTCAACGCCGAGAGAATCCGCATGGAAGTGGTTTCCCAAAACATTGCCAACGTGAACTCCACCCGGGGTCCCGATGGCAAACTCAAGCCCTACCAGCGCCAGCAAGTGGTCTTTGAGACCGCGTTGAAGGACCAGCTGAAGGGTTCTGGCATTCCCGGAAGCGAAGCAAGCACCGTGCATGTGGCGCGCATCGAATCCTCCAAGCGCCCGCCGCGGATGGTTTATCAACCCGGCCACGCGGATGCGGATGCCAACGGCATGGTGGCGATGCCGAACATCAATATTCACGAGGAGATGGTGGACCTGATGTCCGCCTCCCGCGCGTATGAGGCGAACCTGAACGTGGTGAAGACTGCGCGCAGCATGGCATTGCAGACCATGGCCATCGGCAAACGGTAACCTCTAACCCCTCGCGCTCATGAATCCGCTGTCCGCGCTTCGTACCATTGCGCATCCGGCATTACGCGCCGAGCCGATGCGGCCGCCCACCGAAACCGGCGCGCCGAAGGCCATTCCGTTTTCCGAACTGGAGAAGCTTTCGCCAGGCATTCTGCCGATGCCGATCGACACGTCGCGTGTCGCGGGCGCGTCCGGCGCAGGTTTCCAAAGTCTGGTGGGAGATCTGGTTTCACAAGTCGCCTCCAAGCAGGCCGCGGCCAGCGAGTCGGTCAACCAGATGTTGAGCGGCCAGAATGTTTCGTTGCATCAAACGATGATCGCGATGGAGGAGGCAAGCATCTCGTTCCAGCTGATGGTCGAGGTGCGGAACAAGCTTCTGGAATCGTATCAGGAGCTGATGCGTATGCAGGTGTAAGTCGTCACTGAGATTTCATGGGAGACAATCTACGTCAATTGGGCCAGCAACTGGCCGAGATCTGGAAGCAGCTCGGAGTCAATCAACGCGTCAGCGTCGTCCTCGGTGCGGGCGTCGTGGTCGCCGGCTTGATCGGCCTTTCGTTGTGGTCGAACCGTCCGGACTACGCGCTGCTCTACGGCAAACTGGATGACGGCGAGGCGGCGAAGGTCATGGCCGCGCTGGATGACGCCAAAGTTCCTTACCAAACGGGGCGCGGCGGCAGTTCCATTCTGGTTCCATCCGACAAGGTGTATCAGATGCGCGCCCAGCTGGCGGGCAAGGGCATTCCCCGCGGGGAGGGCGTCGGGTTTGAGATTTTCGACAAGCCCAACTTCGGCATCTCCGATTTCGTCCAGCGCGCCAATTATCTCCGCGCCGTTCAGGGCGAACTGGCGCGTACCATCGGCCAGATCGACATGGTCGATTCGGCCCGCGTGATGATTGTCATGCCGGAGAACCGGCTGCTCGTCGACAGCCAGAAGAAACCCACCGCCTCGGTCTTCGTCCGTACCAAGAGCAACGGCCAGCTTCCGGTTTCCGCGGTGAACTCCATCCGTTTCCTGGTTGCGAATGCCGTCGAGGGTTTGCAGGCGAACAGCGTTTCCGTGGTCGACAACCTCGGCAATGTTCTTTCGGAAAACCAGGAAGAAGACTCCGTCGCAGGCATGTCGAACAACCAACTTTCAGCGCGCCGGAATCTCGAGCAATACCTCTCCAAGAAGGCGGAAGGCATGTTGGAAAAGGTGCTTGGTCCTGGGCAGGCCATTGTGCGCGTGGCCGCTGAGATCAACTGGGACACGATCACGCGCACGGAAGAGAAGTTTGATCCGGACGGCCAGGTGGCGCGCAGCACGACGTTGAATGACGAGACGACGACCACCTCGGCGGGGGGCGGCGCAGATTCCAACAACAATGGCGGCGGTGGCAATCCAGGCGGCCCGGCCGGCGTCGCTAGTAACACCGCGAACGGTGCCCCGGATTCTGGCAACTCGACGACAACGCAGTCGAACACCAGCAACAGCCAGACGAAAAAGAAGGTGACGCAGAGCCAGTACGAAGTCGGCAAAACATCCATCAGCACCCTTTTGTCCGCCGGCGGTCTGCGCCGTCTTTCCGCCGCGGTGTTCGTGTCGCAGAAAATGGAAGGGGAGGGGAAGGATCGCAAACCGGTCGCCCGTTCCGATGAGGAAATGCAAAAACTCAAGCGCATCGTGCAGAGCGCCGTGGGAATTCTGGAAAATGATCCCACTCGCAAGGACGAGCTGACGCTGGAGCAACTGCCCTTCAACGAACAGCCGGCCATCGAGTTGAGCCAGCGCCTGGAGACGGATGGCAACCGCCAGTTCTATTGGGAGATCGGTAAGAACGTGCTCTTCGCCGCGATCGCCCTCGTGATGTTCATGGTGTTCCTTAAGCTGCTGAAGAAAACCACGGCCAGCGATATTCCGATCAACCTGACTTCAACTGGCGAGAACGGAACGTTCAACGCGACTGAAGGCGGCGAGGGCGACGCTGGCGCGGGCTGGCGCAAGGACGCCAAGGCCGGCGTGGTGACGGTCGAAGTGCTCAACGCGCTGATTAAGGAGAATCCCGCCAACATGACGCAGGCTGTCCGCTCGTGGCTGGCCGCAGGAAACAAGAGCAACTAGCGATTTATGGCCGCCCAACCCGATGCTGATGCAGTACCACTGGACGTCACAAAGATGACGAAGGTGCAGAAGCTGGCTGCGCTTCTGATTGTGATCGGCCCGGAAGCCGCCTCGCAGGTGATGAAGAACCTGGATGAGCACGAGCTGGACATCATCGCGGCGGAGATGGCGAAGATGCCGATGATTCCGCAGGATCTGCAGAAGGACATTCTCAAGGAGTTCACGGACGTCGCGGTCGAGGCCAGCACGGGAATTCTGGGCGGGGTCAACTACACGCAAACCGCGCTCGAGAAATCCGTCGGCGTCTTTCGCGCGACGAACATTGTCGGACGCGTTTCGCCCACCCGAACGCCAGTCGCCACCATGCAGGCGATCATCGAGATGGAGCCGCGCCAGATTCACAATCTCATAAAGCAGGAGCAGCCGCAGACGATCGCGCTCGTGATGAGTTACCTCGGCGCCGCGAAGAGCGCGCAGCTGCTGGTGCTGCTTCGTCCGGAAATTCGCGAACAGGTGGTCGAGCGCCTCGCCACACTGGCGGCGACGCCGATTGAAGTGGTCGAGAAGCTGGTGGAAGTGCTCAACAACCGCGTCGGCACCAAGCCCACGCGCGCCTTGAATCAGACCGGCGGCATGAAGATGACGGCGGAGCTGCTCAACTCGCTCGACAAGAACATCAGCAAGACACTGCTCATCGCGCTCGAGGAGCGCAATGCCGAGCTGGGCGCCGGCATCCGCCAGAAGATGTTCACCTTCGAGGATCTCACCGGGCTGGACATGCCGAGCCTGCAAAAGGTTTTGCGCGAGATCGACATGCGCGACCTCGCGGTGTCGCTCAAGTCCGCGAGCGACAAGCTCAAGACGACGTTGCTTGCGTGCATCTCGAAGCGCGCCGCGGAAACGGTGAACGAGGAAATGAGCTTCATGGGTCCGCTCAAGTTGAAGGACATCGAAGCCGCGCAAGGACGTATCATCGAGGTGGTGCGCCGCCTCGAAAGCGAAGGCGAGATCGAGATCGATTCGGGCAAGGGCAATGAAGGCTGAACGCAACATCCAGTTCTCCACCGCGCCCCGCGACGTGAAGATCGTTCGCACGGGCACGCGCGACGAATTGCTGCAGCAGGATCTCAAGGCCAGCTTCGAACGCGGCCGGCAGGAGGGCGAGCGCAGCCTCGGTGCGCAGCTCGTTCAGCAGCGGGCCGAGGTCATGGAGTTGCAGACGGGCGTGCTTTCCGCGCTGCGCGACGCGGTTCCCCAGGTGACACGCGAATGCGAGCGGGTGCTGGTGACGCTGGCCATTGAAGCGGCGCAGCGATTGATTAGCGGCCTTCCGGTTTCTCCTGAGATGGTCGAAGCCTCCGTGAAGGAGGCGTGCGCGCAGGTGGAAGATTCCGCCGAACTCAACGTTCAGCTGCATCCGGAGGATCTCGCGCTGTTGGAGAAGGTGAACTCGCCGTTGCTCCTGCCGCAGGGTGGGAAGGATCGGATCAACTTTCATGCGTCGTCTCAGGTAACCCGCGGTGGCTGCGTGGTTCACACCCGCTTCGGCGTGATCGATGGCCGTCGCGAAACCAAGATTGAACTGCTGAAGAACGCCCTTTCCGCATGATGGCCCCCACTGACCAACAAGCGCCGCATCGGCTCGATCATTTGCTCCGCAAGGTTCGGCAAACGCGGCTTGTCGAGAATCGCGGACTGGTCCGTCAGGTGATCGGGCTGGTCATTGAGTCGGAAGGGCCGCTGGTCGCGGTGGGCGAAGTCTGTCGCATCGAGTCGGCGCGTCACGATGGCAGCACGCTCGCGGAGGTGGTTGGCTTCCGAAACAATCACGTGCTGCTGATGCCGCTGGGCGAGACGCACGGCATTCATCCCGGCAGCGAAGTCATTTCGCTCGGCGGTCCGTTGCAGGCGCCGGTGGGCGATGCGTTGATGGGCCGCGTGATTGACGGGTTGGGTAATCCGCTGGATGACCTCGGCCCTTTGGGCGCCACACAGACGGCGGCGTTGACCTTGCTTCCTCCTCATCCGCTGAAACGGCAGCGCATTTCGAAACCGTTCTCCACGGGCATCAAAGCCATGGACACGTTCGTCCCGTGCGGCCGTGGCCAGCGTCTCGGCATCTTCGCGGGCAGCGGTGTCGGCAAGTCGACGTTGCTCGGCATGATCGCCAGCCGGGCGGAGGCGGACGTGAATGTCATCGCGCTGATCGGTGAGCGTGGTCGCGAAGTACGCGAGTTTCTGGAAAAGGATCTGGATGAAGCCGGTCGCAGGAAGTCGGTGGTGATTGTCGCGACTTCCAACCAGCCGGCGCTGGCGCGATTGCGCGGGGCGTTCCTCGCGACGGCGATTGCCGAGCACTTCCGCGATGCGGGAAAGAACGTGTTGCTGATGATGGACAGCGTGACGCGTTTCGCGATGGCACAGCGCGAGATCGGGCTGGCAGTGGGCGAGCCGCCCGCGACGCGCGGCTACACGCCGTCGGTATTTTCCCTTTTGCCGCAGCTTCTCGAACGCGCGGGCACGGGCGAGCGCGGCGCGATTACGGGTTTGTTCACGGTGTTGGTGGAAGCGGATGACATGAACGATCCGATCGCGGACGCGGTTCGGTCGATTCTGGACGGGCATCTGGTCCTCACCCGTGAGCTGGCGACGCAGAATCATTATCCGGCGATCGACGTGCTCGAAAGTGTCAGCCGGTTGGTGCGCGATCTCACGACGCCCGATCAGCAGCGTCTTGCTGCCGCGGCGCGGGAGATGATGGCGATCTATCGCAAGAACCAGGATCTGATCAACATCGGCGCCTACCCCGCCGGCAGCAATGTCGCGATTGATCGCGCGATTCAGCTGCATGATCCGCTTAGGGGATTCCTGCGTCAGAATGTGACGGAAGGAGTTCTCGCGCGTGACAGCTGGACGCAGTTGGAGAAGACCATGCAGCTGGTGTCTCCGGCGAAACCGGCAACACCGCCGCCGCCACCCAAACGATCGTAACCACCAGACGGATTCAGAAATCACCCTCATCACATGAAACGATTCGAGTTCAAGTTGCAGGCCGTGTTGACCCTGAGACAGCGCGCTGAACAGGCGGCGCTGGAGAAGTACAGCCGGGCGATTCAGCACCGGCAGGGCGCGGCGACGCAGCTTGAGGAGGCGGAGATGGAACTTTCGCAGGCCCGCCGGCAGTGGTTGAACGCACTGGCGGATGGATGTCCGGCAGCGCGCGCGGCGCAAATGCTGGGTTTTTGCCAGATGATCGAGGAACGCAAGCGGCAGTGTGAACAGACGCTGACACTGGCGGATGTCGAGTTGAACCAGGCGAGCCAGAAGATGCTCTTCGCCCGTCAGCAACGTGAGGCGGTGGAAACCTTCCTGGCCCGGAAGCGCGAGCGTTACAACCGGCAGCTGCAGGACGACGAGCGGAAGCTGATTGACGATCTCGTGAATCGCCGTCCGCCGATCTCTTTCACCAGTCCTTCTGTCGTGCAACGCAACTGGAACTAGTCCCGTATGAAGATGCTTCAATCTCCCGTGGTCGCCGCGATTCTCGGCGGTCTGTTGTTTCTCCTCACCTCGGCGTTTCTGACGACGAAGGGTCTGGCGCCCGTGCCGCACGCCGAGGGCGAGCATCATGAAGGCGAGGAGGAGCCCAGCATCAATGGGCCGTCGTGGACGTTCTTCAATCCGGAGATGGAGCAGATCATGGATGAGTTGAAGTCCGAGCGCGAGTCGATGGCGACGAAGGAGAAGCAGCTGAAGGAACTGGAGACGCGGCTGCGTGCGGAGCGTTCGGAGCTCGACGATGAGTTGAAGAAGATTAAGGCCATTCAACTGAAGGTGGACCGCGATGTGTTGCGCATTAAGGAGGATGAAGCCGGCAATTTGAAGAAGCTGGCCAAGATGTACGCCACGATGGAGCCCGCCGGTGCCGCGAAGATCATGCGCGAACTGGATGACGTGGTGGTCGTGAAGATTTTGACTTTGATGAAGGAGCCCGAGACGGCGCTCGTTCTCGAATCCTTCGCCCGCATGGGCGACGCCGAAACCAAGCGGGCGGCTCAGCTGTCCGAAAGCCTCCGCGCCGCAGCCGCCGCCAAAACTCCCGCAAAATAGATGACCACTAAAGACGTTTCATTGATCGGTAATCCAACGGCGACTGATGCCAAGGGTCTTCCACCAGGACCGGCACCTGCCAAGGCGACGAAGCCGGAGCGCGAGTTTGCTTCCGTGATGGAGCAGGCAACGGGACGCAAGGCCGCGCATTCGCGCACAACCCGCTCGTCCGCCCGCAGCCGGAACGACGAAGCTCCGTCTGCGCACTCTCGTGACCGCGTGGCGCGGAGCGCAAAGTCGGAGGTGAACCCACGAACCGCCGCGCGCCTGGCGAGATCCGGAGCCAAGTTGTCGGAGGAGAACCCGGGCGAGGTTTCGTCCGAGGCATCTCGAGCGTCCGCTGAAGGCGTGAGTGAAGAGAAGGTGACCAAAGTTTCGGCGACGACGGAATCTTCCTCCGAGACGGAAGGTGAGGAATCGACATCGGCATCGCCGGAGACGGAGGCGGAAGTCAAAGACCCCGGGACCCCGACCAACATTGTGCCGTTCCCAGGCGCGATGGCGCAGGCGGCAGTGATCATTCCGTTTCCAGTGGCCGAAGCGCAGGCAGCGCTGGCGGCTGTTACGAATACAGTCGTTGCTGGAACAACCGGTGGGGCTGATGCGGCGTCCAGGGCGGAGACTTCTGCGGACGTGAGTCAGGTGATTGTGCCGCTTCCAAATCCAAGAGGCACCGAGGCTTCTCGCTCAGCGGTCAATGGCGAGCGCACCGTGATGGTGGATGATGAGGACGGGATCGATGTCACGAAGTTTGGTTTCAGGCCGGTGAAGAGCGAGGAGACGGTCGATCCGCGATTGCCTGTTTCTGGATCAAGTCCAGCCGCCGTCGCTGACGCCGCACTGGCCGCCTCAGCGCAATCGAAAGTCATTTCAGTGGCGTTCCGGACCGAATCGGGGGCGGAGTCGAGGAAGGGGGACGTTCGAGGTTCCGCAGAAGCACAGACACAATTGCCGGGTGAGACGGCACAGCGGGTAGAATCTGCTCCATCCGCCTCGGTTCCTGAGTCCTCGGCGAAAATTGTCCTGTTACGTACGGATGCGGCGAAGTCCGCGGCCGGCGGGGGTTTGGACCCTGTGGCGTCGGGGGTTGGATCGCGGCTGGAAACCACTGGCACATCCGTTGCTAAGCAGGAGTTTCGTATGGAATCGACGACAACTTCCGAGCACGAAGCCGCCACTGCCGATGCGGGCGAGTCGCTGCTCGTTCCATTGCCGGATTTGACTTCGAAGCCGGCTGGTCGCGATTCGGCACCGGGGGATTTCGCGTCGCGGAATCTGTTGCCCACCGAATGGCAGACGGCCCGTGCAGTGGGTGAAGCGGAGCAGGCGCTGACCGGAGCCGAGGGCGTCAAGGCCGCCGATGCCTCGGGAACGGTGGAGAGAATTTCCAGTTTGATTGCTCGCGAGAGCGCGTTGGTGAAGAAGCATGGATCGGATTCCTTGGCGGTCGTCCTGCGCCCGGATGCGGAGACGGAGCTGTTCGTTCATCTGTCGCAACGCGACGGCCAGATCGAAGCGACCGTGCGTTGTGAACGCGGTGATGTGCATCAGCTCGGTGCGCTCTGGACGCAGCTGCAGGAATCTCTCGCCCAGCAAAAGGTTCGCCTGGCTCCACTGCAAGAATCGGCGGGCGGAAACTTCAATTTCAATCAATCGCCCAACGGCTCAGGAATGAGCGGCGGGCAAAACGGCGCGCGCGAAGAGGCGCGTCCGCAGAAACAATCCATGGATGACTGGCCCGCGCCGGCAGTGCCCGCACCCCCCGCACCCCATGTGCGTGGGACGGGTGGCTCCCGTCGCCGCCGCATTACCACCAGTCGCCCGGGCTGGGAAACCTGGGCATAATTTATGGCCGTAGAATCTGTTGCACCCGTCACCTACATCCCCGGCACGCAGGTCTCTCAAGACCGCGTGCCGTCGAAATCGCTGACGCAAAATGATTTTCTCAAGCTGCTCGTCGCGCAGATGACGCAGCAGGATCCGCTGAACCCCAAGTCGGACATCGAGATGATTCCGCAGATGGTTTCGTTCACGCAGCTCGAGCAGTCGAAGAACATGCAGGCGGACATTGCCAGCCTGCGCAGCCAGCAGGAAATCCTGCAGGCCAATTCACTTTTAGGACGCACCGTGGAAATTCAGGATGAATCGAAGGCCGTCATCACCGGCCCGGTCACCGCAGTGCAGATGGAGGAAGGGACGCCAAAACTCGTGGTCAACGGCACCAAGTATGCCTTGAGCGATCTGCTCAGCATCAAGCCGCCGGCCACCAACTGACCCCAAACCCTCATCCCATAAGTATAAACAAATGCTTCGTTCACTTACCTCCGCCATCAGTGGCTTGCAGAGTTTTCAGCAACGCCTCGACGTGATTGGCAACAACATCGCGAACGTCAACACCACCGGCTTCAAGGGCGCGCGGGTTGGCCTCGCGGATTCCTTCAGCCAGACGCTCCGCAGTTCCAGCGCCGGCACCGGCGGCGCCAGCGGCACGTCCGCCATGCAGATCGGTCTCGGTGTGGGCATCCAGTCCATCACCAACCAATACACCCAGGGCGCCCTTTCGCGCACGAGCGTGGGCACGGATCTCGCGATCGCCAACAGCGGGTTCTTTATCGTCGAGGATCCGATCAGCAACTCCCAGTTCGTCACGCGTGCCGGTGATTTCTCCGTGGATGAGAACGGCTATCTCGTGACCAACGCCGGCATGCGCGTGCAAGGCTACGACGATGCGGCGCTCACCAACATGGGCGACCTCTTGATCGACACGACGGGCATGCCCGCGACGTCGGATCCGACGGCGACGATGGTTTCCTTTGCCATCGATACCGAAGGCAAGATCAACGTGAACCTCTCGGACGGTACGCAGTTTGTGCGCGGACAGATTCTGCTCCAGAACTTCAGCAACCCGCAGGGCTTGATGAAGGAAGGCAACAATCTCTACTCCGGAATCGGCGCAGCCGGTCCGTTGGGCGGTGCGACAAGTCCCACGCCGGCGGCTCCAGGAACCAACGGTCTTGGGAAAATTCAGGCGGGCGCGTTGGAACTTTCGAACGTCGATCTCGCGAGCGAATTCACCAGTTTGATCACGACTCAGCGTGCGTATCAGGCGAACGCGCGGGTCATCACCACCAGCGACGAAATGCTCCAGGAGCTGGTGAACCTGAAACGTTAATTCTGAACTAGATTATGTCGGACAAGAAAGCAGAGGGCGCTCCCGCGGAAGGCGAGGCCAAGCACGGCGGCAAGGAAGAAGCCGGTCACGGCGGTGGTGGCGGTGGCGGGATCAAGGCGTTCCTGCCTCTCATCATCATGGTTGTCCTTATGCCCGTGCTGGCCTTTACCACCACCCAGTTCCTCATCCTTCCGAAGGTGATCCAAGCCCGTGGCGATGCCGCTCACGGCGAGGAGGAACACGGGGAAGAGGCGGAAGCCGCGGGGGGCCACGGCGCCAAGGAAGAAGGCGGCGACAAGGGTCATGGCAAGGAGCCGGCCAAAGATTCCGGGAAGGACCATGGCAAGGCGGAGAAGCCCAAGGATGGCGGCAAAGGCCACGGTGCGGCTGGCGGCGGGAAGAAGAAGCAAACCGTCCAGATCACCAAGATCATCGTCAATGTCTCCGGCACCCAGGGCAGCCGTTACCTGATGACCAGCTTCACGCTGGCGGGCACGCACAATGACTTCAAAACGATCGTGGAAGAGAACAAGGACCAGTTGCTCGACTTGGCTAACACCGCCATGGCGAGCAAAACGATCAGCGACCTTGAGAAGCCAGGTGCGCGCAACCAGCTGCGAGCGGAGCTGATCTCCATCTTCAACAACGCCCTCGGCGGCGGTCTCGTTCAGGAAATCTATTTCACGGAGTTTGCGGTCCAGTAGGAGTTGCTCGTATGGCAGCCCCCAACGATCCAGCCAGCGCAGCTGACGTTCTCTCGCAATCAGAGGTCGAGCGGCTGCTGGCCCAGGTCGCCGAGCAGGAGAACAGCGTCACTGTTCTCAAGCAGGGCGACGAGAAGGAGAAGAAGGACAAGGACAGCATCCAGCCGTATGACTTCCGGCATCCGGTCTTCCTCTCGCCGACGGAACTGCGGCGGCTGCGCATCCGGCACGAAGATTTCATCCGGGCTCTCGCAGCCCGTCTTTCCATTTACCTGCGGCTGGAGTTCTCGCTCCAGATGTCGAAGCTTCAGACGATCACCTACCAGAAGTTCGCCGAGGCGCTGCCGAACCCGACACATCTCTCGCTTTTCAAAGTCGAGCCGATGCGCGGCGTGGGCATTCTCGATATTCATCCGCGACTCGGCCTGACCATTGTCGATCGCCTGCTGGGCGGCCCCGCGCATTCCATCACGGCGGATCACGACTTCAGCGAGATCGAGATGGCGCTGCTCGATCAAGCGGTGCATTTGATTCTCTCCGAATGGTGCCACCACTGGGCCAGCGTGCAGGAGCTTCGCCCGGTCATGCTCGGCCACGAGAACAACGGCCAGTTCCTCCAGACGGCGCCGCACGATACCATCATGCTGGTGTTGGCGATGGAGGCAAAGGTCGGTGATTGCCTCGAGCAGATCCAGATCGCGCTTCCGTGTTTCACGCTGGAGCCGCTCATCCGCAAGCTGGGTCACATCACCGATGCTGCCTGCGAAGCCGAAGTGCCCGTCACCACGTTGCGTTGGAATCGAAACTTCGACGAAGTTCCTGTCCCTGTCACCGCGATGTGGGACGATCTCATTTTGACCGCGCGCGACGTGGCCAACCTCAAGCCGGGCGACATCCTGCCGCTCGATCCCAAATCCATTCAGCGCGTGAAGCTGCGCCTGGCGGACATGCCGAAGTTCGAAGGCAATCTGGGAACGACCGGGGGAAAATGGGCCATCGCCGTCACGAACGTGATGAAGACGGCGCTGAGCAACTGACTTTTGGAATCACCGTTCTATTGCATTCGATTGTTGAACCTCTGATATGGAAACGCCCGCGAATCTCGAAGTATTGCTCGATGTGCCGGTCAAGGTGACCGTGGAGCTCGGCTCTTGTCAGATGCCGATGCGGGATGTCTTGCAGCTCAACTCCGGCTCGGTCGTCCAGCTCGACAAGATCGCGGACGCTCCGGTCGACCTCTACGTGAACCAAAAGCGGATTGCGCACGGGGAAGTCGTGGTCGTCGAGGATCGTCTCGGCATCAAGATCACCAAGGTCATCGGTGCGCAGCAGCCGTGACGAGATAGACATGATGCGTGAAAAGGATTTCATGACCGTTTCGCAGGGCGCTAACCTCGCGTCCTCTGCGCTTCACGCACTCGTCATTACGCTGATTCTTGCGATTCCCGGCAGTGCGTTTGCCGCCGCGCCGATCCTTTCCACCAATCTTCCACCCGTCAGTCCGGCGCTGCCGGATGCGAGCCTGTCCGTCATTCGAGTCTTCGGAGCGCTGGCGCTGGTGCTGGGACTGTTTCTCGGTGGCGTGTGGCTGTTCAAGAACTGGCAACGCGTGACGTTGCACCGTGGGCGTCCTCGCAGTTGCAAATTCTCGAAATGAAAGCGCTGGGCGGCAAACACGCGTTGTACGTCGTGGGCTATCAGCAGCAGCGCCTGCTTCTCGCCAGTTCTCCCGGCGGAGTAAGCCTCGTCAGTCATCTGCCCGAGGAGGATGGTGCCTCGGGTAATGTTCCCTCCGCCGCTCCCGCAGTGGAGAGCGCTTCGTTCGTTCAAGCACTGCAGCAGGCAGTGCAGGCAAAGGTCGGATGATGTTTGCCGCGCGCCTCGACTTTTCCTCGCTGCGAATGCTGCTCCTGCTCGCAGTGCTGCTGGCGTTAGCCGATGTCGCGTCGGCGCAGACTCCGAATCCTCCCGCCAACTCCCCGTTGCCGGTCACGCTGAACATCGGGTTCAAAGGCGCCGACGGCAGCAGCGGCGTGCCGGATGTCGATGTTGCGATTCAGATTCTCTTTGCCATCACGCTGCTGACGCTGGCGCCGTCGATCATCCTGCTCATGACGTGCTTCATGCGCATCGCGATCGTGCTGTCGTTCGTGCGTTCCGCGCTTTCGTTGCAAAGCACGCCGGCCAACCAGGTCATCATAGGGCTCTCATTGTTCCTCACCATGTTCATCATGGCGCCGACGTGGGAACGGATCGATGCGGAGGCGTTGACGCCGTACCGCGCCAAGCAAATCACCAGCGTGGAAGCGCTCGAACGGGCCTCCGCGCCCATCCGCGCGTTCATGCTCAAGCAAGCGCGCCCGAAGGACGTCGAGCTCTTTGTCGGACTGGCCAAGCTCGGCCCCACCGCGCCGGACAAGCTGCCACTCAAGGTGGTCATTCCCGGCTTCATCGTCAGCGAACTGCGCACGGCGTTTCAGATGGGATTCCTGCTGTTCGTTCCGTTCATCCTCATCGACCTCGTCGTTGCCACCGTGCTGATGAGCATGGGCATGATGATGATGCCGCCCGTCACGGTCTCGATGCCGTTGAAGATTCTTCTGTTCGTCCTGGTGGACGGCTGGAACCTCGTCGTGCGGTCCATCGTTTTGAGTTTCGGAGGTTAAACGCGTCACCCGTTCCCAGTTATCACGCCTATGTCGAAACCCAAGAAAGCCGCTGTTCCTGCCGAAGCTGCCAGCCAGGATCTTTCGCCGGAAGCCGATCAGTTTCTCGCCTCCGCCATGGAAGAGTTCAACGTCCGCCAGAAGGCGATGCGCGAGGAGTGGCGCTTCGATTCCTACAAGCAATGGGGCTTTGAGCAGTTGTCCGGGACATTCCGCATCGAGTACGAGGACGGCAAACAACTCCTCGCTGACGGACAGATTCTCGGCAGCTACTCGGCGTCCGGGAACTCCTGGGAATGGGGCTGGCACAATCCGTACGTGGACCCGGCGATCGCTCGCGACAGCAAGGTGGTGAAGGAGGTCGCCGAACGTCTGGGCCTGGCATACGTCACGACGGGAATGGTGCCGGTGCCAAACGAAGAATTCGTTTCGTTCCTCTGCGCGATCGGGCTGAAGGCATCGAACTCGATCGGCGTGTTCCGCGGTTCCGCTGGGCCGATTGATGTGATGATTCTCCTGAAGAACCCGCGCATCGTTGAGAAAGCCGCCAAGGCTTCCCGCAAGAAGGCGGCTTGATCCGCAGTCACATTTTTCCGGGCGTTCGATCGAACTCGGCAAGACTGGAGCAGTTGGCCCGCAACTGGCTTAGCAGGGAGGCAATGAATTCTGTCGCTGCTGACCATTCGCTATGAATCCCGAATTTGCCACTGAGCTGATCAAAACCATGATGTTCCAGGCGGTCGCACTGGCCTCGCCGATTCTCGTCACTGCCATGGTGGTGGGGTTGGGCATCAGCTTGTTTCAAGCGGTCACCACCATTCACGAACAAACCCTCACGTTCGTCCCGAAGGCGCTCGCCATCGTGGGCGTGCTCGTGGTCTTGCTGCCGTGGATGCTCCGCACGGTCATCGAGTTCACCACCGCGGTGATCGAGAAGATGCCGCAGATGGTGTCGTAGTTCGCGGCGCCTCATGCGTGGAGGGTGACATGCCCGACGTCCTCAACTGGTTGCTGGTCTTCCTGCGTGCGAGCGCATTGATGACCGTTTTCCCCGTCTTTTCCGCGACCAATTTTCCCGTGCAGATTCGCGTGGCGCTGGGCGCATTGCTCGCGTTCCTTGTCGCGCCGGTCATTCCTCTGAGTGAAGCGCTGCCGGTGGATCTGTGGGGATTGCTGGGCGTGATGATGGCGGAGGTCGGCTTCGGACTGCTGCTCGGTTTTGTCAGCCGCATGTTGTTCTACGCTGGAACTGGCCGGCGGATTGATCGCCACCGAGATCGGCCTGACGCTGCCCAGCAGCATCAACCCGCTCAGCGCCAACTCGACTTCCGAGATCGCCACGCTGCTTCAATACATGGGAGCGATGCTGTTTCTCGCGTTAAACATGCATCACAGCCTGCTGTTCGCGTTTCAGCGGAGCTACCAGTTCCTTCCGATCGGGGGCGGGCATTTGCATGAATCGTTGCTCGTCGATGTGGTGGCCCGGACTTCACACATCTTCGTATTCGGTATTCAAATGGCGGCGCCGCTGCTGGCGGTGACGTTCATCATCCTGCTCGTGTTCGCCGTGCTGGGACGCGCGGTGCCGCAGATGCCGGTTTTCTCGGAGAGCTTTGCCATCAAGTTGCTGGCGGGCATGACGGTGTTCGGCCTGACCTGCCAGTTGATGGCGCAACACATCGCGAATTATCTCCATCGTCTCCCGGAGGACATGCTCCGTGTGGCGAACCTGATGGGCATGAACTGAGCAAACATCATGGCTGATCATCAGGGGGACAAAACAGAGAAAGCCACGCCGAAAAGGCTGGAGGAGGCGTGGAAGAAAGGCCAGTTCGCGCGCAGCTCGGAGGTGCAGACGGTCTTTGTGCTGTTCGGTGGCATTCTCGCCCTGCTGTTTACGGGAAGCGAAGTCTGGCGGCATCTCGGCCAGCTGATGTATCGCACGTTTACACACCTGCACGACACCGCGGTGACCTTCGACAACATGCAGCGGCTCATCATTGATTCCATGATGGTCGCGGGCACGTGCGTGTGGCCGGTGCTGGCAGCGACTGCCGTGGGCGGCTTGCTCGCCGCGGGCGCTCAAAGCCGCTTTCGTACGGCGCCGGATGCGCTCGAAGTGAACTGGGAACGGCTCAATCCGCTGAACGGCTTCAAGCGCATTTTCTCGATTCGTTCCGCGATGCCGACCGGAGTCGCCGTGGTGAAGCTCGGCGTGATCATCGCGCTCTCTTACAACGTCATCGCCGAGATTTTGCGCGATCCGATCTTCCACAGTTCAGTGGACATCTCGCGCATCGGCGCGTTCATGGCAGATTCGTCGTTCAAAATCACCATGCGCATCGGGTTCGCGTTGGTGGTGCTGGCAGCGGTGGATTACGGCTACCAGCTCTGGCGGACGGGGCAGGACATGATGATGACGAAGGAGGAAGTGAAGGACGAGGCGAAGAACCAGGAAGGCGATCCGAAGATGAAGGCGCGGATGAAGAGCCGCCGTCGCGCCATCAGCCAGCGCAAGATGCTCGCGGAAGTTCCGAAGGCCGACGTAATCATCACCAACCCCACCCACCTCGCCATCGCGCTGCGCTACGACCGCAAGTCGATGGGAGCACCACGAATCATCGCCAAAGGCGCCCGGTTGAACGCGCTGCGCATTCGCGAAATCGCGAAGCAACATCAGATTCCGATCATCGAGAACAAGCCGCTGGCGCGCATGATGTTCAAATACGGGAAGGTGGGTGGCGAAATTCCTGCTCAGCTCTACGTGGCAGTCGCGGAAATCCTTGCATACGTCTACCGGACGAACGCTTACCGCTACTACCGAGAGCAGAATTTGC
Source organism: Verrucomicrobiota bacterium (assembly GCA_016713365.1). Taxonomy (GTDB): domain Bacteria; phylum Verrucomicrobiota; class Verrucomicrobiia; order Limisphaerales; family JADJPG01; genus JADJPG01. Next base: position 158,875 of record JADJPG010000001.1, on the reverse strand, counting down.
CGAGCTGATGGACCAATTGGGCCAGAACGTGATCGTGTTGCGCCGGGATGAACGAGGTGACCGCCTCGTCTTCGCGGTGCGCGCTGCTGTTTCGAAACTGCCCTTACGATGAGCGCCGCCAAAACGAAGAAATCCAATCTTGGCCGGCTGTTTCGCAATGGCGATCTGCTGCTGACGTTCGGTCTGCTCGGGACCATCCTGCTGATGATCCTGCCGGTGTCGCCGTTCGTCCTGGACGGCTTTCTGGCCATCAGCATCGCGCTGTCCCTGCTCATTCTGCTGGTGATCCTCTACGTGAAGGAGCCGGCGGACTTCACTGCGTTTCCCACGCTGCTGCTCTTCATCACGCTCTTCCGCCTCTCGCTGAACATCGCTTCCACGCGCTTGATCCTGCTGGATGGCTACGCCGGTCACATCATCGAGACCTTCGGCAACTTCGTGGTGCGGGGCAACTATGTGGTCGGCATGGTGGTCTTCTTCATTCTCGTCGTCATCAATTTCATCGTCATCACCAAGGGCGCCGGTCGCATCGCGGAAGTCGCTGCGCGTTTCACCTTGGACGCCATGCCCGGCAAGCAGATGGCTATTGATGCGGAACTCAACGCCGGCATCATCAACGAGACGCAGGCGCGCGAACGCCGCAAGAAGGTGGAGCAGGAGGCGGATTTCTACGGCGCGATGGATGGTGCGAGCAAGTTCGTGCGCGGAGACGCCGTGGCGGCGGTGCTGATCACGCTCATCAACATCATCGGCGGCTTCGCCATCGGCATCATGCAGAAGGGCATGAGCGTGCCGGATTCGCTTCAACGCTTCACGTTGCTTTCCATCGGTGACGGCCTCATCTCGCAAATTCCCGCGCTGATTACCTCGACGGCGGCTGGTATTCTCGTGACCCGCGCCGCCACCAAGGACGCGCTGGGCACCGAGCTCAGCAAGCAGCTCCTCCTGTTCCCCCGCGCGATGACCATTCTCACGGGCATGCTGATCCTCTTCGCGCTCATTCCTGGATTGCCCATGTTCCCGTTCCTCGTGCTGGCGGGAATCACCGGTGCGCTCGCCCGTGCGCTGCGGGACGAGAAGGGCGTGCTGGCCGCCATCAATGAATCGGTGAAACACGAACCAGCTGCGGCGGCCGGAACCGCAGGCGGCGGCGCAGCTCCTGGGCAACCAGCCGCCAAAGCTGAGGGCGCCAATGGCGGCCCGGGTGACAAGCTGGAGACGCTGCTCAGCGTGGACGCACTCCAGATCGAGCTCGGCTACGGGCTTGTCGGATTGGCGGATCGCAATAAAGGAGGAGACCTCCTCGATCGCGTCACCGGCGTGCGAAAAACGTTCGCGCAGGAGATGGGCGTCATCGTCCCGCCGATTCGCCTGCGCGATAACCTGCAACTGGAGGCGAACCAATATCGTTTCCTGCTCAAGGGCCAGCCCGTGGCGCAGGGCGAACTCATGTCCGGCCACTGGCTCGCGATGAACGCCACCAACAGCAAGGTCACGCTCAAGGGTGTTCCGACCGTGGAACCTGTTTTCAAACTGCCCGCCACTTGGGTTAACGATGTCGAGCGTAAGAACGCCGAGATCAGCGGCTACACCGTCGTCGATGCCGCGTCCGTGCTTGTGACGCATCTCACGGAAACCGTGAAGCGGAACTGCCACGAGATTCTCAGCCGTCAGGATGTCCAGCTCCTGCTCGACAACCTGAAGACCACCCATCCGACGGTGGTTACGGAACTCATCCCGGCGCAGCTCACCGTGGGTCAGGTCCAGCGCGTGTTGCAGAACCTGCTCGCGGAAGGCGTCTCCATTCGCAATCTCGCCGGCATCCTCGAAAAGGTCAGCGACTACGCGCACGCGACCAAGAATCCGGACGAACTGTCCGAGTTCGCCCGCCGCGCGCTGGGCGCGCAGATCACGAAGGGTTACCAGGACGAATCCGGCAAGCTCCGCGTGATCACGCTCGATCCGAAGCTCGAACAGCAGATCGCGCAGGGCGTTCGTCACACGCCCACGGAAATTTCGCTGATGATGGAGCCGGATCTGGCGCGTCACGTCATGGAGCGCCTTTCCCAGCGCGTGCAGAAGATGCTCGCCGAAGGCCTGCCGCCGGTTGTTCTCACCGCGCCGCATTTGCGCCTGCCGTTCCGTCGCTTCTTCGAAACCACCTTCTCCGATCTCGCCGTCCTGTCCTTCGCGGAGATTCCTCCGCGCGTTGAAATCCAGAACGCCGCCGTGATTGGTTCAACTGACTGACTTTCATGAAAGCCCCCACCCAGAATCCGCCGGTTCAAGTCATCCCGTTCATCGCCGAGTCCGCTCCGGACGCTGTGGCGCAGATTCGCGCGAAGCTGGGTCCGGACGCCGTGGTGGTCAACGTCCGCCAGCTGCCGGCCGACGGCCTCGCCAAGCTTTGGAAAAGCCCGCGCATTGAAGTGCTGGCCTACAAGCCCGACGGCAAGCCGGCGGCGGTGGGCATCGCGGATCCGTTGAGCGAACTGAAGCAGGAATTGCAGGCGATTCGGCAACAGCTCGCGTCAGCGAACGCCGGCGCGGTGGCGGATTCGCCGAGGGGACTGACGCAGTCGACTCGTTCCGGTGGTGCGCGTAGCGGTGGCGTGCCGTCCTGGCGCGTGGGCGAAGTGCTGGAATCGTCCGGATTGATGCCGGTTCACGCGCATCGGGTGATGGAACGGTTGCAGGCGAGCCACGGTGACATCCCGCCGGAATCGCTCGCGGAAGAACTCGTGATGGCGCGTTCGGCACTCACCGGGTTGTGGCGTCACTTGCCGGAGTTGGGCCGGTCGGATCGTGGTTTGCATGTGCTGGTGGGTCCCGCAGGCGCGGGCAAGACGACTTGCATCTGCAAATGGCTGGCGCAGGCGCGGCTGATTGAAGGGCGTGCTGCGCACGTGTGGCGGCTTGATGGTTCGACGGCGAACACGGCCGAGGCGTTGAGCGTTTACTGCGAGATTTTGGGCGTGCCGACGGAGCGCACGTGGACGAGCGGTGTGCCATTGGAGGCGGATCTTTGCTTCGTGGATTTGCCCGGCGTGGACTGGCGGAATTCGAGCGCGATTCACGAGATGAAAAAGCTGATTGAAGGCCTCGGCGCGAGCCGCGTTCATCTCGTCCTGAACGCCGCTTACGAGGTGCCGCTGTTGCTGGCGCAAGCGCGTGCGTTCTCGGCTCTTCCGGTGGATGATCTGATCCTCACGCATCTCGATGAAGAGCCGCGTTGGGGCAAGATTTGGAACGTGGTGCTCGGCACAAATTATCCAGTGCGTTTCCTGAGCTCGGCGCAGAATGTTCCCGGCGACTTCCTGCCCGCGACGCCGGAGCGAATTCTCACGCGTCAATTCCCCGCGTAAATGCGGCGTTTGCTGGTGCCGCGCGGCCCGTCTCCTCTCGCTGGCAAAGCACCTGCTAAGTCCCTCTCGATGTTCGTGCAATATGAAGTTAATCATGGTCCTCGGCGGTGTCATCGGGTTCGGCATCGGCATGTCCTTCAGCTGGGCGCAAGGCAGTTCGTGGCCTGCGATTCTCTGGCGGTCAGCGGTGGCGGCGTTGGTGGCCGGGATTTTACTTCGTTGGTGGGGCCGGCTCTGGTTGAAGTGCCTTTCGGAATCGGAACGCTAGGCCGCTCTCAAAAAACAAGCTGCTTCCACTCCGTCTAACTCCCCAACCAAATGACAGGCGCCACTCTCTGCCGCACCGAAGCTGTTCAAACCCCGGAAGAACGCCGGGTCGATCCGGCCAAACTCTGGAAACGCTACGCCAAGTCCAGACCCGGAAGTAAAATCGAAGACCAGCTCGTTCTCCAGTATCTCCCCCTCGTCCGCACCGTGGTGGGACGTCTCGCGATGACATTGCCCGCGCACGCGGCGACCGAAGATTTATACAGTGCGGGCCTCGTGGGTTTGCTCCATGCCGTGCGCCGTTACAATCACAAGGCCGGCGTGCTGTTCGAAACCTACGCCCGAGTCCGCATCCGCGGAGCCGTGTTCGATGAACTGCGCAAGCTCGACTGGGTGCCGCGTTCAGTTCACGACAAGGCGCGCAAGGTCGAGGACGTGATGCGCAAGCTGGAGCAGAAGATTGGTCGGGTGCCCAGCAACGCCGAGATGGCCGAAGCGCTCGACATCACTGAGCCGGAATACGAACAGCTGCTGAACGAAATTCGCCCGGCGACGTTTGTCTGTCTCGACTCCGTCCGCAGTGCCGAGCAGGAAGGTGAGGCGACGCAGCATGAAGCCGTGGCCGATGCTTCCGTGCCGGATCCGAGCCACAACACCGAACGTCGCGAACTCTCGCGCATCATCGCCAGCCGCCTGGAAACGCTGCCCGACATGCAGCGGAAGGTTTTGGCACTTTACTACTTTGAGGATCTTCGCCTTCGGGAAATCGCCGAAGTGTTCGGCGTGACGGAATCGCGTATCAGCCAGATTCACGCGGCGGCGATTCTTTCCATCAAGTCGTACCTGGCCAAGCACGACACCATCCAGACGGACGTGAAGTAACCGCAGCCTGGTCCGTCACCACTCATCATGTTTGTCATCCTTGGATTCGTCATCGTCCTCGGATCCGTCATCGGCGGATTCATGCTGGCTGGCGGTCATCCCGGGCATCTTTTCGTCCTCTCGGAATATATTGTCATCGGTGGTTGCGGTCTCGGGGCCATCGTCACCATGTCGGGCGGCAAGCACGTGCTCGTCGGCCTCATCAAGCAGATGCTGGGCACGTTCAAGGGCAACACTTATTCCAAGAAAGCTTACGAGGAACTCTTCAAGGCGCTCTACGAATTGTTCATGCTCGGTCGCCGCAACGGCATGATCGCGCTGGAAGAACATGTCAGCAATCCGCATGGCAGCAGCATTTTTGGAAAGTATCCGACCATCTCGAAGAATCATCACGCGCTCGACTTTCTGTGCGGCGGCCTCCGTCCGGTCATTGACGGCAAGGTGAAGCCGGATCAGTTGAAGGTGTTGATGGAGATCGAGCTGGACGCGATGGAGAACGAGCATCACACGCCGATCAGCGTGTTGACGAAGGCGGCGGACGCGATTCCGGGATTCGGGATCGTCGCGGCCGTCTTGGGCATTGTTATTACGATGGGTTCCATCGCTGGTCCGATCGAAGAGATCGGCCATCACGTCGCCGCCGCGCTTGTTGGAACGTTCATCGGAATTCTTGTTTCGTACGGCTTTCTCAATCCAATGATCGTGGGCATGGAGTCGAACGGCACTTCGGAGATTACATACATGAGGTGTGTTTCCGGAGCGGTGATCGGGTTTGCCAACGGCATGGCGCCCGTCATGGCGGTGGAGGTGGCGCGCCGGTCGTTGAGCAGTGATGTGAAACCGAAGCCCGACGAGCTGGAAGCGATGCTCAAGGGCATTGGCAAGTAAACGCCTGGCTGCTCATGGGAAAAAAGCACGCACATCACGGAGGCGCCTGGAAGATCGCCTACGCGGACTTCGTCACCGCTATGATGGCGCTGTTCCTCGTGCTCTGGCTCACGTCGCAGGACGAAAAGATCAAGGAAGCCGTCCAGCGCTCGTTCACCAATCCCTTTGCGTCGCTCACCAAGGAATCCTCCGGCATCATTCCCCAGAAGGACATTCCGGCGGTGTCCCGCGACAAGGGCGGCAACTTCGATTCCGCCGCGGCGGTTGAACTCGCGATGCTGCGTCGCTTGAACGAGGAATTGCTGAAGGCACTGGAGAAGGAGATCGATGACGATCCGCAGGATCCGAAACCCATCAAGCTGGACCTGACCGCGGAAGGATTGCGAATCAGCGTGTTTGATCGTGCCAAGAAACCGGTCTTCAAACTGCAAAGCTCCGAGTTTACGCAATACGGCGACTGGGTGATGTCGACTTTGGCGTGGCAGATTTCCTTGTTCTCGACCTTCAACGTGGAGCTGGAGGGTCACACGGAGAGCGGGCTCAAACCGATCCGGGAAAATTTTGGCGACTGGGAGATCTCGGCGGAACGGGCGAGCGCAGCGCGACGGAAACTGATCGAGCACGGTGTTTCGGCCGGGCAGATTCGAAAGGTCGTCGGCTTTGGCGACACCGTTCCCATGCCGCAAACTCCTCCGGAGGATGAAACGAACCGGCGGATTACGGTGATGCTCAAAGTCCGCACTGGCAAAGGCAACGGCGCATGAGCAAGGCGGCTTTGGCCACGGAGCCGTTCGTGCCGTTTGGTCCAGGCACCGCGGCAGGCGTCAAATCCGCAGGGGCGACGGCGAATCTCAAGGTCGTTCCGAAGGATTCGGCGGCTTCATTCTCTCCCTTTCAGCCGACTCCGGGCGCGCATGCCCATGGCCCGGCGTCAGGTGGAACCGGTGAACCGACAGTGACGTTGCAGAAGGAAGGCGAGAAGATTGTGGGGATTCGCGTGGAGTGCGCTTGCGGGCAGGTGATCGAGCTGGCCTGTTCGTATTGAGGTGGAAGACTTGTTGCAGGTTTCAAGTTTCAGTGTGCAGCCTGCAAACTGACAACTTGAACCGTGGAACCTGTCACTTGGAACTTCACGGTTCGGAGCGGTTGGGTTCCCACAAAGATCTTTCGAATCCCGCCAGTCTTTCATTTCCACGATCTGCTTCGGACGAACACCCGGGATCGCGAAAGTGTTACTGATGAGCAGACAAGCCGGGCGCATCTCGGACTGTGCCTTCTTCCACAAGTCGGGCATGGGAACGGGCGACAGGAAGCAGTAGACGACGTCGTATTGCGAGAGGTCGACTTTCCAGAGGCTCTGATACCGCACGCGGCAGTTCTTGCGAAAGAGACAGCGGAACCACGAGGCAGCGAACACCAGCGGCGCGGTTTCCACACCCTCGAATCGCGCGTTCGGAAAGCGGCGCGACAGCTGACAGAGCGTTCCGGCGAGGCCGCTGCCGAGATCGACGAAACGAAAATGATCGCCGCGCGTCTTGATTAGTTCAGCAATCTTTTCGCCCGTGGCATCACCGGTGAGATACAGCGGCACGCCGCCGCCGAGGCTGTTCCAGTTCAACAGCAACAGCAGGACAAATCCCGCCAGGTAAGCCCAGGCCGGCACGTCCCACGCGATCAGCAGCAGGAGCAGGGGCACGAACGCGAAGTTGATCACCCACCACCAGCGCGAAAGTCCGAGTCGATGGCCGATAGCTGCGGCGAGCAAACCGTGGGCAGCCGCTGCGACGGGCAGGGATGGCCTGAAGGCGAACGCGGCCGCGGCGGCGTAGAACAGGATCGCGAGCAACAACGCCGCGGCGAGTTGCGCGGCGAGCGCGCGGAGGATGGGCAGGCGTTGTGGCATTGAATGCGGCTTCCGCTGACGGGCGGATCAACGAGCGGAAACACCGCTGCCTTCTAAGCGCTGGTCGTGGTGGATTCAAGGACGGAACGACTCCCGACCTCCCCAACCGATGGTGGAGAATGGCCGGAAAGGTCGCGTGGAACGGCACATTTTTCCGCAGCGACAGGTCCGGGTTAGCGCGGACCAATGGAATCCGGGCAATTACGTGCTGGCATAGGCGCTGCTAAACATCCCATTTGAATGAACGTTAGTCTCTACCAAGCCGCGTCAGCCCTGAATGCGATGGATCGCTGGCAGGAGACAATCGCGGAGAACCTCGCGTCGAGTTCGGTTCCCGGCTACAAGAAGCAGGACTTTTCTTTCGCCGCTGTTCAGGCCGGACTGCATCCGGTGGCCGGCTCCTCGGCCGGCAGTCGCGCCGTGCTGATGAGCGGCGGCCAGGCCGGCACAAACTTCCAGCCCGGCGATTTTCGCGTCACGAACGTGAAGACGGACGTCGCCGTCGACGGGAAGGGATTCTTCGAAGTGCAGCTGCCCAACGGCTCCAGTGCCTACACTCGCGACGGCGAATTTCACATCGACGCCCAGGGCCAGCTCGTGACGAAGGAAGGTTACCGCGTGATGGGCGACGGCGGGCCAATCATTCTCGACCTGAACAATTACACGGAGCTTTCCATCTCGGCCACGGGCGAAGTGAGCCAGGGCGCGGATTTAAAAGGCAGGCTCAAGCTTACGGAGTTTGGAAACACCAAGGCGCTGACTCGTTTGAGCGGCGGATACTTTACGGCGGAGAATCCCGCGACGGCCGCGATGGCCTCTGACGCTTCGAGCGTCCGTCAGGGCGTGCTGGAGCAGGCGAATACTTCCACGGTGATGGAAATGGCGAACTTGATGACCGCCATGAGGACATTCGAAGCCAACCAGAGGATGGCGCAAATCCACGACGACCGGATGGCGAAGACCATTACGGAACTCGGCAACCTCAGTTGAATTAAATCATGCTTCGCTCCCTTTACTCCTCGGCTTCGGGGATGCAATCCCAGCAGCTCAACCTCGACACGATCTCCAACAACCTGGCGAACGTCAACACGACCGGGTTCAAGAAGAGCAAGATCGAGTTCCAGGATTTGCTTTACCAGACTTACCGTCCCGCCGGCGCCGATCAAGGCGGCGGCAATCTCCTGCCCACCGGCCTCCAGGTGGGCCACGGTTCCCGTGTAGTCGCGACATCCAAGATTTTTACCACCGGCGAGTTTACTCGTACTGGCGAGAGTCTCGATGTCGCGATTCAAGGGGACGGCTTTCTCGAAGTGCAGCTGCCCGACGGTTCGCGTGCTTACACTCGCGACGGCGCTCTGAAACGCGCGTCCGACGGCCGTGTCGTTACGAGCGACGGCCTGGTGGTGCAAGGTGGATTCCAGCCGATTCCCGCTGGCACGACGGATATCTCCATCTCGCCGAACGGTGACGTGGAAACGCGTGGCTCAAACGGTACGCAAACATTCCGCGTCACGCTGGTGCGTTTTGCGAATCCTGCCGGGCTCGATTCCATCGGGCGTAATCTCTACCGGGAAACGGGCGCGTCGGGCACACCGGAAATCGGCAACGCGGGCGAGAACGGTTTCGGCACCATGCAACAGGGCTACCTCGAAATGTCGAACGTCAAGGTGGTCGAGGAAATGGTGAACCTCATCGTCGCGCAGCGGGCCTACGAAGTGAACGCCAAGTCCGTGCAAGCTGCCGACGAGATGATGCAGCTCAGCAACAATCTTCGCCGTTAATCCATGAAGACGCAGCAACCCATCACCGTGATTGCGGCCAGCTCCCGCCTCGGTCGCGCGTTGCTGCATCTCGTCTGCGTGTGTCGCGGTGGCGATCGCCGCTGGCACGGTCGTGGGATCATTCGCGAGCTTTTCTCGCGCAGGGTCCGTGCGAACTCTCGCGCGACTGGCGGATCCTGGCGGCGCACGACTGCTTCCTTCGTGGTGGGACTGCAGACAGCGCTCGGCGTCATTGCGGCCCCGGCTGTGATTGATCTGGAGCTGCGGAACAACGCGCAGGTCGACAGCTCCGGCGTCTATCTTCATCACCTCGTTTCCTCCACTCCAGCCTCGTTGTCACCACAACCGATCCGCCTGGCGGACGCGCCTTCATTTGGGCGGGCGCTTTCATTTTCGCCGGAGCAACTAAACGAACTGCTCCGCCGCGCGATGCCGCAATTGACGTCGCCGAGCTGGACCGGCGCATCTCAAGTGCGCGTGATTCGTCGCTCGCGATTCCTCGGGGAAGGTGAATTGCGCGAGCTCTTGATCGCGACGCTGCAGAGCGAGCAGGTGCGCGACAAGGGCACGCTCGAGCTCAACCTGGGTCGCCCCTGGCCTGGCGTAAATCTGCCGGATGAGTCGTTGACATTGCGGGTATTGAACATGCCCGCCAGCGGCGTCAGCCCGAACTTCATTGTACGTTTCGAACTGGTGGCCGGAACGGAACGTTTCGGCCCGTGGCAGACGGTGGTGCAGGCGCGCATCATGAAGGATGTGCCGGTGGCGCGATTGCTGGTGAAACGCGGGCAGCCGCTGCAGGCCGCGGACTTCACAGCGGAACGTCGCGATGTCCTGTCCCTGCGGGAACCAGTGCCGGTGGAGACGTTGAGCGATCCCACGCTGGAGATCATTGAGAACGTGATGCCGGGCCAGCCCTTGCTGGCGCGTTCGATCCGGATGCGGCCGGTCGTGCTGCGCGGACAGGTGGTCGACGGCCTCGTGCGCGATGGTTCGATGAATATTTCCCTCAAGGTCGAAGTGCTGGCGGATGGTTTGCCCGGGCAGACCGTTCGCGTGCGTAACCCGAAAAACAAGCGAGAGTTCTATGCCAAAGTCCAAGACGAACAAACCGTTGTCATCAACCTCTAAGCCGGCTTTCACCAGCTCGTCTCCAGGATCTTCAAAGACGGGTGGACGCACGCGTGTGGAGATGTCGTTGCTGAGTTTCCCCTTCGCGATGCCCCGCAGCTTGCGCACACTGGCGCGTCTGGCGTCGTGTATCGCCTTGCTTGGTGCGATGGGGGCGGAGGCCGGGAACGGCTCGCTCTGGAAGCCCGGCACTTCGCGCTCGATGTTCGCGGATAAACGCGCGCGTGCGGTCGGTGATATTCTCACCGTGCTGGTGCAGGAGAGCAACAGTGCCTCGAAGGAGAACAGCACCAAGACCTCGAAGTCGTCGAGCGTCGATGCGGGGCTCGATACAATTTTCTACAGCCCGACGGTGAGCAAACTGTTCACGAAGGGTGGCGAAATGCCGGCGATGAAATTCGGCGGATCGCAGAGTTTTGATGGCAGCGGAAAGATCAACAACTCCGAACAGATCACGGCGCGCATCGCGGTGCGGGTGGTCGATGTGCAGCCGAACGGCAACCTGATCATCGAAGGCCGGCGCGAGACGATTGTTGGAGCCGAGAAACAGGAAGCCATTCTCCGCGGCATCATTCGCAGCGAGGACATCGCGGCGAACAACACGGTGTTGAGCTACAACATCACGGACGCGTCCATCAAGTTCACCGGCAAGGGCACCATCTCGGACAACCAGCGCAAGGGCTGGCTGCATCGGGTGTGGGAGAAGGTGACGCCGTTCTGAGGCCCCCCGCCCCGGCGGGCCGGCCCGGGCCGGGGGCCCCCCCCGGGCCCGGGGGCCCCCCCCGGCGCGGGCGGGGGGGGGGCGCGGGGGTTGCTGTTCCGGACGCATTTCCCCGCGATCGACGGCATCGATCGAAATGAGTTCCCTGCGGCGGCTGGCCATCGTGGTCGCTGGAATTCTGGCGGTGATGTGGATCAATCCGGGCTCCGCGTTCGCTTCCTCCCGCGTGAAGGATCTCGCGATGGTGGCCGGCGCTCGGGACAACCAGCTCGTCGGCTACGGATTGATCACGGGCATCGCCGGTGACGGTGACAAGAATCCCGTCTACACGCTGCAAACCGTCGCGAACTTCCTCCAGAAGTTCGGCATGAATGTGCCGCCCGCCACGCTTTCCTCGAAGAATGTCGCGGCCGTGGTGATCACCGCGGACATCTCCGCGTTCAAGAAGAACGGTTCGCGTCTGGATGTGACCGTGTCCTCGATTGGTGACGCGAAGACGCTGCAAGGCGGCATTTTGCTGCAGACTCCGCTGGTGGGACCGGATGGTGAAATTTACGCGCTGGCGCAGGGAGCGATCTCGCTCGGCGGCATCTCGGCTGGGAATGAAGGTGCGAGCGTGCAGAAGAATCATCCGACGGTGGCACAGATTGTCGGCGGTGCGCTGGTGGAACGCGAGATCCCTGCGGAGATTGTCCGGAACAACACGCTGGAGTTGCTCCTGCGCGAGCCGGACTTCACTTCGTCGGCACGCCTCGCGACGGCGATTAACAAGGTGTTCACGAATAGCAGCGAGTCGGTTGATTCCACCACGGTGCGCGTGAAGATCCCGGATGGCTTGCAGAGTTCGGTGGTGGACTTTGTCGCGCGCGTGGAAGCCATCGAGCTGGATCCGGACATGCCGGCGCGCATCATCATCAACGAGCGCACGGGAACGATTGTTGCCACTTCACGCATCCGAATTGCGGCGTGCGCCGTATCTCACGGCAACATCACGATCACCATTGCCAATACGCTGGATGTTTCGCAACCGCAGCCTTTCAGCCAGACGGGGACGACGGCGGTGACGCCTCGCACCGACACGACTGTCAACGAGCAGAAGGCATCGTTTGTGACCATTCCGGAATTGCCGACGATTGAGAAGGTGGCGGCGAACCTGAATTCCCTAGGCGTTACTCCGCGCGACATGATGGCGATCTTTCAGGCGCTGAAACAGGCGGGCGCATTGCACGCTGAATTGATCATGCGTTGATATGGATGTCCGACCCAAAACCGAGATCAATCGCACGCAGGCTGTCCCGCTGGAGCAGCTGGCGGACAACAAATCGCTTTCGAAGTCGGAAAAGCTTGAGGAGGTGAGCCGGCAGTTCGAGGCGGTGTTACTCCGGCAGATCCTCGGTTCCGCGCGCAAGACGGTTTTCAAATCCAAAGTGAACGAGGACTCGCTGTCGTCCGGGATCTACCAGGACATGGTGACCAGCCAACTGGCGGACAGCATCAGCCAAAGCGGCAGCTTCGGGCTGGCGCGCAGTCTTCAATCGCAATTGCAGCATCAATTGAAAGCCGATGCTCCGAAGCCGGATAAGTCTTAAGATGAGCGCAAGTTTTGCCAAAGCCGTGATGCCCCGGGTTCGACGCGAGGGTGAACCCCGTGGGGAAGGGGACTGGGTGCTGGGCTGGATCTACCCCGAGAACACCGAACAGCCGCCGGCGGCCGAGTTTGAATCACCGGTGGTCTCCGCGCGCGAAGCGGGCGAGGCCGCGACGGCGCCGCCTGTGGCTGACGATATTTCACACTGAATAGTCCATGACTGAACCACTCGAGAAACTGATTGCCGCGCTGCGCGAGGAGTTGCAGCACTACGGCGAAATGCTGGCGTTGCTGGAGCAGCAGCAACAACACGCGATCAACCGGGCTGCCGACGAGATGCTGGTGGCAACCACCGCGGTGCAGAATCAGGCGCAAGTCATTCAAGCTGCGCGCCGCGATCGCGAAAAGTGCCAGCGTGACCTGGCTCGCGATCTGGCGATTCTGGAATCGTCGACCTTTGTGGAGATTGCCGGATTGCTGCCGGCGGCTTACCGGCCCTTGGTCGAATCGCTGGTCGACGAGAACAATTCCCTTCTCCAGCGGGTCCAGCAGAAGGCCCGTCAGAACCATCTTTTGTTGAGCCGCTCAGTCGAGCTGATGCAGCAGTTCATGAGCATGTTCCTGCCGGCGCGTGAAACTCAGGTTTACAACGGCCACGGGAATCGGGAATCGCACGTCTTGCCCACACCGCCCCTCTACGAGGCGGTCGGATAAGCCGATATAAAGGAAGTAATATGCTCGGACTCTTCGGCACTCTCAGTCTCGCGAACCGCTCGTTGCAAACGCAACGCAACGGCACGGAAGTCGCGGGGCACAATCTGGCCAACGTCAACACGCCGGGCTACGCACGGCAGCGCGTGGCCATTGAGACGTCGCTGACCATTCCGTCCGACATGGGGCCGCAGGGAACGGGCGCGGACGCGGTCGGAATTTACCAGCTGCGTGACGCGTTGATCGATCGACAGATCGTCAACGAGACGAGTGTTCGCGGTGCTTACGAGAGTCGTCAGCGGGCGTTGCAGTTCGGACAGGCGGCGCTCGGACAGCAGATTGATCGTCAGGCGACCGGCGCGGAAGGCGCGGCCGCGGCGAGCGGAGTTGGCGGCCAGCACGGCATTGCGGAACACATGTCGGAGATGTTCAACGCGATGCAGAGTCTTTCGACGAACCCGACGTCGATCTCCGAGCGCCAGGTGCTGCTCATCAAGGCGGAGAGCCTCGCGACGCAGTTCAATCAGGTGTCGACGAGGCTTGATGATCTGCGCACATCGCTGAGTGAATCTTTGGACAGCGATGTGGAGCAGGCCAACATCGCGCTCGGGGACATCGCTAAATTGAACGAACAGATTATCGCGGCGGAGCTGGGAACGACTGCGAAGGCGAATGACTTGCGCGACATCCGCCAGAAGCGGATCGAAGATCTGGCAGCGCTAGTGAAGGTGGAAACCACGACGAACACCAACGGGAGCATCGACATTGCGATCGATGGTGTGACGTTGGTGTCCGGACCGAATTTGGACGACACGCTGGAAACCTACGATGCGGGTGGCGGACAGTTTCTCGTTCGTACTGCGACGGGAGGGACGGCGTTGAATCTCACTGGCGGCTCCATGCAGGGAACCATCGATGCGCGGGATACGGATCTTCAACTGATCCAGACGCAGCTTGACACGCTGGCCAGTACGTTGATCAGCGAGGTGAATGCGGTGCATGCGGGAGGCTTCGGCCTCGGTGGAACATCGGGCGCGGCATTTTTTAACGGAACGGATGCGTCGGACATCGCGGTAAACACGGCGTTGACGGCGGATCCGACGCTGCTTCAGGCGAGCGGAGTTTCCGGGGCGGTGGGCGACAATACTGTAATTCGAGAGATGGCCCAGCTCGCAGACAAGGCACACGCGGGGCTCAATGGTGAAACGTTCCTGGAGAGTTATGGCCAGACCGTGACGGCGTTGGGCCAGGCGTTGAACGGAACGAACACGCAGCTCGCCAACCAGCAGATCGTCGAGAGCATGCTGCTGCGTCAGCGCGATTCGGTGAGCGGCGTTTCGCTCGACGAAGAGATGACGGATCTCATCAAGTTTCAACGCGGTTTCGAGGCATCCGCGAAATTGATCACCACGATCGACGAAATGCTGGAGACGGTGATTAACCTCAAACGTTGAAGTAATGGATTGAATCCCTAATGCGCCGTCGGTGAACGGACGCCAAGCATCATGCGTGTCACAGCCAATACTTTCCCCAACAGCCTGCTGAACCAGTTGACGTCGCTCAGCCAGCGGCAGAACAAATTGCAGAACCAGGCGGCGACGGGCCAGCTGGTGCAATTGCCGGAGGATGATCCGGTGGCGATGCGGCGGGTGCTCGACATGCAGGCCGAGGCGAAGTCCGTCGGCCAATACCAGCGCAACATCGACCGCCATCAGGAGCTGGCCACCGCGAGCTTCAACTCGATCAAGGCGTTGAAGAACGTGTCGGATCGCGTGCGCGAAATCTCGATCTCCGCGGACGGCTTGAAGTCGCAGGACGAGCTCAACCTGTATGCGAAGGAAGTCACTGAATTGATCAAGACGGCGGTGCAGGCGGCGAACACGAAGAATCGTGGGGACTACATTTTCTCAGGCACGTTGAGTGATCAGGCGCCCTTTCAGTTGACGGAGGACGCGAACGGAAATGTCACGGCGGTGACGTACAACGGCAACACCAGCCTGGCGGAGAGCGAGATTGCCTCCGGAATCACCTTGAGCGCGCAAAGCATCGGCGAGAACACGAGTGGCAGCGGTCCGCGAGGTTTGATCACCGACAACCGGGTGGGCGCTGATTTCTTCAATCATCTCATCGCGCTGCAGGACAACTTGCTGGCCGGCGATATCACCACCATTGAATCGACGGACCGTGTGAATCTCGGTCGTGACGAGGATAACTTCCTGTATCACATCGGAACGAACGGAGCGATTCAGTCGCGCTTGGAAGCGACGGACACCATCGCCACGAATCGAACCGATACGCTCGAAGTGCTGGTCTCGAATGAAGTGGATGCCGATCTGGCGCAAACATTGGTCCGCCTGAACCAGACGCAAACGGCTTATTCGGCCGCCCTGCAGAGCGCCGGCAAGATCCTCGGTAGCTCGCTGCTCGATTACCTGCGCTAGTCGGGTTCAGTAGTTCGGTTGGTCTCGGCCTCACAATCTCTCCCTCGACTCCCTCCCGTTGCATCGCTAAGGTAACGGCGCATTATGAGCGCCATTGCCACAGAGTCGTTGCCGGATGCCCGCGGACATTTCGGAGCCTACGGGGGCCGGTTTGTGCCGGAGACGTTGATGCATCCGTTGCTGCAGCTGGAGGAGGAATACTTCCGCGCCCAGCACGATCCGGAGTTTCAACGGGAGTTGAATTACTACCTGCGCGAATTTTGCGGGCGTCCCACGCCGCTGTATTTTGCCGAGCGCCTCACTCGTGAACTCGGCGGGCCGAAGGTTTACCTCAAGCGCGAGGATTTGCTCCACACCGGCGCTCACAAGATCAACAACGCGATGGGCCAGATCCTTCTCGCGAAGCGCATGGGCAAGACGCGCATCATCGCCGAGACGGGCGCGGGCCAGCACGGCGTGGCGACGGCGACGGTCAGCGCGATGTTCGGCATGAAGTGCGTGATCTACATGGGCGAGGTCGACTGCGCGCGGCAGGCGCTGAACGTCTATCGGATGAAGATGCTGGGCGCAGAGGTGGTTCCGGTGACGGCCGGTCAGAAGACACTCAAGGAAGCGGTGAACGAAGCGATGCGCGACTGGGTGACCAATGTTCGCAGTACGCACTACATCCTTGGCACCGCTTACGGTGCGCATCCATATCCGCTGATGGTCCGGAATTTCCAACGCGTGATCGGCGATGAAGCGCGGCGGCAGATTCTGGAGAAGGAAGAACGATTGCCGAACCTGCTGATCGCCTGCGTCGGCGGAGGCTCGAATGCCATTGGGCTCTTCTATCCTTTCCTGAACGACGCATCCGTGAAGATGCTGGGTGTCGAAGCGGGGGGCGAAGGCATCAAGCCGGAGAAACATGCGGCGCGGTTTCAAGGCGGCTCGCTCGGCGTGCTGCAGGGAACGCAGAGTTACATCCTGCAGGATGAGTTCGGGCAAATTCAACTTACACACAGCGTGTCGGCCGGACTCGATTACGCGGCGGTGGGGCCGGAGCACGCGTGGTTACGTGACCAGAATCGCGTGGAGTATTCCTACGCGACTGATGAGCAGGCGCTGAATGCCTTTATGAAGCTGGCGCGCTTGGAAGGCATCATTCCCGCGCTCGAAAGTTCCCATGCGGTGGCCGCGTTGATCGAGCGCGCACCGAAGATGTCGAAGGACGACTTGGTGATCGTGAATTTGTCCGGTCGCGGCGACAAGGACGTGAGCCAGGTGGCGAACTTGGTGAAGCTGTGAGGACTCGTTCGATGCGATTAGAATGCATGGTGACTAGTTTGGCACTTGCCTTCTTTGCATGCGGTTGCACGTCCATCGATCAATCTTCTTTGGGTTTATATGGAAAAAATCCCGATCTAATGGTCGTTGAGTGGAATGAATGGAAGGATTCTGAACATCACACCCACACGGTTCGAAGCGACGAAGCCGACGTCATGATTCAAGTACGACGCTGGCTTGCACGAATCACTCCTCGGCAGCCTCCACGGAATTCGATTGGCTCGGTGATTCCTAAAGTTACCGTCACATACTACTACTACAACGATCGTGAGCGGAAGAGGAACGCTGAAGTTTTCGACGTCTACCGTTTTCAAGGCTCGACCGACACGGTCGAGCTGCTCAGTGAATCGGAAATTGAGGAATTACGGCACATAGTTCAGAAACCGTAGCGTCTTCGCGATTGGTAGATCTCTGGCTTGGCGCTTTAAGAAATGCGTCGCATCGGCCATCCCATTTGTGCTAATGCCATCCCGCGCATGAAATCAATGACCGGCTATGGATGGGGTGAATGTTCCCAGAGCGGTTTCAAGATCACCGTTGAGCTCAGCTCGGTGAATCGCAAGCAGAGCGAAATCTCCATCAACCTCCCTCGCGAGCTGGAAGTTTTGGAAGCCCAGGTTCGTGACGAGGTGAACCGCAAGGTTGCCCGGGGCCGCGTGACCGTCCGCGTCACCTTGCACGCCGGCGAAGGCCGGGAGGCCGCGCGCGTCCGCGTCAACACCACGCTCGCCAAGGCCTACGCGCGCGAGCTGCGCCAGTTGGCGAAGGAGCTGAAGCTCAAGGACGACCTCTCGCTCGATCATCTGGTCCGCGCGCCGGGTGTCTTCGAAACTAATGACGACGTTGGTGATGCCGAGGCGTTCTGGCCGTCCGTGAACGAGGCGTTGCAGCTCGGCCTCACGATGCTGGTGAAGATGCGCAGCAAGGAGGGGGCGAACCTCAAAAAGGATTTGTGCGAGCGGATGTCCACGATGCGCAAGGCCGTGGCGCGTGTCCGCAAGGAGGCACCGCAGGTGCAGAAACGTTACCGCGACCAGCTCGTCGAGCGCATCAAGGGCGCGGGGCTGGAGGAGTTGAAGATCGATGAGGAACGGCTGTTGAAGGAGGTCGTCTTCTTCGCGGACCGTTCGGACATCTCGGAGGAGCTCACGCGGTTGCAGAGCCACTTTCAACAGTTCGATGACTGCGTGAAGTCGGACGAGCCCGTGGGCCGGACGCTGGATTTTCTCGCGCAGGAAATGAACCGCGAGATCAACACTATCGGCTCGAAGGCAAATGACGGTGCAATTTCCCGCGAGGTCGTGGTGCTGAAGACCGAGTTGGAGAAATTCCGCGAACAAGCCCAGAACGTCGAATGAAGCCGGCCGCCAAGGAAGAGAATCGTCCTGCCGCTTCCGGTGGAGCGGCCCAGAAGAATATGCCAGCCCTTCTCACCAGCCCGATGCTCGTCGTGATCTCTGCGCCGTCTGGCACGGGCAAGACGACCCTGTGCGAGCAGACGCTGGCGGCGCGACCGAACATGTCGCGCGCGATCACCTGCACGACGCGCGATCCGCGGGCGGGGGAGAAGGACGGCGTGGATTATTACTTTCTGGATGCGGGTGATTTTCTGAAGCGGGTTCAGGCTGGAAACTTCCTCGAACACGCGACGGTCTATGGCAACAGCTATGGCACGCTGAAGTCCGAGGTCTTAAGCAAGCTGCGCATGGGCAAGGACGTCCTGTTGAATGTGGACGTGCAGGGCGCGGCGGCGATCCGGGCGCATGCTGAGGAAGACGTGGAGTTGCGGAATGCGCTGGTCACGGTGTTTCTCACACCGCCGTCGATTGACATCCTTGAAACGCGTTTGAAGAAGCGCGGGCAGGACTCGTCACAGACCATTGCCAAGCGCCTGGGTGTGGCGAAGCAGGAGATTTCGCAGTGGAAGAATTTTGATTACCTCATTGTCAGCTCCAGCATCGCGGAAGATGTGCGCCGGTTGCAGGCGATTTTGGATGCCGAGCAGATGAAGCACGGTCGTGCCCAGTTGCCCGCGTATGAGTAAGACGATTGTCCTTGGAGTCACTGGTTCCATCGCCGCGCACAAGGCGGTCGATATCGCCAGCCTGCTGACGAAGGCCGGTCACAGCGTGCATGTGGTGATGACGGCCGATGCGCAACGGTTTATCACGCCGCTGCCGTTCAAGACGCTTTCGAGGCATCCGGTGGTGACGGATCTCTACGACGAGGAGGAAGGCTGGAAGCCGACGCACATCACGCTGGCGGATTCGGCGGACCTGCTGCTCGTTGCGCCGGCCACGGCGAATGTCATCGCGAAGCTGGCGGCGGGCATTGCGGATGATGCGCTAACTTGTATTGCGTTGGCGATCAATCCGGCGGCGAAGATTCTGATCGCGCCGGCGATGAACGGCAAGATGTGGCAGCACCCGGCCACGCAGCAGAATGTGGCCACGTTGAAGAGTCGCGGCGTGCAGTTTGTCGGACCGGATTCGGGAATGCTTTCTTGCGGCTACGAAGGCGTCGGGCGTCTCGAGACGGTGGACGAAATCGTGCGGAGGACCAGCGAACTGCTAGAGTGACTTCGGCGCCGGCGGATTGGCCGGAGTCTCTTCTGTCCTGGGCGGCGATGGCGGGCTGTCCTTTTCCTCCGGGTTGAACAGTTCCTTCAAAGTTTTCAGCGGATGTAGCGGAGCAAGAAGCGCTTTGGAGATGAAGTAGCGTTCGGCTGTCTTCGGATCGTTCAGCGTGCCGGTGATCTCGTATTCGAAAAGCTTGGTGACGGGCCAGAGCACTTTGCTGATCAGGAAACCGATCGCCGGAAAATCCCGCAACAGCTCCGCCTCCATTCTTCCCTCTACCTTCTGGTCGAAATCCACCGTGCCCTTGTAGTTCATTCGCATGGCCGTCGCGCGGATTTCCAGGTCCTTCGTGTGAATCACGCTGTTCGAAATGACGAAGGTCATGCCGGCATCGCGCGCGCGGCTGTTGCCGAGGCCGGCGCCCGGAAGCACGGCGTTGAGAATGGGCGAGAACACGCCGAAGAGCGGGATGTCCCAGAGCAGGCCGTTGGTCATGTGGGCGAAGCCTTGGCCCTGCCAGCTTTTCCAGTCCGTGGTGTAGGCGCGGGTGATGTTCAATTCGCCGTCGACCCGGCCTTCGACCTTTCCTTTCCGGTCGGGCTGGAGGTCCTTGAGAATCTTGCGAAGGTCGCCGTCTTCCAACCGGGCCTGGAATGCGAACAAGTTGTCCGGAGTCGTCCGATCAAAATCAAAGAACGCGGAGCCATTCACCGCGGCACCGTGCCAGCGGCCAGAGGTGTTGGTAATCGTCAGGGTGTCTCCCTTCCACAACAAAACGGCTTTCGCCTTCTCGAAGTGGAAGCGGTCCCAGTGGAACGGTCCCCCGTCGACTTCAAACCGGACATCGTGTCCGTTGTCACCGGGTTTGAGTGCGAAGACACCGTGAGTCTTGGCGTCCGGCGAACCCTCGAACACATAAGGCGCCACCACCGCGTCAATTCGGGGACCAATCGCGCGGGTGATGACGCGCGGAGCCATCTTGCCGATGGCGTTCGTCAGATACAGCCGCTGGTGCGCAAGGTCCAGGGCGATGCCGTCTGCCGTGCCCCACTCGCCCTTGCGGCGGACGAAAGGATCGAGAATGGAGAGGAGCTGATTGGTGTAGATGAATCGCGCGGTGGCGGAGTTCACGAACTGCTCACGGAAGGTGGTGTTCGTAAATGCCACGCTGCCACTGGAGCCGACCGTGGCGAAATTCGTCCAGTAACCGCTCAGCGCCGCATTGATCCGGGGCGGGGCGGGCCAGACAAACCAGTCGAAGAAACTGGCGGCGTTGGTCGGCATGGCGGATCGCAAGGTGAGCAGATCGAAATCACTCGCAACTTCGAAATGGAAACGGCTGGTGGATTGATCGCCCGATCCCGCGATGCGAATGGCGCCATTGCTTTGCGCGAGGCTGATGCCGGGAGTTTGCCACAGAGAATTCGTCAGCGTGATGGGAATGCGGATGGAGCTGAACGACACTCCGCGGAACGCGCCAGCTGGGGAATCGAATTCGCCCGCCAGTGACAGTGTCGGCAACACATCGTGCCGCCAGGCGATGGTGCTGTTGGTGACCGATGGCAGGACGAAACGGCCTTGAAGAAAATTGGTGGGCGGCGAAACAAAGCTGAGGTCTTCAATCCACTCGCTGGCGTTGGTGCTGATCAGACTCGCGGCGCGGCGGTGATCCATCGAGCCGCGCACGTGGAACGTGACTTCGCGGGTGTCGGTGTTGAGTGAGAATTGCGCCGAGGCGGAATCCGTCTCCATCTGGCCGCCGGATTCGAGCCGCAGCTCCGGGAACTCCCAGTGGGCCTGCAAGTCCACGGAGGGCAGGAGCAGCTGGGAGATGGCGGTGTTGCTGACGCTGACGTTTGCCTGGAAGGGAAGGTTGGCGATGCGTTCGAACCACGCGAGATTGGTGGCGGCGAGGCGAATCTGGCTTTGCTCGGGCAGCGCCAGCGTGGTGTTCACCCGAATCCACTGCGAGGTCGCAGCGGGCGTTTCCAGATCGTTGAACGTCCATGCCGTTTGCGCGGTGGAGGGGAAAAAGTTGTCAAACGGATGTGCCAGCGTGGCGGTGATGCGCGCGCGGTTTGCGGTCGAATCCTGGCCGACGAAGTTCTCGATGGTCACGTCGGCGCGCGTTTCTTTCAGCGTTTCATTGGTGCCGGACGGATGCGACCGCACTTCGGTGAAGACATGGCCGGCATTGCCCCACGGCGTTGCGGCGCCGTGCAGATCGATCAGCAGCAGGAAGTTGGTGGGATGACTGCGGGTGTGCGGCGGTTCAAAGACGAGTTTCAGGTCGAGATTCGTGGCGGTCGCCCAGCGGGTGAAGGTGTTCTGCGCGCTGGCCTTGATGTCGATGCGGGTCGGTTCATTCGTGCGCGGTGGCGGGAGGAGTTCGATGGCGAGGGTGACGTTCGTGCCGCTGGCCCACGGTGAATCCACGGCGGTGGCGGTGAACTTGAGCTTGGTATCGAACGTTTTCCAGTCCGTGGCGTCGCCGGAGAAGATGACGTTCAGCTCGGGGCGTCCGGTGAATCGTACTTTTTCGGCCTCGCTGAGCAGCGTGTGCCAGCGGTCGGAAGGGGTGGTGGCGTCCGGTGAAGGCGCGGGCAGGCGCCACTCGCGAATCAGCGAGGCATTGGTGATGTCACCGCGGAAGCGCACGTGAGTGTTGAGGATGTTTGCCTCAATGTATTTGAGTTCCCACGTGTCGTTGCGCTTGAAGGCAAGCTCGCCACCGAGTTCTTCGAGCACCAGTGTGCGTTTCGGGCGGTTGGTGGCGACTAGTGGCCAGAAGAGCCGACCGCCGCGAAGCATCACGCTGTCTGGTTCGAGATCGAGATGCCGCAGGATCTCCAGTTCAGACGAAACTCAGCGGTCTGGAGAAAAAGAGTCGGCCCGGCTGGCGCATTCGTGCGCTGGAGGTGCAGGCCTTCGGCCACGATGCCGTGATACCAGCGGAGGCGGAGTTTGGTGAATTGCAGCGCCCAGCCGTTCGCGCGGAACTGTTCCTCGACGCGGCGCTCCAGCCAGTCGGGCAGGCCGACATGGTTGAGGAAGAGGCCCAGGATGATGATGACGAGGACAACGAGCAGGATGGAAATGCGGCACCACTTGAAGGTGGTGAAGAACATGCGCCAGCCCAGCGAACGGGGCGGTTTCGCCGGCTTTGTTTTGGCATCCTTCGCCGGGCGCATGGACGTGAAACAGTTTGTTGTTCCGGTTCTACTGGGCGGGCGACATTGGGTTTAACAAGTCGCGCACCACTTCAAAGTAGAGCGTGGGCGGAAATTCGAAAACCCAGGTCTGCCCGTCAATCTCCGTCAACGCGTAGGGCAGGCCGGTCGGCGAATATCCGGGGCGGCCGAACTCCACGAAGCGGGTTTGCGGTTTCTCGCCGTTCTTCAGTTCGATCGCAATCTTGCTGGTGTTGCCGGTGAAGCCGTAGGCCGCGCGTTTGTTTTCTCCGCGGTCCACCCACACGTTGGCTTGCAGGTCTCCGAGGCGGAAGAGAGTTTCTTCGAGCGCGGGATTGATGCTCGGGACGATGCCG
The DNA here is from genome assembly GCA_016713365.1 of Verrucomicrobiota bacterium. GTDB lineage: Bacteria > Verrucomicrobiota > Verrucomicrobiia > Limisphaerales > JADJPG01 > JADJPG01. The sequence continues at coordinate 135,745 of JADJPG010000001.1, read as the reverse complement.
GCGCCCTCGGCGATGCTCCAGCTCGCGGACGCGCTGCGTTGCAACGTTCGCGACTGACCGAGGTAATGAACGGTCACGCGGGCCACTTCGTTGGTCGAGAACTTCCACACCCGGCGGTCGCGCAACTGCCACGCTTCACGCGGCAGGCGGAACACGTCGTCGCGCAGCAGGCTGTAGACGGTCTCTTCGTCCGGCCGTCGCGCGAAGACCTTTTTGTCCTGCACGTTGCCCAGCGCCAGTTCGGCGAGGACGCGATTGCTGACGACGCCGGTGGCGTTGGTCACCGAGCTCTTCAGCACGTAACGCCGCGACGGAGCGGCCAGCCCGTAGGGGGCGAAGTCGGTGACGACGTCCTTCTCCACGGCGCCTTCGATTCGACTCAGCATCTCCAGCCACTCGCGGACGGCGTTGGTGTCGGCGGCGGTTGGGGTCGGTTCGGTGATGACCCACGTCTGGTTCGTCATGCGCTGAACCGTGAAGTTGTTTTCCATGCCGACGACCTCAATCGATTCCACCGCCTGCGGAGCGAAGGTGACCAGATGTAAATCGCGCACGTCGCTGTGAGTCTTCTGCAGGCCTTCGAGCAGGCTCTTTGGCACGAGCACGATATTGGTGGTGGTCACGCGCCGTGCGTAAACGACCGAGGGATCGTTCGTTGGGCTTTTGCCCAGCTGGAGGGCAAACTGGACGGTGTAGAGGTCGTTCGATCCGGCGAGGAACGAAATCTCCGCCTCGGGCGGTTGCAGGCCGTAGGGTTCGAGGTCGACGCGCGGGTTGTCGGTGACGAACTGGGTGACCTGGGCATTCCGCAGCTTCTCGATGATGCCGACCACCTTCGCAGTATCAGCACGGGCTTTGGTCGGATGAGAAAGGACGAACGTGCGACGGGTCATGTCGAAGTCGATGGTGAAGCCGCGGCCCGCCGAGCGAACTTCCATGCGATTGATCGGAACGCCGGCCGGAGGCAGCAGGCTGACTTCGCGCCAGTCCTGGAAGGTGCGCGGAAGTTTGTTTACCAGCTCCACGTCGAGCACGTAGATGTCGGGCTGGTTCATCACCTGCACATACACGCCATCGCCCACGGGCGTCTTCGAGCCGAACATAATTTCCGTGCGTTCACCCTCGTGCTGGAGGGTGAGCGTGGCTTGCGGCACGTCGAGGCCGAACTCGGCGATGGTTCGCTTGGCGTCAGTCAGTTCCTGTTTCTGAATCAGAGTGACGGGAACGGCTTCTTCGAGGGCTTGGATGAGCCATTCCACGGCGTAGACCTTCGCTGGATAATTGATCGGAAAGGAATAGTTCCACAACGCGCCGGCCTTGGGCCGATCGATGCGCAACATCAACTGGTTCGTGAGGCGAAGCTGGATGTTGGTGACCTGGTTCGCCTTAAAGGAAAGTAGGCGGGTCGGAGGTGCGTCGGTGGTCGCCACGTTGCGCTCAACGAGAACGATGAACGCAAACAGTCCGGCGGCGAGGCCGAGCAAAATCCATGTGCTTTTCCAATTCATACTGCGATTACCGGCGGCGCCTCAACCATACGAGCGCTCCAATGAACAGGACAAAGCCGGGCAGTCCCGCCATCAAGAGCCAGCTCGCCGCGGACATCTGGGCGTCGGTCATTGTGAGCTTGTATTCCGAGAGCGGCCGCGGCGGAACGGCTACGAGCAGATCGTTGCGCGCGAGCAGCCAGTTGATGGCGTGCGTCGCGAACTGCCGGTTGGCTTCGCGGTCGATGGCGTTGTTGACGAGGAAGAGGGATTCGCCGGTCACGACGATGCGCGTGGTGCCGCGATCCGCGCTGACGTTGCGCAGGCCGCCTTTTTCGACAGCGACCATGATCGGCGCGTTGGTGATGGAATCCTTCGCGCTGGCGTATATTTCTCCATTGGCCCGGATGTCGGTGATGATACGACCTTCGGCACCACTGTAGAGGAGTTGCTCGACTTGCGGAGCGTCGGCACCGGCAGTGTTGCGCATGTCTTTGGCGACCGAGCGCGGCGAAATAGTGTACATCTGGAAACCGTGAAGGAGCGGCTTGATGAGCGCGTGGGTACCGAATGTGGACGTGACAAAGTCCCGCTTGGTGTCGCTCACCGCGTTCTTCTCGTCGATCACGACGTCGTTACCAACGCTGACGCCCCACTCGGCGAGAAGCGTCTCCAAACCGGATGGCTGTGGTGGTCCGAACCTGGGTAGAACATGACGAACAACCGACCGCCTTGCTTGAGATAGCGGCTGATCTTGTCCAGCACTTCGTGGCTGATCGCGGTGCGCGGTCCGGGAATGATCAGCAGATTGCAATCGGCCGGAATCTCGACGGGTCCCTCAAGCCTGAGGCGGGCGGGTTGCACGTTATTCTCGCGCAGGACGCTGGCGAAGCGCGAGTAGCCGGACTGCCCATCCTCGCTTTCAGGATTGTGCTCGCCGTGGCCGTCGAGGAAGTAGGCCTTGGGTTTGCGGGCGCTGATGACGCTGAGAATTGCCGAGGTGAAGACGGCTTCACCTTTGAAGTTGGTTCGCTTGACCTCCTTGCTTTCCCCGCGCACGAGCGGCTGGATGTCGATATCCGACAGATCGCCCTGGTAGACTTTCATGTCGCCGTTCTGCGACTTGAAGATGACGAGATCGCGATCGGTGTCGCCCAGCTTGTGATTCAGCTTCACGACCTGCGCCGCCGTGGGCTCGTTGATGTAATCGACCACTTGGAGATCAATGAGCGGGTTGGCGTAGCGATACGCTTTCAGCAGATTGTAGGAGAGGTTGTAGAGTGATTCGCGTTTGTCGAAGTAGAGCGTGACCTTGACCGGGTTCGTGACGGCGTTCAGCACGCGGAGCGTCAGAGGCGAGAGCTGCGTCTGGGCTTTTTCGGAGATGGACCAGCGTTTGAAATGGCGGGCGCCGAGGTAATTCGCCATCACCAGCAGCGCCAGCACGGCGCCCAGCGCGAGGAGCATGCTCAGGCTGAGGCTCCACTTGCGTGCGACGGAGAAACTGGGGTTCGGTTCGGTGGCCATCTTATTTCCAGCGTCGGCTTTCGACGGATTTCCAGCTCAGGAAGAGGAAGAAGCTCGTGAGCGTGAGGTAGAGAACGACCGGCCGGCTGTCCACGATGCCCTGCGCGAAGTCACGCATGTGTTCCACGAGCGCGAGATGCGCGATGAACTGCGCCTCCCAGCCGGTCTTGGTCGCGAAGGCCGAGCCAAGAAAGCTCAGCATGAAAAGCGTGATGCCCACGGCGAAGCTGAACATCGCCGCGATGATCTGGCTGCGGGTCATCGCCGAGGTGAAAATGCCGAGCGACAGATAAACGCTTCCAATCAATCCAATACCCAGATACGTCGTGCCGATCGTCGCCGGATCGAGCGCCGTTGGATCGTGACTGTAGTAGCGGACGACGCCGATGCAGGCGAGCAGGGGCAGCCAGAGGATGAGGTAGAAGAGCAGGGCGCCGATGAACTTCGCGAGCACCACCTGGGCATCGCCGACCGGCGTGGTCATCAACGTTTCGTAAGTGCCGGAGGATTTTTCAAGAGCAAAGGTCCGCATCGTGATGAGCGGCGAAACGACGAGCAGGATGAGCCAGAAGTAGAGCGTCTCGTAGAACAGTTGGGTGATCGGGATCGGTGTAGGATCAGAGTTAAACGCCTCCAACATGCTCCAGAAACTGAATCCGATCAGAAACATGGCTCCAGCGATGATGACGTAGCCGGTCCACGACTTGAAAAACGATCCCAGTTCGCGGCGGACGAGGGCGATGAAGGCTTGCATCAGAGTTCCTCCTCCTTGTCCGCGCGCGTGACGCGGACGAAAATGTCTTCCAGCGAATGCCGGCTGCGCGTCAGTTCGCGCAATTTCCAGCCGCGTTCCGTGACGAGTGAGAAGATTTGCGGACGCAGGTCGAAGCCCGGCCGGGCGGTGAGCGCGCAGCGGATGTATTCGCCCTCGGCGGCGGAGAGATCGAAATGCTCGACTTCGGCGAGCGATTCCCAGCAGGCGCGAAGGTCGGGCTGAGGCGCGGCGATCTCAGCGATGATCTGGCCGCCTTCGCTCATGAGCTGACGCAGGTTGTCCGGGGTGTCGTGGGCGAGGATGCGGCCCTTGTCGAGAATCAGCACGCGGCTGCACGTCATGTCGACTTCATGCAGGATGTGCGTCGAGATGAGAACGGTGTGATGGCCCGCGAGGCTTTTGATCAACTGGCGGACCGAGCGAATCTGGTTCGGGTCGAGGCCGATGGTCGGCTCGTCGAGAATGATGAGCTGGGGTTCATGCACCAGGGCGTCGGCGAGGCCGACCCGTTGCTGGTAGCCCTTGGAGAGGTGCCCGATGATGCGGTGGCGGACATCGGTCAACCCGCACTGGTCCATCACGATGTCCACGCGTTCATTGCGATCGGAGCGGCTCAGGCCCTTGAGGCTGGCGCGGAATTTGAGATACTCCTTCACGCGCATGTCGCGGTGCAGGGGATTGTTCTCCGGCATGTAGCCGATGCGGCGGCGGACCTCGTCCGCCTGGCTGAAGACATCGAAACCGGCCACGCGCACCGTGCCGCTGGTGGCGGGCATGAAGCACGAGAGCACGCGCATGATCGTGCTTTTGCCGGCGCCGTTCGGGCCGAGCAAGCCCACGATCTCGCCGGCTCCGACCTGAAACGAAACGTCAGCCACCGCCGTGCGGCCCGGGTAACGCTTGGTCAGGCTCTCGACCTCGATCATCAATCCATTGTCCATGCGGCAGTGCGCATCGTAACAAGGTGCCAAAGCATGGAGCCACCAAAAAGATGTAAGCGGGGATTTGAGCCGGGGCGATGGTGAGCCGGAATTCCGTCCGGCAAGGAACAGCGCTACGGGCGCTTTTCGCGCCACTGACGTTCCTGCTCCTCCAGTTCGCGGCGTTCGGCGATGGTGAGCTGGCCGAGGTATTCCTCGCGCCCGCCCTCGTCGCGCCACCAATGGAGCAGTTCCAGCACGGTTGCGTCTTCGATGAAGATATTCGGCTCGTGCCGTTCCATGTCCTCGAAGGTGAGCATGAGGTGGGAACTGCGGCGGATGAGGCTGCGCTCCTGCTCGGCGCAATGGGCCAGCCAGTGGAACTGGTGCTGTTCCCAATCTTCCTCCGGCAATCGTCCGGCGTAGAGCGCCTGCTCGACGCCATCCAGCTGACGGCGCAGGAGCATTTCATCGCCGATGGGCAGCGTCACCTGGTCGAGCAACGATTCGCGGCGCCGTTCGATTTCGGCGAGCATCTTTTCCTTCAAGTCCATTTTCGTGAGCTGCTGGTGCCTGACCAGATTGCTCCCCGTTTGGATCGGCGGATGCGCCGCGGACTTGAACGGAAACTTGATCCGAACGGTGGGACAATAATTGTGATGTAATGCTTTGAGGAAATCTGCCGTATCACGGTGACAACGATGAATTGTGAACGGCGGCGATCCGTTTTGAAAATCGCACCGCAGGTCACGCAACAAACATTTTGCCATGATACAGCTGGCCTACTTGAGTTCGACGCGGTCGCTACTGAACGTTTATGAGATCGCGGAGATCCTGATCAAGAGCCGCGAGAACAACGAGAAGCGGGGGATCACCGGCATGCTGCTCTACAAGGACGGAAACGTGCTCCAGATCCTCGAGGGTGAAGAGGATCCAGTTCGGGCTTTGTTCGAAAAGATCTCGAACGATCCCCGCCACAGCGGTGTTCTGCGGCTCTATGAGAAATCTGTGGAGGTGCGCGACTTCTCTGAGTGGACGATGGGTTTCCACGATCTGGAAGCCGAGGGGGCGCGGTATCTGGAAGGGTTCAGTGAGTTTCTCGATCCCTTGTTCGTCATCAGTCAGCTCAAGCCCTCGACTGCCGCCCGGCTGCTGAGCCTCTTCAAACAAGGCGTGCGGTAGATGGCCTTGATGCCTTTGTTTGCTGAACCCCGGCTCGCCTGCGCGCCGAAGTTTTCCCTGGGGCTCGGAGGTCAGTTGGTGTATTGAACCGTCCCGTTCGTGTTCACCGAGTAACCCCATTTCGAAATGTAACTTCTGGACGGGAGGAACTCGTCTACTTGCTCGCGAAGTTTTTTCTGCAACAAGGCGTCCAGCTCCGACTGGAGCTTCGCGTGCCCGGCTGATCCAGCCAGGTTATTTGTCTGGTAGGGATCGCTCTGATTATCGAAGAGCAGCCATGGACCGTTCAAATCGCGCGCGTATGTGTAACGCGTGGTGCGCACCGCGCGATACTCCTTCCCGCCGGCGCGGCGTTCCCATTCCCCGAAAGGCGCGACGCAGCGAAACACCGTGGCGTTGTCGCCGGGATTCGGACCGCCGCGCAGGTAGCCGCTGTAGTCCAGTCCCTCGACCGAGGGCGGGATCGGCACGCGACACAAGCCGAGCAGTGTCGGCAAGATGTCCTCCGAGTTCATCGGCGCACCCAGCGGACGTGACTTTGTGCCCAGGCCATCGGGCCAACGGATGAGCATCGGGATTCGAATCGCCTCGTCGTAGGGGCGCTGTTTCTTGAACTGCCCTTGAGAACCGAGCATGTCGCCGTGGTCCGCGCTGAAGAGCAGGATCGTATTCCGTCCGGCGCCACTGTCGCGAAGGGTGTCGAGGATCTCGCCCATGCAATCATCCAGCGCGGTGCAATGCGCGTAGTAACCGGCAAGAATCTTCCGCACTTCCGTCTCCAGACCTGCTGGAACATTCGGACGCAGCTGGAGTGTGGCTGGATTGTAGAGCGCCCGATACTTCGCCGGGGCCGTGAAATACGGATCGTGCGGCGGCCCCCAGGCGAGCACGAGCGCGAAGGGTTGGTTCGAGCGGGATTGCGAGCGGATGTAATCGCAGGCGTCGCGCGTCTGCGCGATGGCATCGTAGCCGGGCCAGACCCGTTTCGCGGGATCGTCCGCGTAATAAAGCGAGTTGGTATAATTGTGCGTACATTCGAGGACCTTCCAATAGTCGAAACCCTGTCGACGTTCGCGCGGGATGAAGTTCGAGCGCCCGCGCCCGTCGATGTGCCATTTGCCGATCATGCCCGTCTGGTAGCCGGCGGATTTCAGGACCTTGGCGAGCGTGACGGCGTTCGGATTCAGCTGCACGTCGTTCAGAAAGATCCCGTGAGTCAACGGTCGCTGCCCGGTCATCAGGGAAGCACGAGTCGGTGAGCAAACGGGCAAGCCGGAAATCGCGTTGGTCAGCCGTACGCTTTCGAGCGCGAGCCGGTCGAAATTTGGGGTGCGGACATTTGGGTCACCGGCGAAACCAAACGCCTGCGCGCGCCACTGATCCGCGAGGACGATGAGGAGGTTGGGCTTCGTCTGGTCGGACTGCGCTGCGGAAGCACTCAGGCCAACGAGGGCGAGGCACAGCAGCGAAATTGCGGGCAGGGCGCAGCGAAACCTGCGAGGCCGGACGGGACGCGAAGGAAGCGTGGATTGCATGGATGACTGGAGTCACTGTGAGGATCTTCGTCATTGGTTGCAATCCTGACCGCGGTTTCTGAGGAGCTGGCCTGCTTTTCGCGACATTCGATCAGGCGGAAAATGACGTCCGGCCCGAGAGGTTGGACAAGGAGCGGAGCATTCGAGCATTCAATGTTCGCAAGTCCACGCGCGAACCAAGTGAATGAAAAATCCATGGTGTGGAGTTCCTGACGCAGGGATGGGAATCGATTTTCCCTTCGAATGCTGATCACAGAGGTTCGGGCCGAGAAAATGGGATTCGATTTCGAGACCCGTTTCGTCAATTCTAGGCGACGTGCATACCGCCGACGATTCGAAAGGTGCTGGCTGCCCGCAGCCCGGCGTTTTCGCGACCACCCATTGGTCGATGGTGGTGCTGGCAGGGGACAGTCAGTCGCCGGAGTCGGCCGTGGCGATGGAGCGATTGTGCCAGAGCTATTGGTATCCCCTTTATGTTTTTGTCCGGCGCAAGGGGAACTCCCACGAGGATGCGAGCGATCTGACCCAGGCTTTTTTCGCAAAGTTTCTGGAGAAGAGTTATCTGAGGTCGGTGGCTGCGAGCCGGGGGAAATTTCGCACGTTCCTGCTGACGTCGATGTCGCATTTCCTCGCCAATGAATGGGACAAGACGCAGACGCAACGTCGCGGTGGAGGCGCACGGATGTTGTCCTTGGATGAGTTCGATGCCGACCAGCGCTATCAAATGGAAGCGAAGGATCATGTCACGCCGGAGACTCTTTTTGAACGGCGCTGGGCGGAGACGGTGATGGGTGTTGTTCTGGATCGCCTGGCCGCAGAGACGGAAGAAAACCGTTTCGAGATTTTGAAGGGGTTTCTTCTCGATGACAAAGGCGCCATGTCCTACGAAGCGGCTTCGGTGCGCCTGGGCATTTCTGTGCCGGCCATCACGTCGGCGATCCACCGGATGCGCGCGAGGTTTCGCGCGCTGCTGTTCGAGGAGGTCGCGAATACGGTGGGCCAGCCGGCGGAAGTGGAACAGGAGCTTCGTCATTTGCTGGCCGTGTTGAGCGATTGACGGCCTTCGTCGGCTCCAGAATTTTCGAAAGGTTTTGGAGGAATTGCTTCTTAGCTGGGGTGGATAACGAACTTTGATGTCGGAACTGTCACACACCGCGGTGTGTCCGAAGTGCGGACGTGCGCTGCCCCCGGATTCACCCCGGGGGCTGTGCTCGAAATGTCTGTTCGCAGCCATGCTCGACGGCGGTCCGCTGGATGTGCCTCCGCAGGCGACCGCTGGCCAGGCGGCGTTGCCCCGGACGTTTGGCTCGTACGAACTGCTGGACGAGGTGGCGCGCGGCGGCATGGGCATCGTCTATCGCGCGCTTCAGACGCAGATCAATCGAACCGTGGCGGTGAAGGTCCTGGCGGCTGGACGTTTTGCCGCACCGGACTTCGTGAAGCGTTTTCGTACGGAGGCCGAAGCTGTCGCCAGTCTGGATCATCCGAACATCGTTCCCGTTTACGAGGTCGGCGAATGCGAGGGCCAGCCGTTCTTCAGCATGAAGTTCGTCGGGGGCGGCTCGCTCGCCCGGCGCATTTCGGGTCTCCAATCTCCGATCGCAAGTCGGGAGGCGGCGGAGCTCCTCGCCACGCTGGCCCGTGCTGTTCACTATGCGCACCAGCGGGGCATCCTCCATCGCGATCTCAAGCCCGGAAACGTGCTGCTCGACGCGGAGGGCGAGCCGCATCTTACCGACTTCGGGCTGGCGAAGCTCGTCGAGCAGGACAGCACGCTGACTCACACGTTGGCGATGCTCGGCACGCCCAGCTACATGTCGCCCGAGCAGGCGCGCGGCGAGGCAAGGCAATTGACGACGGCGGTGGATGTTTATGGTCTCGGCGCGATCTTCTACGAATTGCTGACTGGCCAGCCGCCGTTCGCCGGAGGTACGACGATGGAGACGGTGCGTCAGGTGTTGGACAAGGAGCCGCGTCGACCTTCGACGCTGCAGCCAGGAATGGATCGCGACCTGGAAACCATCTGCCTCAAGTGCCTGGAAAAAGATCCGTCGCGTCGCTACGGATCGGCGGAAGCCCTGGCGCACGATCTCGAACGCTGGTTGCGACACGAGCCGATCCATGCCCGCCCCGTTGCGCGATTTGAGCGTTTTCTGAAACTGATGCGGCGGCACCCGCTGGCCACGACTCTCTGTGTCATCACCATCGTGGCTGTGGCGTCGAGCGTGTTTACCTTGGTTCGTGCGAATCTCCACATCCGCGCGGCACAGGTGAATGAAGTGGAATTGCGGCAGCACGCGGAGCGGAAGGCGGAGGAAAGCCGGCAGCAGCTGGTTCGCTTCAACGTCCGGACGGGTAACCGCCTTCTGGAGGACGGGGATTATTTTGGGGCGCTCCTTTGGTTCATGGATGCCTTGCGGCTGGAGAACGGGATCGTTCGTCACGAGGAGGTTCATCGTCGCCGGATCGCCGTCGTGCTCCGGCTGGCGCCCACCCTGTCGCAAATCTGGTTTCACGACGGCTTCGTCAATACGGCGGAGTTCAGTCCGGACGGCAGACAGGTGGTCAGCGCCAGCTCAGACCGCACCGCTCGCATCTGGGACGCTTCGACGGGTGATCCCATCGGGCCGAAGCTGCAACATTCCCACGAAGTTGCCGGAGCGAAGTTCACCCCGGACGGGCAGCGGGTCCTGACCGTGGATGCCGGCCAGCATCTCCGATTCTGGGACGCCGGCACGGGCTCGCCGCGCGGGCCCGCCAGGACAACGACGGCCTTTGATGCCGCATCGGTGGATTATAGTCCGGACGGGCGCTGGCTGGCCGTGCCGGTGTCCAATGGTGTGCAGTTCTACGACGCCATCAATGACGATCTCGGGCCGCTGCTTCCGGCGACCAACGGCGCCACGGCGGCGCGGTTCAATCCCTCCAGCCCGTACCTGGTTACAACACGGGATCGCGAGCTTCGCATCTGGGATCTTGCCTCGGATCCTCCGACCTCCAGGTCAATCGTCCACCCTGATCGCTTGAGGGGATTTGATTTCAGCCACGACGGTCGGGCCGTCGCGACGATTACGTTGCGCCGGCTCTTCGTGTGGGATTTGGAAAGCGGCGATGCTGCGCGCCCCCCGACTCACTCGCCCGGTGATTTGTTCGACTGCCAGTTCAGTCCGGATGACCGCTGGCTGGCGACAGCGAGTTGGGATGGCGCAGCCCGCATGTTCGACTCCGGCAGCGGATGGCCCATTGGTCATGTGATGCGACATCGTGTCGGCGTGGCGCGGTCCATTTTCAGTCCGGATGGAAGGCGGCTGGCCACGGCCAGTTGGGATCGCACGGCAAGGCTCTGGGATCCGTTCACCGGCGAGCCGGTGTCGCCTTCGCTGCCCCACGGCGGGTATGTGGGAGACGTGAGCTTCAGTCCGGATGGCGCGCGCTTGCTGACCGTCAGCCAGGACCAGACCGTGCGTCTCTGGTCGATGCCAACCGGCGCCGTGGCACGGCTTGTCCTGCGCCATGACATCCACGCGACCTCCGTGCATTACAGCTCAAACGGTCAGCGACTTCTGACCAGCGGCCACGATGGATTCGCGAAAGTCTGGAATGCTCAAACCGGACGGTTGATCAGTTCGATGCGACACAGCCCGGTTGTATTGCGCGCCAGCTTTAGTCCCGACGGACGCCGTGTTGCGACGGCCGGCAGCGATGGTGCGGCGCGTTTGTGGGATTCGGAGAGTGGCGCGGAACTGGTCCCGGCCATGCGCCATGCGAAATCGCTGAACTACGTGGCGTTCAGTCCGGATGCCCGGCATCTCGTCACGGCCAGTGATGATGGAACGGCACGGGTCTGGAAGGCGGAAGACGGCCAGCCCACCACTCCGCCGTTGTCTCTCGGCGGGAAGATCACGGAAGCGACGTTCAGCGCGGATGGTCTGCGTGTGGTGACCGCCAGCATGGAGGGAACCGCTCAGCTCTGGGACGCCAGGACGGGCCAACGCCTTGGTCAGACCATGAAACACGACGGAGCGGTCTATCAGGCGGCGTTCAGTCCGGATGGCCGCCGGGTGGTGACCGCCTGCTCTGATGAGACGCCAATGGCGCGCGCCGCGCAGTTGTGGGATGGCTTTACCGGCAACGCCATCGGCGCACCGATGGCGCAACAGGATGGAGTCTTGTGCGCCGGGTTCAGCCCGGACGGCCGTTTCATCGCCACCGGCAGTGAAGACAAGTCGGCGGTGATTTGGGATGCAACGAGCGGAGCACGCCTGACTCCGCCGCTGCCTCACGGCTCCTACGTTCGCCGCGTCGTGTTCAGTCCCGACAGCCGGCTCCTGCTGACGATCAGCGCGGATTACATCGCCCGGATTTGGGAAGCCGCAACGGGCGAGCCGGTCACCCCTCCGCTAAAACATCCGAGCCGGGTGGACGCTTGTAACTGGAGCCCCGACGGCCGCGAGGTGGCCATCGCCTGCGTGAACGGTGCGGTGCATGTCTGGGACGTCGCCCCGGTCACTGGCGACCTGGACCCGTTGCAGCGTAAAGTCGAACTCCTGTCCGCCCACCGTATTCAACCCCATCTCGGTCCGTTGCCGCTGACGGCCAAGGAAATGAGATTGCGTTGGGAGGCATTGTCGCCCGTTCAGGGCAATCAGTGAAGCAGCGCGGGCGGTTTCTGAGCCCGTCTCAAAATGAGTTGGCGGACTTCGCTGTCGGCGCTGACGATGAATTTCAGACAGGCTCTTGGCCCCCCATCAAAAAAGATTTCTAAAATCTTTCGAAAGGAACCGAGAATTTTCCTTCTCAGCCTTGGTGAACTCTTATGCGTCACCACAACTTTCAGGTTCATGCGGGCGCGCGGCTCGGCGTCCGCATTTCGTCATGGCTGGCCTTTGTTCTCCTCGTTGGCTGGTGCCAACAATCCCGCGCCCAGTGGATCACGCAGACGAATGCGCTCAAGCCCGGCTGGAATGCGGTGTTCCTCCACGTCGACGCCTCGCACGCCACGCTGGATGAACTGGTCGGCGGCGATCTCACCAATCCCATTCAGGAAATCTGGTACTGGCGACCGGCGTTGCCCACGGGTCAGTTCATTGACTCGCCGCAATTTCCCACCAGCAATGGCACCCAATGGTCCACCTGGACCCGGCTGGCGGGACCTGCCTCCGCCTTGCAACGGCTCACCGGCAACGGTGCGTATCTGGTGAAGCTGGCCAACAATGTCGCGTCGTATAACTGGCGGGTGAAGGGCAAGCCCGTGTTGCCCACGTATCGATGGACCCTGACCGGGTTGAACTTCATCGGGTTTCCCACGCCGTCCGCGCCGGTTCCGACGTTTGAATCCTTCCTCACGCCCGCGCCCCAATTGCAGCAGAACGCAGAAATCTATCGCTACCCGGGCGGCGAACTTGGCCCCACGAATCCCGTGCGCATGCTGGCTTTTCGCACCACGCCGGCTCGCCGCGATCAGGCTTACTGGGTCCGGGCGGGCGAGAGCTACAACCAATACTTCGGGCCGATTCAAATCCTCCAGGTCGGCGCGGGCGGCATCCGGTATGGTGACACGCGCGGGCAGGCTCAGGTGCGGTTCCGCAACGTGGCCAATGTCCCGGTCACCATCACCATGCGGCCTGTGGCATCCGAGGCGTCGCCGGTCGGCCAGACGAACATCACCGGCATTCCGCCGCTCTTGATCCGCGGTGCGGTCAACACCACGAACCTGACCTTCGGCTACACCAGCCTCGGCGCGGGCGGGCAAACGTGGAATCTCGCCGCCGCCGGCCAGGTCGGTTCGGAAGTGGAAGTTGTGATTGGCTTGGACCGTTCGCAGATGGGCGGGGTGCCCGGAGCCTTGTTTGCAGGGCTGCTGCGCTTCACGGATTCACTCGGGCTTTCGCAGATTGACCTGGCAGTGTCGGCGGAGAAGGAATCCACCGCCGGCCTCTGGGTTGGCGGTGCGGCGGCGAGCTACGTCAGCCATTATCTCAAGCCCTACGCCAGGGCCACGAATGCCTCGGATTTCGCCGCGCTTCTGAACCGGCTGCAGCTCGCCGAGGGTGCGAATGGTTATCATTACGAGCGCGATCCAAACACGGGACGAGTGCTCGTTTTTGGCGGCCCGGAGCAGAAGACCGGTTCCTATCTGCTGGATGGACCGATCAAGATCGATTCAGGAGCGGTCGCCCGACCCTTCCCGCTGCGCTTGATCGTTCACAACAGCGGCGGTGCGGTGAAGCTCCTGCAGAAGGTTTATCACGGAGTCGGACTCGGCTCGAACATGGTTGTCGCCACGCGGGAGGATCTGTTGCTCTCCGCTCAGCTCGGCGAAGCCCGAAGGATTAGCTCGGTCCAGTTTCCGACCTCGGCGGGTAATATTCCATGGGACTTCACCGGCTCCCTGCAGCAAGGCGGCAGCCTGACGGTCAACGTCCCGTTGTCCTACGATGACCAAGCTTCGAATCCCTTCCTCCACACCTACCACCCGGACCACGACAATCTCGACGCGCAGTTCACCTCCACTCTCGCGCGCGGGATTGAATCCTACGGCGTTACGCGGCAGATCACGTTGAGTGTCACGCCGCCGGGGAATGATTTCAACAGCCTGACCCAGGGCAGCCAGGACCTCACCGGGAACTACTCCGAGTTGATCACCTTCCAGGCCCGCGGCTCGCAGACGCGCCAATACAACGTCCTGGGAACCTTCTCCCTGAAACGCATCAGCGACATCGCCACCCTGACCACCAACTGAACCTTCGCTTCTCTGCGCCCATGAAACTTTTGAACCGCACCCACCCGACCATGAAAACCACCCTGACTCGTCCCGTCCTTCCAATCGTCCGCGCGGATGCGGCCCTCTGGCGCACCTTGATGACCCTCCTGTGCGGCGTAATATTCTTCACCGCATTGCCCGTCGCTCACGCCGCGCCGCCCGAGTTGATGACCTATCAGGGTTTCCTCGTGGACGCGAATGGCAACCCGCTCGCGCCGAGCACGCCGGCCAATTACCCCGTCATCTTCCGCATCTTCACCGCGTCGATTGGCGGCACGCGTCTGTGGTCGGAGCAGCAGATTGTCACGGTGGACAAGGGCAACTTCAGCGTGGTCCTTGGCGAAGGCACTCCCATCGGCGGCGAAGCGCGACCGTTGCTCTCGTCGGTGGTGGCCGGACCGAACAACGCGGACCGCTACATGAGCCTCTCGGTCACGATCGGGACTGCGACCACGGAAATGCTCCCGCGCCTGCGGCTCCTGCCCGCGCCCTACGCCTTCACCGCCACGAGCGCGAACACCATCGTCAATTCTGGCGGCACCTCGGTCGTCACCTACGCGAACAGCCGGGTGGAAGTGAATGGAAACCTCAACGTCTCCGGCGTGGTCTCCGGCAACGGTTCTGGTCTGACCGGTCTGACGCTTTCGCAGCTTCCCCCGCTGGATGCCTCCTCGATTAGTCTGGGCCTGCTCCCGGATGCGCGACTTTCCGGCAACGTGGCCCGGCGGGATGTCGGCAATGCCTTGAACGGAAACCAGACAATTGCTGGCAACGTGGGCATCGGTACTCTCGGAACTGCTTTCCCGCTGACCCTTGGGAACAACACTCTCGGCGACAAGATCAGCTTGTACGGGCAGACCGGAAACACCTACGGCTTCGGCATCCAGGGCGGTCTGTTGCAAATCCACACGGACATTGCCTCCAGCGATGTCGCCTTCGGCTACGGCAGCAGCGCGGCGATGACCGAGACGATGCGGATCAAAGGCAACGGCAACGTCGGCATCGGTGTCAACAACCCGACGGCGAAACTGACCGTCAATGGCGGCGTGCAGGCGCGCGGCGGGGCGCCTGCGGCCGGTGCCGGTTACGCCTTTGCGGGCAATGGAGGAGATAACGACAGCGGCATGTTTAGTTCAGCGGACGGGCAGGTGGAGTTCTACGGCAATAATGTGGAGCGGATGCGCATCGCTGCGTCTGGCGCCGTCGGTATCAACACTCCCAATCCAACGGCCACGCTCGACGTCAACGGCAGCATCAGAGCCAACAGCATCGCGGTCAACGGCACGATCAGCGCCGCCACGTTCTCTGGCACGTTCAATGGAGAGAAGGCTCCTGCAGTTTATCAGATTCCCCCCGGGAACATCGGAGTCTGGCGTGACGTGTTGATCGATGGAACGGCGTTGCTTGGAGATTCCGATGGCGGCCGGATCAAAATTATTCTGCGCAATCATTCGTCCAGGGAAGTGAGAGCGCTCACCTATGAGTTCTATTGCGAGAACGACGCGGACAACTTTGGCCAGCCGACCCGGTACGGATGGACCATCGGTTCCTATGGTCAGCAGCGGGGTTTTCGGCTGGGCAGCGGCAACAACGATTGGAGGACGGACATCGCGTCCGACTGGGACTGGTATTGGATCCGGAATTACCGGAGCAGCAATGTCATCGGGAGTGACACAATCGCTTTCGGCCCGGGCGAACGCTACAAATTCTGGGCCATGGTGCCACCGAGCATTTCCGCGACGATCATCGTCTACGACCGCTAATTCTCGGGTGTTTCGCAACTCTGTTTTCCCATTCCTCCCATGCACACCCCGATCAAAATGCGGAACGCGGAAGGCGGAGCGCGGAATAGTCCGCGTTCAGCGATCGGCGTTCCCCGTTCTCCCTTCCGCCTTCCGCAATTCGTATTCCGCGTTTCCTTCGCCCTTCTGCTCGGTGCATGGGCGGCGCCCGATGCGGCGGCTCAGGCGCTCCCGCTGGAACTCCGGCAGGACGCCGTTCGTCATAATCTCAGTTCCTCCAACGGTCTCCCGATCTCCAGCGTTCGCGGCACGCCACCCGGATCGGATGGTCGTGCGCCCACACTGGCACAGCAGCAGGCCGCCGGTTTGACGGAAGTTCCCGCGACCATCAACCAGTTCAGTGGTCTGGTCGTGTTCGGCGCCTTGGCCAGTCCTGGCACCACCAATTTGAACGCGGCGCAGAGCCTCGCGGCCAATGCTGAGAATTTAAACCTCCCACGCATCAAGGTGAATGGGACGGTCGTCATGACGATGCTCCGTGCCCGGGTCGGTGCGCCGATGCTCGGTCGCGCCGTTTCGTTCCAGTTCGGCGAGATCGTTCCGCGACCCAATGCAGACGAATATGGCGTGCTCCTGAGCACGGTGAACACGGCGGTGAATCCCCCTCGCCCCGTGCAGTCGCCCGAGACCTACTGGCTGCCCGAGCCCTATTCGACCGCCAGCCACACCAACACGGGCTACTACTGGAGCCCGCACGCCCAAGCCGTCTTCGCCGTGAATCCCGGACCACTCCAGATCGCGTGGCGGCGCAGCGTGGCCTCGACCGCAGCCAATTCGCCGGCCGGTGTCGCCAACGTCCTCGTCCTCGGCGTGCCCTACGTCGTCGCGACGAATCAATACGTCGTTTCCGGCAGCCCGGTGAAAGCCCCGCGGCTGATGTACTGGACGGAACGTTCCTTTTCGGACACGGGCAAGCCGGTGACGGTACCAAGTGCCCGCGTGGGTGCTGTCAACATTGTCTACAACAATACCCTCCCCGAGCGGGTCGCGAATGAAGTCGTGATTCCGGGCGCGGCACCCATCACCACCAGCAACACGCTCCAGGAAACACGGACGCTTTGGTACGACGACACGGGCGGCCAGGCCGGCGGGCAGATCCGCGCCTACAATGTCGAAGGTCGCGTCTTCATGGAACTGCTCGGAGATGCGCGTGGCGCGAACGCCCGCCAGCATCTCGGGTTCGAAATCGTGGATGTCATCCGGCAACCGGCTCCGAACGACGTCACCATCGAGCTGGGCGAAAAGCTCACCTCCTATCCGGGCGATTTTCCCAGCGATGCCGGCCTGTTCCCGGAACCGCTGCTGCTCGTCGGACAAAGCTTCACCTTCCAGCACAACCCGGGCGGCAGCACCCGGCCGAACTATTACGCCACCCGCGAAACTCGGAATCAAAACGATCTCCAGGTTCATTGGCTGGAGGAAGGGCTGGAGGGGTTGAAATGGCCGTTCCGTTTCGTCCGCTACAAACTGGTCTGGCCGGATGACGTCGCCCGGTACAGTCATTACGTCCGCCCATTGGTGGCTACCGAGGGCGAGGCGAAAGCCACGGCGGTGCCGTTGCCCTCTCAGAATGCGCCCACTCTCGCGTATCAGGATCCGCTCGACCAACCGCGCGGCAAGCTCACGGAAAACTTTGCTTACTACAGCTTCCTCGATGAGGACCATCCAGCCCATCGCGCATTGCTCCGGTTCACCTCCGGCGAGTTCATCCGTTTTGAGCGCATCTTCTCCTGGCTGGAACAAAGTCTTCGGGACCGCAACGTCGCGCCGACCGAGGTGGCCAACAATGATCTGGGGGTTGGCGGCCCGCTTCTGGAGCGTGGCGTCGCGACGAACCTCACCTGGGTTCTCGGCAATGCTGGATTCGCCGTGCGCAACATCCGGGCAATCGGAGACGCATGCAGTATCACTCAGGCCGACGCCGTCCTGGCCGATCCCGCGCTTCAGGCCAGCGTCTTCAACGCGAATGTGCCGGTCATCAACTTCCTCAACAGCGGCGGTGGCGGGAACTTCGCGGAGGACAATACCTTCCCCGGCTTCACCGTTGGAATCGACGAGGAGAACTTCGTCACCGAGGCAACAGGCACAATCACGATCCCGACCAGCGGCTGGTGGACCTTCGGTGTGAACTCGGACGACGGGTTCCGCTGTGAGATCGGAACCAACGTCTTCGGCTTCCCGTTCACGCGCGGACCAAGCGACACGTTGGCCACGTTCAATCTGGCGGCGGGCGTGTATCCGACACGGCTGGTGTTCTTCGAATGCGCCGTCGGTGCGGAGGTCGAGTTCTTCGCCGCACCCGGCAGCAACGCTACCTTCAACGCCTCCTTCCGGCTGGTGGGCGACACTGGCGCGGGCGGACTCGCCGTCCGCTCAGCCGTCCCGGTGCCCATCGCCATGCGCCCGCGAGTGATCAGCTCGACCGTCGCCGTCGGCGATCGCATCACCGCGCCGATCGGCGAAATCGGCAATGGCCATGATACGAACTATCTCGCCGGCTTCATCCGCGTGAGCGAAGGCGATCTCTACCATCCCGGTGCGTATGTCGATCCGTTCTCCGGCGGATTCGATGCCGCCAACCGCGGCGCGATCATTCCGGTCAACGCCGTTCCCGGCAAAGATCGGCTGGAGGTCTGGTGGTTCCGCAAAAACCAGGTCAACGTCGCGCAGGGCTTCCTGAACAGCCACTGGCCCGCGGTCATCGGACGTTACAAACTGGAATACCCGGCCAACCCCGCAGAAATCGTGCTCGCGAGCAACGACGGTTCCGGTCCGCTCCTCAGCCTTCAGGCCAACGGCAGCATCTACTACCAAAACGATCCATCGCTGCCCGGCTACAATCCCAACGAGGAACACGCGATCGTCCAGGGCGGCCAAGCCTTCGCGCTGCGCGACGATCTCAACATCACCTCGACGGAAAGCTTCACGTCCCAGCCCTTCGTGTTGCTGGACTACATTGAAGCCGACGGGCGGCCCGCAGTCCGAGCATTCCGAGTGCTGCGGGAAAAGCCGGAGGTCGGTATCACCTTCGACTACGCGAGAAACGCGGGCACCATTCTGCAACCGCCCATGCCGCTGCCGCTGCTGGAGAAACCGCTCGCGCCGAACATCGCCGGCCTGCCGCCCAGAAGTTTGAATGCGGAGATCGGCACCTACACCGTGAGCTCCTCTGTGCGGTTAACAGGCGGCGCCTTCACCAGCCACAGCCTCACGACCACCGAACGTCATTTCGCCCGGCGCTTCGATCCGCTGGCGTTGCAGAACGCGCAAACTCCGGCCGCGCCCGTGTGGTTCTTCCCGACCAACGTCACGACGACGACCCTTGGCGGCTGGGTGAGCAATCTGCGTCCGTTAGACCTCAAGGTCTGGGGCGGCAACCAGAGTACGAACCCCAACCGCTGGCGCTTCGCCGCGAGCATCCGGGCGGGCCTCACTGCCAGTGCCGCGCCTGCCTTGCTTTACGATACGGTCAGTGGAGGCAGTTGGCAGATCACCGTCACCGAAGTGAACACCGCGTCGCAGTACGTCGAAGTTCAATTCGCCGCCGCGCCGCCGCCATCCGCGAAGATCGCGACGGCCTTGGTGCTGCCTGTTGACGGCCCTGCGGCGAACGCTTTCGCCAATCAGCGTCTCGCGTCCGAGCCGTTGCCCATCACCATCGCCGATGCAACGCTGCGCGACTTCTACGGAAAGTTCACCCTGCAAGATCGCAAGGGGAACACCTGGTTCTACCGCGGCCCGCACACGCTCACCGAGTCGCCTTCGCTCGTCATGCAGTTCTACTACAAGACGCTGCCTGGCTTCTTCTTCCCGACCCTCGCGCTGAATGCGCAGCCGCCTGTCGGCACCATCACGCCGTATCTTCGCCCGATGAATCCCGACGGTTCTTTCGCCGGAGATCCGGTCTTCGGCAACGTCGCGGATTCGGATCAGGACGCGGACGGCAACGCGCTCGGCATCGTCTACCGTCCGGTCTGGCCCGAGAACGTGCCCTTGCTGCAGATGGCCGAGACGCTGACCACGCCCAAGCGCGGCCTGCCCGCTGTGCGCGGCCAGACGAGCCTGGAGATTCTCTATCAGCAATCCCAGATCGCGGGCGGCGAATCGGCCGAATCTGCCGTGCTCCATGACCCGACGCGGGAGAAATCGTTCGCGCTGGGCGCAGCGGGGAATGGTGGCATTCTCGACGGTATTCCGCCTTCGGTGAAGACGTCGTCCTATCAGGGCAAGACCTACTTCCCCAATCTCCCGCCGCATCTGGCAGAACGATTGTTCTTCGATCCGAATCGCGGCGCGTTCGGTGAGTTGGTCTTTAAAGGCCAGTTCGTGGACGCGGCCCTGGGCGAGAATTATTTGTTCCTGAATGTCCTTGGCCAGGGCGACCGCGAAGAGTTGCAGAAGCTTTGTGACATCGAGGATGAGAAGAAGGAATTGTGGGATGACGCCATCGACGGACTCGCCACGACTTTGGAAACCTTTATCGAGAATCCCGCGCAACCGCGCACCTACATTCCGACGGCGCCGGAGGTAATTGGTGCCGATGAAATCGCGCGCATCAAGAACGACGACGTGGCAGTGGAACGATCCTACGCGCTGACGGCCACCGGCCCGGGTACGGGCTACGTCTCGCTGATCGCGGGCAACGGTCGCGCCTTCACGCCTGAAGGCGACCCTGTCACGGTCGCGATCGTGAAGGTCGTGAACACGCTCTATCGCGGCGAAGTGAACATCGTCGAATCCTCCAATCCGTTGAACGAGAAGCTGACGATGCAACAGGTCGTCGATCTCGCCGCGAAGATTGAGGACTACCGCTTCGAGTGGAAGATCGCTTCGCCAGTGGATGGGTTGCCGCCTCGTGTCTACGACAACACCCCTGTCACTCTCTTGTCCGACGGCGTGTGGTCGCATCTCCGGTTCCCACTCGAGACGGACAAGGCGTCGTCCGTCGCCGCATCGGCCGAGAGCCGGCTGTTTCAGGACGCGTCCACAACCGTCTCTCCGGTCAGCCGCGTTTCCTTTGACGCGGTGGATCTCGTGGATGGCAAGTTCCGCTTCCGCGTCCCCACCAGCGCGACTCATGGATTGAGCGCGGGCAATCGAGTGGTTTTGCGCAAGACCGACGGGACGGAAGTCTTAGGCACGGTGAACGCCCTCACGTCGGCGACCAACATCTACGTCAGCGTGGACATTAATCAGAACGTCTCCGCAGTCGCCAACGAGATTCTGGAACTCAACGAGCGTGTCGCGACCAACGGCGTGCAGAGCATCGTCTTCCGCCAGTTCGTGCAACCGCCGGGCGAATACTCGCAATACTGGCTGAGCATGGAATTGGATGACGCCCTCGGCGCGGTGGTCTATGTGGACGGTCAACTCGTGGCGCGCGCCAACACCGGCCAAAACGATTCCACCACGACCTCGCCGGCTGGCGGATTGATCCCCCTGAGCCGCGTTTATCGCCTCAGCAATGCCGACCTCGCGGGTGGGACCGCAAACCCGGACGGTTCGCGGACCCACACCATCGCCGTCGAACTGATCTCCGGCGCGTTCCCGGCGCAGTTCATCGCGTTCAACGCGCGCATCGAAGCCTTCACCTCCGTCGATGTCACCGTTCAAAAATGGCTGTCGCTCGATGCCGTTCGCTACCCTGATGGCGTGCGCGCCGTGCTCGGTGGCAGCGCGGATATTCGCAGCCTGTCAGACAATTACCTCATCATGCGCTACCAGCCGATGAACAGCGCCCATGCGTCGTTCGTCACCGATGGGAATGGCGGCAACGTTGTCTGGTCGCAGTGGACCACACCGCAACTGGCCGAGGGCTGGATCAAGCGTGTGCTCAAGGGCATCAATCCCTTCAACCAGCGCATCACTGACCTCTTCAACAACTCCGTGAACACCGACGTCAGCATTGTCTCGCAAGCGGGTGGACGCTGGGAAGGCGATGTCGCCCTCAACCTCGATGCGATCAACAACGCGGGGCTGATCGAGATCTACGAAACCGTCCTCAACCGCGGCAAGATGCTGAGCATTGGCGGCGGGATCAACTACGGTCCGGCGAACGACGCGCTGCTGCTCGCCGCCGGTTACCTGAACGATCTCTACATGGTGCTGGGCAACGAAGCCTGGGCCGACGCATCGAATCCGACCATCGGCATCGGGACCAAGGACAGCACTTACGGCGACGTCGCCACCGCGCTCTTCTCCTTCAAGGGTCAGCTGCCGACGCTGCTGGAGGAGGAGCTGGCGCTGATGCGGGGACGCGATGATTTCCTTCTGCCCGGCGTAGAACTGCGTCCGGTCTACAATCGCATGATCTGGAATTACACCCGCGGCATCGATGCCGGGGAAGTGATCTACGCGCTCAACTACAATGTGCTCGATCAAAACACCGACGGGAAGGTGGACGCCGAGGATGCGCGCAAGCTCTATCCCCAAGGCCACGGAGACGCCTACGGTCATTACCTGACGGCGCTCAAAAGTTACTACGCGCTGATCATGAACACCGATTTCGACTGGGTGCCACGCATCGAAGCGGTGACGGTGCTGGGCAAGCCGGTGTCTGTTGATTATCAGGACGAGCGGAAGTTCGCCGCCGCCGCCGGGGCACTGGCGCGCGCGGGTAAACAGACCTTCGACCTCACCTGGCGTCGCGATTATCAATCGGGCAAGGCCAATGGCTGGGCGCATTTCACGGAGACGAAGCCCAACCTCAGTTCCCGGAACGTGCCCACGACTCGCCATTGGGGCATTGATCACTGGGCGTCGCGAACTGGGCAGGGTGCATTCCTGAACTGGGTGGTCGGCAACGCCATCCTGCCGGATAAAGATCCCGATCCCTCTCATCAAGGCAGCATTCAGCAGATTGATCGCACGACGGTTCCTGAGCTGAAGGAGTTGGTCACCGTCAGCGCGAGCCTCCAGACCGCGATGGATAATGCCGAGGCCGGGCTGACGCCCATGGGCTTGCCGGATTCAGCCATCCCGTTCGATCTCAATCCGCTGTCCATCGCCAACGGCCCGTTCAGTCACTTCGAGCAGATCTATCAGCGCGCGAAGGATGCATTGAACAATGCCGTGGTGTCGTTTGATGACGCGAAAGATGTGACGCGCCTGATGAGGTCCGAAGAGGATTCGTTGGTGGACTTCCGGACGGGCGTGAACCAGCAGGAGCTCGCCTACACCAACGCCTTGATCGAACTCTACGGCACGCCTTATCCCGAGGACATCGGACCGGGCAGAACCTATCGCACCGGCTTCAACGGCCCTGACACGTTGCACTACATGTATGTGGATACGAAGGAGCTGACGTTTGCCGGCCCGCAGGGAACGCTGCTGGATCCGGCGGCGGATGTGACCTGGCGCATCGACACGCAGACTTTCCAGCCGGGTTGGGCGGGGCAGGATCTGATCTCCACCTTCGGCTGGATTCAACCGGCGTTCATTGGAGAAGTTGATGGAACCGGACGAACCGAGGATTACCTGGCGAACACCAATCTGTTCATCGAGTATAATCTGGCGGCTCACGGTTTCTTCAAAAAGCCCGCGGCGTGGACTGGCCAGCGTTCCTCTCCCGGGAAACTCCAGCGCGCCATCTCGGATATTGTGAAGGCCCGCAACGCCGCTTTCACGGCGTTCTACTGGGCTGACGCTGCGAAGTACGATCTGGACTGGGCGATTCGTTCGCTGGAGCAGAAGAGGGCGTCCTACGAACAAATCCGGACCGACCAGGCGGAGATCCTCAACGCCCAGATCATCGTGGATACCTCGCGGCTCGCCTACGACATCACGGCGGAAACGATCGACCGGATCTCCGAAGATATCACTTCGACAACGGACAAGACGGCCGATGCGATTCCGACCAGTTTCATCGCGGGCCTGGCCGTCGGTGGTGACTTGTTCTCGCCGATCCGTTCGTCGGTCAAAGTCATCACTGGTTTGGTCGCGTCCGGATTGCAGTGGGGCAAGCTCGCCTACAGCAGCGTTCAAAAGTCCCTCGAATACGCCACGCAAAAGGCCAATCGCTACATCGAGTTCAACGACATTGCGCCCGAGCAGTTCAATCAGGAGCTGCGCAATTCCGTGAGCGAGGTTCGTGACAAGGTGTACGGCATGAACAACAACTTCATGACGCTGAACATGCGCCTTCAGGAGCTGGACGATGCGCAGCGCAATTACCGCTCGTTGGTCGCGGAGGGCGAACGCATCCAGCAGGAACGCCAGATCTACCGCCAGCGTGCTGCGGCCGTTATCCAGGGCTATCGCACGCGCGACGCGGCCTTCCGCATTTTCCGCAACGAGAAGCTGGAGCGTTACAAGACGCTCTTCGATCTGTCCGCGAAATACGCCTTCCTGGCGGCGCAGGCCTACGATTACGACACGGGCCTGCTCGGCACGCCGCAGGGCCGGGAGTTCATCAACCGCATCATCCGCGCCCGCGCGCTCGGCGTGGTGGCCAACGGCCAGCCGCAGTTCGCCGGCAGCAACACGGGTGATCCGGGGCTCTCCAGTGTCCTCGCCGAAATGCTCGGCGACTGGAGCGTGGTGCGGAGCCGGCTCGGCTTCAACAATCCGGATGCGTATGGGACCACCGTTTCGATGCGCACGGAAAATTTCCGGATCCTTCCCGGCACCAACGGTAATGACAACTGGAGGGACATCCTCAGCCAGGCCCTCAAGGCAAACATCCTCGATGATCCAGATGTGCGCCGCTACTGCCTCCAGATCGAGTCGGGTAACGGCGTGGCGGTGCCGGGCTTGGTCCTCGAATTCAGCACAACCATCTCGGACGGCCTGAATCTCTTCGGGCGCCCGCTGGCGGCCCGGGATCACGCCTTCAGTCCGAGTTCGTTCGCTACCAAGATTTTTGCGGTGGGCGTCGCGCTCGAGGGCTACAAAGGAATGGATGACCCGGCGGCCAATGCTGACGCCGTGGAAGGTTCAGGCGGCACGTCTCCGGGCGACCCGGATTTGTCGTTCCTTGATCCGGACGCGATGTCTGCCACGCCGTACGTCTACCTGATTCCGGTCGGCTTCGACTCGATGCGCAGTCCGCCGTTGGGCGACAACAGCGACGTCCGAACCTGGAACGTGCAGGATGTCACCATCCCGCTGCCGTTCAATATCGGCGGGTCCGGTTTCTCCACGCGGCCGCTCTGGCAATCCGCGGATTCCCTCACCGAGCCCTTGTTTGGCCTTCGCAAACATCAGGCCTTCCGGCCCATCTCCGACGCCACGCTCTGGGATGAGAACACCATCTACTCGACCGGCGGCGAGCTGTGGCACAACAAGTTCACCAACACGCGACTGATCGGGCGTTCCGTCTGGAACAGCAAGTGGAAGCTCGTCATCCCTGGCAAGACGCTGTTGAACAATCCTGATGAGGGCCTCGAGCGGTTCATCCGGACGGTCAACGACGTCAAACTCTACTTCCACACCTACTCCTATTCGGGCAACTGAGCTTCACCGACCCACGAACATGAAAACGAATTTCAAAGTCGCTGCAAGTCTCGCGGTCCTATTGCTCGGCGGTGTGGTTCTGGCTTATCCACCGGCCCCTCACCACACGCTCTACGGCATCGTACGCAACGAGGTCGGCGATCCGATCAACCTCGCCTCGGGCGACGTCTACCTGGAGACGCCTTCCGGCGTTCAACTCCGTTCCAGCGTCGTCAGCGGGCTCGAGCCCGGCGTGAACTACAGACTGGAAGTTCCGATGGACTCCGGCACGGCCGCTGACATCAACGCCTACATGCCCACGGCGCTAAAACCGTTCTGGCAGTTCAAACTCAAGGTGCAGATCGGCCAGCTCACCTATCTCCCCATCGAGATGGTCGGCAACTTCGCGCAGATCGGTCAGCCCAGCTTGAAGACGCGCATTGATCTCACGCTGGGCGTGGACTCCGATGGCGACGGCCTGCCCGACGCGTGGGAACAAACGCTCATCGACATTTACGGCGGCACGCTGGGCGGTATTGGGCCGGGCGACGACACCGACGGAGACGGCATCAAGAACATCGATGAATACATCGCCGGCACCTATGCCTTCGATCCCGAGGACGGCTTCAAGCTCTCCATCCTCAGCGTGACCAACGGCCACTCTCAACTCGAGTTCCTCGGAATCCGTGGTCGCAGCTACACCATCCAGGAATCGCCCACCATGGAGCAGTGGACCACGTCGAAATTCCGCTTCGTCACCAGCGGCGTTCCTGGCCCGCTTCAAACCAGCTACCGCGCCACCGACGTCCGATTGCTGCGAGTCGAAGTGCCGCCTTCCGCGATCGTCGGCACCAACCGCTTCTTCCGCGCACTCGTTCAATAGCCAGCCGCCATGACCAGCCAACTCAAAGAACCAAACGGCCGCACGAGAACAAAATGGGCGCTTGGCCTGTCATTGTTGGTAATGCTGGTGGGCGTGGCGGCGGTGATGAAGATACGGTTGTGGAACACCCAGCCGGCGGTCGGGTCTACCGGTGTCTCCTCGTTGGCCGTCTCGCGCACGAATCTGGTTTTGGTGGGTGGTCGGCTCCGCATCTTGGGCCAGACGAACACCTTCAGCGGGCTGATGCTCGATTATTCGTCCGCCGGCACTCTGCGTTCACGATCGGCGGTAACCGACGGCCGGCTTCACGGCCTTTCCGAAGGCTGGCACACCAACGGTCAGCTTCAGGTGACCGAGCACTTCAAGGAAGGCGCTTCCCACGGCCTGAGAACGAAGTGGCACGCGGATGGCAGCAAACTCTCGGAAGCGACGATCGAGGAGGGCAAGCTGCACGGGCCGTTCCGGAGCTGGCACCCCAACGGCCAGCTGGCGGAGGATTTGCGAATGAAGGACGGCCAACCTGACGGACTTGCGAAAGCCTACTTTCCCAGCGGCTTCATGAAATCCCGGGCCACGATGCGAAACGGCAGCGTAGTGGAAAAGGAGCTGTGGAAAGACGGAGAGCACAGAGAGTCGCTTGCAAAGCTGACGGCGCCACAGAGCCCGAAACTCCACTGATTGCCTCGGCGTTGGTTACACTAGCTTTTCGATCGAGTGCCATTTGTTCCCTGCGTCTAGGTCCTTTGGTCGCGGTGACTCGGAGAGTTGGAGCACAATGAACGGGAGTTGATGAGGGACCGCGCGGTTTTCGCAAGGCAAGGGTTCGGCGGACTGCTCAAATGGCTGCGGATATTGATTGCTAAAGCGCTGCGGCTTGGATTAGAAACTCAATGCGCCTGCGAGCTTGAAGGCTGATGCCGC
Organism: Verrucomicrobiota bacterium; assembly: GCA_016713365.1. Classification (GTDB taxonomy): domain Bacteria; phylum Verrucomicrobiota; class Verrucomicrobiia; order Limisphaerales; family JADJPG01; genus JADJPG01. Next base: position 108,518 of record JADJPG010000001.1, on the reverse strand, counting down.
TCTAGTTTGCAGTCGTTCTCGTTTAATAGTCAGTTGCCCACGTGGCGGAATTGGCAGACGCGCTAGATTCAGGTTCTAGTGAGTAACATCGTACAGGTTCAAGTCCTGTCGTGGGCACCATTTCAGCAGCAGCGCTTCGCTGTATCTCCCCTTCAATCCATCGGCACCAGATTCGCCGCGACGTCGGTGCGGTAGGCTTTCCACGCCGGGACCAATCCAGCCAATGCGCTCAGCGCGATCAATCCCAGCGGCGCGAAGACCAGCACTGGATGCCACGCCAGCGGATCGAGCACCACGCCGGTTTGCGCGCGGATGATGGCGCCTGCGGAAGTCAGAATCACACCGTAGAGCACGTAGCTGAGGAGGGAGCCGATCGCCGCGATGGCGATGGCCTCCAACACTACAGTCCAGGCAATCGTCGAGCGGCGTGCGCCGAGCGCGCGGAGAATGGCAATCTGTCGGCGACGTTCGTTCATTGAATTGTAGATGCTCGCGAGCACGGAGCCAGACGCGACCACCGCCACCAGCACCGCCACGAGCGCCAGCACGCGATCGAACCAGCTGATCTTGTTGAACAGTTCCGCCATCGTCGCGCCCATCGGCCAGGCGAATGTGAGCCGGTTGCCGCGCTTGTTGTAGAGTTGTTCGAGCGAGGGACCAGCCATCACACTGCGCAACTTCACCAGCACCGCGCTCACGTCGGTGGCGGTTTCCGCGGAGTGCCCGCTCATGTTCTGCACGCCGGCGAGCGGAATCCAGATGACCTTGTCCGCCGGTGTGTTCGAGGGCTCCAGCACCCCGACCACGACGTATTCGTCCTCGTGTTGTTCGTCTTCATTGAAATTCAGTCCGTGATACGGTCGAAACTTCGAGCCGTAGGTCAGCCCGAGCTTTCGCGCAGCGAAACTACCCACCACGGCTTCGCGCAGATTCGGATCGAACAAGCGGCCCGGCGATTCGACCGCGAAACGCCTGTCTGGCGCATATTCGCTTTTCGTGAACATCTCAATCGTCGTTCCAACGATGCGATAGCTGCGGTAGTTGTCACCCATCGCGATGGGCACGGCGAGTTCCACGCCCGGATGCTTCTGAATGTCGAGCACGTCCGCCCATGCGATGTTTGCGGGCGAAGCTTCGAGGTGAAAGACGGCGTTGAGCACGAGCTGGAGCTTTGAACTGCGCGCGCCCAGTACGGCGTCGAATCCGGCGTCCACCTGCGTGAACGTTGCCTGTGCCTGTTCCTTCACGGACCACACGGCCATCAACAATCCGCCGGCGAGCGCGATGGAAATGGACGTGACTGCTGTCGACAATGCGTGTTGCCGGAGACTTTTCAGGACGATGTGCCAGATGCTCATACCGTGGCCTCCATGGGTTTGGTGGCGCGATTGATGGTCGCAAGATCGAGCACCGTTTCGAACTGCCCGAGCACTTCGCGGTCGTGGCTGACGAGCAGCAGCGCCGCGCCGTTCTCCGCGCACGCTTCGCGAATCAACTTCAGCGCCGCGCGTGAGTTCGCGTGGTCGAGATTCCCGGTCGGTTCGTCGGCGAGGACCAGCTTTGGGCGATTCGCCAAGGCGCGGGCCACGGCGACACGTTGTTGCTGGCCGGTGGAAAGCTGGCGCGGGTAGTGGCGCAGCCGGTCACCGAGTCCGACGCGTTTCAGCAACGCTTCGGCGTGCGTGCGATCGGCGCCCGGCCCGAAGGACATCCCGAGCAGGACATTTTCGAGACAGGTGAACGCGGGCAGCAGATTGAAGGTCTGGAAAATGTAGCCGAGCGTCGTGGCGCGCAGACGGTCGCGTGCGGATTCGCCGAGGCTTGAAACTTCCTGTCCGGCGAGGCGGATGGTGCCGGCGTCCGGCTTGAGGATGCCGGCGATGAGGTTGAGGAAGGTCGTCTTGCCGAGCCCGCTTTCGCCGCTGAGCGCGACCTGCGCCTTTTCGGCGAGCGAGAGCTCCGGCACATCGATGACTGTGTGCTTCGCGCCATCCGGCGACACGAAGGACTTCCTGAGTCCTGAGATTTCCAGCAGCGGCATGGCCGAAGAATAGTCGTGAGCTTCCAAAGCTCAAGTGCCACCCGCCGGTCGCAACAAGAAACTTGCAATTGCCCCGCCCTCACCGAACGATCCGCGCGTGCCGCGACAGCCGCAAAAACCCTCCCGTCACCCGGTCGCTCCCTCGGGAAGCGATCCGCTCGCCGGTGTCACGTTTCCGCAATCGGAGACGGGCGCTGTCCGTCGGGCTCTGTCTGATAATGCGCGTGGGGTGTGGCTGTATCAGGGCAACTGCCTGGAGTTTCTCGACGCCATCGCCGCGAAGCATCCGGACGGGTTGTTCGACATGATTTTTGCAGACCCTCCGTATTTCCTCTCGAACGGTGGCATCACCTGTCACGCCGGCAAGATGGTGAAGGTGGACAAAGGTGAGTGGGACAAATCGCGTGGTCCGGAGCTCAACCACGAGTTCAACACGGAGTGGCTTCGTCGCTGTCAGCGCGTGCTCAAGCCGAACGGCACCATCTGGGTTTCCGGAACCCAGCACGTCATCTTTCCGTCGGTTACGCAATGCAACAGCTCGGGTTCAAGATCCTGAATGACATCGCGTGGGAGAAACCGAATCCGCCGCCGAATCTTTCCTGCCGCTACTTCACCCACGCGACGGAGACGATTCTCTGGGCCGCGAAGAACGAGAAGAGCAAGCACTGCTTCAATTACCAGGACATGAAGCAGGAGAACGGCGGCAAGCAGATGAAGTCGGTGTGGCGTCTCACCGCTCCCAAGACTGAGGAGAAACGCTTCGGCAAGCATCCGACGCAAAAGCCGGTTGCGCTGGTCGCGCGCTGCATCCTCGCCTCGACGCGCGAAGGCGATCTCGTGCTCGATCCGTTTCTCGGTGGCGGCACGACGGCTGTCGCGGCGCTGGAGAACAAGCGTCGCGCCATCGGCATCGAGCTGGAGGATAAAAACATTCAGCTCTCGGTGCGGCGTGCGGAAAACTCCGCGTCTCTTTTCAATCACCCCAACGGTTCGGAGGCCAAATGTCAGGACGAGCGCTCGCTGTCGCCAATGGTGACGGGTTAGCCAAGGCCGTGGCTCAACTCGGACGCGACCTCGGGCTCGAAGCCATCGAGCAGGTGCGCGTGGCCCGGCGCATTTGGGGCGCGGAACGTTACATCGACGTCGTGCTCACCCATCCGCAAACGCGCAAGACCCTCGGCATCGAGTGCAAGTTCCAGTCGGTGCGCGGCACAGCGGAGGAGAAAATCCCGGCAACGATCAAGGACATCGACGCGTGGCCGATTCCCGGGCTCGTGGTTTTCGCCGGCGAAGGTTTCACCGAGAACATGCGTTCGTTTCTCATCTCGACCGGCAAGGCGGTGGAGTTCGACGAAGTGAAACCGTGGCTGTGCCTCTTCTTTGGTCTGCCGCTGGGTGGAGCGCAAACAGCATCGGTTGTTTAGCGCACTGCTCCGACGATTTCTCCACTTCCACACTGGCGCGTCATGTGTGGCTTTGCCACGCTGCCGACTAATCAACCGAAACGGACTTCCTATGAAGCGTGCCTTTGCCATTCTCGCCAGCCTCGTCGCGATCGCCCTTGGAGTTCCCACTTCCAACGTTGCGGCGGAACTTCCGACCGACGGCCTCTTTCTCCAGCTCGATGCGGCGAATCAAATCGCTCTCCATCGCGCGCGTGAGCTGCCGCCGCTCGGCAACAGCCGACCGTTCGACCGCTGGCTCGATGCTTCGCCGGCGGCGCGTCAGGTCGTGCAGCCGTGGGCGGGCGGGCGACCGGTCTTTCGCAGCGATGGCACCGAGGCGTTCGTGCGTTTCGATGGCAAGGATGACTACCTCAGCCTCTCCCGTGCGAAGCGGCGCGTGAAGGAGTTGACCGTGTTTGTGCTCGCCGCGCCTCAATCGAACAAAGGCGCGTTCTCCGGGCTCTTTGGCACGGCGGTCGCCGGCCAGAACGATTACACCAGCGGCCTGAATCTCGATCAGGGTCCGAACTCCACGAAGGAGCTGAGCGTGCTCAATGTCGAGTCTGCGGGCAGCGGCGGGTTCCGGAACTTCATCCAGCCCGGCAAGAATCTCGCCGCAAATCTGCCCTTCGGCAGCTTCCACGTGTTCACTGTCCGCTCGAAGGTTGGCGCGAAGGGCAACGAGTTGTTCCTCGACGGCATCAAGCTTGGCGATCGCGAGCGCAAAGCGTCGGAGATCGGTCTGGACGAAATTGTCATCGGCGGCCGCATCTACTCGAACGACCCCGGCGAACCATCCAACGCCCAAGGCTCGTTCCATGGCGACATTGCGGCAGTGCTGATCTACGAACGCGCGCTGAGTGACGCTGAACGCAAGCAGATCGAGGAATCGCTCTTTGCTCGCACGCCGGCGTTGAACGCGCTTGCGTCCGGCAGCAGCGGGCACGCACTCGAAGTGCTCAAAGACGCGCCGGTCGTGCAGATGTTCGTGCCCGGGTTCACTGCCGAGGAGATGCCGCTTCAACTGCGCAATCTCACCGGACTTCGCTATCGTCACGATGGGAAGCTCGTTGCGCTTGGTTACGATGGCCGTATTCATCTCGCCTCGGACACGGATGGCGACGGACGCGAAGATTCCGCGAAAGTGTTTTGGGACAAGTCCTCGTTGCGCGGGCCGATCGGCGTGGCGCTCCTGCCGAAGAACGACGCGCGCGGAGACGGCGTGTATGTCGCGAGCAAGGGCAAGATTTCGCTCATCCTCGACAAGGATCGCGACGGCGTGGCGGACGAGGAAATCATCGTCGCACAAGGCTGGCCGGAGATTACGCAGAACGTCGATGCCATCGGTCTCGCGGTCGATCCGAAGGACGGCTCCATCTATTTCGGCCTCGGCACGGCGAACTACGCGAACGGCTATCTCGTCGATGCGGCGACGGGCAAGGCCGGCTACACCACCTCGCTCCAGAACGGCACCGTTCAGCGCGTCTCGGCGGACTTCAAAACGCGCGAGACGTTTTGCACCGGCACACGTTTCACCTGCGCGCTCGCCTTCAATCGCGCCGGCGATCTCTTCGCCAGCGAACAGGAAGGCGCGACGTGGCTGCCGAACGGCAATCCCTTCGACGAGTTGCTGCATATCCAGCGCGGCCTGCACTACGGCTTCCCGCCGCGGCACCCGAAGCATCTACCGCAGGTCATCGATGAACCGGCCGTCTTCGAATACGGCCCGCAGCATCAGAGCACGGTCGGCATGATTTTCAACGAAGGCGTGAACGGCGGGCCACATTGGGGTCCGGCGAATTGGGTCGGCGACGCGCTGCTCTGCGGCGAATCGCGCGGCAAGCTGTATCGCACCAAGCTGGTGAAGACTGCGCAGGGTTACGTCGCGCAGAATCATCTCATCGCCAGCCTCACGATGCTGCTCGTTGATGCCTGCGTGACGCCGCAGGGCGATCTCTTGCTTGCCTGTCACAGCGGTCCGCCAGATTGGGGGACGGGTCCGGCTGGAGCGGGGAAGATTTTCCGTGTCCGCTACGCTGCGGAGGAAACGCCGCAGCCCGTGCTCACGTGGGCCGCGGCGCCGGACGAGTTCCGCGTCGCGTTCGACCAGCCGCTCAAGGACGCCGACTGGGCGGGCGCGAAGGAGAAGGTGCGTATCGAAGCCGGGCGTTACGTCAGCGCGGGTGATCGGTTCGAAGTCATGCGCCCCGGATATCAGGTTGTGCGCGATCAGATGACCGCGCCACGTCGTTGGGTACCGGTGCAGGGCCTGGCGCTGAGCGCGGACCGCCGCACGATCGTGCTCCGTGTGCCTCGTCAAACTGAAAACGTCGGCTACGCCATCACGCTGCCGACGCCGGCGGCGTGGCTGACCAGGGGCAATATCGCGCAGAAGCCGGAGATCGATGTCGCGCTAACCTTGAATGGACTGCAAGTGGAGTGCGAGTCGGGTGGGCAGATGGCGCGCGCGATTCTTCCGCATCCGTCGCCCGCCGTCGCGCAGGCGTTCACGGCGGGTTCGGCGGATCATGAAGCGTTCTTCGCAGCGCTGAAGAAGGCGACGAAGGTCGTCCTCCGCGGCGGCGTGAATTTGGCGAACATTTTCGTGCCCGCAATCCAACCGGGCGCGACGCTGGACTGGGACATCGCCAAGGACGCTTTCGCGAACCGGCGCATGACCGTGCGGCAGGATTTTGCGGAGCGCGCGCCGGCCACGGTGACGTTGATGGCTCCGGTCGGTTCGGCCGTCGCGCCGATAGACCTCAGCCTTAGCGGTCCGCTCGATTTGAACGGCAGTGGCCTCAGCTACGCGCTCGATGAAAAGGTCCGGCCCATCGCATTGAATCGGCTCACGGTGCCGTGGGCTTCCGATGCGCCGCCGATGAGAACGGATGGCGAAGCGATTGCGCGCACCGATGTGAAAGGGAACTGGCTGCACGGCCGGCGCGTGTTCTTCGGCGATGGCGGTTGCGCGACGTGTCACCAGATTCGCGGCGAAGGCACGGCGTTCGGTCCGGACCTTTCGAATCTCGTCTTCCGCGATCGCGAGTCCGTGGTGCATGACATCACGAAGCCTTCCGCAACCATCAATCCCGACATGACTGGCACATCGGTGAAGTTCCGCGACGGCACGGAGGTGAGCGGATTGGTCGGCACGCTCACCGCCGAGAAGATCGTTCTCCGCCTGCCCGCCAACGCGACACTCGAACGGCCACGCACTGATGTAGTGAGCATGGAGCCGATGAAGAATTCGCTGATGACCGAGAACCTTGGTCAGGCCCTTTCCGCGGCGCAGATGGAAGACCTGCTCACGTTCCTGCTCACCAATCCGCTGGAGCCGACGCGCATCACGCGGGTCGATCCGCCGATGCCTCCGGCGCGTTCGCGCGCTGAGTTGGCGGACTTCCTGCCGTCGGCAAGTGCTGCCCCAGACTCTTCAACGCCGCTCCGCATCATCCTGTGCGTCGATGACAAGGACCACGGCGTGGACGAACACGATTATCCGCTCTGGCAGCAACGCTGGGCGAAATTGCTCGCGCTGGCGGACAACGTGAAGGTGACGACCGCGAAGGTTTTCCCGACACGCGAGCAATTCGCCACGGCGGACGTGATGGTTTTCTACTCGCGCAACTCCGGCTGGAATGCCGAGCGTGCGGCGTTGCTCGATGAGTTTCAGGAGCGCGGCGGCGGTGTGGTGTTGTTGCACTGGGCGATGGAAGGCGGCAAGGAGGCGAAGGCTTACGCGGAGCGCGTGGGATTGGCCACCGGAATGTCGAAGTATCGTCACGGCGACATGGAACTGAACTTCACGCAGCCGGAGCATCCGATCACGCGCGGCTTCAAGTCGCTCAAGCTGGTGGATGAAACCTACTGGGCGTTTCACGGGAACGAAGTGCTGCTGCGCGTGCTGGCCAAGGCGACCGAGGAAGGCGCGCCGCAGACGCAGCTCTGGGCCTACGAGAAGGGCAAGGGTCGCGTCTTCGGCAGCATCCCGGGTCACTACATGTGGACCTTCGACGATCCGCTCTACCGCGTCATCGTGCTGCGCGGCATCGCGTGGGCGGCGCAGCAGAAGGACGCGGATCGGTTGCTGGAGCTGGTGCCGATTGGGGCGAGGTTGGGATTCTGAACGAACGATGAAATTTGATGCCCGCGCGGAGCCGTGAGTGCCGACAATAAAGTCCTTGGGATCATTCAGGTCCTGACGGGAAATTGGCTGACACGGACGAGGCTTGATCGACCGCTAGTGACAGCGACAATCATTATTCGCTTCATACGATCGATGAATACTCACAATGAAAACCGTGCCGGAAGAGAAGTCCTGGCTCGATATTCCCCATGCTTCTGGTCGGTCCATTGAGTCAGGGAACCAACCAACTGAGCTGCTAAAGCTTTGGGCTGATTCTATGATGGATAGTTGGTAGGCTTCTTGTTTGAAAGTCACCGGATTCTGAAATGTGAGTCGAGCGAGTGCGGAACTCGTCAGACGTGGTTGACCGGAGGGCGCGCGAAAAGTCGCAGTGGTTTCCATTCCCCGAAAGGATTCCGAAGTCTGAATTATTGGCGATCATCTCCGTGTGTGGCGGTAAGGACAATGCCAACAGACTAACTTCCATTCAACGCAGAGAACGGCTGTTAGAGAGATAGTCCGTTCCAAGGAGAAGAGTGAACAGTCCGAGTACGAACACGGTGAAAACGGCGAGCCCAATCATTTCAGCATCGTTCGCCGAATCGTTGGCATTTGATCTACCTCCACAACCAAGTAATCAGCGGTGCCCACGCGAGGCTCGGCAGGTAGTCGGCGAGTTCGAACTTCTTCAGCTCCAGAATCACCATCGCGATGCAGAAGACGAGCAGACCGCCGGTGGCGTTGACGGAGTTGAGGAGCGCGGCGTTGGCCGGGTCTTGAAAGAACGGCGCGAGCGATTTGGCGGCGAGCGTGATGGTGCCCTGGTAGGCGACGACCGGAATCACCGCGGCGATGGCGCCCCAGCCGAACGTTCCGACGAAGGCCATCGTAGCGAGACCGTCCATGATCGCCTTGGCGCCAAGCGTCTGCCAGCGGCCATCGATTCCGTCCTGAATGGAGCCGAGGATCGCCATCGGGCCGACGCAGTAGAGGATGGTGCAGGTGACGAAGCCTTCGCTCCAGCGGTTGTTCTGGTCGGAGGCGGCTTTGGTGAAGCGTTCCTTCGCGTATTGACCGAGGCGATTCAGGTTCTTCTGAAGGCCGAGGAGACGTCCCGTGATGCGACCAAGGGTGAGTGCGAGGATGATGATGAAGACCTGCTTGAGCACGAGCCAGAAGCCGCCGCCGAGGCTGGTCCAGGTGGTCTTGAGCCCGATGTAGATCACGAGGATGCCAAGCATGCCTTTGACGGCGAGTTGCGTGGCGGGGGTCCATTGGCGACGCAAGGCCACGCCGAGCAGTCCGCCGACGATGATCCCGATGGCGTTGAGGACGGTGCCGACGGGAATCATCATGGCCGGCGATCGGGTTGTGTTGTCATGTTCCAATGGCGCGAGCGGCGGGTGTCCGGGTCGCGCGGGTGCAGCGAAGAAACAACGGGCGAAGGCAAACAACAACTCTAAAAGCGGACGGGTTCGGGATTGACACGACATGCGGGCGTCGGTGCAAATGGCGTGGAACATTTCTTCGACGTGGCCAATACAGCATCGGATACCAATTCGTTTCGCGTGCTCATTCTGGAAGACGACCAGATCTCGCTCGCGTCCGCATCCCAGACCGTTCTCCGCGCGGCGGCGGAAAGTGTGATTGTGTCCGCGCGCACGCTGGCAGAGGGCCGGCGGCTGTTGAACGAACACAAATTCCAGCTGTGCGTGCTGGACATCCAGCTGCCGGACGGGCTCGGGATCGATTTCCTGCACGACATCCAGCAGAAAAGCCCGGAGGCGTGCGTGGCGATTTTGACGGGCGTGCCCTTGCCGCATTACCGCGATCAGGCGGAGGCGTTTGGAATTCTTCATTTCATGGAGAAGCCGGCGGATGGGAAGACGCTCGGCGCGTTGGTGCGCGAGCAGTGGGACAAGTGGAAGGGCGTGAAGAGCGGCAGCTGTGGTTTCTCGGCGCTGCTGACGCAGTTGACGACGCTCGATATCATTCAGCTGAAGTGTCTGGCGCGATCGACGGTGGTGCTGGATTTCGTGGGTGAAGAAGGCGGGCGGGGACGGGTGTTCTTCAAGGACGGCGAGATCGTCCATGCCGAGTCGGGCGCGGTAAAGGGCGTCGAGGCCTTCAATGAGATCGTCGGCTGGCGGAGCGGCCAAGTGACGGAGGTAAGCATCGACCCCATGCCGTCCCGCACGATCGAAGGGCACTGGCAGGGATTGCTCATGCACGCGGTGCACTGGGTGGACGAGCATCGGCAGCCGTAGAGTTGGTGGCGGGGTGGAGTGAATTTCGGTCGCGCGCAGGGGGCATTTCGCTCGAAATCTTTCGGGCCATCTCTACACTCCGCGCATGGCCAAAAAGATTCTGATCATCACGGACGACTCGGGAGAGTCATTGGAGATTTACTACGCGCAGCAACGTTTCACCGAGGCGGGTTGGAAGGCGGTGATCGCAGCAACGCAGAAGAAGCTGATTCACGGGGTCATTCACGATTTCGAGCCGGGCTGGAACACGTATGTGGAACGGCCGGGTTACCTGGTGAAGTGCGACCTCGCGTTGCGCAATGTCCGGGTGACGGATTACGACGCGGTGATGCTGATCGGCGGTCGTGCGCCGGAGTTCCTGCGTCATGACGCCGCGACGATTCGCATCGTGCAGGAGTTTGCGCGGCGCGGGAAATGGGTCTTCTCCATCTGCCACGGCATCCAGATCTTGATCGCGGCCGGGCTGGTGAAGGGCAAGACGCTCACCTGTTACCGCAATGTGAGGTTCGAGCTGGAGCAGGGCGGCGGCAAGTGGGTGGACAAACAGTGCGTGCGCGACGGGAAGTTCATCACATCGCAGACGTGGGAGAGTCACCCGGAGTTTTACCGCGAGATTTTCAACCAATTGAAGGAGAGCTGACATGCCGACGCGTCATTGCCACAACTGCGGCTGGGAATACGCCATTGCCGGGCTGCCGGGGCGGACGGAGAGCTGTCATCAGTGCGGCTCTGACCTGAAGGTCTGCCTGAATTGCATCAGCTACGATCCGCGCGTGGCGCAGCAGTGTCGCGACAAGCGTGCCGATCCGGTGCATGAGAAGCACATGGCGAACTTCTGCGAATACTTTGATTTCATCCGCCGCGACTGGAAGGGCAAGGGCGTGGACAAGCGCGAGGAAGACGCGCGCGACAAGCTGAAAAAGTTGCTGGGGGATTAGCAAGACGACTGGGTGGTCCGCTAAAGACGCGAAACACAGGGAAGGTGAGAGGACGGTCCATGACCGTTGGGCTTCCTCACGTTGAAATTTCTGATCAATCGTCGCTTCGCGAGTCAAGATGATCGCCCCATGCCTTTCATCGAGAACGGCAGGAACTCCTTCGCCAGAAACACAAAGCCCCCTTCCGGTTTCCCGAAAGGGGGCTGAAAGATTCAGTCTGACTAGGTCAGATTAGAACTTGTAGATGATGTTCGCAGCGATCAGCACGTTGTTGCGCTTGGTGTAGGTCGCAGGAGTGCCCGCGCCACCGCCGCCAGCGGTGTTGTTACCCCAGCCGCTCATGTCGCCGTCGCCAGCCTGGTGGTCCCAGCGGATTTCCAAACGGCTCAGGACGTTGTTCCAGAGGTCATACTGGAGCGTGCTGGTGAGCGCGATGATCTTGCTGTTGCCGCCGGTCAGACCAGTGCCGGTGCCGAGGAGAGCCGTGTCAGTCTCAGCGTATTCACCGCGGAGGTGGAGGCTGAGCTTCTCGGTCGCCTGGAAGGACGCGTAGAGCGACCAAGCCGTGGCATCTTCTTCTTCGTTGTTGCCGACCGTGGAGTCAGTGAGGCTCAGGTAATCGAGCGCAGCGCCAACCTTGAGGTTCTTGACCGGGGTGTTCAGCGTGGCACCGATGTAATAGCTGGTTTGGTCCCAGTCCGCACCGGTGTTGTAGCCGTTCACGATGCCCGCATACAGGGTCGAGCCGGAGATGAAGCCCCAGTCTTCCGGAGCGGTGACCGCCACGGAGCCCATGTAGGTCTTGTAAGATTCAGCCTTCGGCGGGTTGGCCTTCTGGTTGATCACAGGACCGATGGTGTTGCCGATGCCAGCCGAGAGGCTGACCGCGCTGCTGACCTGGTAAGAGGCGAGCACACCGGTGTGGGTGGTCGGCTCGATGGTGAAGCCGTAGGAGCGGGTGTAGTTCGGGTTGTTGCCGGCGTCGAAGACTTCGTAGCCGATCACGGTATCGAACACGCCGACCTTGAAATCAAGGCCGTTGCCCACCGGAGCGCGCAGGGAAACGTAGGCCTGCTTGACAGCAGCCGCGCTTCCGTCGCCGTTCTGGTCGAGCGTGGTGCCGTACACGCCAGCGTCACCACCGAAGAGCAGTTCCGCCTTGTAACCAGCGGACCACTGGGCTTCGTCGAGGGGCTTCTCGATCTGGAGCTTGAACACGTCCAGGTTGAAGCCGTCCGCCTTCTGCTGGGTGTTGTAGCCATGGGCCGGGAGGGATTCATTGCCCGTACCGGTGTTCCAGTGGATCGAGGTGTTGACGTAACCGCTGATGGTGGTGGAAGACAACGCGGTCAACAGACCGTTTGCCTTGCCTTCTTCGGCCGACGAGGTCGCCGGGATGCTGACGAGTCCGAGTGCAGCCAGACCCATCGTCCATTTATTAACTTTCATTCTCTGTTCCTTCCGTTTGTTTTGTTTTTGTCTCAGGTTCCTACCCAGCCAAATCACGTATAAATAACTCATTACGTGGTCTGGACTGCGTGTTTTGCAGCCTGAAGCACGGAACTTCGAAGCGGCCGCAAGAGTGTCACAGGTGTTGGTTTCCGCCGCGGACTGGAACGGTATGCCCCAGCCCACGAGCGACTTGAGTTGACCCGTGACGGGGGACGTTTTGGGCATCCCACCAATTCTTGGCAAGCACTTTCTTTTGTGGCTCCGCTCCGCTGGCGGCGGGTTTTCGGTCCGATCTGGAACCGGATTTTCTCCAGCAAACGGTCAGGGCAATTACGGATTCAGAACTGATAGATCACGTTCGCGGCCACGAGAAAGGAGTTCCGCAAACGGCCGCCGGAAGGTCCGCCGCCCGCCCCGCCACCGCCGACTCCGGACGGTTCTCCGCCGTAACCCGGCATCTCGCCATCGCCAGCCTGGTGGTCCCAACGCACTTCCAGGCGGCTGATGACATTGCGCCACAGATCATACTGGAGTGTTCCCGTGAGAGCGAAGACCTCGCTGTTGCCATCATCGATATCCGCGCTGCCGTCGAAGAGCCCGGTGCTCGACCAGGCGTATTCCGCGCGGCCGTGGAGGCTCAACTTGTCGGTGAGCTGGAACGAGCTGTAGAGCGCGAGGGCATTGGCGTAGTCGTCGTTGCCAGCATTGAAGTCAGACGTGCCCAAATAGGAATACGACGCCCCGAGCCGCAAGCTGGGCAGGGGAGTGTTCAACGTCGCGCCGGCGTACCACGTGGTTTGGTCCCAATCCGAACGCGTACTATATCCATTCACCACGCCGCCGTACAACGCAGATCCGGCGAGGAACCCCCAATCCTCCGGTGCACTCAGCGCCACGAGCCCGGAATACGCCTTGAAGGATTCTGCCTTCGGCGGGTTCGCCTTGGAGTTGATCACCGGCCCGATCGTATCCGCCACGACGGCGGCGGCACTCAACCATGAAGCAAATTGATAGCTAACTTGAATTCCAGTATGCGACTGCGGCGCGAGAGTCGTTCCGTAGGAACGGGTGTAGTTGGGATTCCGTCCCGCGTCATGGCTCTCGTATCCAAGCAAGCCATCGAACACGCCGACTTTGAAATCCAGTCCGTTGCCGACCGGGGCGCGCAAGGTGACATGCGCCTGCCGCACCGCTGCCGCACTCGAATCAATCCCGCCCGCATCCAGTGTGGAACCAAACGTCCGCGCATCCGGTCCGAACCAGAGCTGGACCTTGTAGCCCGCGGACCAAGTCGCGTCATCGAGTTCACGCTCCAGCGTCAGGTCCACCACGTTCAGGTTGAAGCCATCCTGTTTCTGCGAGGTATTATAGAAGTAATCCGGGACATGACCGTTGCCCGTGCCGGGATTCCAGTGCATGGACGTGTTCACATAACCGCTGAGAGTGGTCGACGACACGGCGGTCCAAAGCTGATTGCCACTCTCCTCTGCGCGCGCCGAGCCGGGCAAACTCACGCATCCTGCGGCGGCCAAACCGATCGTCCAGTGATTCATTCTCATAAAGTTCCTCGTCCGGCACGCGCTCCGTTGCAGACCCGTCATGGTGTCCCGCGCGGTGGTGCTCTTGAGGCGCGACGCTAGGAAATGAGCTTCCGACTGACAACAGTTTTCTCCCTGCTGACGCATTTCCAGACGCGAACCGCTTGAATCATCCACGCGACTTGTTGATTCTCCCGCCATGTCTGCCAGCGCACAAATCATCCACTCCAAGTCTGGTGAAGGTCAGGCTTACTCGGCCGTCGGCGATGTTTACCGCATTCTCGCCAGTGGCGAACAAACTGGCGGCGCCTACGTCCTTTCGGAAGCGCGCGTCCTGCCCGGAGGCGGACCGCCGCCGCACATACATCGTCGCGAGGATGAAGGCTTCTTCATCCTCGAAGGCGAGATCACCTTCACCGTGGACGGCAAACGCCTTGTCGCCGGCCCGGGCACATTTGTGCAAGGTCCGCGCAACATCCCACATGCGTTCAAGAATGAAGGCAACATTCCAGCGCGAATGCTGATCCTCGTCACGCCTCCCGGCTTCGACAAGTTTATCACCAGCATCGCCACGCCCGTTCCGTCGTTCGATTCTCCGCCGTTGCCCGTTACCCCCGCCGACATCGAACGCCTCCTGACCATCGCGCCGCAATACGGGATCGAAATTCTGCCGCCGCACTGAACGCAACTCGACTTTCCCGACCTGCTACCGGCGTTCGGTCGGCAGCGCTGTGCAGGTTTCGCCTTGCCTCTGTTTCCGTCGGATCGAAGCTTCCTCTCACATCACATGAGCACACGCGCCAAAGTCGTCATCACGGACTTCATCACCGGAGAACTGGAACACGAACGCCGCATCCTCGGTGACCTTGCGGATGTCATCGCCCTCGACGCGAAGAACGAAAGCGAGCTCGCCGGGCGGATCGAGGACGCCGACATCGTGATGGTCTACCACTACCTCGGCCTGTCCGCCGCCACCATCGCGCGACTCACGAAGTGCAAACTCATCGTCCGCTGTGGCGTCGGCTTCGACAACGTGGACCGCGCCGCCGCCCGCGCCCGCGGCATCCCGGTGGCGAACATTCCCGACTACGGCACCGAAGACGTCGCGGATTCCGCCATCGGCATGATGCTCACGCTCGCCCGCGGCATTCACTCGCTGAACGCCCGCCTGCAAAACGCCCAAGGCGACTGGAGCTACACCCAAGTCGCGCCCGTGCTGCGCCTGCGCGGACGCGTCTTCGGCGTGATCGGCATCGGCCGCATCGGCACCGCCGCCGCGCTGCGGGCGAAGGCGCTCGGGATGGACGTGGTCTATTACGATCCCCACGTTGCCCAAGGCCGCGACAAATCCCTCGGCATCCGCTCCGTCGAAACGCTCGATGAACTGCTTGCGCAAGCCCACGTCGTCAGCGCCCATTGTCCGCTCACGCCCGAGACGAAACATCTGCTCAACCGCGACACCATCGCGAAGATGCGCCCCGGATCATTCCTCGTGAATACTTCACGCGGCGGCGTGGTGGATGTGCTCGCCGTGCTCGACGCCGTGACGTCCGGTCATCTGCGCGGCGCGGGCATCGACGTGTTGGAAACCGAGCCACCCTCGTCCGACCATCCGCTCATCAAAGCGTGGCGCGATCCGAATCATCCGGCGCACGACCGCCTCATCATCAATCCGCACGCGGCGTTCTATTCAGAGGAAGGCCTCATCGACATGCGCGTGAAAGGCAGCCAGAACTGCCGCCGCGTGCTGCTCGGCCAAGCGCCCTTCAACGTGGTGAATTAGTGAGCTGCCGACTTCTCGCCGGGCGCTCACTGTAATCATTGGATCCAGACTGCGCGGTAGTATTTCGACCTGCCTGATGGCGCATCAGGATCAAACAGTCGGGCCGCTCCGTTGGTGGTGATTGCGGTGGACCATGCGCTTCAAGTCTTCAGGTCATCGCTTCGATCAATTCGCCAGGTGAGCGTCGCCTGCGCTCGCAGTTCCAACTCCAATCCGCCCGTAAGCTTCCTTGATGGCGTCGACCATTGCGCGTTGCGAAAGTCTCCGGCAAACGGTTCCAAGACAAAGTCCACCGATGGAGCCAAGCCGGTGGCGGGTATGAGCACGGTCTCACTGCGGGGGGACTGGAAGCCTAGGCCATTTGCCACCCCATCCGGCACGGTGATCACCCAATCGCCGGGAATCACCGGCAGACAAAAACCGAGTTCAGAATCCGGGCACACGACACTGGAGTAATTCGTGCCCTGCACTTGTCCGTTCCCGCTGACTTGAAAAGCCAGCGGGCTGCCCTCCTGGTCGGAGACTGTTCCATGCAGGCACGCGGTCGGAGCGCGAACAATAAGCACCACGTAGTTCGACGGCGCGGTTAGGTTCAACGAAACCGTCGGAAACAAAAGCTGCTCCCACTGCGCGACCCGCCAGCTCGGGGAGGCCGAAATGGTATTGAGGCCGGGAAGGATAGTGAACCGTGCGATACCGTGCGAATCGACTTCTTGCCACTCGCCGAAGGGGTTCCCCGGAATTTGCACAGTCGTATCTTTCAGAACGATGCCGTTCTCGCCCACGACCATTGCCATGAGGGAAACGGACGCCGGGACATCTTCGGTCACGAACTCGCAGTTGTTCACTCCATTGGTAACGCTCAACCACTGGGCCGGAGGATCAATGTAATCCGGAGTGGGTCGAGCGCCTGGACTGATCGGACTTGGCAACTCGCCCCCAAAAGTCGGCGAACGCCAGGTCGAGGCAGCGACTTGCCAGTCGCCGGGAATGACATGCAGCGAAAAATACCCCGAAGCTACCTGTCCGCTGACTGAGTAGTTCCTCCCGCCAATGTTAGCCCGGGCGGTGGCGTAACCTTTGTTTAGCAGTTTGCCGCGCGCATCCCGCAGTCGGCCCTCAATTCGAGCAGAGGACCTGCGCGCGACGAGGGAGAGATTGGTGGAGTCTGCACCAGGGTGCTGAAACTTCATTACGGGGAGGATTCGATAAGGATCATGGTGAAACGTGGACCAGTCTGGAAAAAGGGATGCCGTCCAGAGCCCGGTACTCAGCGGCGTAGCCCAACGCTGGCCTGCGAAAAGATTCGTCGAGTAATAGCTCGATCCACCAGAGAGGCTGACTCCAAAAACGGTCTCTGGAATTCCTGCTTCGTCTTCAACGTCGACAGCGTGAGCTGAAGTTCGCAGGAACGGGCAACCACCAGCCTACTTCCTGCTCACCTGGTGATTTCGACCCTGACCCCGGCTCCCGCCCCCATCCCCGTAACCACCCATTGTCCCGCACGCCCAAAGCGCCGTTAATCTCGGTGAGGATGGCCCCGCTGTAGTTCGTTCCCTCCGTGGAAGCTTTCAGTTGCAGATACCGGCCGGGCAATGGAACACCGTGAGTGTCGCGCACGACGCCGGTGATGCGCGGTCAATGCCATTCTTTGGAATCACAAGACTGAGGTTGGATGCACCATTCAGAGGGACAGTCCCCCCCTCCAGCTCAGTCCAACCTCCGCCCGTTCCGGCCAGTGTCCATCCTCCATTGCCCAAGAGACTCTTCACCGTCGGATCGGGAGGCGGAGATCCGGGAAACTGCGGTAACGGCGGTGAGCGTGGTATGGGAATTCCCAACTCAGAGCTGGCGTTGACTGAAGCATTGGTGACCGAGGTGCCGTCTACAGCCACGACTTTCACAAGCAAGACTTCCTTGGTCGGTGGCGTGGGACGATCGAACTGAACTGTCACAGTTTGGTTGGTCACATGAACGATTACGGGCTGGGGCAAATTGGGATCGATTAGAGAAGGGTTGAATTGATCGCCAATGCTGACCTTCCAGACGCCATTAAACACGGGCAGCGAAAAGGCGGATGAGGATCCTCTTACATCGGGCCATAGATTGGCTGACTGCACAACCGGAAAGCCCCGCTGGCCCCCGCCCCAGTCCCGCCGGGGCGCTTCGCTGGAGTTCGAGAGGAGGGGCCCCCCCGGGGGCGGCCCCCCCCCCCCCGGCGTTTTCACCGCCGTCCGTCCGGAAGACTTCCGCTGCGCAAGGGGACGGCCGCCGCGAAAAGTCGACGGAAGGCGCCGCCCCCCCCGCCTCGCACCCCCCAGATCCTCTGGGTGAAAAAACCGGCGGGGCCGCCCAGGAAGCCACAAACGCGAGACTCCCAACCCGTTGAATCCCGTTGCCGCGTTCCCGTCCAACTGCCTACTCTTTCGCCATTCACTTATGAAACGCATCGCGCTTTTCTCGCTGGGCCTCGGACTTTCCTTCTCGCTGCACGCCGCGGATTACCGTCCGGACCTCGGCAAGAAGCTTGGCTTCCCGATCTACACGAACCAGCCGCCGGGCAACATGCTCGACAACGATCCGGTGCGTCGTGGCGTGAAGGAACCGGCGCTGCATCCGCTGGAGACGCAGAAGAAGATCAAGGTGCCGAAGGGTTTTGAGGTTCGCCTCTTCGCCAGTGAACCGGAGGTCGTGAATCCCGTCGCCATGACGTGGGACGAACGCGGCCGGCTCTGGGTCGTGGAGCTTTATGAGTATCCCAAGGGCGCGAAGAAAGGTGAGAAGGGCCGCGACCGTATCAAGATTCTCGAAGACATCGATGCGGACGGCAAAGCGGACAAGGTGACGGTCTTCGCCGATGGCTTCTCCCTCGCGACCGGTCTCGCGCTCGGCAACGGCGGCGTGTATGTCGGTGCGGCTCCGAATCTTTATTTCCTCGAAGACACCAACGGCGACGACAAGGCGGACAAGACGACGGTGCTCATGACCGGCTTCGGCCTCGAAGATCGTCACGAGCTGCTGAACGGTTTCGCGTGGGGACCGGACGGCTGGCTCTACATGACGCACGGTGTCTTCACGCACTCGAAGGTGAAGAACCCGAACGATCCCGACGACGACGGTGTGGTGATGGACGCCGCGCTCGCGCGCTTTCATCCCAGGACGAAGAAGTTCGAGGTCTTCGCCGACGGCACGAGCAATCCGTGGGGCGTGGACTGGAACGAACGCGGTGATGCCTTCGTGAGCGCGTGCGTGATTCACCACATCTTTCACCTCGCGCCGGGCGGACAATACAATCGTCAGGGCGGCACGTGGGCGAATCCCTACGGTTACGCGGGCGATCTGCTGAGCAAGGGTCTGCCGGCCATCGCGGACTGGCGTCACTTCCGCGCGGCGCACGCGGGCATCACGATTTATCAGGGCGACCAATGGCCGGCGGAATGGCGCGGGCACGCTTACCTCGGGAACATTCACCAGAACGCCATCAACTGCGATCGCCTCACGCCCGTCGGCTCCACCTACAAGGCGACGAAGGAATCCACGTTGCTCGGGCCGGACAAGGGCACGTGGGAAGTCGGCGCGGGAACGTTCCTCGTCTCGGATGATCATTGGTTCCGGCCCGTGAGCAATCAGACCGGTCCCGACGGCACGATGTGGATCATGGACTGGGCCGATCGTTATCCGTGCTACCAAAACGCGCAGGCCGATCCCGAAGGCGTGGACCGCGAACTCGGCCGCATTTGGCGTGTGGTGTGGACGGGCGATCAGCCGGGTAAAGCCGTGCCGAGCCGTCCGTCGAAGGACATGAATCTCGCGAAGCTCAGCATGGACGAACTCGCCGGATTGCTCGAAAGCAAAAACAACTGGCAGCGTCGCATGGCGCAACGCGTCATCACCGAGCGTCGCGACCCGGACCTCGTTCACACGCTGCATCCGGACTCCAAGATCATCACGCTGGCGAAGAAGGGCGCGACCGCAGACACGCGTCTCGCCGCGCTCTGGACGCTGCACACCGCCGGTGCGCTGGAGGAGATGGTTTTCGAAGACACCGTGAAGGACACCAACGCCGCTGTCCGCGCGTGGACGGCGCGGTTGATTGGCGAGCGCGGTTATCCGTTCGCCTTCTCGATGAAGGCGCTGGCGAAGCTGGCGCGCGATCCGGATGACTCGGTGCGTCTCGCGGTGGCGACGGCGGCGCGGCAGTTCAATTCCGGTTCGCTGACGGTGAACACGCCGCCCGCGATTCCGCTCCACGAAGTCGTGATGGGTGGGGTGATGTCGGATCTGCACAAGAGCCCGTTCCATCCCGAAGACCCGGTGCTGCCGTTCGTGTACTGGATGGCGATTGAGCCCATCATCGCGTTCGACGCCGGTCACGCGCTCGGGTTTATGGAGAACGCGAAGGACTCGGCCATCACGGACTGGCCGATGAACAACTACGTCATGAACCGCATCATGCGGCGCATCTGCGACCTCTCCGACCCGGCGATGCGCGAGAAGCATCTCAACTACGCGATGCGCATCCTCGGCGGCATGGCGCAGGAAACCAATCTCGTGAACGCCGCACTCGATGGTTTGATCGCCGGCTTCCGCTCGAAGGCCGCGCCGCCGACCATTCCGCTCGAACCCATCTTCGCCAAGCTGACGGCCAATCCCGCTGTCGCCGACAAGGCCCGCCGCCTCGCGACGTTGCTCGGTGATACGAGCGCCAGCCGCGTATTGGTCGCGAAGATCAACGACAGCCGCGCCAGTACTGAGGATCGCTTGAAGGGCATTCAGGCTGCGCGCGAAACGAAGGACGAAGCGTCGAAAGGCGAGCTGGTCAAATTGCTCAAGACTGAGAAGTCGAATCAAGCGGTGCTGGCCGAAGGCATTCGCGCCCTGGCGATTTTCGGCGGCGACGAAATCGGCTACGCGATGACCGACGCGTGGAAGAACTTCACGCTGCCGACGCGTCGCACAGCGGCGGACGTGCTCGTGACCCGTAGTAAGTGGAGCCGCGCGTTGATGGCCGCGCTGGAAAACAAGGTGGCCGATCCGCAGGACGTTTCCGCGACCGCACGTCGCGCGCTGGCGAAGAGCCCCGACGCCACGGTGGTTGACCATGCGAATCGGGTGCTCGGAAAATACCGCGCTTCGGGCGACGACAAGCTCAAGCTCATCGCCGACAAGCGGAAGATCGTTCTCGCGGAACAGGGCGACTTGAAGGCTGGCTACGAAGTGGCGAAGCGGACGTGCTTCGTCTGCCACAAGCTCTACGGCGAAGGCGCGGATGTCGGCCCCGATCTCACCGGCGTGGGCCGCAGCACGCTGGATGCGCTCCTCCACAACATCATCGATCCGAACGAAGTCGTTGGGAACGGCTACGGCACTACCGAAGTCGAGTTGAAGGACGGCAGCAGCGTAAGCGGTCGCATCGTCGAGGAAACGCCGACGCGCCTGAAGCTCGTGGCATCCGGTCCGACGGAGCACGTCCTCGCCAAGAGCGACATCGCGGTCGAAGCAGGCAAGCTGAAGATTCGTACGAGCGAGATGTCGTTGATGCCCGAGGGGCTGGAGGCGATTCCGGACAAGGATTTCCGCGACATGATGTGGTATCTGCTGAATCCGCCCGGCGACAACCGCGCGTGGACGCCGGCGTTGCGCAAGGAAGTGTTCGGCGACGAGAACGCTGGCGTGAAGAAGAGCGCCTCGGCGTATCCGCCGGTCGACATGGAGAGCGTGTCGCTCTGGAACTCGGACTGGAAGGTGAACGCGCCGGAGTTCGAAGGCACGCCGCGCAAGCTCACTGAATTTGCCGGCCGACGAAACGTGCTGATGACGCATCCCAAGGATCAATCCACGCCGAGCGCACTGGAGCGGAACCTGTCGGTGCCGAAGAACGGTGGCGTGCTGACATTCGCGGTGGCGGCGCACGAGCAGGGCGACTGGGAACTGCGCGTGGTGATCAACGACAAGCTGGCGAAGAAGGTGTTGGTAAATCGGGATGGCGCACGCTGGAAGCCGGTGACGGTGGATTTGAAGGCGTTCGCTGGAACCACGGCGCGAGTGCGTCTCGAGAATGCTGCGAACGGCTGGGCCTTCGAGTTTGGTTACTGGTCGGACATCGCCATCCAGACGCCGACACAACGCGCTTCGAAATAGTCTTTGCCGCCTTCTGT
Organism: Verrucomicrobiota bacterium; assembly: GCA_016713365.1. GTDB lineage: Bacteria > Verrucomicrobiota > Verrucomicrobiia > Limisphaerales > JADJPG01 > JADJPG01. Next base: position 86,767 of record JADJPG010000001.1, on the reverse strand, counting down.
TAATTCTTGCTGGTTTGCCTTAACTCGCCGTCGCCTCTGCCGATGACCAGAGCGTGTGGGCGGAAAGCTCACGGGCAGTGGCGTCTCGACGGGGCTGGGCTGGCGCTTTTTGGGCAACTAGCGATTTCTTCGGCGGGTAACTCGAAGTCCAGACTCCCACTGTGTTCAATCAGACTGAACCTATGGGCAATGACTTGTTTCAACGGCTGAAATCTTCGAATCGACTTCCGAGTCCGCCGGGCGTGGCGCTTAAAATCCTCGAACTCGCCCGTTCGGACGACACTTCCCTGGATGATCTTGCAAAGGTCATCAGCAGCGATCCGGCCCTCGCGAGCCGGATGCTGAAGTTCGTAAACTCTCCCTCCGCCGGATTTGGACGGCAGATCGCCACGCTGGACGAGGCGGTGAATCAGATCGGGCTGCGCGGCGTGCAGTTGATGGCACTGTCGTTTTCGCTGGTTTCGTCGGGGCGAGTCGAGGTTTCTCCGAGCTTCAATTTCGACATGTTCTGGTCGCGATCGCTGGCGTGCGCGGTAGCGTCGAAGACTTTTGCCATGCATGCTGGCCGGATGGATCCGAATGAAGCGTTCATCATCGGCTTGCTGTACCACATCGGTCAGATGGCGGCCGCGTGCGCGGTGCCTGAACTTTATGAACCGGTGCTGGTTGAATCGCTGACGAGGCCCCGCGAGTTGCTGGTGATCGAAAAGGAGAAGCTCGGCGCCACGCACATCGAGGCGGGCGTTCAGCTGCTTCAGGATTGGAAACTGCCGGACAGCATCTGGCAGACGATCGCGACTTCCCAGGATCCCAAGGCGCCGACCACGGTGAATGGCCGCATCACCTCGAGCCGGGTGTTGTACATTGGCGATGTCACGGCTGCGTTGTTATGTGATTCGAAGGAGGAACGCAGCGGGAAGGTGGAGGAGATTCTCAAGCTGGTGCTGGAACATTTCGAGATCGACGAGGCCGCCTGGACGGAGCTCTACGACCAGATCATCCGCGACTGGAAGGCCTACGGCCAGCTGCTCTCCGTGAAGGCCGGCACGGACAAGTCCTTCCGCGATCTGCAGGAGGAAGCGCGTGAGAAAATCGCTGCGCTCAGTGCGGCAACGGTGATGGAGAACATTGGCATCAAGGGCCAGAACCAGCAGCTCCAGCAACAGGTGCGCACGGACGCGCTTACCGGGGTGTCGAATCGGGCGGCGTTCGACGAACGGCTCGCGGGCGAGTTGGAGCGCGCGCGTCGCACACAATGTCCGCTCGCGCTTTGCCTGCTCGACATCGATCACTTCAAGAAGTTCAACGACACGCACGGACATCAGGTGGGAGATCAGGTGTTGCAGGCGGTGGCGAAGGCGTTGGATGAAACGATCCGCAAAATGGATCTGGTGGCGCGTTACGGCGGCGAGGAGTTTGCGGTGATCGCGCCGGAGTGCGCTCCGTCCAAAGCCGGCTCATTGGCCGAGCGTTTGCGCGAGGCGGTGGAGGAGATTCAACTCGAGGTGGCTGGACAGAAGTTGCGCGTGACCACGAGCATCGGCGTCGCCTTCGCCCAGTGGCCAGGTTACGAACGGACCGCCGCGGAGTTGATCAAGACCGCTGATGCGAAGCTCTATGAAGCCAAACGCGGCGGGAGAAACTGCTGCCGGTTGGAAGAGGCCTTGAAGCAGGCGGCGTAACGGAGCCTACGCGCTCGCCAGTTCGCGAATCACCGTCCCGCCGCTGACGAGCGGCCGCGGACGCCCGAGCAGGTCGGGGAAATCTCCGAGCGGATTGATGCCGAGCAGATGGAAGATCGTCGCGGCAAGGTCCGGCGGACGCAGCACGCGGCTGGCGGGAAAGGCCCCGTCGCGATCACTCGAACCGATGAGTTGTCCGCCCGCAATGCCCGCACCGGCTACGGCGAGTGAGAAGCAACTTCCCCAATGGTCCCGCCCGCCGTCGGGATTGATCCGCGGTGAGCGACCGAATTCGCCCATCGCGACGACGAGCGTTTCGTCGAGCAGGCCGCGTTCTTCCAGGTCGGCAATCAGCGTCGCAAACGCCATGTCGAACTGCGGACACAACACGTCGCGCAGACGCGGGGAGTTGTTCTTATGCGTGTCCCAGACAGGGAAGCCGGTCATTTGATCGCCGGGCTCGCGCGGCCAGTTGACTTGCACGAGTCGGACGCCGGCCTCCACGAGACGTCGCGCCAGCAGGACGCTCTGGCCGAACTTCTGGCGACCATAGCGATCTCGGAGTGAGGAACGTTCCTTCTCGATCTCGAACGCAGCGCGCGTGGTCGCGGACTGCATCACGTCGAAGGCGCGCTCGTGCATGCGGTCCAGCGCGGCGACTGGTTCGCTGTGCATGTTGGCGAGAAACTGGCGATCAAGATGGCGGAGGAGATTTGCGCGATCGGTCAGGCGATCGAAGCTGACGCTTTCCGGAAGCTTGAGGCCGTCAATCTCCAGCCGCGGCAGTGACGGATCGCAATGGAGCAGGAAGGGATTCCAAGTGTGGCCCATGAACCCGCCGCTCTGGCCGGGCGCGGGCGGCGCGTTGTCGTTGTGGACGATTTCGGGAAGGATGACCGACGTGAACGGCGTGCGTTCGCTCGGCTTCAACGCGCCGACCACGGAGGCAATGCTCGGCCAGTCTTCCGGGCTCGCGGGCACTTCGATTTTGGACGGATGTTCGTAGCCGGTGAGCATCCAGTAGCCGCTGGCGGTGTGGCTGTTGTTGTCCGTCGTCATCGAGCGGATGACCGCCAGCTTGTCCGCGATGGCCGCCGTGCGCGGAAGCAGTTCGCAGAAGTGCGTGCCGGGAACCTTCGTCGGTATGGACTTAAAGTCGCCGCGAATTTCGAGCGGCGCTTCCGGTTTCGGATCGAAGGTTTCGTGCTGCGGCGGGCCGCCGGAGAGATAGAGGAGGATGCAGGACTTTGCGCGTCCGAAGCTTCCGCCGGCTGGCAGGTTGGCGGCGCCTGCTTTTAGCGCGAGGAATTGCGGGAGCGACAGGCCGAGGAGTCCCAGTCCGCCGACGCGCAGCATTTCGCGGCGCGTGATCGGGCCGTGGCAATGAGCGACGGAGGAGCCGACGGTGGACATGGGGTGAAATTATCCGGTCATGAATCAGGCGTCAACGACGGCGCCCGACGGCGGAATGGGCCGATTCAGGTGGCGGTCTGGCGGAGGCGATCAATGTCTTTACCACTGATTTTCCGGGTGCTATTTCATTCGCCGATGACAACACCGAACCCCCAGGTTCGACGCGCGAACATTGAAGATTTGCCGCAGCTGGTTTTGCTGTGGCGCAAGGAGGGTTATTCCGTTGCCGAGTACGAAAAGCGCTTCAAGGAATTCCAGGTCATCGACGCGCCCGAGAGGCCGGCGGCGGCGGTCGGCTTGCAGGTTGTCGGCTCGAGGGGTTGCCTGCACAGCGAGGGCGTATGCGCGGAATGAGCTCGCAGACCATTGGCAGGCGTTCATCTGGGAGCGCGCCCAGATCGTCGCGCAGAACCACGGGCTGGTGCGGTTATGGACGCAGTTTGCGACGCCGTTCTGGAATCACAGCGGTTTTCGCTATGCTTCGCCGGAACTGCAAGCGAAGCTTCCTGCGGCGTTTGGTGGTGATCCCCGGCCCTGGCAGTTTTTGCAGCTGAAGGAAGAGGTGGCGGTGCCGGTTTCTGCTGACAAAGAGTTCGCGATGTTCCGCGCGATGGAGCGCGAGCGCACCGAGAATATGATGCGACAGGCGAAGCTGCTGAAAGTCGTCGCTGTAATTGTCGTGCTGGTGGTCATTGTTGTTTTTGCGGTGGGCATGTTTGCGTGGATGAAAGCGCGCGGCCAGGCGCCCCGGTAAGATTTGTTCCCCGTTGTTCCCTTGAAAAAACCGATTCGCCCCGAGATTCCGCGGAAGACGATCTATCGCCTTTCGATTTACCTCCGCTGCTTGCAGCGATTGAAGAGCAATACCATCCGCACGGTGTCGAGCGATGCGCTGGCGAAGGCCGCCGGAGTGAAGCCCACCCAGCTGCGCAAGGACCTCACCTACTTCGGCCAGTTCGGGACGCGCGGGCTCGGCTACGATGTCGAGCAGCTTGCGGCGATGATCTCGGATTTGTTGGGCACAAAACGGCTTCAGCCAGTCGTGCTGATCGGCGTGGGCAATCTCGGTCTCGCGCTGCTCTCCTATCGCGGATTCGAACAGGAAGGTTTTGAGATCGTTGCCGCATTCGACGTGCGTGCGGATCGTCTGAAGATCAAGCAGGCCAAACAACCGTTCTACTCGATGGAACGTCTCGAAGAAGTGGTGCGCGACCGCGCCGTGCGGATGGCCATCGTGACGGTGCCCGCGACCGCCGCCCAGGAGGTGACGAATCGTCTCGTCGCCTGTGGCATCGCCGGGATTCTGAATTTCTCGCCCATCGTCCTGCAGGTTCCGGAAGACGTGACCGTGAACAACGTCAATCTCGCCATCGAGCTCGAGAACCTCAGTTACTTCATCCAGGACTGACGACGCCTAAACTTCGTCGCGGTGTCAGATCGCTCCGAATGATTTCCGGTTCGCGGTCGTCCGATTCTCCTCTGAAAACGCGCGTTGGCGCACTCAACCGTTGCCCTGTGTCATGTCACCTATGCTGAAGTCCGTTCGTTCCGTTGCCTGCCTGTTGTCGTTTGCTGCGGTCGCATCTGTTTCCGCGGCCGAGTTCACCGCCAAGGATCGCCAGCCGACACCTGAGGAGTTGGCCAAACTGCCTGCCGTAATTCCAGAGAAGGCGGAGAAGTTGATCAAGGACGTGAAAGTGCCGGATGAATTTGAGGCAACCATCTTCGCGACGCCGCCGGCGGTGAATTATCCCGTGTTCGTCGCCGCCGCTCCCGATGGCACGCTCTATGTCTCCAGCGACGGCAACGGCTCGCTCGATCGCAAACCGCACCTAGGTCGTGTCCTGCGTGTGCGCGACACGAACGGCGACGGACGCGCCGATGAAGTGAAAGCCTTCGTCGCAGACGTCGATTCACCGCGCGGGCTTGTTTGGGATCAAGACCGGCTCTATCTGCTGCATCCGCCGGACATCAGCGTGTTCATCGATCACAATGGCGATGGCGTGGCGGACGAGAAGAAGACGCTCGTCAGTGGCATCGGCTGGACCTTCAAGGATCGCCCAGCGGATCACGGATCGAACGGACTCGAACTCGGCACCGACGGCTGGCTCTACGCGGCGATTGGCGACTTCGGATTCATGGAGGCCGCCGGCACCGACGGTCGCAAATTGCAGATGCGCGGCGGCGGGATCGTCCGCGTGCGCCCGGACGGCACCGGATTGGAAACGTGGGCGGATGGCACGCGGAACATCGTCGAAGCCGCTGTCAGCCCGCTGCTGGATCTCTTCACGCGCGATAACACCAACGACGGCGGAGGCTGGGACGTGCGCCTTCACCACTTCAGTGGTCTCACCGACCACGGTTATCCCCGGCTCTTCAAAAATTTCCCCGACGAAATCATCCAGCCGCTGGCCGACTACGGCGGAGGTTCCGGTTGCGGTGGCGGATGGATCGACGAGCCGGGCATCCCGGCCGCTTGGAACAACGCGCCCCTCACCGCGGACTGGGGTCGCGACTGGATCTATCATCACGGCCTCACGCCGAAGGGCGCGACTTACACCGCCGGGCAGAAGGAATTCATCCGTCTGCCGCGCGTGACGGATTTCGATGTCGATGGCAACGGCGCTGTGTATGGCGCGAGTTGGAAGGGCGCTTCGTTCAACTGGGTGGGAACGGAGGTTGGCTTCATCGCGCGCGTCACGCCCAAGGGCTACAAGCCCGAACCGATGCCGGACTTCGCGAAGCTCAGCAACGAACAGCTCGTTGCTCAGCTCAATTCCGCGAGCCACGTCCGCCGCCTCGCTGCTCAGCGCGTTCTGCTGCGCCGCGACAAAGTGGAAGCGGTACAAGGCGCCATTCGCACGCTAGCAAAAGATTCTTCCAAGCCGCTGGCCACGCGTGTGGCTGCCGTCTTCCTGCTCAAGCAAAAGTTCGGCACGGCGTCGCATTCGTTTCTCAACGGGCTGATCGCGGACTCCACCATCGCGCCGTGGGCGGTGCGCGCGTTGACCGATCATCACGACCAGTTGAAGGGCATTCGCCTCGCTGCCGTCACCGGGGCGCTGCGTTCCGCCGACCCGCGGACGCGCAAGGAGGCGTTGATCGCGCTGGAGCGAATCAGCACGCCGAAGCAGCACAAGCTGATGGCGCCGCTTCTCGCTGACGCCGATCCGATCGTGGCTCACACGGCGATGCAGGTGCTCATCCGGCTCAAGGCGGCGGACGCGACGCTCGCGATTTTGGATGACGCCAAAGCGTCGCCAGCCTTGCGCGCCGGCGCGGTGCGCGTGTTGCAGTCGATTCACGAACCTCGCGTTGTCGAGGCGCTGATCGCGCGGCTTGGGAACGAAGTCTCGGATGCGAATCGCGCCGGCCTCATCACCGCGCTGGCCCGGCTGCATTTCGTGGAAGGCAAGTGGAAGGGCGACTCGTGGGGCACGCGGCCGGATACGCGCGGGCCCTTCTATCAACCCGAGTCGTGGAGCGAGACGTCCAAGATTGCTGCGGCACTCAAGGCGGCGCTCGACAAGTCGGGCTCCAGCGAAGCGGCGTTCATCGGACGTGAACTCTCCAGACATCGCATCCCGGCTGGTGCGGCGCTCGACACGCTGATCTCGCGAGCGAAGACGGAGCCTGCGTTGCTCCCGGCCATCGCCGCGCAGCTCGCGCAGGCGGAGGACGTCCCGGCGAATGCGATTCCTCTGCTCATCACCGTCGCGCAAGCGGACGACAGCTCCGAGGCCGCGCGGGCGCAGGCGGTCATCGCCTTGACGAAGACCTCGAGCGCCGACGCGTGGCGTGCGGTCCTCGCGGCGTTGCCGCGCGTGATGGCTTCCAAGACGGAGAACAATCTCGCGGAGAAGGCGCAAAGCGCGGTGAACAACGCGACGAAGCTCGATCAGGTTCACGCGGTGTTCGAGGACGCGGCGGCGAAGATGGACGGCGCGACGGCGCAACTTGCGGACGGCGTGTTGCTCAAGCTTGCGTCGCGCAAAGTGGGTTCGCCCGAAGCGCGGGAAGCCGCGCGCGTGGCGCTGGATGCCGGATGGACGCAGCCGAAACGTCGCGTGCAAATTCTTCGAGCTGCCGCGCGGACCGGCGATTCAAGCCGCGCCGCGCAGTTCGTCGCCGCGTTGGACGACGCGGATTCGACCGTCGCCGCAACGGCACGTGAGACGGTTCGCCGGTTGAAGATCGATCCGGAGAAGATTCGCGCGAGCGCTGCGGCGAAGAAGGTAGGCGACTTGTCCACGGACGCCGTGCTGGCGGCGGTGGTGGCGACGAAGGGCGAGGTGAGCCGCGGCGAACAGCTCTTCACGCAGGTCGGCTGCAACGCGTGTCACACGGTGAAAGCCGACGAGCCGCTCAAGGGGCCGTTTCTCGGCACGATCGCGAACGTGTATCGCAAACGCGAACTGGCCGAGGCAGTCTTGCTGCCGAACAAAACGATCGCACAGGGTTTTGTCGCAAATCATTTCGAGCTAAAGGACGGCACGGAAGTCGATGGCTTCGTTGTGCGTGAAGCGGCGGACGCCGTGACCATTCGAACGATCGCCGCGCAGGAACAATTGATCCCGGTGACGCAGATTGTGAAGCGCGAGAAGCAGGAGCGTTCGTTGATGCCAGAAGGGCTCGCCGCCGGGCTGACGGTCCAGGAACTGGCGTCTTTGCTCGACTACATGGAGAGCCTTGCAAAGGCAAAGTGAGGCTGGCGGTCGTCTGGGGGTTTATCTCGGCGACCGAGAGCGCTGGTAATCACTTCGAGCGGCGAATTGACGAGGTGAACCATTGAATTCGAAGCGGCGGGCTGTCATCAAATAGCCTTCGCCTATGGTCAGAAATAATACCGCTGTGGCCAGTTGGCTCATTGCCCTGGCCTGCCTGTCGCTGTCGGATCATCTCGTGTCAGCGGAGGCTGGTCTTCGTCCGCGCCATCAATCTCAATGGTCCGGCGCTTGTGGTCGACGGGCGCGCATGGGACGGGACGGACGCGACCAATGTCACCATCAGCGGCAAGCGGTTCGAGAACCAGGCGGTCGCGCTCAAACCCGCGACCGACCCGAAGCGGGCGCAGATGATTCGCAGCAGCGTGTGGGGCGACAAGGTGAGCGTGGAGCTCACCGGTTTGGGCGAAGGCGCGCATCAGGTGTTCCTCTACGTGTGGGAAGACACGATCAACGAGCAATTCGATCTGCTCGTGAACGATCATGTGGTATTCGAGAAGTTCAACAGCGGCACGGCGGGTTCGTGGCGAAAGCTCGGTCCTTGGAAGTGCGAGAGCCGCGAAGGGAAGATCAAAGTCTCAGCCCGCGCGCCCGGTCATGGTGCGGCGAATTTTTCCGGCATCGAATTGTGGGCGGGCGATGGCGCGATTCCCGAGCTGGCGAAACCGCAGTTCGTCACCACGCTCACGCCGGAGCACATGGAGTTCTTCGAGCGCAAGATTCGCCCGGTGCTGGTCGAGCATTGCTACGAATGCCACAGCTCAGGCGCGAAGAAGATCAAGGGTGGCCTGGTGCTCGACTCGCGCGCGGGGGTGATGAAGGGCGGCGACACTGGTGCGGCTATTACACCGGGCGATCCAGAGGCCAGCCTCTTGATTCAAGCGATGCGCCACGCCGATCCGGCTTTGGTGATGCCGAAGCAGAAGCTCCCGGACCATGTCATCGCCGATTTCGAGACGTGGGTGAAGATGGGCGCGCCGGATCCGCGAATCGAAGACACCGTCGCCGTCGCGCAGGCGAAGTCGGCCATCGACTGGAACAAGGCGCGTGAGTGGTGGTCGTTTCGTCCCCTGAAGGCGCCTCCAGTTCCCGGGGTGAAGCAGAAGCGATGGGCCAAGAATGATCTCGATCGCTTCATCCTCGCCCGGCTAGAGAAGGAGAATCTCAAACCGGCGCCGGATGCTGAGAAGCGCGTGCTCATTCGGCGCGCGACGTTCGATCTGACCGGTCTGCCCCCGACGCCGGAGGAGATCGAAGCGTTCTTGAAGGACAAATCCCGCGATGCCTTCGCGAAGGTTGTGGATCGTCTGCTTGCTTCTCCGAGCTATGGCGAGCGCTGGGGCCGGCACTGGCTCGATGTGGTGCGCTACGCAGATACGGCGGGCGATAACTCGGACTTTCCCATTCCGCAGATGCACCGCTACCGCGACTGGGTGATCAGTGCGTTCAATCGGGATTTGCCCTACGATCAATTCGTGCGCGAGCAGCTCGCCGGCGATTTGCTTCCGGGCAAGACCACGCAGGAATCCCACGACCGCCTCATCGCCACCGGCTACATCGCGAACGCCCGGCGCTTCGGCTCGCGCGTGGATGACTACCCGCAACACCTCACCATCGAGGACACGCTCGACAATCTCGGCAAAGCCTTCCTCGGCCTGACCATCAACTGCGCGCGCTGCCACGACCACAAGTTCGATCCCATCCCGACCGCTGATTACTACGCGCTCTACGGCATCTTCAACAGCACGCGTTACCCATGGCCCGGCATTGAGCTGGAGCAGAAGCAGCGCGACCTCGTGCCGCTCGTGGAAACCGGCAAGCTCGCCGAGGCTGAGGCCGCCCGGAAGCCGTGCGACGCCGAGAAGGGTCGGCTGGAAAGGCGGTGCAGAAGCTCAAGGACCAGCTCAAGGAAATCCCGCCGACGGCAAGAAGGCGCTCGAGGCCAAGATCAAGGAGCCGAACAGGCCGTGAAAGAGTTCGTGAAGAAGGCTGCCCTCTTGAGCTCGCCTACGCTGTCGCCGAGGCGAAGCGAGCTGGGAACGCCGCCATCCAGATCAAAGGCGACCCCGGCGAAGCCCGGCGACGTGGTGCCACGCCGTTTCCTGACCGTGCTCGGCGCCCAATCTCTGCCACCCAATGAAACCTCCAGCGGCCGTCGTCAGCTCGCGGACTGGATCGCGGACTACAACAATCCACTCGCGGCGCGCGTGATGGCGAATCGCATCTGGCAATACCATTTCGGCAAGGGACTCGTGCCCACGCCGAACGACTTCGGCAAACAGGGAAAACCGCCGACGCATCCCGAGCTGCTCGACTGGCTCGCGTCGCAGTTCATCGAGAGCGGGTGGTCGATGAAGGCGATGCACCGGCTCATCATGCGGTCGCGGACGTATCAGTTGGCGAGCACGCGCAGCGACGACGCCATCGCCCGCGATGCGAACAACGATCTGCTCTGTTCCTTCCCGCGGCGCCGGCTGGACGCCGAATCCATCCGCGATACGCTGCTCGTCCTCGGCGGCAACCTCGATACGTCGCCGCCCAAGCCACATCCTTTCCCGCCGCAGACCGAGTGGAAGTTTACCCAGCACAACCCGTTCAAGGCCGTTTACGAATCGAAGCGCCGCAGCGTTTACCTGATGACTCAGCGCATCCAGCGTCATCCGTATCTCGCCATCTTCGATGGTGCCGACCCATCGACCAGCACGGCGGCTCGCACCACCAGCACTACGCCGCTACAGGCACTCTTCCTGCTCAACGACAAGTTCGTGCACGAACAGTCGCAGGCGTTCGCGGCGCGGGTCGTGGCTGCCGCGGAATCCGACGAGGCCCGGTTCAAGTTTGCCTGCCAAACCGCACTAGGCCGGCCGGCTGAACGCGAAGAACTCGACCGCGGACTTGCCTTCCTGAACGACACCCGGACGAAACTCCGCGAGTCAGGCGCGCAGTCAGAGAAGATCGAATCCGAATCCTGGCAGGCAATGGTCCGCGTGCTGTTCCGACTGAATGAGTTTGTTTACCTCGACTGACCTTTTCCAATGAACCTCCGTTCCTCACTCTACTCGCGCCGCGAAGTCATCCGTTCGCTCGTTGGCTCGTCGTTGCTGTTGCCCGGGCTTGTGTCGAATCTGCTCGCCGAGGACGCCGCGTCCGATCCACTCGCGCCGAAGCCGTCGCATTTTCCGGCCAAGGCCAAGCGCGTGATCTTCATCTTCTCCAATGGCGGCGTGTCGCACATGGACACGTTCGACCACAAGCCGAAGCTGTTCGCGGCGGACGGCAAGACGATGGGCATCGGCGGCGGGCTTTCGAATCAGCAGCGCCGATTGCTCAAGCCGGGCTGGCAGTTCAAGCCCGGCGGCAAGTGCGGCACGATGGTCAGCGATCTCTTCCCGCACCTGCGCGAGTGCATGGACGACATCTGCCTGATCAAGTCGATGAAGTCCGACGACAACGAGCATTACCAGGCCACGCTCGCGATTCACACCGGCTCGTTCTTTTTCTCGCGGCCGAGCATCGGCTCGTGGATCAGCTACGGGCTCGGCACGGTGAACCAGAACCTGCCGTCCTTCGTCGCCATCTCCGCCGGATCGCCCTACGCCGGCACGCAGATTTTCAACAACGACTTCCTGCCCGCTTATCACCAAGGCGTGCGCGTGGTGCCGGGCAAGGAACCAATCGCGAATCTCGATCGACGCACGAAGCAATCCTCCGTGCAGGAACTCGAACTCGGCCTCGCCGGCGCGTTGAACCAACGACATCTCAACGCCCGCGGCCACGACAGCGAACTTGCGGCGCGCATCCGCACCTTCGAGACCGCCTTCCACATGCAGACCGAGGCGCGCGAGGTTTTCGATCTCTCGAAGGAAAGTGACGAAACCTTCGCGCTCTACGGCATGAAGCGTGACCAGACCGACAGCTTCGGCTGGCCGTGTCTTGTCGCGCGTCGCCTGGCGGAGCGCGGCGTGCGTTTCATCGAGTTGGTGGACGGCAGTTCCAGTCACAACTGGGATCAGCATGGCGACATGGCGGAGCACGCCAAGCACGCGAAGAACCTGGATCAACCGGTCGCCGGCCTGCTCAAGGATCTCAAGCGTCGCGGCATGTTGGAAGACACGCTCGTGGTCTGGACTACGGAGTTCGGTCGCACACCTGGCGTGGATGGCGATAAAGGGCGCGGCCATCACAGCGCGTGTTTCTCATCCTGGCTGGCGGGAGCTGGCGTGAATGCCGGCACCAGCTACGGCAGCACGGATGAGATCGGCTCGACGGTGGTGGAGAACCGCGTTCACGTTCACGACTTCCACGCGACCATTTTGCATTTGCTCGGCATGGATCACGAGAAGCTCACCTTCCGCCACGGCGGCCGCGATTACCGTCTCACCGATGTGCACGGCAACGTCGTGCAGGCGTTGCTGGCGTAACCAGACGGCGAGCGCCTACTTCGGCAGCGCAAACGCCACGTAGGCATCGCCGCTCTTCGTGCCAATCTTCCCGCCGCCACATGCGATGACGACGTATTGGCGACCGTTGACGGCATACGTCGACGGCGTGGCGTAACCGGCTGCGGGCAGCTTCGCCTTCCAAAGTTCCTTCCCGGTCTTGCGGTCGAACGCACGGAGATGTTCGTCGCGGCTCGCCGCGATGAAGACGAGTCCGCCGGCGGTCACGACGGGGCCGCCGTAGTTCTCGGTGCCGGTTGGCGGGACTCCCTTCGCCGTCAGCTCGGGCCATTCACCCAACGTCACGCGCCAGCGATACTCGCCGGTGTTCAGGTCGATCGCGTTCAGCGTGCCCCACGGCGGCTTGATGGCGGGGTAACCGTTCGTGTCGAGCCAGCGATGGTAGCCGGTCATCGTGTAGGGAATCGTCCCGAGCACATCCACGCCGCCGAGCTCTTCCTTTCGCCCCGCGTCGTTGGCCGGCGTCGCGGGCGCGGTGCCGAGCAAATAATCCACGACAAGCTGGCGTTGATTCTCGGTGAGGAAATCGAACGACGGCATCACGCCCTTGCCGGTTTTGAGCAACGCGAGAACGTCCGGTTTCTTCAGTCGTTGTTCGACGCCGACGAGTGACGGCACGTTCTGCGCCTTGTTGCCCTGACGATCGACTCCGTGGCACGCCGCGCAGATCTGCGTGAAGATTGCCTCGCCGGACGCCAATGGTTCAGCGCCTTTGCGTTTCGTTTCCACCATCGTCAGCACCCACGGCATTTCGTTGCCGTTCACGTAGAGCACGCCGTCGGGATCCGTTGCTGCGCCGCCCCATTCCGCGCCGCCGTCGAAGCCGGGAAACACAATGGAACCCTCGCGACTCGGCGGAAGGTAAGGCGTGTGCGGACGAATCCTCGCGAAGCGTTCGAGCACGTGACGATGCGACTCGGGTGAGATGTCCGTGATGTCGTCGTAGGTGAAAAGCTGGCGCGAGAACGGCGCGGGCTTCGTCGGAATCGGCTGGGTTGGCCATGCGGATTCGCCCTGGAGATCCGACATTGGCACCGGCACTTCGCGAACCGGGAAGAGCGGCTCGCCAGTCTCGCGATGGAAGACGAAGACGTGACCGGACTTCGTCACCTGCGCGACCGCGTCGATGCGTCTGCCGCCGTGCGTGACCGTGAGGAGATTCGGCGGCGCGGGCAGATCGCGGTCCCAAAGATCGTGCCGCACGAGCTGCTGATGCCAGAGACGTTTCCCGGTCTTCGCATCGAGCGCGATGAGACAGTTCGCGAAGAGGTTTTGGCCGATGCGATTGCCGCCCCAGAAATCGAACGCCGCGGAACCGGTCGGACAGAAGACGATGCCACGTTTCTCATCGACGGCGAAGCCGGTCCAGACGTTCGCCGCGCCGGTGTATTGATACGCGTTCGGTGGCCAGGTGTCGTAGCCGAACTCGCCGGGTTGGGGAATCGTGTGGAACCGCCAGGCGAGCTTGCCGGTGCGGACGTTGAACGCTCGGATGTGGCCGGGCGCGACGGGAGCCGGCCCTTCGCCGAGTCGCATGCCCATGATCAGGAGATCGCCGTAGAGCACGCCGGGCGTGGAGGACTGCAGCGAGAGCGACGAGACATCACGACCGAGATCCTTCTTCAGGTCGATGGTGCCGCCGTCGCCGAAGGACGCGACGCGCTGGCCATTGCTCGCATTGATCGCGTGAAGGAAATGATCGCAACCGAAGAGAATGCGGCGGTCCGCGCCGTCGGCCCAGTAGACGAGCCCGCGATTCACGCCGGCCTTGGTGATGCCTTTTACCGAGGTGGGATTGAAGCGCCACAGCTCGGCGCCTGTCGCGGCGTTCAGCGCGAAGAGCTGGAGGTCGGGCGTGGTGCCGTAGAGCACGCCGTCGATGACCAGCGGGTTGCACTGAATCTGCGAACGATTGTTCGTGTCCATGCCGCCGGCGCGATACGTCCACGCCACCTCGAGCTTCGCGACATTGCGCGGCGTGATCTGTTTGAGCGTCGAGTAATGGCTGCTGGCCTTGTCGCCAAGGTAGGTGCTCCAGTTTGAATCGGCGGCGCTGGCGACGAGTGGAACTAGAGGGAGCAGGAGGAGAGCGAGGTGGGACATTGCGGATTTGTCTGGAAGCGCTTCTCAGCCGGTGAGCGGATGAGTCCGCCCGCAGATCGGGGGCGCCGGACGCCGGGGGGCCCCGCCCCCCGGGCCGCGCAAACCGTGCCTGGGCGGGGGCGGTTATTGCGGAGTGCGCCGACGGGGGCGGGCGACGACCCCCCCCCCCCCCCCCCCCCCCCCCCCCCCCCCCCCCGCTTTTTTTTTCGGGTGGCCCCCCCCCCCCCCCCCCCCCCCCCCCCCCCCGGCCGCCCCCCCCCAAATTGGGGTTTCCCTGCCGGCGTCAATGACTGTCCCGGAACCACCCTGCGCTGAAATCGAGCATCAGGCGGTTGCGACCGCTGGCGTGCGCGGCGCGTCCCGAAAGCGCGGGAGACACGGAGGGGATGGTGTTCGGGAAGTAAACGTCGACGACAAGTTCGACGTCCGAGAACGAGGAGGGCTGGCCGACGGTGGGATTGTTCGCAGTGCGAAGATCCGTCAACGCGGATTCCGGCGTCTTGCCCCAGAAGTTGTCGAGCGGCACGGGTGACGTCTCACGATCAAAGCGCCAGAGCCAGTAGCTGGTCGCCGAATCGTTCAGGCCGGGACGGGAAAGCTGGGTGACTTGCGGCGCTTCCCGCAGAGGCGAAGCGGCGACGGCGGGACACATCCAGACGGTGTCGTTGCCGAGATGGTTGCTCAAAACCACGGCGGCCCAGCCGGCGCGGGGATCGGAGGGCGGCCAGTCGGACCAAAAGCAATAACCGAGCAAGGACTTCAGATCGCAGCGATCAGGAAAGCGATCGTTGCTGTCATCGAGATGCAGGGCAAACGCGAACCCGATTTGTTTCAAGTTCGAGAGACAGACGGATTGCCGCGCCTTCTGCTTCGCCTTGCCCAGCGCAGGAAGAAGCAGGGAAGCGAGAATTGCGATGACGGCGATGACGACCAGGAGTTCGATCAGCGTGAAGCCGCGTTTGGTTCGAGAGGCTAAGTTCACGCTGCGAACGCTGCGAGGTCTCAGTAACCGCCCGTGCCGATGTTCGCTGACTTGCCTTCGATCTTCTGCCCGGCCTTCTCGGCGGCTTCACGGCGACGATACTCGTCCAGCATCGCGGCGGTCGCGGTCGCGCCGCAGCGGGAGCCGCCGAGATCGCGGACTTTGATGAGGCCATCGAGATCACGCACGCCACCGGCGGCTTTCACCTGGACCTTCGCGGAGACGCTTGCGCGCATGAGGGCGAGATCGTGTTCGGTCGCGCCCTTGTAATTGTAGCTGCCATCGGCTTGCTTCACGAACCCGTAGCCGCTGGAAGTCTTTACCCAATCCGCGCCCGCTCGCTCGCAGAGCTGGCAGAGCTTCTTCTTGAAGTCATCGCTGCTCAGGCCGGCGCCGCCCTTGGTGAGGTAATCGTTCTCGAAAATGACTTTCACCTTCGCGCCGTGCTGGTGCGCCTCGTCGCAGACGGCTCTCACGTCGCGCTCCACGAAATCCCAGTCGCCACCCAACGCCTTGCCAATGTTGATGACCATGTCGATCTCCACGGCGCCGTCCTTGCAGGCGAGCTCGGTTTCGTAGCGCTTCGATTCGGTCGTGGAATTGCCGTGCGGAAAGCCGATGACTGCGCCGACGAACACGCCCGTGCCCTTCAGCAGCTCCGCCGCACGCTTCACGGCGTAGGGTTTGATGCAGACGGACGCGACGCCGTATTTCGCGGCGACCTTGCAGCCGTCCTCCAGCTCCTGGTCGGTCATGGTCGGATGCAGGAGCGAATGATCGATCATCTTCGCCAGCTCTTCGTAGGAGTATTTCATGGCGGGAGTTTCTATCCCCAAATCTGGCGGTCAAGCGAACGATACTGAATCGCCTCGCTCACGTGCTCGGAGTTCACCGCATCCGCCCCGGCGAGATCGGCGATGGTGCGTGCGACCTTCAGAATGCGGTCGTAGGCGCGGGCGCTGAGATTCATCTCGGTCATCGCCATCTTGAGCAGGTCGAGCGTGCCTTCATCGAGCGCACAATGAGCCTTCAATTCCTTCGTGCCCATGCGGGCGTTGCAGGTCACGCGGGCTTTGCCGGCGTAGCGCTTTTGCTGGCGGGTGCGCGCGGCGATGACGCGCTCGCGAATCTGCGCCGAGCTTTCGCCCGTTCGCTCGGCGGCCATCTCACGAAACTTCACCTGCGCCACCTCGATGTGCAGATCCACGCGGTCCAGCAACGGACCCGAGATGCGGCCGAGGTAATTTTGAATCTCGCGCGGCGAACATTTCGATTCGTGCGGCATCTTGCCGTCGGGCGTTGGGTTCATCGCGGCGACGAGCATGAACTGCGCGGGAAAGGTCATCGTGCCGGCGGCGCGCGAGATGGTGACGTAGCCTTCCTCCAGCGGCTGGCGCATTGTTTCCAGAACGCTGCGCTTGAACTCCGGCAATTCGTCTAGGAACAGCACGCCATTGTGCGCGAGCGAGATTTCGCCGGGCGTCGGGTTGATGTTGCCGCCGAGCAATCCGGCGTCGCTCGCGGTGTGATGCGGCGCGCGGAACGGACGTTGCGTAATGAGCGCCTGGCCGGACGAGAGCAGACCGACGATGCTGTGAATCTTCGTCGTCTCCAATGCCTCCTCGAGCGTGAGCGGCGGGAGAATGGTGGCGAGCCGTTTCGCGAGCATCGATTTGCCGGTGCCGGGCGGCCCGATGAGCAGAATATTGTGGCCGCCAGCCGCGGCGATCTCGAGCGCGCGCTTCACCGATTCCTGACCCTTCACGTCGGCGAAATCGTTTTCGTCATCGCTGCGGTGGGCGAAGAGACCGTCGAGATCCACCTTGGTGGCGGCGAGCTTGGTTTCGCCTTCGAGGAAGCTCGCGGCCTCGCGGAGGTTGCGAATGGGAAAGACCTTCAGGCCATCGACCACGGCGGCTTCCGGCGCGTTCTCCGCGGGCACGAGCACGCCGATCTTTCCCTCCGCGCGGGCGCGCAAGGCAATCGGGAGTACGCCTTTCACCGGACGCACCGCGCCAGTGAGCGCGAGTTCGCCGACCATGACGAAGTTGTCGAGCTGATCGGTTTCGAGCTGTTCGCTGGCGGCGAGCATGCCGACGGCGATGTGCAGGTCAAAGCTGGGGCCTTCCTTCTTCACGTCGGCGGGCGCGAGGTTGATGGTGGTCTTGCCCATCGGGAATTTGTAGCCGGAATTCGACAGCGCAGTGCTCACGCGATCGCGCGATTCGCGCACCGCGGCATCGGGCAGCCCGACAATCACGATGATGGAATCACCCCACCCCGAATTCACCTCAACCTCGACTGCAAACGCTTCGATGCCAGTGACGGCAGCGGAACAAACCTTGGCCAGCATGGCCGGGATTGTATGTGCGAGGAGGGTGGGATCTGCAATCTGGTTTTTCTGCGTGGAGGCGGTTTTGCAGTGGAAAATGGTTCTCAAGCTGGGGTGAGCCAGCTTTGAACGAGAAATTATCATTACGGTCAATACTTCAAAGCAACTATGAAAAGGAGATTGATTTTAGGAATCGGAGTCGCACTGGCAGTGACGGCCTTCATGCTTCTTCGCAACAAGATTACGGATGAGCCCAAGCCGACCTCAATCGAGGCCACGCCCTCCCCTGCGTCGACATACAGCCTTCTACCTGTAGGGCCTGCCGTAGTCGCTATTCCAGATCATTTGCCCAAGATCCCACCCCGCGAATACGAATACCTGCCCGAGAACAAACGCGAAGCCGTGAAACAGGCCGAAAGCGACAACGCTGCGGAACACAAGCGCCGCGTCACTCCCGGCACGCAAGATGCCGTCGGCATTCGGGAATTGAATGAGCTTTTACGCGAACTCGATCAGCGCCTCAACCAGATCCTCACACCCGAGGAGAAGTTCGAATACGATTTGCGCGACTCCTTCCTTGGACAAGGCGTCAAGTCCGTCACCTTTGCTATGAAGCTCTCCGACGAGGAGCATCGCGCCATTTTCAGGCACCGGCAGGAATTCGAGAAACGCATCGCCGAGAACCCATCCACCTTCGATACCGCGTGGAAGGAATTCGACGAGAAGGTTCGCATCAGCATTGGCGAAGAACGGTTCAAGATCTACCAAATGATCCGTGATACAACTTTCATCGCAATTGCTGGATCACGGTTCGGCAAGCGTTTGGAATTCGAGATGAAATCCGACCTGTACCGCATCCAGTCCGCAGCCGGAGAGGCTGCGGACAAGATTCGTCTCGACGACACCCTCTCCACCGACACCAAACTGCAACGCCTCAAGGAACTCGCCGCTAACTGCATCACCGACATGGGAGAGATTCTTGGAGACGATGCAGAAACCAAAGATTTCCAAGCCTACAGCCATCAACTCGCATCCCGAATGGAATCTCTCCGTCCCAGGTCGCCGCGCTACAAACCAACATCGCTTATGCCTAGCCCCGGCCTCGTCATCCTTTCGACCGGTTCAGATTCAGATAGTCCCTGACCGTGCTGTGTTTGTTAATCCGGGAGAAACGTTTTTCCGAGAGCACCAATGAGAGGGAGGGAGGGCCGTTGAAGACAATGAGACGGTCGCACCCCCGCGCCTGAAGGTAATTCCAACTGGCCCGAAGCGTCTAGTTAATGCAGGGTGCTGGTATGTGGACGAGACTGGCATTACTGGTGTTGGCGATGCTGTTGGGCGGTTGCGCTGCGGCGCCGTTGTTGCCGACGGCGACGTCGTTGCTGAACGGCCCGGCGAATTCAGATTTTCACAGCGGTACTGCGATTCGCCTCGAACGGGCGAATTTCGTGACGGTGAAGACGAATGCTGTCGGTCAGGCCAGGGGATGGTCGTTGTTCGGAGTCTTGACGATGGCTCCCGCGCGCCTGGGGACGGCGATGGACCGATTGTACATCTCGGCGGAAATGCAGGCGGGACGTCCGCAAACCCTCGCAAACGTAATGGCGGAACGGTCGAGCTCTTTCTACATCTTGTTCTCCGTGCCGCGGGTGACGGTGCGGGCGGACGTGGTGGAATTCGTGCCGAAGGAAAGTACGGGAAATCCGACGATGGCAGCCGGCCTTGAATGGCTGTGTTCACGAACTGTTGCCTGCGTTCTTGTTCTGCCGAGCCGGACCTTGGTAGACTGCGCGTCGCATGTTGACTCTTTCTGGCATCACGAAGGCATACGGCGGCCGCACTTTGTTCGCGGACGTAACGCTGCAAATCAATCGCGAGGACCGCATCGGCCTCGTCGGTCCGAATGGCGCGGGCAAGACCACGCTCTTTTCCATGATGCTCGGCGAAGGCTCGCCCGATGCCGGCGAAGTCATGACCGAGCGCAACGTCAAGATCGGCTACCTGCCGCAGGAGAGCGCGCCCATCGCCGACGAAACAGTCATCGAGCTGGCCACCGCCATCTCGCCGGAGTTCGTGAAGCTTCGCCGGGTCATCAAGGCGTGGGAACTGGACCATCCAATCGAAGCCCAGCATTCCGAGGACATCCACGACAACATCCACGACCGCTACAACGAGCTGGATGGCTACCGCATTGAGGCCAAGGCCAAGCAGATCCTCGCCGGCCTGAGCTTTCGCGAAAAGGACTTCGATCGGCCGGCGCGCGAGATGAGCGGCGGCTGGGTGATGCGTGCGCACCTGGCGCGATTGCTCACGCAGGAGCCCGATCTCCTGATGCTCGACGAACCGACGAACCATCTCGATCTCGACGCGCTGATCTGGTTCCAGGGTTACTTGCAGGGCTATCCCGGTGCCATCCTCGTCATCTCGCATGATCGCGAGTTCCTCAACAGCCTGGTCGACAGCATTGTCGAGATTCGCCAGAGCAAGCTCATGCGTTATCGCGGCAATTACGACGAGTTCCTCATTCAGCGCGAGGCCAGCGAAGCCCAGCTCCTCTCGGCCTACAAGAACCAGCAGCGCGAGATCGCGCACATGATGGATTTCGTGAACCGCTTCCGCGCGAAAGCCTCGAAGGCCGCGCAGGCGCAGAGCAAGCTCAAGGCGGTGGAGCGCATGGACAAGATCGAAGCGCCCATCGACGACAACGCGAAGGTCAGCTTCTCGTTTCCGCAGCCGCAGCGCAGCGGCCAGCGCGTCATCCGGCTGGAAGGCATTCATCAGGCCTACGGTCAGAACGTCGTCTATCGCGGGCTCGACTTCGAAGCCGAACGCGGCGAGCGCATCGTGCTCGTCGGGCCGAACGGCGCGGGCAAATCCACCTTGCTGAAGATTCTCGGCGACGCGATCAAGCCGCAGGCCGGCACTCGCGAGCTCGGGCACAACGTCAAATCCGGTTACTACTCGCAGTATCGCGTCGAGATGCTCGATCCCTCGCGCAGCGTGCTGGATGAAGCGCTCGACACGCCGCAGCGCGTCACTGAGCAATCCGTGCGGACCTTGCTCGGCAGCTTCCTGTTTCGTGGCGACGATGTGTTCAAGAAAGTCAGCGTGCTCAGCGGCGGTGAGAAGAGCCGTCTCGCGCTGGTGAAACTGCTGCTTGATCCGCCGAACCTCCTGCTCATGGACGAGCCGACGACGCACCTCGACATGAACAGCATCGACGCGCTGATCTATGCGCTCGGTCAGTTCGAGGGTACGCTCATCTTCATCAGCCACGACGTTTACTTCATCCGCGCGCTGGCCAAGCACGTCATCCACATCAACGCCGGCGTGCTCACGCCTTACGCGGGTGACTACCAGTACTACCTCGACAAGACCAAGGCCGTCTCCGCCCGCGAAGCGTTGACCGCCGGGGCCAAGGCCGAGGCGAAAGTCGTCGTGCAGGCGAAATCGAACGTGGACCGCAAGGAACAGAAGCGTCTCGAGGCCGAGCAGCGCCAGGCGCGCTCCGGCAAGCGCAAGGGCCAGCAGCAGCTCGTGTATCAGCTGGAGAAGAAAATCCAGGAACTTGAGCAGCGCCAGGCCGAGCTCACCGCCGAGCTGGAGAAGCAGGAAACCTACGACAGCCCGGGCCGGGCCGTGGTGGTGAACCGCGAGCTGGTGGAAGTGCAGGATGAGCTGGCCAAGACCACCACCGCGTGGGAAGAGGCCGAGATCAAGCTTGCCGCCATCGACGCTGCGAATCCATGAGTGCCGCCGGTTCCCGAAACCGTCCCATCGCCATCGCCCTCGGTGACGCGGGCGGAATCGGGCCGGAAGTGGCGCTCAAAGCGGTGGCGGCCGAGCTGTCGGTGGATGAATCGCGTTATCTGTTCGTCGGCGATGAGTCGCTGGTTCGTTCGCTGAACGAACAGCTGGGCTTGGGATTGGATATCCATTCATCGGCGGAAGCGAAGCCGACGGATCGCATCACGGTCTTCAACCCGCTGCCCCCCGAGGTTCCCCATTCCACACTTTGCACTCCGCATTCGCCAGAGGCGGCGCGGGCTGCCATCGCATGGCTTAAGCATGGCGCGGAGCTTTGTCTTCGCGGTGAAGCCGCGGCGTTGGTCACGGCGCCGGTGAACAAGGAGTCGATCATCAAATCAGGTGAGAACGATTTCGTCGGTCAGACGGAGCTGCTCTCCGCGATTGCCGGCACAGACCGCACGGCGATGATGTTGCTGGGTTGCGATGATCGGCAGCGCTGGTTGCGCGTGGCGCTGGCGACAATTCATGTCCCGATTGCGCGAGTCGCGTCTTCGCTCAAGCGGGAGAAAATTGAACTCGTGATCGAGCTGGCGGCGAAGGCGTGTCGGGATCTCGGGTTGCCGCGGGCGCGCGTGGCAGTATGCGGGTTGAATCCGCACGCCGGCGAGGGCGGCAAGATCGGCGATGAGGAGATCACGATGATCGTGCCGGCCGTGGAGGCGATGCGAAGCTGGGGGATCGATGTCGTCGGGCCGCTCGCGGCGGACACGTTGTTTCACTACGCGTTCCGTGGCGACTACGATGCGGTGGTGGCGATGTATCACGACCAAGGTTTGGTGCCGCTGAAGATGATTGGCTTCGACACGGGTGTGAACTGGACGCTGGGCCTGCCTTTCGTGCGTACGTCGCCGGATCACGGCACGGCATACGACATCGCAGGCCGAGGCATTGCGAATCCTTCCAGCATGATTGCGGCGCTGCGGCTGGCGAAGAAGCTGGCGCGTGGGTAGCGGCAACGCGACGGCTGGTTTGGAAATTCCTTCGCAATGATCGCGCCGCGTGGTTATCTCTCGCTCCATTGACGTGATGAACGCGACGACTTCGCATCTCAAGAATCTCGATTACTCCGTGGTGCAGCAATGCATGCACTGCGGGCTCTGCCTGCCGACCTGCCCGACCTACGACGCCACCAAGGTGGAACGCAACAGCCCGCGCGGTCGCATCGCGCTGATGCGTTCCATTGCCGATGGCAAGCTGGAGGCGACAAAGACCTTCGCGGACGAAATGTACTTCTGCCTCGGCTGTCTCGCTTGCATGACGGCTTGTCCGGCGGGCGTGAACTACGCCGAGCTGTTCGAGCACGCGCAGGCAGAGGCTGAACAAAGCGGCGTGCTCGATTCGCCGAAACGGGATGCGATTCGCGGTTTCACCTTGCGCTGGCTGTTCATGGACTTGAACCGCCTGCAACTCGTCGGGCACGTGCTGCGGCTGTATCAGCAGCTTGGCTTGCAGACGATCGTCCGGCGGTCCGGGGTCATGAAGCTGATGCCGAAACGCCTGCGTGAGATGGAGGCGATGACGCCGACGGTGCAGGACAAGTTCTCGGCCGACCTCATCGCTCCGGTCACGCCGCCCGCTGGCATCAAGAAGTATCGCGTGGCGATGCTGATTGGCTGCGCGCAGGATTTGATCTTCAGCGATGTGAATCGCGACACCGTGGACGTTCTAGCCCAGAACGACTGCGAAGTGATTACTCCGGCCGACCAGAGTTGCTGCGGCTCGCTCCACGCGCACAACGGTGAATGGGAACTCGCGCAGCGTCTCGCGCGGAGGAACATCGACCAGTTTCCGCCTGAGCAGTTCGACGCGATCATCACCAACGCCGGCGGCTGCGGCTCTCACTTGAAACACTACGCGAAGCTGCTGGAAGGCGACGCTGCCTACGAGGCGCGTGCTCATGAGTGGGACCGCAAGGTGAAGGACATTCACGAGTGGCTTGCGCAGATTGGAATCAAGGCGCCGGCGTCCAACGGCGCGGCGGAACAGGTTGTGACGTATCACGAGAGCTGTCACCTGTGTCACGGTCAGAAGATCGTGAATCAGCCGCGGCAGATGCTGAAGGCGATTCCAGGCGTGAAGCTCGTCGAGCTCTTCGAGTCGAACTGGTGCTGCGGCAGCGCGGGTATCTACAACATCACGCAGCCGGAAATGGCGGGCGAGCTTCTGGAGCGCAAGATGAAGCACATTCGCACGACGAAGTGCGAAGTGGTGGCGACGGGTAATCCGGGCTGCCTGTTGCAGATCGTGAATGGCGCGAAGAAGGAAGGCCTGCCGCTGCGCGTCGCGCATCCGGTGACGCTGCTTGCGGAGGCGTATCGCCGGGACAACGGCGCTCAGTAGGTCGAGGTAATGACAGGTGGTTCTGGCTGCCGGGAAACCGGTTTACCCGACTTACAGTTCCTACTGCTGGACGATGCGGGTTACCAAGCCGGTGTCGGTAATCGAAAAATATACGTTTCTTTCTTTTCGGAGGGCGTCGCTGGAAATGGTTGTCCGGTTCGTCACCATTTTTACGCCCTTACTTGCCCAAAAAACTCAGGGCAAATCTCCAGAACCCGGATTGGACCTGAGAAGCTCTTGTGATTCGATGGAGTCAAGAATGCCGTGCTGAATCCGATGTCCGCCGATGAAAACGGAAACTTCCATCAAGTCTGCTGAGGTCTGGTTCTCAACGGCATACTCGCCTCTCCGGGTGCAGCCAACTCCACAGAGCAAAAGGATAGTCAAAAGGGTCCCCAAGGAACCCAGTCTCTTGGCCGATTTGGGAAGATTCATGATTTCGATTTGCTCAATATTCCGCCGGCTTTTCGTATTGTTTGATTACACTTACATCTTCACCACGCTGATGCGCAGGCCGTCCTTGATGCGATCACCGGGGTAGAGGATCACTTCGTCGCCTTCCTTCAGGCCTTCGAGAATCTCCGTCTCGGTCGTGCTGGCGCGGCCAACTTTCACTGAACGCAGTTCGGCGCGGTCGCCGGCGACGACGTAGGCGCTCCACTGGTCGCCGCGTCGGAAGATCACGCCGTTCGGCACCTTCAACGCCTGCTCCTTTTGCCAGGTGATGATGCGCGCCTCGACGCGGAAGTTGTCGCCGAGACTGCCGCGCTGGGCGACGGGCGTGAGCAAATCCGCGACGACATAGACGCGCTGTTCCTCGACGCCGAGCGCAGAGACTTTCGTGAACGCCGCAGGCTCGACGAAGCGGACGGTGGCCTGCAACGGTTCCGGTCCGCCCCATTGTTCCAGCTCGACGGGCGTGCCGGGCTTGATCATCGCGCCGTCGCGCGAGAGGGCTTCGATGATGACTTCGAGATCGTTCGGGTCGCCGATCTCCAGCAGCGGGGTGCCGACGACAACGGCGCGCGAACTTTCCTCGAAGACTTTCAGCACGCGACCGGTCACCGGTGAATGGAGTTCGATCGGCGGGCGGGTGGCCGCGGTCGAGTTCGAGAACTCCAGCAGTTCGGCTTCGGCCTGGCGCAACGCGGCTTCGGCGGCGGTGAGTTCGCGGGCAGCGGAGGTTTCGCGCCACTGGATTTGCTCCAGTTCCTGCGTGGACACGGTTTTCTCCTGATAGAGCTTTTCGTTCCGGCGCAGTTCGCTGGCGGCGTATTTCTGCTGGGCCTTGGCGCGCTCGAGTTGAGCGGCGGCGCTGTCGCGCTTGGCTTCGGCGAGCGTGCGCGTGCGGGCGTCGAGCAACGCGGGACTGATCGGGTCAATCACGGCAACGACGGTCTGCGTCGCGGTGATCTCGGCGCCGGCCTTGAATGGAATGCGGCGGACCTGTCCGGCCACGGGTGCGGAGACCACGTAACGCTGGCGGATGCGCGTCTTGCCTTCCTCGTTCACGGTGGCGCGGAGTTTGCCGGTGGAGACGCGCGCGGTTTCGACGGGCGCGGGCTTGGGCCAGAGTCCGGCGACAATGAGTGTGACGAGCAGCAGCACGCCGAGGTAGGGCAGCCAGTGGCGCGGACGATGGCCATTGGCATTTGTTCGTTTCGGAGAAGGAGTGGTCGGGTTCATGAGAAAGATCAGTGAAAGCAAATGATTCCTCCCCCCCCCAGGCACCCAGGCCCGCCCCCCCGCCCGATGAAGTTTGAGCCATGTTGATTCCTACTCCGGCGCCTTCAACGCGCTGACAAGGTCAAGGTTCTTCAAGGTTCGCAACACCACGAACGCGGACAGCGTCGAGGCCGTGGCGACCACCGACACCGCGAACGTGTAGTTGCGCAGCGTGAAAATGGTCGGGAGCCGGATGGTTTCCGTGTTCACCGCCTGCAGAATGCCGGTGGCGAGGAACGTCCCGAAGGCTAGTCCCAGCGGAACCGCGATGAGCGCGAGGATGACGAGCTCGGTGACGAGGACCGCGCCGACTTCGCGTTGTGAGAAGCCGATGACGCGCAGCGTGGCGAGCTCGCGGCCGCGTTCGGCGAGCGAGATGCGCGCGTTGTTGTAGACGACACCGAAGGCAACGATGGTCGCGAACGTGAGGTAGATGGTTTGAATGAGCCCGATGCTCGCTGCGGTGGTCTTGCGGAAGTTCGCGCGGAGCGATTCCTTCACGACCACCCAGCTCACGCGCGGCTGCTCTTTGAGCTCGTGCAAGAATTCCTGCCAGTGCGCGTTGTCTACGCGGAAGCTCGCGCCGGTAATGATGTCGCCTTCGCCGAGCAGCCGGTTCAACGCGCGTCGATCCATGTGCGCGACGAGTCCGGCGAAGTCTTCGCTAAAGCCGACGAGCGGCACGTTCACTTTGCGGCGGCGGCCTTCGAGGAACTCAACGGTGACTTGATCACCAAGCTTCGCGCCGAGCACTTCGGCAAGCTTTGAGGAAACAACCATCCCTTCGGCCGGCACTTCGACGATGTGGTAGTTCGCGTCGATGACACGCTGGTGGACGCCGTCCGGATCCACGCCCTGGATGGCGAGCTGGCGGCGACGCTGGCCGAAGTGAATTCGCGCGAACGCGTAGCGGAACGGCTCGATGCTCATCACGCCGGGCAGTTGGCGGAGCGGGAACTTGGCTGACTCGCTGTCGGGTTCCACGAGGCCGATGCTCACATCCTGGCGTTGCACGGTGTCCCACTGGAATTCGAGGATCTGCCCGACGCTATCGCGGAAACAATTCGGGATGATGAGAATGCCTGTGGCGAGTGCGAGACCTGCGACGGTGAAGAAAACCTGCATCGGCTTGCGTTCGAGATTGCGGACGGCGATGCGGAAGGTGTTCGAGAAAAAGTGCGCGATGCCGGTGCGTTCGATGAGGGACGGACGGTAGTTCGCCGGCGGCTCCGGTCGCATGGCTTCGGCGGGCGGGAGCTTCGCGGCGCGACGCACTGAGCTGAGCACGCCGAGCGTGGCGGCAAACGCGGCTACGACCAGCGCCGTGCCGAGCGCGGAGTAATCGAGGTCGAAGCCGAGAGCCGGGAAGCGGAAGAACATCTTGTACATCTGGACGAGCTGCGAGCCGAGCCCGATGCCGCCAAGCGCGCCGGCGATGGTGCCGACGATGACGAAGGCGAAGGCGAACTTGAGGTAGTGAAACGCGATGTCGCGATTCGCAAAGCCGAACGCCTTGAGGATGGCGATCTGGTCGCGCTGCAAGGCGAGCAGGCGCGAGAGCACGGCGTTCGTCATGAACGCGGCGACGCTGAGGAAGACGAGCGGGAAACCGAACGAAAGGATGGTGAGCACGCGGATTTCGTCCGAGACGCGGATGTGCGACGGGTGATCCGAACGCCCGTGTGCGCCGCGTCCGCCGTAGGGCAGGAGGAGGCGATCCAGTTCCGCGATGATGTTGCGTTCACTGGCTCCGGGCGCGAGCGAGAGCACGGCGGAATTGAACGCGCCGTCGAGGTCGTAGGCGTTCGCGAGTTCCTCGTAGGGCATCCAGAAGATGCCGTAGGTGCGGTTGTCGGGCAGCGCAGACCCGGGGCGCGATTCAAAGATGTATTCGGGTGAGAGGACGATGCCGGAGATGCGCGACCTCTGGAGGCGACCGTTGATCACCATCGTGATGTTGTCGCCGGGCTTGAGATGGTTCGCCTCCGCGAAGGCTTCGCCTACGAGCACTTCGCCGCGGCGACCGGGTTTGAGCCATTCGCCGGCGCGGAGGAAGAGGCGGTTCAGCTCGGTCTCGCGGAAATCCGGCACAGAGCGGACGAGGCCGGTGGCGGGTTCATCAAGGCCGGGGATGTCGAGCGTGACCTGGACGGAAACGCCGGGCTCGACGGCCGCGACGCCGGGAATCTCGCGGATGCGTTCCGCGAGTGACAGCGGGGCGCGCTTGAGTCCCGCGAAGACATCGGCGAAGCGATGGGCGCGGTAGTATTCCTCGCGCGTGCTATCCAGCGAATGGATGAGGCTGCGCGACATGATGAGCATCGCCAGCCCGCACGCCATCACGAGCGACACCGCGATGGCCTGGCCTTTCATGCGGCGCAGGTCGCGGAGGAGTTTGCGGTCGAGGTGGGCGAGCATGTTACCAGTTCAAACTCGACACCTCCACGCGGCGTTCGTTGCGGTGGATGTGATGGACCTTGCCGTCGGAGAAATGGATCACGCGATCGGCCATGCCGGCCATGACGGCGTTGTGCGTGATGATGACGGTGAGCGTGCCGAGTTCGCGGTTCGCGCGCTCAACCGCTTCCAGCACGACGATGCCGGTCTTCACGTCGAGCGCGCCGGTGGGTTCGTCGCAGAGGAGAACTTCCGGGCGCTTGGCGATGGCGCGGGCGATGGCGACGCGTTGCTGTTCACCGCCGGACAGCTGCGCAGGGAAGTGATCGAGACGCGGCGCGAGCCCGACCATTTCGAGCGCCTGCTCGGGCGGCATCGGGTCGCGGGCGATCTCAGTGATGAGCGCGACGTTCTCCCGGGCGGTGAGGCTGGGGATGAGGTTGTAGAACTGGAAGATGAACCCCACGCTGTCGCGCCGATAGCGCGTGAGCTGAGCCTCGTTGGCGTGGGTGAGATCCAGGTCGCGATACCACAGTTCGCCGGACGTCGGCACATCGAGCCCCCCGATTTGATTCAGCAACGTGGTCTTGCCGCTGCCGGACGGCCCGAGCAGCACGATGAGTTCGCCAGCGTAGAGTTCGAGATCGACGCCCGCCAGCGCGCGCACCTCTGCGGTGCCGGAGCCGTAAGTCTTGGTTAAACCCCGCGCGCGGAAGACGGGTTCGGAATCTGAAATGGCAGTTGAGCGTTCGGTCACAATGGCGCCGGGGTCGGGCGCGGAGGAAGTATTGTGTCTTCCGGGCATTCTGCCAATGCAACTATTGGAGTAGTGGCCCGCCTGTGCTGTTGACAGCTGTTTTCTGTGCGTGAGCGGTTGCGCCGGTGGGCGGGATGGCAGTAGCGTGCCGCGCATGAAATCTTTGGTCGCCAGCCTGGGATGTTTGCTGTGGACGTTGACGTTAATGGGTGCGCCGGCGCCCGGTCGGCCACCGGCGACCGAGGAGCAGAAGGCGCAGTTGAAGGAGATGCTTCGTCTCCTACCCAAGAGCGAGCCGTGGGAGAAATGGCTGGTGGCGTCGGGTGCCATGCCGCCGAACTTCAACGCGCTGCCGACGATTCCCTTCCTGCCCGACCCGCTGCGGTTCACGAACGGGCGCGAGGTGAAGATCGAGGATTGGCTCAAACGTCGCGCGGAATTACAGGCGCTGTTTCAATTCTACCTGACGGGCAGTTGGCCGGCTTCGCCCGGGAACACGCGCGTCGCGGAGTTCAATCAGCGAGTGGAGGCGGGATCCACGGTGCAGAATGTGACGCTGGAGTTTGGCCCGGCCCACGCGGCGAAGCTGCATCTGGAGGTGATCGTGCCGAATGGCAAAGGGCCGTTCCCGGTTTTCATGACGCAGGACACACATCGACGCTGGGCGCTTGTGGCGGTGAGCCGGGGTTACATTGGCGTGGTCTACGCCGGCGCGGATTCCCGGGACGACACTGATGCGTGGCGCGCGGTTTGGCCGTCGAGCGACTGGACGAAGCTCACGCGTCGCGCGTGGGCGGCGAGCCGTTGCATCGATTACCTGCACACGCTGCCGATGGTGAACACGAACCAGATCGCGCTCGTGGGCCATTCGCGCAACGGGAAGACGTCACTCATCGGCGCGGCGTTTGATGTTCGTGTCAACGCCGTCATCTCCAGCAGCTCCGGCGCGGGTGGCGCGTGTTCTTATCGTTTGTTTTCGGAGACGCAGTTTGGCGAAGGGATTGAGAACATCACGCGGGCGTTTCCGGACTGGTTGCACCCACGGCTGCGATTCTTTGCGGGACGCGAGAGCAAGCTGCCGATCGATCAATCCGGGCTCATCGCGTGCATCGCGCCGCGACCGTGCCTGATCTCCTCCGCGCTCCACGACAACGTGGAAAGCATCTGGGCGATCGAACACACTTATCGTTCCGCGCAACGCGCCTACGCACTGCAAAACAAGGCTGGCGACTTCAATCTGCGGTATCGATCCGGCGGACACGAGACTCGTGTGGAGGACATCGAGGCGTACGTGGACTGGCTGGACAGCGTGTTTGGCCGGAAGCAATTCGGTTTGCCCGATTGCATCATTTTTCCGACGTACGCCGACTGGCAGAAGCTGCACGAAGAACCAATCGATCCGCTCAGTTTTCCGACGAACGGTCTGGGCCCACTGATGACGGACGCCGTCGGTGGTGAAATCAAGATCACCGATGTTTGGATGAAAAAGCGCGAGGCGATCCGCGAACGCATCCTCTGGGCGCTGGGTGAGGCACCGTCATTTGCGGAAAGCGCTCCGGGCGATTACGGCGCGGAACGTCCGCACCTCGCGACTTTGCTGGGTCGTGGCACAACGCCAAATGGGCTCGTGAAGCGCTCGATCAACTTCGGCAATTACGTCGCTGGCGACCTTTACTTCCCGACGAACGCAGACCGCGCGGCGACTAAACTGCCCGTCGTCATCTGGCTGCATCCAATCTCGGTGCCGACTGGTTACGTGCCGGGTTATCGCCGTGGCGACGCGCCACATCTGGCGCTGGCGCGGATGGGTTGTGCGGTGTTCGCCTTCGACCAGCTGGGCAATGGAGCGCGGCTCGAAGAGGTGAAGAGCTTCTACCAGCGTTACCCGGAGTGGTCGCTGCTCGGCAAGCACGTCGAAGACACGCTTGCGGCGGTGGAGGCGATGCGGACGGTGGATTTCATCGACTCGCGTCGCATCTGGTTGCTGGGCTACGCGACGGGCGGCATGACGGCGCTGCACGCGGGTGCGTTGGATGATCGGATCGCGGGCGTGGTGTCCGTCGCGGGCTTCACGCCGATGCGCACGGATACGCCAGATAAAGGCACCGGCGGTATTGCGCGCTGGGCGGCGTGGCTGCCGTTGATGCCGAAGCTCGGCGCGTTTGCCGGTCACGAGGCGCACATTCCTTACGACTACCATGAAGTGCTCGGCATGATCGCGCCGCGGCAGGCGATTGTCTTCGCGCCGAAGATCGATTCGCAGGCGACAATCGCAGATGTGCGCGCCTGCGTGGAAGATGCGCAACGGGTTTACGAACTGCATCTCGCGAAGGACGTGTTGAAGTTCGAAGAGCTCGATGACTACAACCACTTCTCGCCGGAAACACAGAAGGTGGTCTTCGAGCGCCTAAAGCAAGCCGCGGGGTTCTGATTACTCCACGCGGAGGCGGAAGAAGCGCGTTGCGGGAGTGCGTGGGACTTCGAGGAACGTTCTCTCGTTGGCTGTGGCTTGGTGGGAAACACCGGTGGCCGTCCATTCTCCCGCGCTGAGATCCTCCCGGACTTCGAGCGTGTAGCGGAAGCCGGCGGTGACGTCGAACTCGATGCGGATATTGTCGCGTGAGAGCGTGGGCACGGCGATTGGTTGCGCGGGAGGTGTATTGGTTCCAGGTGTCGGATCAGGCGGCGGCGCGGCGATGCGGCCGGGGGAACCGATGTCGGAGCTGGATGCGGCGCGGAGGACGCCGTTGCTGCCGAGCACGCTCTTCGCGCCGAAGAGTTGCGTGAGTGGATCGTAGTTGAAGGTCACGCCGGTGTCGGCGATGCCGAAGTCGGCGCGCGAGACGGCATCATTCGGATCGGTGCTGAGGTTGTCCCAAAGGAACAGCGTGTCGCCGGTGATGCGGAAGCTGAGGCCGCTGCCGGAGTAGCTGAAGATTTGCAGGCCGGCAGGCAGATTGGTTTCACCCCACCAGTTGCGGAACTCGGCGGCGGTCAGGTTCTCGATGAAGACGATGGTTTCGCCGGGGGCGATGGTTGGGCCGGCGGTGAAGACATACGGATCGAACAATCCGCCGTTGCTGTCATTGAAGCGCCAGCCGGTAAGTGCGACAAGTTGCGACTCGAAGCTGGTGAGCTCCCACCAGTCGGCCGTGGGCACCGTGGCGTCGAGGGCGGGGCTGGGCATGACTTCGGTGATGCGCAGATCCGGCTTGGTGCGGACGGTCAACGTGACACTCGTAGTGATGACTCCGAAGGTGTTCGAGGCAGTGAGCACGTAGGTGCCAGCGTCGTTCACGGTGATGGAGGGCAACAACAGCGTGGCGTTGGTTCCGTCGGTGAGCGGCGCGCCGTTGAACGTCCATTGTAAGACGGGCTTCGGGCAGCCATCCACTTCCGCCTCAAGCTCGATGTTGCTGCTGAGCTGCACGGAACGATCTGCGGGCACGATGGTGAAGTTTGGTGGAGAAGTGCAGACGAAGTTGGCGTTGGTAAACAACCACAGCTCGCGCGTTTCAGCGCTGGTGAGGAATCCGCCGTCCACGAAGGTGCCACCTTCCATGAAGTCATTCGGGAAGCGGGTGAACTCACGTTCAGCCGTCTGCATGGACGCGGGGTTTCCTTTGATGAAATAGAGGTAAACGCCCTCGGTGGTCACGATTCCGAGGCGTTGTTGGTCGGCCGAGAGTCCAGCATCGGTCACGGCGGCGGTGACGGAGATCCTGGCCACTTCTTCGAGCAACACGGAGCGTCCACCGCTCGTCAGCGGGTAGCGGAACATTGTGACCTGATCGTTGGTGCGCGGCTTGGTGATGAGATAACCGAAGTCGTTCAAGACGAAGAACGCTTCGCAGTCCTCGCGTTCGTCGGGGAAGCGGAGATACCAGGTCTTGTTCACTTCGGCGTTGCCATAACGGTCGGCGGGATTCGGCTCGCGCACGCGATGGACGGCAATGTGGGTGCGTTCGATGCCGTTCGCGCCGATGTCCGCGAGGTAGAGGTTCCCGTTACCGTCGGAAGCGATGGCCTCCCAGTCGATCAAGTTCGCGCCGGTGACCTGAAATGCGCCGAGGTAATCACCGGCGCGATTGACCGCGAAGAGGAATTGGTAGCCGCCGTCGTTGTGCGTCCAGACCACGTTGGTGTAACGGCTACTGGCGGCGAGGCCGGAACCCTCCGAGATCGCGAAGTGGGTGATGTTCCCGACCTGGACGACGCCTTCAGCGACATTCGTCTGCGCTGGTGCGGACAACTGGACGAAGAACAGCGCGAGGGCGACGGCGATGGTTCTCATATGCGACGCCTATTTGAACTCTACGTGAATGTTGTTCCGCTCGAGGATGCTTCCCTCGGCGAAGTAGAGCTGCGCGACGGCCTTCAGGTAATCGTGCTTCGCGGTGATCTCGACGGCCTGCGCGGCGGCGAGATCCTGCTGGAACTGAAGCACGAAGTTGATGTCGCTCTTGCCTCCGGCCAACTTGTCCTCCTCCGCCTTTAGCGCGTTGCGGGCGAAGTCGGTCGATTCGCGTGCGGCGCGATAACGGTCAAGGCTGTAGCGCGCGTTGTGAATCGCGTCGGAGACTTCGCGCAGGATGATTTCCTCCTTCTGCTTTACCAGCAGCTCGGCCTGTTTCTTCAGCTCCTTGCTCGCGCGATAATTCGCACGCTCCGCCGTGCGGGTGAGCGGGACGGAGAAGATGAGGCCAATCATGTCGCTGGGCGCTTCGCCTCGGGCGATCTGATCGAAGGCATCGCCACGCGAAGCAGTGGGCTCGTCAGGCGGGAAGGCCTGCACCGAACTCGCACCGCGCCGGCCGTAAGAGCCGATGACGTCGAGCGAAGGAAAAAGCTGGTTGCGATGAAACCGCCGCGCGAGTTCCGCGTTTTCGAGGCTCTTCGTTATCTGGTTGAGGTCAGGGCGCAGGCTCAGACCGCGTTGCGAACTTTCCGTGCGGTCGAATGTCTGGCTTACGACCATCAAGTTATCGCCGGGGGTGATCCAGTCCTCGGTCCAGTTCGTCGCGGTGACGCCCATGACGTTGCGAAGCTGGTTCGCGGCGAGCGCCACGGCGTTGCTGGAGGCAATGAGATCCGTGCGCACCTTCGCGAGCTGCGATTCGGCGACGCGTTGTTCCAGGATGGTCATCTTGCCGAACTCGATCTGCTTCTGGATGCCGTTCAGGAACTGCTGGCGCATGGACAACAGTTCGTGCTGCACCTGGAGGTTTTCCGAGGCGGCGGCGAGATCGTAGTAACCTTGGTGAACGAGGTTCAGGACGCTCATCGCCACGAAGTGAACGCCGTGTTCTGAGATTTGTAGATTGCGCTTGTTCACGCGAATGGTGAGGCGCGGGAGATCAATCCAAGAATTCTTCAGCAACGGTTGCTGCAGGTAGATGCTCGCGTTGACGCGAAACGAATCGAAGTTCAGAAAGTTTCGCGAGCCGCGGCTGTGACCGTAGGTGCCGCCGAGGTTGTAGGTGAGGCCGGAGGGAAGGAACCCGGTCAAGCCCAGGTTGGCGACGTCAGACTCGGACTCGAAACCCGAATCGACAGCGGGGTTGGCCGGATCAAATGCGCCGGAATCGCTCACGTTCTCGCGACGACCCTGCAAGACGAGCAGCGGATCGTAGTAACCGTAGGCGGCTTTGATATCCATGCGCGCCACTTCGGGATTGATGCGCTCGATCTGCAACATGCGGTTGTTCAGCAGCGCAGCTTGCGTGGCGTCGCGCAGGGTGAGCTTCTGGACGTTGGGAGTCGTGGCGGTTTCAGCGCGCGCGGAGCTGACAAGGCTGCAGATTGCAAACGCCAAAGCGAAAAGTGGCGTGCGCAGCGGTCGCAAAGAGCCGATCGAAATCCGGGGAACACGGACGGAACCGCGAACGCAGCATTCACGGCCAAACGGGGCCGGTTCACCCAGGAATGCTCTCGCCCGCCGCGGTGGACCAGACGCCAAGGCGTTGTCCCGTCCGTGTTCTCCGGATTTGGAATGGATTGGAATGCAGGCCGTCTCGCTGGAAACGAAATGGAGGACGATGCGCTGTCGCGGAATGTCGGTGATGTTGGGTTTGTTCATTGGCTTGAGTGGGTGAGGACAGG
This sequence comes from Verrucomicrobiota bacterium, assembly GCA_016713365.1. Classification (GTDB taxonomy): domain Bacteria; phylum Verrucomicrobiota; class Verrucomicrobiia; order Limisphaerales; family JADJPG01; genus JADJPG01. The sequence goes on along the minus strand of JADJPG010000001.1, from coordinate 51,940 downwards.
CCAAGCTTCATCTGCTGCTGTCTGGTTGACTGAAAATCAAAGTGGAACCGTGACGGCGCGGAATTGCTTCTGGCGCGGATCTTTGAGCCGCTTGCAGTCGACGCCGTTAATCTTGCGTGTCCCGTCATCGCTGCCGGCCCAGAGATGGGTGCCGTCCGCGTCTTCGAAGAAAGTGATGGCTTCTGGATTCAGTTCGGCAAACTCAGGCACCGCCATCGGGCGCGGCATGTCTTCGCCGCCGAACCATTCGTAGAGTCGTGAACGACCGCCGCCGTCGTAGGAACCGGCGACGATCCAGTAGCGATCGTTCCGGAACGAAATGCTGCGGATGCCGAGTCCATCGAGATCGAGCAGCACCGGCTCGCCGAACTTCGCGCGGTCGGTTCCGCTGATCAGCGCGACCGGATTGAGCAACGGAACGAGGAGCGCCTTGCCTTGCGGGATGGGATTACGGAAGCCGATCAGCAGATTCCCGTCCGGCGTGGCGCAAAGCCCTTCGATGTTGAGCGCGTCCGGGGACTTCGGCACACGCCGGGCCGCGGCGGCGAGATCGAATTGCGCGAGGCGCGGATCGCTCGCGAGATCCTGCAGGAGGGCGGAGTAGGGACGCCCGACCGGCTGGAAATCGATCCGGCCGTTGGTGACGCTCCCGGTCGTGGCGAAGAAGCGGCGGCGGCTGGGCTGTTCCTTGCCCGCGGCGTTGCAGCCGTGGGAGGAGATCCAGAAGACATGCTGGCCGAGTCGTGCCGCACCTTCGATGTCCACTTCCGCCGCCTTGCGCGGGAGACCGAGGAACGGCGCGACGTTCAGCAGGTGTGCCGGCGCTCCGCCTTGATGACGCGAATAGACGCGGATGACGCTCTGCTCGTCGTCGGCGACGGCGAAGTACTCCTCGTTCAGCGAGACGACGGCGGAGGCGTCGCACATGCCGGTGTAGCAGGTCTCGCCGTTGGCGCCCGGCTGCGACACGTAGATGGCGGCAGTGCCGACCGCGAGGAACATCGAGAGGGAGAGGATGACTTGTTTCATAGGCGTGTTACTCCATGAGTGCGCGAGCCGCGTGTTCTTTCACGGAAGCAGCCGGTGCGGCGGGCGCGGTGGCGGGTTGATTGACGGGAGTGAGTGCGGGGCGATCGGATGCCTTGGCGCGGAAGACGATGTCCACGGTTTCGCCCGGGCGAATCTGCGTGCCCTTCGGGATGTCGATGACGATGGGCAGACCGACGTCCACCATGTAGCCGGTCCGTACAAAGCCGAGCGTATTGGTGATGGTTTCCACCTGTGCGCCGACCTGGGTGATTTCGGACCAGAACTTCTTGGCCTTGCGCTCGCGCGTGGTCACATGCACGGACATGCCGACCATCGGGTCGACGTAGTACGGCTGACGCATGTAGGCCACGATGCGGTCTGACCAGTTGCCGTTGATCGAAACGAGCGGCTCGCCAGCGACGACGTTCTCGCCTTGTTGGCGGTAGATCATTCCCACCATGCCGCTGATTGGAGCGCGGAGGACGATGGGGCCCCAATTGCTCACGGCGTTGTGCTGGAGCGCATCCAGCTGGCTAAGCAACTGGTAGGCGATGTCGTTGGTGTTGAGCGTGTGCGGAACGCCGAGCGTATTCAGCGCGTTCAGGCGCTCTTCGATCTGCGCCACGGCGTTGCTCTTGGCCTCGATCTCCGCGCGGTAGAGGTCACGGGACTTCAGGCTGATGTCGTAGATGTCCTCGGAGACGAGCTTCTGCTTGAAGAGCGGTTCGTTGCGCCGGACTTCGTTCTCAGCGCGTTCGAGATTCACCTTCGCGATGGCGAGCTCGGACTTAGTGCGCAGCAGGTCCACGCGGATGCCCTCGAAGTTCATCGCGTTCTGCTCGGCGACCGAAGGTTGCAGGCGCAGACGCGAGATCTGGAGCTGCGACTGGAAGAGATCCATGTCCACGCGTGGATCTTTTGGAACGATGATCGCGATCGGATCGCCCGCCTGAACCATCTGGTAGGGCTGCACATTCAACTGCTGGACGACGCCGATTTGCGGGCTGGAAACAGTGGAACGAACGCCCTCCGCCACGCCGGCCATGAAGCTCGTGATGCCGGCGTTGCGCCAGAGAACGACGATCGAGATCATGATGACGGCGAAGCCTACGACCGGCAGATGGCGGATGCGAAACTCGCGCCAGCGCATCGCGAACGGAGTGGGGATGGGGGGAAGTGGATCCATAACGGGTGAGGGTTAGGTGAGAGTTTTTGCTGCGTCAGAATCGTGTTTTCGTAATGTCGATGCGTCTCGCACGGAACTAGCTTTGAGTTTCAGGATGGCTTTAGCGGATGGTGTGCCAGCCGGGGTTTCTGCTGGAAAGCCGGCCGAATCCGCAGGGGAACGTGGTTCTTGAGAATTCGAGCGGACCTATGAGTGAAACAATTTGTTCCAACGGTGATTCAACCAGTGCCAGCGAACGCGAGGTGGGAACGCGGTGGCGTCTCATCGGATTTTCCGCGCTGCTGGCGTTGACGATTGGCCTCGTGGCCTTCGTGGAAGTAAACACCTGGCGTCAGCTCGAACGCCTGAGAAAAGATTTCAAGGAGGCCAACCTGGAAAGCTTCTACCTTGGTGTGTATCTGCGCGAAACGGTGCTGCGGATGGACGGAGCGCTGTTTCGCTTCGAGTTGTCGGAGGACGCAGCGGAGCGCGAGAGTTTTCAGCGCGACGCGGAAGCGATGACGCAACGCATCAAGAAGACCCGCGCCTTGCTGACGACGTCGACGGAACGCGAACTGATCGAGGAGATCAGCCGGGCGGGCGAGCGTTACGTCCTGGAAAGCGAACCGCTGCTGGAGCGCGGCCTGCGTGGCATCCGCAAGGACACGGCGGCGAAGCTTCGGGATGAACTGGCAGTGAAGTCCGCGCCCTTAATTGCCCTCGCGGACAAACTGGTGCAGGCACAGAACGTTGCGCTCAATCGTTTCTTCGATTCGTCCGGCGCGGCGCTTGGTGTGTTGCAGACCATGCTGGTCGTTTCGCTGGTGCTCTTCGCGGCGCTGGTTGGTTCGGCGGCGGCGCTGATGTTCCGCGCGTTTGTGGCGCCGCTGCGCGTGAAGCTCAGCCAGCGCGAGGCGTTGCTGGCACGGCAGGAAAAGCTGGCGTCGCTCGGCGTGCTGGCGGCGGGTGTGGCGCACGAAATCCGGAATCCGCTCACGGCGATCAAGTTCCGCCTGTTCAGCCTGAAGCAGGCGCTGCCCGAGGGCTTCGGCGAGAACGAGGACGTCGAAGTCATCAACAACGAGATCAACCGGCTGGAGCGCATCGTGAAGGACTTCCTCCAGTTTGCGCGACCATCGCAGCCAGAGGCCAAGCTGGTTCCGATCGAATCGATCCTGACCGAAGTGCGCGACCTCTTGCGCACGGTGCTGGACCAGAAATCGATTGAGCTGAAACTTGAAGCCGACGACGCGACGCTGGTGCGCGCGGACCGCCAGCAGATTCAGCAGGTGTTGATCAACCTCGTGCAGAATGCCGCCGAGAGCATTGGACAGAATGGAATGATCACGTTGCGCGTGCGACGCGAAGGCGCTTCGCCAAGCGCGCCGGATCAGCCGATGGTGACGATTGATGTCGCGGACACCGGCAAAGGGATTCCGCCCGAGGTCGAGAAGCGTATCTTCGATCCGTTCTTCTCGACGAAGGAGGGCGGCACGGGGCTCGGGCTTTCCATCGCGTCGCGCATCATTGAGAAGCACGGCGGCTTCATTCACTATTCCACCGAGCCCAATCGCGGCACGACGTTCAGTCTCGTGCTGCCCAGGGTGACAAACGATGAAAGCGCGAATTCTGCTCATTGAAGACGACGCCAGCACCGGGCCTTCCCTGCAAAAGGTGCTCCGGGCCGAGGGCTACGACGTGGACTTGATCCCGCGCGGCGACACGGGTCTCACGCAGGCCGGAAGCAAGGACTACGATCTCGTGCTCACGGATTTCAAGCTGCCCGGCCTGAGCGGGCTCGAACTCGTCGCGAAGTTGCACGCGGCGAAACCCAAGCTGCCCATCGTGCTCATGACTGCGCACGGCACGACGGAAACAGCGATTGAAGCGACGAAGCTCGGCGCGTGCGAGTATCTGACGAAACCATTCGAGGTGGATGAGTTGCTCGATGTCGTCGGCGCTGCGGTGAAGAGCTCGCGGCTGATGTCCGAGTCGGTGGAGGTGGGGCCGGCGCAGACCAAGGGCTTCGCTATTGTCGGCAACAGTCGCGCGATGCAGGCGGTGTATAAGGAGATCGGGCGCGTGGCGGCCACGCCGGTCACGGTTTTTGTTCGCGGTGCGACTGGCACCGGCAAGGAACTCGTGGCGCGCGCGATCTACCAGCACAGCGACCGCGCGGGAAAACCGTTCATCGCGGTGAACTGCACGGCGATTCCGCAACCGTTGCTGGAGAGCGAACTGTTCGGACACGAGCGCGGCGCGTTCACTGGCGCGCAGGCGCGGCGCATCCGGCGCTTCGAGCAGGCGAACGGCGGCACGTTGTTCCTCGACGAGATTGGCGACCTGCATCCCGACACGCAGGCGAAGCTGTTGCGCGTGCTGCAGGAACGTTGCATCCAGCGCGTCGGCGGCGACGAGGTGATCCCGGTGGACGTGCGCGTCATTGCGGCGACGCACCGCGATCTGGAGGCGGCGATTCAGGAGAAGGAATTTCGCGAAGATCTTTATTACCGACTGAGCGTCGCGACGATCCAAATGCCGGCGTTAAGCGATCGCGCGGAGGATGTTCCAGAGCTTGTGAAGTATTTCATCCAGCGCTACGCGGTGGAGCTCGGCGTGGAGAACCCCTTCCGTGCAGCCCGAGGTGATCGCGTTCCTCCAATCGCAACCGTGGCCGGGCAATGTGCGCGAATTGGAAAACGTCGTGCGTCAGTCGTTGCTCATCGCGCGACCGTTCGCCGTGAGTCTCGATCATGTGCGGCAGGCGATCGCCAAGACGAAACGGCCAACTACGAGCGCGACGCAGAGTCACGCCGTCTACATCGCGGACCTGCTGAACCGCGCGCAGAACGGCGAAGTGGAGAACGTGTATTGGAAAATGATTTCCGATCTGGAGCCGGAGTTGTTCTCGCAGGCGATCCGCCTTGCCGGAGGCAACCAGGCGAAGGCCGCGCGCTGGCTCGGTGTCACGCGTCTGAAGATGCGCGAGAAGCTGGCGCAGCTCCGGATTGCACGGCGTGCGCGATGGTGCGGATAAATCCGGCGCGTGATTCCGACCGGCTCGATGACGACAATCACGCAGGCAACCTCCGATCGTGAACTGGCGCTGGTGCGCAAAGGGTTGTTCCGTCGAATACGCGGCGGACTCCGGCGATCGATTTGTGCTTTCAGAACTTCGAGGAGGAACTGGCAGGATTGCCTGGCGCGTATTCGCCGCCTTCGGGTCGATTGTTTCTGGCGCACTCCGACGCTCAACTCGCCGCGTGCGGAGCGTTGCGTCCCTTCGCGGAAGGTGTGCGAGATGAAACGATTGTTCGTGCGGCCGGCGTTTCCGAGGCGTGGTATCGGTCGCGCATTGGCGGAGCGACTCATCCAGCGGACGCCAGGGCAATTGGTTATCACGCGATGCGCCTCGATGCGCTGGGGCGCATGAAGCCGGCAGGTGCGCTCTACGAGGCGCTGGGATTCCGGCGAATCGACGCCTACCCGCACAATCCGCTGGAGGATGTGGTGTCGTGGAACTGGACCTGTAGCGGAGGAGCGGAAGGCGTTTGGCTTATCTCTCGTCGCGTGGACTTCGAGCGTTCGACGTGGAACCGGCTTTAGCGCGGATGCGTTTCCAGCGGACTTCCCAGTCTTCCCAGTCGCGCGACCACGCTGCGCCCGTGAAGTTGGTGCGCGCGGACCGAAGGATGGCTTCCATGTTGGAAAGCTGGGTTTTCACCAATTTGGCTTCGCCCCATTTCAATTGCGCTTCGAGCCAGCAAAGGTGGTTCTCGGGATAATCAGGCACGAGCTTCGTGGCTTGCTGAAGATGTTTGCGCGCCTTGCTGCGACTGCCGAGGCTGATGGGCCAGCCGGGGGCATCGAGGTAGAGCAGGCCGAGCGAACGTTCGGCGGCGGCGTAATGAAACTTGGGATCGAGCGCGATGGACTTTTCCCAGGCGGCTTCCATTTCGTCGAGCAAGCCGAGCGCGGAGAAGAGTTTCGTGCGCGCCATCTGACCGAGGTTCACCCCGAGGTAGAAGTAGGCGGCTGCGGAATTGGTATCGAGTGCGATGGCGCGTTTGCTGGCAGAGATACCTAGCTCGGCGAACGCGGCGCGTTGCGTATCGTTGGTGGAGAAGTCAGCGCGTTCGAAACACGCTTTGGCGAACTGCCAGGCCGTTTCGCTATTGGTCTTGTCGCGGGCGAAGCGGCTGGTCCAGTCGACGTAGGTCTGATGCACGTGATTGGAATGTTCGCCCGCGGTGGCGCGCGGGAGGTCGGGGATGTTGGTGTCGGCGGCGGGCAGTGAGGAAACACCAAGCACCAAGAGCCAAAAAACAAGTAGCGGGTAGGGCGCGTCGTTCCGCGCGCGCCGCTTGGACGCAGCCGCTGACGAAACGGCACGCGCGGAGCGACGCGCCCTACAGAGCCGGCCTGACTCTGGGTGCTTTTTATAGGTTGCGCTCATCTCGACTCAACTTATTATGCCTCTGTGCAATTGGATTGGAAGCCAGCTTGGTTGCTTGCGCTCGTCGCCCTGACATTGTTGGGTGCGGGTTGCAGCGGGCTGAACACGTCTTCGAGCGTGTCGCCTGCAAGCTTCTTGCTGCCCGGCTTCTTTGGTCAGATACCGCCGGAGTCGGCGGCACCGCCCGGCCCACTTCCGGCGGGAGAGTCTGTTCAAACCATCGCACAATCAAACTAATCCTATGCGGTTCCCCCTCGCGCTCACGGCGAAGATCGCCTCCCACATCGTTAAACACAAGCTGCGCAAAACGCCGAAGTTCGCGATGGTGCTGCAGCTCGAGCCGTTGCACACCTGCAACCTCACCTGCACCGGCTGCGGACGCATCCGCGAGTATTCCACCAGCCTCAAGGACATGATGAGCTTGGAGGACTGTCTCGGCAGCGCCGTTGAGTGCGACGCGCCGATGGTCAGCATCTGCGGCGGCGAACCCCTGATTTATCCGAAGATCGAGGAGCTCATCGCCGGCCTGCGCCAGCAAGGGCGCGTGATCTACATCTGCACCAATGGCGTGTTCATGCGGAAGAAAATGCGGGACTACATGGCGGCGCATTACGGTCCCGAGATGGAAGTGAAACTCGTGAAGCTCGTCGCCGAGAAATTGGTTTCTGAGAAGGACGCTGAAGTCATCCGCAAGGCCGACGACAAGGCGCGCGCGAAGGTCACGATTTCGCCGAGCAAGTGGATGTATTGGAACGTTCACGTGGACGGCCTCGAATACACGCACGACCTCATCGTGGAGCGCGAAGGCGTCTTCAAGGAATGCATCGAAGCCATCAAGATGGCCAAGATCCTCGGCTACCAGGTCGCGACGAACACGACGGTCTACAAGGAAACCGACGTGCAGGAGCTGGAAGACATGTTCAGCTACCTCTCCTCGCTCGAGGTGGACGGTCACACCATCTCGCCGGGTTACGATTACGACGCGGCGAAGAAGGACATGGTCAAGCGCCTCGGCAAGCAGCCGGAAGATTTCTTCCTCACCCGCGACATGACGCGGCAGAAGTTCGCCAAGATCGAGGATTGGGGCAAGCGCTTCACCATCTTTGGCACGCCGGTGTATCAGGAATTTCTCGCCGGCAAACGCGAGCTGACCTGCACTGCGTGGGCCATTCCCACCCGCAACATCAAAGGCTGGAAGGCCCCGTGTTACCTGATGACCGACGGCCACTACGCCGGCTATCAGGAGATGCTGCGCGAAGTGAAGTGGGAAACGTACGACGTCGTAGACGGCAAGGCGCGCGACCCGCGTTGCGAGCACTGCATGGTTCACTGCGGCTACGATCCGAGTGGCGCGCTCGGCACCAACTACCAGTCCGGCGACAATTGGAAAAATTTCCGGTATAACTTCGGCGCGAAACCGAAGCCGTATCTCGAAGGCGCAAAGGTCAATGCCTTCAACGGTGTCTCGATTGGCAAGGGCCATCTCGCGGAAGCCAAGGCCGCGATCAATTCCCCGCGCGCAGCAGCCAACGGCGCGCAGGCCGCCTTCTCCCGCAAAGCTGACGATCATTCCCACGAAGGCGGCGGTTGCGGAACAGGTGACACGTCGCAGCGCGACGAGCTCCTCGCGAAGATCGCGGCGAAGAAAGAATCGTAGCCCTCATGCAGCTCGTTGGAAATCGTCAGGGCAAAAGGGTCGTGCGCTGGGGGCGGGTGGCCTTGAGTTTCCTGCTCTATACCGCCATCGCGGCGGTGGCGGCGGCTGGCGTGTACATGGTCCTGGTGAAGTATTGGAATCCCGTCATCCTTATCGTTGGACCCGCGGTCGGGTTTATCGCCACGATCTCTTCCTTGATTATTTCGCTCCGGACTCCGATTCACGAACTTCCAATCCTCACCTGGTATCCCAAGTAACCGGCGGGAGTTCTTCTTTTCACCGCGCGCGCGTCAGGTCTAGTCTTCGCGCATGCTCTTCCAATTCCTTCGCGTCTGGCTTCTCGCCCTGTTCCTTTCCTCGACGGCATGGGCGGCGGAACCGGGCGCTTCCGTCCTGCTTCCTTCCTCGGGTCTTAAACTCGCACGCTTCGATGTCGACGCCACGCCGCCGGTCGGCAGTCATCTCGCCTACGATCCCGTCACGAACACCTGGGACATGACGCTCCGCGCACGCGGCGTCGTGCTGCTCGGCGCCGGTCAGCCGATTGTCCTGTGCGCAATCGACTGGATTGGCGTGGCGAACGAAGGCTACGACGCCTTTCGCGAAACGCTCGCGGCCGCCGCGGGAACGATTCCGTCCCGTGTGACTTTGCACGCCTTGCACCAGCACGACGCGCCGGACTGCGATTTTGGTGCGGAGAAAGTTCTTAAGGACGCCGGTCTCGAGACGCTGAATTACGACGGCACGTTCGCGCGCGAAGTCCTGCGTCGTCTCGACAAATCGGTTCGCGAATCGATCGGTCGCCCGCAACCGGTCACTCACCTTGGCCTTGGCCAGGCGGAGGTGCGCGAAGTAGCGTCGAACCGCCGGATCATCGGCGCCGATGGGAAAGTTTCGACGCGTTACACCGCCACGAAAGATCCCGCGCTCCGCGCCGCTCCGGAAGGCGTGATCGACCCCATCGTCTCGCTCGTGAGCTTTTGGAACGGTGACGCGCCGCTTGCTGTGCTGAGCTACTACGCCACGCATCCGCAGAGCTATTACCGCACGGGCGTGCCGAATCCCGACTTCCCCGGCATGGCGCGTTTCTTTCGGCAACTCGAGGTGCCTGAGGCGTTGCACGTCCACTTCAACGGCGCCGGCGGCAACATCGGCGCGGGCAAGTACAACGACGGCGCGATGTCGAACCGCGTGGTGCTCGCGCGGCGCGTGGCGGACGGCATGAAGCGCGCGTGGGATGCCACCCAGCGCCAGCCAATCTCCGCCGACGCAGTGAAGTGGGCCGTCGAACCGGTCAAACTTCCGGTGGCGAAACATCTCAAGATCGACGAATTGCAGGCGCAGTTAAAGGGGCGCCAGGCCGCGTTCTTTCTCCAGGGCGGTTCCTCCAAGATTGCGTGGGTGAAACTCTGCGAAGCCGGACGCCAGCTCGATGTTTCCTGCCTGACGCTCGGCAGCGCGCGCATTCTGCACATGCCGGGTGAACTGTTCGTCGAGTACCAGCTTGCGGCGAAGGCGATGCAGCCGGATCGCTTCGTCGCGATGGCGGCGTATGGCGACTACGGCCCCGGCTACATCGGCACCGCGATCGCCTACGAACAAGGTGGCTACGAGACCAGTCCCGGCGCCTCCAACGTCGCGCCCGAGGTGGAGGAGGTGTTGATGAAGGCGATGAAGAAGGTGCTTGCGATAAAGCCCTGAGGTCCGTCTTTGTCGGCGCGGTCCGGCGACTTTCCTCCTGTTCTGGAGCAGGAAGTATCTTCATTTCGCCGTTTGAAGGACGGGGCGGGGTGGATTACAACTAGGGGCGTTCTTCCACGATAACCGTTACTAGACCGTGGGAGCTTGTGTCTGGAGAAAAGGAAACAAGCGCGAAGCAGGGGGAACCCGCTGAAGGCTTCGCGCAACAACGGAACATCTGAATCACGACGTATGAAAAGGAACCTCACTCACTTTGCTGCGCTGCTGATGGCGCTGGCGTTTATCCAATCCACCGTTCACGCGGCGGAGCCGGCGATTTCGACGGCATTCACGTATCAGGGCCGGCTCAATGCGGACGGAGGTCCGGCCAGCGGCTTGTATGATTTCGAGTTCCGCCTGTTCGGCGGGGAGACGAATGCGACGGCGGTGGCGGGTCCGGCCAGCGCGGGCGCGGTGTGGGTGACGAACGGGGCGTTCCAGACGACGCTCGATTTCGGCAGCGGCGTGTTCACTGGCGAGGAGCGGTGGCTGGAGATCGCGGTGCAATGCACGGCTTGCGACGGCCTGCCGGTGACATTGAGTCCGCGCCAGAAACTCACGGCGACGCCGCAATCGCTCTTTGCGCTGAACGCGGGCGGGCTGGCGACGTATTCGGGTGCGCCGCTGGACATCACGTTGAACGGGCAGCGGGTAATGCGATACCAGCCGGCGACGTCGCCGACGCTGGGGTTCATGCCGAACATCATCGGCGGGGTGGGCTCGTATGTGACGACGCAGAATCATGGCGTGACGGTGGCGGGCGGCGGGTATCACGACGTTGAGGATGAATCGTATTTCTCGACGGTGTCGGGCGGCCTGAGCAACTGGCTGGCGCGCGGCACGGTGTTCTCGGTGATTGCCGGCGGTGAGGGGAATCAGATTCAAGCAAACTCACGGCACTCGGCCATTTTGGGGGGCAAAGCGAACCGGATTGGGCCGGGGGGCGGCTCGGCGATTGGTGGCGGCGTGAGCAACTACGTGGCCCAAGGGCACCATTTGGTGATTGCAGGTGGCTTGGACAACGAGATTGATCCCGGCAATCAGCTTTCGACAATCAGCGGCGGGTTTCACAACTTGATCGGTCATTTTTCTTCTCACACGACCATTGGCGGCGGTCAAAGCAACAGCGTGGGCCGCTCCACTGTCGCGGCGACCATCGGTGGCGGTGAGAACAACTTCGCAGGTGTGGAATCCACTGGTGGGACGGTTGGCGGTGGTAGAGGTAACCAAATCGGGGCGCGCGGGAACTACAACACCGTCGGTGGCGGTAATGGAAACAACGTGGGCAGCTTTGTTTCCGGAGCCACTGTTGGCGGCGGCGGCGGCAATCAGATCGAGAGTTCGAACAGCGAGCTTCACTACGCCCACTATGGAACCATCGCGGGTGGCGGCGAGAATGTGATCGGTGCGAGGTCCAGCCGGGCGACGATTGGTGGCGGTGGCCAGAATGCGATTGGTGCGTTGTCGGAGAACGCCACGGTCGCGGGCGGGTTCTCAAATCGGATTGGCTCGGCCTCAGCGTATTCGACGATCTCCGGTGGCTACAGCAATTCCATGGTCTCAACCCGGGGCGCGGTTATTGGCGGAGGCGAGAAGAACTACATGGACACGACCTGCACGCACGCGGTCATTGGCGGCGGCAGCAGCAACTTCATGGGCTATAACAACTGGGGTTCGACCATTGGTGGCGGTGTGGCGAACACGGCGGGCTACGACGCGAGCTACTCAACGATTGGCGGTGGCGCTGGCAACATTGCTGGGGGACGCTTTTCTCAAGGAGTCACGGTTGGTGGCGGATTGGGGAACATGATTGGTGCCTACATGACTGGGGCGACGATTGCGGGCGGATCCAGCAACGTCATTTCCAGCTTCAGTGGAGCGAGCGCCATTGGTGGCGGCAGTGGGAATCGAATCAACGATGGTGCCGTTGGGGGAACCATTGGTGGTGGCACGGTGAACACGATCTTCGGTCCCGAACAGGCGGGCGATTCCACCCGGATTCAGGCAGGCGTGATTGCGGGTGGTTCGGGCAACACGCTTGGCGTTGGTGCGAAGCTGAGCGTAATTTCCGGCGGGGAATCGAATGCGGTGATGGGAGCGCACAGTACTGTCGGCGGCGGCTTGGGAAACAACGTGGACGACGACTGTCTAGTTGTTGTCATTGGTGGTGGAAGTCAGAACAAAGTGGGTCGTTTCAACAACGGGACAACGATAGGTGGCGGTGCTGGCAATGTCGCGGGACGTGAAGCGCATGGATCGACCATCGGCGGTGGCATGGCCAATGAGGCGAGATCGGAGGGATTATGGTCGACGGTCGGTGGTGGATGGAAAAACGTGGCCGGTGGGCCAAGCTCTCAAGGCGCGACCATCGGCGGAGGACTGGGCAATGAAGTCGGTCACCGAACATTGGGAGGTACCATTGGCGGCGGCGCCGAGAATCGCATCGAGGGCTATGCTTCCTATTCGACTATCGGTGGAGGGCGGAGCAACGTCGTAATGTTTACCGATTTCGATCGAGGCTACGCCAGCATCGGTGGTGGAGTGGCCAATGTCATCGGGCGAAACTCGAAGGCGGCGGTGATTTCCGGCGGGGAATCGAATCGTGCTGGCGGTCCATTCAGCACGGTTGCAGGCGGGCGTCTCAACGTCGCGGGCGGAACCAACAGTTTCGCCGCAGGGAACCGTGCGAAGGCGACCAATGACGGCGCGTTCGTGTGGGCGGATTTGCAGGAGTCGGATTTTGCGTCCACGGGCACCAACCAGTTCCTGGTGCGTGCGTCGGGCGGCGTGGGCATCAACACGGAGGCGCCGCAGTTCGCGCTGCATGTGAATGGCGACGCGGGCAAGCCAGGCGGCGGTGCGTGGTCGGTGGCGTCGGATGAGCGGCTCAAGAAGGAGGTGCGTCCGCTGGAACAGGCTCTCGCAAGATTGCTGAAGCTTCATGGTGTGACTTACGAATACAGGAACCCGGAGGCGATTCATGAGTTGCCGGGCCAGCAGACGGGCATGATCGCGCAGGAGGTGGAGAAGGTGTTCCCGGAATGGGTGGAGACGGGTCGCGACGGCATGAAGCGCCTGAGCGTGCGCGGTTTCGAGGCCTTGACGGTGGAGGCGTTGCGCGAGTTGCGGACGGAGAAGGATGCGCAGATTCGCGCGCGCGATACGCAGATCGAGGCGATGGAGAAGCGTCTCGCGGCGATTGAGGCGAAGCTGAACGATCGAGCCACCAAGTGACGGTGCCCGGCTCGGCGACGAAGTTCTCGCCGAAATCCGCTGTTCAAACCACCGTCAACGGCCCGTCGAACGTCGTGAGGCTGATGACTTCGGTGCGGGCGATGTGCGGGCCGTGCGGCGTTCCTTTCGGCGCGAAGAAGAGTGTGCCGGGAGTATAAACCACGCCGGATTCTTCCCATTCTCCGGACAGGACGTAGGCCCATTCGTTGGCTTGGGGATGCGTGTGGGCCGGGACGGTGATGCCGGCCTTGAACTTCCTGAGCACGACGACTCCGCCGGTATCCGCGTGCTTGTGGAGGAGCATCAACTCGACGCCCTCGTAGGGACCGGGTTGCCAGGTCTTGTCCTTCGCGAGGGCGACGTAGGGAAACATGACAGATTAAAGTTCCTTGATGCGGATGTTGCGGAAGCGGACTTCGAGGGTTGTCTCGCGCTTGCCGACGCCGTGGACTTGCAGGCCGAAGAAACCTGACGAGACGCGCGAGTCTTTCAGCTCGGCGGCGGGCACGTCATTGATCCACGTCTTGATGGAATCTCCGCGGGCTTCGATGTGAAACTTGTTCCACTCGCCCTGCTTGAAGGCCTTGCGCGCCGCCTCGTTGTTCTTGAGATCGTTCAGCCAGCCGCGGGCGCCTTCCTCGAAGAGTCCGCCCGACCACGCGCGGGCGCTGGTGTCGATCTCCGCTTGCAGGCCGTGCACGCGGCCGGCGGGGACTTTGGTCTTCTTTCCGTTCCATTCGAACTCGGTCGGCTGGTCGAAATGCTGGCTGCGAATCTGGACGCCGGAGTTCAATCCTTGATCGACCTTGAACTCGATCTCGAAGATGAAGTTCGTGAAGTCACGCGCGGTGCAGAGAAAGGAATTGGGCGTGTTCGGCACGCAGGAACCGATGAGGACTCCGTCCTCGATGCGATACTTCGCCTTGCCGCCGCGTTGCACCCAGCCGTCGAGCGTCTTGCCGTCGAACAACGGGGTCCAGCCGCCGGTGTCGGCGCCGGAAACGGTGGCTAAGAAGGAGTGCAAGATTAAGGTCAGGCCAACGAGCGTCGTTTTCATTGAGTGTGAAGCAGGATGGGGCGAAGGCGCGGATGTTCAACGCCAAATTTTTCCGGGCGAACGCCGTGGACGGGGCGCATTGTCAGTAACTTTTCGGCGTGTCGACTTGCGCGGAACTTTTGCGGGGCAGTAATCTTGGCTGATGTCGCACGCGGACTTTGTCCATCTCCATCTGCATACCGAGTACAGCTTGCTCGACGCCACTTGCCGGCTCGACAAGCTGGTGGACAAGGCCCATGACCTGAAGTTCCACTCGATGGCGCTGACCGACCACGGTGTGCTCTACGGCGCGGTGGATTTCTACCAGGCGGCGCAGGAGAAGGGCATCAAGCCGATCATCGGCTGCGAGGTGTACGTCGCGCCCGGGTCGCGGCTGGAAAAGAAATCCAGCACCGGCGGGCGCGATGTTTATAATCACCTCGTGCTGCTCGCGCAGGATCAGGAGGGTTACAAGAACCTGACGAAGCTCGTCACTTCCGCGCACTTGGAGGGCTATTACTACAAGCCGCGCATCGACAAGGAAATCCTCGCGCAACACAGCAAGGGCTTGATCGCGCTCTCCGGCTGCCTGGCCAGCGAGATCCCTGACGCGATCATGAAGGACGACCTCGCGAAGGCGCGCGTGTCCATCGACTGGTTCAAACAGATCCTCGGCCCGGAAAATTTTTATCTCGAACTCCAGAACCACGGCATTCCTGAGCAGGCGAAGGTGAACAAGCACCTCATTCCGTGGGCGAAGGAGTTCGGCCTGAAATGCGTCGCGACGAATGACGTTCATTATATCGAGAAGAAGCATTCGCACGCGCACGACTGTCTCATCTGCCTCGGCACCCAGGCACAGCTCGCGGACTCGAAGCGCATGCGTTACGTGCAGGAGCAGTTCTACCTGCGCAGCGCGGACGAGATGAAAGCGCTCTTCGCCGAGGTGCCGGACGCGGTGCAGAACACGCTCGAAGTCGCGGAGAAGTGCAACGTCACGTTCGACTTCAAGACGCTGCACTACCCGGTGTTCCAACCGCCGGAGACGTTTTCACGCGAAGGCTACCTGCGTGATCAAGAAGGTCATCGACCGTCTCCAGATCGAGCTCACCGTCATCGAGAAGACCGGGTTCATCTCCTACTTCCTCATCTGCGCGGACTTCATCAGCCACGGCCGCAAGCTCGGTGTTGCGTGCGTGGCGCGTGGTTCCGCGGCCGGTTCCATCGTCACCTACTTGCTCGGCATCTCGAACGTCGACCCGATCCGTTACGGGCTGCTCTTCGAGCGGTTTCTCAATCCTGAGCGCGTCAACCCGCCCGATATCGACATCGATTTTGCCGACGACCGACGCGCCGACGTGATCGAATACGTCCGTCAAAAATACGGCCGCGACGCCGTCGCGCAGATCATCACCTTCGGCACGATGGGCGCGAAGTCCGTCATCCGCGACGTCGGCCGGGTGATGGGCCTGAGCTTCAGCGAATGCGACCGGCTGGCGAAGATGATTCCGAACGAGCTGAAGATGGACCTCGCCAAGTCCTTGAAAGTCTCGCCGGACTTCAAGCAGGCCTACGATAGCGAGGAAATGACCCGGGAACTGGTGGATAACGCATTTGTGCTGGAAGACATCGCGCGCAACTCCAGCGTGCACGCGGCGGGCGTCGTGATTGGCCCCGAGCCGCTGGTGAATTTGCTCCCGCTCAAGCAGGACGAGGACGGCACCATCGTGACGCAGTATGCGATGAACCCCGTCGGCGATCTGGGGATGCTGAAGATGGACTTCCTCGGGCTGAAGACCCTGACGGTGATCTGCAACGTCTGCGAGATGGTCAAGCACACGCAGGGCATCGACATCCCGATCGACAACTTGCCGCTCGATGATCAGACGACCTACGACATTCTGAACAAGGGCAACACGGTCGGCGTGTTCCAGCTGGAATCCGGCGGCATGCGCGACTTGTGCCGGAAGTTCAAGATCGGCTCCGTCGAACACATCACGGCGCTCGTGGCGCTTTATCGGCCGGGTCCGATGGACCTCATTCCCGACTTCATCAAGCGGCGTCACGGCGAGGTGGAGATCGTTTACGAACATCCGCTCCTCGAAAGCATCTCGAAGGAAACCTACGGCGTGCTCATCTATCAGGAGCAGGTGATGCAGGCCGCCCAAATCCTGGCCGGCTACACGCTCGGCGGCGCCGATTTGCTGCGTCGCGCGATGGGCAAGAAGAAGGTCGAGGAGATGCAGAAGCAGCGCGAAACCTTCGTGAAAGGCGCGGCGAAGACGAACAACATTCCTCCGGCGAAGGCGAACCAGGTTTTCGACTTGCTCGAAAAGTTCGCCGGGTACGGCTTCAACAAATCGCACGCCGCCGCCTACGCGATCGTCGCGTATCAAACCGCGTATCTGAAGGCGAACTACCCGGTCGAGTTCCTCAGCGCGATGATGACGAACGAAATGGGCACGACCGAGAAGCTCACGATCGTTCTCAACGAAGCGAAGTCGATGGGCGTCGAGGTCCTGCCGCCGGACGTGAACGACGGGCAGATGCTGTTCGCGCCTTCCTCATCGAGCGAGAAAAAGGCGATCCGTTTCGGCCTCGCGGCGATCAAAGGCGTGGGCGAAGTCGCCGTGCAGGCGATCATCAAGGCGCGCGATGAAGCCGGGAAGTTCAAGAACCTCTCTGACATGTGCGAACGCGTGGACACGCGCACGGTCAACAAGAAGACGCTCGAAGCGCTCATCAAGTGCGGCGCGTGCGATTGCTTCGGCGAAACGCGCGCCAGTATGTTCGCCAGCATCGAACGTGTGCTGGCTCGTGCCTCGGAACTCGCCTACGACCGCGCACGTGGTCAGAGCTCGTTGTTCGGTGCGTTTGAAGAGAGCAGCCGGAAAAGAGGCCGCAGCCGCGGCGCAATGCCCGAGTGGCCGCAGCACGAATTGCTCGCGCACGAAAAGGAATTGCTTGGCTTCTACGTCACGGGGCACCCGATGACGCCCTTCGCACCACTACTGGAGAAGTATTGCCTGCACAACAGCGTCACCGCGAAGACGCTCCCGCCGCGCACCCTCACGCGCCTTGGCGGAATGATCAGCGCCGTGCAACAGGGCTTTTCGAAGAAGAGCGGCAAGCCGTACGCGATGGTCACTGTGGAGGATCTCGAAGGCACCGTCTCGATGCTCCTGATGAACGAGAACTACGACAAGTTCAGTTCACTGCTCGTGCAGGGCAAGGCGCTGCTCATCGTCGGCGAGGTAAACAATGACGAGGATCGTCCGAAACTGTTCCCGCAGGAAATAATGGCGCTGGAGGACGCGCCGCGGAAGTACACGAAGCAAGTTCACCTGCGCCTCAGCACCGCGAACCTCACACCTGAAACCTTGCAGAGCGCGCGGAACTTGTTCGAAGCGCACCGGGGCCGCGTGCCGACGTTCCTCTGCCTGCGCCGACCAGCTGGCGAGTTGGTCTTCATCGAGACGCACGAGATGTTCGCGGTGACCCCGACCCAAGGTTTGCAGCAGGCTGTGGACGACTTGTTCGGCGAGGACACCTACTACGCCAAGGTGGACACGACGTTGCCCGAGCGCCAGAAGCGCGCGTGGGAACGCAAGTCCGACAACGGCGGTGACGACGAGGGGGGGGGGGGGGGGGTGTGGGTTGGGGAGGGTGGGGGGGGGGGGGGGGTTTGGGGGGGGGGGGGGGGGGGGGGGGGGGGGGGGGGGGGGGGGGGGGGGGGGGGGGGGGGGGGGGGGGGTGTTGGGGGGGGGGGGGGGGGGGGGGGGGGGGAGGGGGGGGGGGGGGGGGGGGGGGGGGGGGGGGGGGGGGGGGGGGGGGGGGGGGGGGGGGGGGGGGGGTGGGGGGGGGGGGGGGTTTTTTGGGGGGGGGCGGGGCGTTTTTTCTCGGGGGGGGGCAGCTGGCCTGGCGGACTTCCTGCGAATCGCGCTGCGGTTTCAATCGTCGGAAGAGGAGTGGCAAAATTCGGCTAGACCACAGGTCGGCCCATCTCGATTGTTTCCGCTTACAGCATGAAAACTCTGGTCCGATGGACTCCGTTGCGCGGCGTAGCCGCGCGAATCGTGATCTTGGCGTTGTCCGGTTTCGCGTCCGTGGTCGCGCAGGCGGCGCCGGCAGGGAAGGTGGAATACAATCGCGATGTCCGGCCGATACTTTCCGACAACTGTTTCCTCTGCCACGGGCCGGACAAGAACACGCGCAAGGCCAAGCTGCGGCTCGATATTCGCGAGGACGCCATCGCGCAGGAGGCGTTCGTGCCGGGCAAGCCGGACGAGAGCGAACTGGTGAAGCGCCTGTTCACGACGGACCCGGACGACATCATGCCGCCGCCGGATTCGCACAAGCATCTCACTGACGCGCAGAAGGACATCCTCAAACGCTGGGTTGCCCAGGGCGCGGAGTATCAGCCGCACTGGGCTTACGTGGTGCCGTCGCGGCCCGCGACACCGGCAGTGAAGAACAAGAAGGCGGTGCGCAATCCCATCGACGCGTTCATTATCGAGAATCTCGAAGCGAAGAATCTCAAGCCTTCGCGCGAAGCGGATCGGCGGACATTGCTGCGCCGGCTCTCGCTGGATTTGATTGGTCTGCCACCGACGCCGGAGGAGATGGCGGCGTTCCTCGCGGATAAACGGCCGGATGCCTACGAACGTCAAGTTGAGCGCTTGCTGGCGTCGCCGCATTTCGGAGAACGCATGGCGGTGCCGTGGCTGGACACGGTGCGTTTCTCGGACACGGTGGGGTATCACGGCGATCAGAACCAGCGCATCTTCCCGTATCGCGATTACGTCATCGCGGCGTTCAACAAGAACAAGCCGTTCGATGTATTCACGGTAGAGCAGATTGCCGGCGACTTGCTGCCGAATCCGACGACGGAGCAGCGCGTGGCGACGGGGTTCAACCGCCTGAACATGATGACGCGCGAGGGTGGCGCGCAGCCGAAGGAGTATCTGGCGAAGTACGCGGCAGACCGCGTGCGCACGGTGGGCACGACGTGGCTCGGCTCCACGATGGGCTGCGCGGAGTGTCACGACCACAAGTTCGATCCCATCACCTCGCGCGACTTCTATTCCATGGCGGCGTTCTTCGCGGATGTGAAGCAGTGGGGTGTTTACAGCGACTACACTTACACGCTGAATCCGGACCTCAAAGGCTGGAGCAACGACCATCCGTTCCCACCGGAGATCGAAGTGGAGAGTGATTACCTGAAAGCGCGCGCGGCGCATTATCGGCGCCTGATGCGCGAGCATTTCGCGAAGGTGTATCAGGACGCGAACGCGAAGCCGGAGTTCGCGGCGTGGATCACGAGCAGCCGCGAGTTCATCGCGAAATCGCCGACGGGTTGGCGGAATCTCGATGTGATCGTGCCTGAACCGCCAAAGCCGGAGATCACTTACAAGACCAATGTGACTGACGGCGTGACGAACGTGGTCGCGAAGACGAACACGCCTGCGCCAATTGTCACGCTGGCGGATGGCGGCGCAGTGCGCGTGGCGCTCGGCGGAAAGGTGGAGGAACAGAAGATCGAGTTTCGCTCTCCCGTCGGGAAACTCGCGGCGTTGCGACTGGAACGGCTCGCGGACCCGAAAGCGCCGTCGCTCCGGCTCTCCGCGGTGGTGAAGCGGAAAGGGAAGGGCGACGAGAAGGACAAGGAGACGAAGTTGAGTTTCTATCGCGCGGACGCGGATCGGAAGGAACCGCGATATGCGAACGGCGAGGAAGTCATCGGCATCGTGAATGGCTGGAAGCCGTCCACGCTCCACACGGGGAAAACGCAGACCGCGGTCTGGCTGTTGTCGCCACCGCTCGAAGTGAAGGGCGACGAGACGCTGGTGGTCACACTGCGGAGCTCTGGTCCCATCACCGCGCGATTTGTCGTGTCGCCATTTGGTGCGAATGATCCGTTGCACGCGGGAGCGGACGCAGAATTGAGGGTGGCGCTAGAGGCCTCGGCCGAGTCGCGAAACTCGACTCAACGCGAATTGCTGGGTGAGCGTTACCTGTTGAGCGCGCAGTCGGAGAAGGAGGCGTTCGCGGAGTTCAAGAAGCTGCAGCAGGATCTCCTCGAGTGCCGCAACGGCCGCACTTACACGATGGTGACCGAGGCGCAGAAACCTTACCCGATGCGCGTTCTGCCGCGCGGCAACTGGCAGAGCGAAAGCGGCGAGCTGGTGAAGCCCGAGGTGCTGCACTTCCTGCCGCGTCCCAAGGCGACCGACGGCCTCACGCGCCTCGACCTCGCGCGCTGGCTGACGTCACGCGAGAACCCGCTCACGGCGCGCGTGTTCATGAACCGCTTGTGGAAACAGTTCTTCGGGACGGGCATCAGCGCGGTGATCGATGACGTCGGGGCGCAGGGCGAATGGCCGGTGCATCCGGCGTTGCTCGACTGGCTGGCGATGGAGTTCATGGACAGCGGCTGGAACGTAAAGCACATGGTCCGGCTGATCGTGACCAGCGCCACGTATCGTCAGGACTCGAATCTCCGACCCGAGTTGAAGGACCTTGACCCGCAGAATCGCTGGTTGACGTCGCAGAACCCGCGCCGGCTCGAAGCCGAGTTCGTGCGTGATAACGCGCTCTTCGCTGCTGGTTTATTGAATCTCGATCTCGGCGGCCCGAGCGCGCGCCCTTATCAGCCGGCGGGCTACTACGCGAATCTTCAGTTCCCGGACCGCGATTACATTGCGCACGATGACGACCGTCAGTATCGCCGCGGCGTTTACATGCACTGGCAGCGGACCTTCCTGCATCCGATGCTCGCGAACTTCGACGCGCCGGGCCGCGAGGAATGCACCGCGAACCGCGCCGTCTCGAACACGCCTCAGCAGGCGCTGACGTTGCTGAACGATCCGACGTTCGTCGAAGCCTCGCGCGTCTTCGCCGAGAAACTGCTTTCCGCCAAGGCGTCGTCTGACAAATCCCGCATCGCACTCGCCTATCAGGAAATGCTCGGTCGCGCCCCGAGAACGAAAGAGGCGTCGTCGCTCGCGAGGTTCCTTGCCGAGCAACGGGCGCACTACAAAGCCAACGCCGACGAAACGAAGAAGCTGCTGAAGGTTGGCCAGCGCGCTCCTGCGACTGGCATCGACGAGACCGAGCTCGCGGCCTGGACGCAGGTGTGTCGCGTGATGGTGAACTTGCACGAGAGCGTGACCCGTTACTGATTTTCCCATGAAGCCATTTGATTCGACCTCGTTCGCGCTCAGCGTCAATCGCCGGACGTTTCTGCAGAAATCCGCCTTCGGCCTCGGAGCCATGGCGTTTGCCGGGCTCGTGGACCCGAAGCTTTTCGGCAGCGCTCGGGCTGCTGCGCCAGCTGCGAACGAACGCTGGAAGGGCGTGCTCAATCCGCCGCATTTCCCGATCAAAGCCAAGCGCGTGATTCATCTCTGCATGGCGGGCGGGCCGTCGCACTTGGAGACGTTCGACTGGAAGCCGGAGTTGAAGCGGCTGGACGGAAAGCCGTTTCCCGATTCGTTCACCAAAGGCCAGCAGCTCGCGCAGTTGCAGAACACCGAACTGAAGGCGCGCGGCGCGTTCATCGAGTTCACGAAATGCGGCAAGTCGGGCATCGAGATTTCGAATCAGTTCCCGCACATCCAGACGGTGGCGGATGATTTGTGCGTCGTGCGCTCGATGCAGACGGAGCAGATCAATCACGACCCGGCGCATGCGTTCATGAACACGGGGTCGATCATCAAGGGCCGGCCGAGCATGGGCTCATGGTTGCTCTACGGACTGGGCGCGGAGACGGACAGTCTGCCGGGCTTCATTGTCTTCACGTCGCAGGGCAAGTCGGGCGCGCAGCCGGTCTCTGCACGGCAATGGTCGAGCGGTATTTTGCCGAGCAAGTTTCAGGGCATCCAGTTCCAGTCCAAGGGCGACGCGGTGCATTACGTCGGCAATCCCGAGGGCGTCTGCCAGAGCACGCAGCGGCAGGTGGTCGAGGAGGTCAACCGTCTCAACGGAATGCTTGCCGACGATCGAACCGATCCGGAGATCGCCACGCGCATCGCGCAATACGAGATGGCGTTTCGTATGCAAACCTCCGTGCCGGAGCTCACGGATTTTCGCAACGAGCCGCAGCACATCCTCGACAGCTACGGCATCAAGCAGCCGGGCGACGGCAGTTTCGCGTCGAACTGTCTCATGGCCCGGCGGCTGGCCGAGCGCGGTGTGCGGATGATTCAGCGCTACCATCGGGCGTGGGATCATCATGGCGAGATCGCGAAGGAGATGCCTGTCGCCGCGAAAGACGTGGATCAGGCTACGGCGGCGCTCATCAAGGATCTCAAGCAACGCGGCATGCTCGAAGACACACTCATCCTGTGGGGCGGCGAGTTCGGCCGCACGCCGATGGGGCAGGGGAGCGGACGCGATCATCACATTCTCGCGTTCTCGATCTTCATGGCGGGTGGCGGCGTGAAGCCTGGCATTGCCTACGGCAACACGGACGAGCTCGGCTATCGTTCAGTGGAAGATGTGGTGAACGTGCATGATCTCCACGCCACGATGCTCTATCTGCTTGGCATCGATCACAAGCGGCTCACGGTGAAGTATCAGGGCCTCGACGCGCGCCTGACGGGCATCGCGGGTGAGCTGGTGAAGGGGATTTTGGCGTGAGGAGTCTCGTCCCGCCGGGACAAATTCGAGCGGGAATATCGAGGCCTGGATGATGGACAAAGAGACTCCAAATAGCTGGCGGGAGGATCTAAAGAGGTTTGCAATGATGATCACTCACATCGCGCCGATGTGGATCGTCGCCCTAATCGCCTTGATGGCGGTGCTTGGACTGAATCTCTTCTCCGAGGTTCGACGATGGCTCAAACCCCAGAACGCAGTGGTCATCTACGCCGCCCAAGATCAGGTCTACGCCGAGCCCATTCTCAAGGAGTTCGAGCAACAGACCGGGATCAAGGTGCGCGCCATCTACGACAGTGAGGCGACGAAGACCGTTGCTATCGCGAACCGCCTGCTCGCCGAGCGCAGTCATCCGCAGTGCGATGTCTATTGGGGAAACGAAGAACTCCGCACGCGCCAGCTCGCGTCGCAGAATATCTTCCGCGAAACCAACGGCTGGGCGACCTTCGGCTACCGCAGCCGGCGCATTGCAGTGGCGACACTGACAAACGCTGCGCTGACGCCGAAGTCATTGCTCGAGCTGACGAACGCGGCGTATCGCGGGCAGGTCGCGCTGGCGTATCCGCTCTTTGGCAGCACGGCGACGCATCTTATGGCGCTGCGACAGCATTGGGGCCCGGCGGGATTTGAGAACTGGTGCCGCGCGCTTGCCGCGAACAAGCCGTTCATTGTCGATGGCAACTCTGTCGCCGCCCGCATGGCTGGCAAAGGGCAGGTGAGCGTCGCGCTGACGGATTCCGACGATATCGCCGCCGAGCTTCGCGAAGGTGGGAAGCTCGCCGCTATGCCGCTGGATGCCGAGAGCCTTCTGCTTCCGAACACCGTGGCGGTGATTCGCGGTGCGCCCAACGCGGAGGCAGCGCAGCAGTTGTTTGAGTATCTCCAGGGTCGCGTCGTGACCGAGAAACTGGTGAAGGCTGGAGCGCTGGAAGGCGCCTCGGTTACCCAAGTCTCCGTGGCGACACTCAAGCCAGATTGGGAGGTGCTGCTCCGCGAACTCGATTCCTCCACGAAGTTGTTGCAGGGCATTTTCCTGCGGTGAACCGCCGGAAGATTCTTTGCAATATCGCCGTTGCGTTGTGACGTCGGCATTTTAGTCTGCGACCCATGATCACACGATTCCTTCCACGACTTGCTCCGCTGCTGGCTGCGTTCGCCGTGTCCCCGATCATCGCTCCAATGGGTTTTCACTCCGTGGCGACCGCCGCGCCAAAGGACGGCGACTGGCCCCAGTTTCGCGGCGCTGGCGCGCTGGGGCGGAGCGAGGCGAAGGGATTGCCGCTGACGTGGAGTGATGAGAAGAACGTCGTGTGGAAGGCCGCGTTGCCAGGGCCGGGCGCGTCGAGCCCGATTGTTCTGGGAGACAAAATCTTCATCACCAGCTTCACGGGATTCGCCATGTCGTCACGGGAGCCGGGCGAGATGACGAACCTAAAGCGCCATTTGCTGTGCCTGAATCTCGCGGACGGGAAGATCGTTTGGGATTCGGCGGTGCCGGCGGAGATGCCGGAGCAGGATCGGATTCGCGAGGGACACGGCTACGCGTCGAGCACTCCGGTGGCGGATGCCGAGCGCGTGTATGCGTTCTTCGGCAAGACCGGCGTGTTCGCGTTCGATCACGCCGGCAAGCAGCTCTGGAAAACGAAGGTGGGTGACAAACTCAATGGCTGGGGTTCCGCCACGTCGCCCGTGCTCTACAAGGATTACCTGATCGTCAACGCCAGCATCGAAAGCGATTCGCTGGTGGCGCTCGACAAGAAGACGGGCAAGGAAGTCTGGCGCGCGAACGTCAGCAACGAGTCGTGGCACGCCCCGGTGTTCGTCACTGCGCCGGATGGCTCGACGGAAGTCGTGGCGGCGAAGAACGGTCGAGTCCTTGGCTTCAACGCGGATACGGGCGAGGCGCTTTGGAACGTGAAAACCGGCATTCCATGGTACATGTGCCCGACGCCGGTGGTGCAGGATGGAATTGTGTACGTCATCGGCGGTCGCACTCCGAACGGCGCGCTGGCCATCCGTCCGGGCGGGCGTGGGGACGTGACGGCCAGCCACGTGGTGTGGAAGGTGGGCAAGGGCTCGAACGTGCCATCGCCGATCCTTCACGACGGGCATCTTTACTTCGCGCACGAGAATCTCGGCATCGTGTATTGCCTGAACGCCAAGACGGGCGAAGTGGTGTTTGAGGAGCGACTCGAACCGTCGCCGGGGCAAATCTACGCGTCACCGGTGATGGGTGACGGGAAGACTTACTTCACCGGTCGTGGCGGGCGCACGGTGGTGATCGCAGCCAGCCCGAAGTTTGAGAAGCTTGGCGAGAACACGCTGGAATCCAATCGCGGCATGTTCAATTCCAGCCCGGCCATCACCGGGAACAAGATTCTGCTCCGCTCGAACCGCGCGCTCTACTGCTTGGGCGAGAAGTGACCGCCACCGCCACGAAACCGTAGCATCGGACGTGAGTCCGATCTGATTTTCTCGAGTGCGTTCGAAGTGGAATGATCCGGCTTACGCTGGATGCTACTCCACGCGACGGACCAGTTGTGTGACTGCGTTGACGGGCGGCTGCGCGGAACCTTCGCCACGAATCCATGGCGCCTTGTCACCAGCGAGTTGGAGCATAGCGGGTACGTCTCCGTATTTGGCGCCGCCGGGGAGGAAGTTAGGGTCGTGCAGGTGGAGGACTTTGCCGAAGCGGAAGCCTTGCGTGTCGATGGCAAGGTCGTTGATGGCGTTCCCGCACATCGCCGCCGCTGCGGCCGCGATCGGTGCTGCGCCGTCGAGTGCCAGGAGCTGGATGCGTTTGCTCGGGCGCTCGTAGGCTTGCGTGAACTTTACCGCCGTCAGAACGTCATGAACGCGCTGTGCGAGCACGGCGTGGTTGTAACCAAACGTGTAAGGCGCGGCTTCACGGGGATTTTTTACACGACCGGTTTTCGCGAACTTCTGTCCGTCGGCCAGGAACTCGCCTTGGTGGAGAAGGTCGATTCCCACCACGGTCGCGCCGGCTTTCAGGAGATCCTGAGCCTCCGGCTTGAGCGCGCCACCGGCAGTGAACAATCCTGACTTGCCTTCGTCGCTCAGCCAGATGGTCGTGGTGCCTTTCCAGTTCTTCGGGTACGCGAACACCGCCGGCAATTCCTCGCCGTAGGTTTTGTTCCGCAGGAGGCCGCTCATCTCAATCCACGAACCGCGATCGGTCTTGTGCAGCATCTCCCACTGCACCTCACCGGCCTCGGCGAAGGTGCGTCCGATAACGACCTCCAGCGCGCCGCCGACCACTTCGCGGAAACGTTCGGGCGATTTCGCGGCGTCGGCGATTTGCTTCTGCGCATCCTCGTGCCACCAGCGAAGCAGCTTGCGCTCGAAGTCCTCGCCCGACTCCTTCGGTGCGGGATGCTCGGCATTCCAGACCGTGAGCTGCTCCTTCGGCAGCGGCTGGTAATCGCGCTCGATCACCGGTTCCTTGAAGCCGAGTTTGAAATGCTTGTTCACCCACGTGTAGAAGGCCGAGCGCGCGACGGCGTTGTAGTTGTGCGGGAAATGTTCGGCGCGATGGAGCATCACGTTGTTCGGCGCACCGAGGAACTTGTAGAGCGCTTTTAGTTCCGGGAAACCTTTCGTCGCCATCTCCTTCGTCCAGTCGTTCGCCGTCGTCATGCCCTGCGGCTTCGGGGCGAAGAGGCCGGCGAACTCGATGTTGCCCGTGTTCACGCGCAGCAGACAGGCGTTCTCACACGTGCAACCGCCCTGCATCGCGGTGCTTACCATCACGGCGGGGAAGGAAAGTTTCACGCGCGGATCGATTCCGCTGAGGATGAACGTTTGCGTTCCGCCACCGCTGGCGCCAGTGACGGCGATGCGGTCCGCGTCCACCTCCGGCAGGCTCAACACGAAGTCGAGCGAGCGCACCGCGTTGATCGTTTGCAGGCCCATGATGCTTTGGAGATGCGACTCCGCCTGCGGGCTGTAGAGGCCCCAGTTCTCCGTCGTGTTCATCTCCGGACGCTGCTTGGCGAAGCGATGCACGAGCTCGGGTGAAAACTGCTTCGAGTCCGAATCGCTCAACATGTCCCACTGCCAGACGATGCAGCCCATGCGCGCGAGTTGAACGCACATCGACTGGAACCGGCTGCGTCCGCCCTGCTCGAAACGCTCCTGCCCGGTCGCGATTTCATTCAACAACTCCGCGTCGCCCGCCTCGGAGAGCCGTGCGTCCTTCCAATGTCCGTGTGCGAAGAGCACCGCGGGCGCCTTGCCGGTGAGTTTCGCTGGCTTGTAGAGATTGCCGGTGACGAAGAACCCCGGCGCGCTCTCGAAGTAAACTTTCTCCACCGTGTATTCGCCCTTGTCGATCTTGCCGTGGATGACGGCGTTGAGCGGCGTCTTGGTCGGCATGGGCCACAAGCCTTGCGAGACGAGAATCTGTCGGCGCACGCGCTCGGCACGTTTCGCCCAAGCGTCCTTCGAGGTCGGCGGCGTGAACGGAAAGTAACCGTCGAGATCCTTCAGCGGCTGGAGCCGGACATCATTCGGCACCTTCCCCTCCGGCAACACGCGCGGGCCATCGGCGTGAAGGGAGGTTTGAAGACAGAGCGCGGCGAGCGAGCAGGCGGCGAGGAGTCCGAATCGCGTGGTCATGCGAAATAGACTACGCGGGCCGGAGAAGCCTTCGAGGAAAATTTCCCGCAGCTCAGCCGAAGATGCGCTGGAGGCGCGCGGCGTCGTAAACCTGTCTTTGTGCGGAAGTCATCTTCGAGAAATCCGGTTTGCCGTTGGAGAGCTTCGGCCAGTCGGACGTAGCCGTCGACGTGAGGAGGCGGACTTCTGGCGCTGCTTTGTCCGCCTCGTTACCTCGGCGGCTACCTGCCAATGGATTGTTCTTCACCTCGACGGTCGAGCGCTTCGTGGCGCTGCCGTCGTAGCTCATCGCCTGATCGGTGAGTTCGAGGTCTTTCTCGAGCGGGCGATGCGGCTTGATGCTCTTGCCTTGGAGCACGCCGTGGTAGGCGCGGACGGCTTCTTCCGGCGAAATCTTGCCGTCGGTGATCAAGCGAAGCATCTCGATAAACGCTAGCTGATGCTCGGCGTTGTTGATCTTGCGACCGAAGAGCGCCACGCGTGCGCCGTACTTCTGTGCGTCGTGGATGAGCTTGAAGGCGTCGTAAGTCGTGCCCGCGCTGCCGCCGAGAATGCCGACTACGAGATTCGGATCATACTGCGCGAGCTCCTCCATCGCCTTCGGACCGTGGTAGACGATCTTCAGGAAGTCCGGCCGGCCCGCTTCGGGCACACCGGCCAGCGTGCGGAGAATGTTGTCGTTGATGAATTCACCAAGCTTCTCGGGCGCGATGCCGGAATCGACGTTCGGGTCGAAGATTTCGAGGAAGTGGCGGAAGCCTTTGCGCTCCGCTTCCTCGCGAAATTCCTTGTACCACAGCAGCGCCTCGCGGTCTTGATCGAGCTCGTTGACGAAGGTGATCGAGTAAAGGCCAAGGTTCGCTCCGGGAACTCGCCCGTGCCATCGCGGTTGCACTCGACTTCGCCGCACTGGATGTGGTCGATGCTCGCGCTGCGGAACGGCTGGCTCGGCTCGCGCGTGTAGGCGCCGTGGCGCGCGGCCCAGACGTCCGTGGTGTCATTCGCGCGCGCCGCAGGAGTGACGTGCGAGTTCTTGAAGAGCCCTTCCTTGATCGCCAGTTGTTCGGTGACGTAGGCGGACATCAACATGATGTCCACGAGGCCCTGGTGCGTGACTTCGCGGATGATGTCGAGGAACTCGGGCAGGTTGCGGTAACCGAACTCATCGCGATTCCAAACCTCGGGCGAGAACTGCGCCGGACGCGCGCCGCGCTTGGCGAGGAATCCACGCGGGCCAGGCGCCCGCACGCCGAACGCCATGTCCGCGTCCTTCGCGTCGGCGAGAATGAACGCGCGCGAGCTGCGGTTCGCTTTGACTTCGGCCAGCTTGGCGTCGAGGGATTTTGTCATGACTTTCAGCGGTGCTTGCCGGCCTCGCGCTTGTCTGTGGTCGAGGCTGGCGCGGCTTGATTCGGGAAAAAGTTCCGGCGCACCTCTGCGATGACGCTTTCGATGACAGCATCTTCGTTGGTGAACACCTTGTCGCCGTACTGGCCGACCCGGAGGATTTGTTCGCCGTTCTTGAGGTCCGCAAAGTCGAGTTGAAAGGCGCGGAAGCGATACCACATGTCCCAGAAGTAAACGTACTTCACCACGCAGAGCACTTCCTTGGCGGTCGAACCCTCGGGCGCTACGTATCCGGCGCGGACCAAAGCGAGAGATGTCTTCACCTGATCGAATGTTCCAGCGGGCGCGCCAGCAGCTGAGGTGGTCGGGGTCACGCCGGATTTGGTGAGGAAGTCCCGTGTCACGGCGCTTTTGGCGGCGAAGTTCACGTTCTGTGGAAGGCTGGTGCCGGTGCGGAGCAGAACGTTCAGCGGATTCAGCGTCGACGTGATCAGTCCGACCACTTCGCTGCGCGAGTTCAGCAAA
Source organism: Verrucomicrobiota bacterium (assembly GCA_016713365.1). Lineage (GTDB taxonomy): Bacteria > Verrucomicrobiota > Verrucomicrobiia > Limisphaerales > JADJPG01 > JADJPG01. The sequence continues at coordinate 22,455 of JADJPG010000001.1, read as the reverse complement.
GGCCCGCCGCTGTTTCCGGCCTGAACCTCGGCCGAGATTTGAACGAAATCCGGATTGTCGCCTGCGCCAACGGTGGAACTAAGCAGGCCCTTGGTCAGCCGCGGCGCGGTGCCGAGGACGTCGCTCAAGGGGAAGCCCATGGTGAACACGTCCTGGCCCATCGCGAGATTGGTTTCCGCGGCAAACGACAACGGAGTGAGCGTGTGCGGGGCGTTGACGAGACGCAGGAGTGCCATGTCACGGTTGGTGTCGACGTTGACTACGGCCGCGTCGAACCGGTTTGTTCCGAGCCACACGGTGGCATTGGTGTATCCCGAGAGCACGTGGGCGCAGGTCAGGATGTGGCCCTTCGAATCAACGATGAAGCCGGTTCCTTGTGAGACGATGGGTTCACCCAATTTCGGGGTGACGACTTCGAAGCCCAGTGCCCGAAGTTTGTCGACGACCTTCGGGACGGCTTTCCGCGGATCGCCGTCATCGGTCATCGGAGCCATGAAGATTTTGCGATAGGCCGAGAGATCGACATTCGCCTTCGGCTTCGATTGCACCGAGGCACAGCCGGTCTGAAGGATGACGACGAGAACCAGGCTGATAAAGGCCGTCGAGGTAAACAGTTTCTGGACTTTATTGATTGCCACCTTGGATTTGGAGAACCACATGGAGCGACGTTCGAAGATCGAAATCCGCGCGGCAAGCCCGAAGTTCAGTTCGAGCAGTCGCAGCGGTACTGCGGACTGACGCGGACGTTCCGTCATAGGTAGGTCGGGGCTACTTCATCTGCGCCATGATCTGGTCGGTGATCGCCTTCACGGCGGCTTCCGCCTCGGCGTCGTATCCGACCGAGGCTTCTTCACGTGGAGGCACCACGCAGGTCGCGCCCGGACGCCAGTCGCCGCTGTCGCAGAGTTCGCATTCCTTCATGCCGTAGCGCGGATCGACGAAGCCAAGGCTCTTCTTGATGTTCAAGATGTCCTTCATCTGCGGTCCGGTGAAGGTCTGGATCGGCTTGCCGAGTTGGGCAGCCACGACAATCGTGCGGCAGTAGGCCTCGATGATCTCCATGCGCCAGTAGGCTTCCTCGATGTTGTTGTGCGACCACGTCACCACGCCGTGATTCGCCATGAGGATGGTGTTGTATTGGTCGGTCAGTTCAGCGACGAGCTTGCCCATGTCCGGCGAACCGGGCGTGCGATACGGCGCCACGCCGACGGAGCAGAACACTTCATACTCCGGCAGCATGCAAGTGGGCGGCGCTTCTCCGACGACCGCGAATGCCGTCGAGTACGGCGGATGGCAGTGACAGGTCGCCACGGCTTGCGGCTGCCGCTTCATCATCTGCAAGTGCATCAGAATCTCGCTCGTGCGGCGCTTGGTGCCGAGGAGTTGATTGCCCTCGAAGTCCACGAGACACATGTCTTCCGGCTTGAGCGAACCTTTGCTCACGAGGGTCGGCGTGCAGATGGCGATGTCTTCGCCGACGCGGATGGCCATGTTGCCGCCGTTGCCGTCCACGTATTCGCGTTCCCAGAGACGTTTACCCATCGCGCAAATCTGTTCCTTGAGCGCGTGCGCGGCGGGGGAATTGAAATACGCTTCGAGCTCAGCCTTCGGCGACTTCGAGTTGAGCGGCTTGGCCGGGGCTGAGGACGTAGCGGTCGCTTTCGCGGAGCCACGATTCGCATAGTTGTGATCGCGGATCGCGTCCTTCGCGCTCGGCGTCAGAATGGCGTCGGCGGGCAGGCTCTTCAGATCGCCACCTCTGGCGATGATCTCTTCGACTTCTTTGGCAGTAATGACAGCGGGCATAAAATTACTTCATCGGGTTGTAGAAAATCTCGTCGATCAACGCGGCGTTGATGGCATCGATGGGCGGCGATTGCTCGAACGGCTGCGCGGCCTCGCGTCCCTCGATGTAGCCAATCGTCTGGCCGACTCCGCCGCCGATGGCATCGTAAACCACCAGGCTAGGGTCTTTGCTCAGGCCGGCCGGCGTCTCGGTGCCGTTCTGGTAATGCTCGCGCGTGAACGGCGAAACGATGAGCCAGCGCGCACCGATCAGTTCAGGAACGACCTTGCTCAACGTGACGCGACCAATGACAGCGCCGAGTTTCAAACCGGCACCCCCGGTTCCTTCTCGTCCACGATCCCAACCACCAGCCAGCGCGCCGGACTTTTCAGATCGCCGACCGCCTTGCGGGCCTCCGAGCCGTCGCTGGAAATCACCACGCGCTGATGCATTCCGGCGCCGTGCGAATCAATGGCGATTTGAGGTGAGCCTTCCGGCGTGCCGTCCTGCCCGATCGGCTGGCAAATGACGAGCCGCCAGCCCTCGAAGCTCGGATGCTTGCGAGTAGCGGTGACATTGCCTTCGACACGGGCTAGGAGCATGGGGCCTCCAACCAAATCCGGGAAAGATCCCCGGAAGGGGGGCGAACGGGGGGGCGGGGGCCCGGGCGCCCCGCGGCGCCCCCGTCGGTTTTGGTCGTTCGGTTTTTTTTTTTCATTTCTTTCCATTTCTTTCCCTCCGAGGGTCAGGGTGGGTTCCCTCTCCCCCCTTCCCCCCTCTCCCCCCCCCACCCCCCCCCCGCTCTCCCCCCCCCCTCCCCGCCGGCACGCGGGGGGGGGGGGGCCTTTTTTCCCCGCCCGCCCCCGCGCGCCCTTTCGTCCCTTCTTCTCCCGCCCCTCCGCCTGGGGCCCCCCGCCCCCCCGGGCTGGCCCGCCCCCCCCCGCCCCCCCCCGCCGGCCGGGGGGGGGGGGGGGTGGCCGGGGGGGGGGGAGTTTTTTTTTCGGGGGGGAGGCTGCCCCCCCCCCCCCCGGCCGCCGCCCCCCCCCCCGGGGGGGGGGGGGGGGCGTCGCCCCCCCCCCGGCCCCCCCCCCCCGCGGGGGGGGGGGCCCCCCCCCCCCACCCGCCGCGCCCGCGCCCCCCCCCGCGCCGGCGCGCCCGGGCGGGGGGTTGGGGTTTCGGGTTCCTTCGGCGGTCGGGGCTCGGGTTTCGGACTTAGTAAATCTTCAAGTTATCCACCATCACGCAGCGGCGGACGCGGGTGAAGGTGCGCGGGTTGCTCACGCCTTCACCGGTCGGCGTGGCGATGCTGAAGCTCAGGTAACCTTCGCCACCGAGGCCGAGGCCCGCCATGCACGGGCCGTTCTTGATGAAGAGCGTGGTGTCGAGCGCGCGGCCCATCTGTGTCAACGCTTCGAGATCGTGCGAGTGAATGATGCTCGTGTGCTTGTAGCCGTGCTCGGCTTCGAGCGAGCGGGCGACGCCTTCTTCCAGGCTCTTCACGCGCGTGATGGGGAGGAAAGGCATCATCTGCTCCTCGACGACGAACGGATGATTCGCATCCGTCTCCGCGAAGAGCAACTGCGTGCAGGCGGGAATGCTCATCCCCGCCGCCTTCGCGAGCACGATGGGATCCTTGCCGATGAAATCCTTGTTTACGCTGGCGTGGCCGCAGCCGCCGCCCTGGCCGGGCGTGATGGTGAACGCGGCCTTCGTCAGCGCGTCGAGCTGGGCGTTGGTCAGCTTCACGGCACCGTTCTGCTCCATCTGCGCCATCAACTTGTCCGCGATGTTTTCGAGCGCGAAGACTTCCTTCTCGCCGATGCAGAGCAGGTTGTTGTCGTAGCTCGCGCCCTGGATGATGGCCTTCGCCGCGCGCTTCATGCAGGCGGTGTCATCGACATAGACGGGCGGATTGCCGGGGCCGGCGCAGATGGCGCGCTTGCCGGTCTGCATTGCGGCCTTCACCACGCCGGGACCGCCGGTGACGAGCAGGATGCGCACGGCCTCGTGCTTGCACATCGCGGCGAAGCTTTCCATCGACGGCTTCTCGATGATGGTCGCGATGTTCTCAATGCCGGTCTCGCGATAGATCGCCTCGTTGTAGGCACGCACCGCGACGGCGGCGCACTTGGCGGCGCTCGGATGCGGGTTGAACACCACGGCATTTCCCGCCGCGCAGATGTTCACGATGTTGCCGCTGAGCGTGGGAATGGAATGCGTGCTTGGCGTGACCGCGCCGACGACGCCGAAGGGCGTGTATTCCTCGAGCGTGATGCCGTGATCGCCGCTGCGGGCGTCGGGCCGGAGCCATTCCACGCCGGGGACGAGCTTGATGATCTTGAGCTTCTCGATCTTGTGATCGAGCCGGCCAATCTTCGTTTCCTCGAGCTCGATCTTGCCCCACGTCTCGGCGTTCGCCTCGGCCATGGCCTTGACGATCTCGACGATCTTCACGCGCGCGGCGACTCCGGCCTTTTGCAATTGCAGGAAGGCTTCATGCGCGGCGACGCAGGCTTCGTTGGCGTCTTGGAAGACACCGAAGCGTCCGCGCAACGCTGGCGCGCTCGTGGAGGCGCCTTTGCCGCCGCAACCGCAATCGGTCTTCGCGGCGGGCGCGGGAGCGGGGGCGGAAGTTTTCGGGGTCGGCGCGCCACCGAGGCGGCCCAGCACTTCACCGACGATATCTCGAATCAAAGCTTCGTTGACTGCGCTCATATTTTTTCAGGAGCCACGGATTGAACACGGACCAAACACGGAAAGGACTTCTGCCAGTCTGTGTTCAATCCATGTTTCATCGGTGGCTAGGAATTCCTAGCGTTGAAGATCTCTTTGCCCAGCACGTCCACGGAATCGACGATGCCGATGATGACGGCGTCCACGGGGGCGTCTTTCATGCCGCCGGCCAGGCGGGCGCTGCTGCCCTGGCAGAACATCACCAGCTCGTTGATGCCCGCGCCCACGGTGTCCACGGCCACGATGGTATTCGAGCCGGAACGGAACTTCGTGGGATCTTTCTCGTCCACCAATTGGGGGCGCAGCAGGAGCAGCTTGCGGCCGTTCATGCTGGCCTCTTTCTTGGTCGAGACGACCGAACCTTCGACGCGAGCGAGGAACATGGCGTGTGATGCGCGACGCGTGATGCGTGAAGTGCGAGCGGCACTTGCCGTCACGCATCACGCATTACGAATCACGGCGTTACTTCTTCTTGGGAAGAACAGCTTCCACATCGTTGTGCGGGCGCGCGATGACGTGCACGCTCACGAGATCGCCCTTGATGGCCTTCACGGCCTGGGCGCCGGCGTCGGTCGCGGCTTTCACGGCGGCGACATCGCCAACCACCGTGGCGGTGACGAGCGCGTTGCCGACCTGGACCATCGGTCCGACGAGTTCCACATTCGCCGCCTTGAGCATCGCGTCGGTTGCTTCGACGAGCGCGACGAGGCCGCGGGTTTCAATCATGCCAATTGCTTGTTGTGCCATAAATTCTTTGAGAGTTCGTGGTTGAGTGTTGAGTGATTAAATTCGTTGTCCGAAGGCGATGTCGTGCCCGTCGAGATCCTGGATCCCAAATTCCTTGATGCCATACGGCTTGATCCCGAGGCCGTAATCGATCTTCGCACCGCGCTTAACGAACTCGGCATGCAGCGCTTCCGCGTCCTCACACCAGAAGTAGGCGTTCCACATATGGTGAACGACCTTCCAGTGCGGCGTGAGCGGCGCGCCCGGATGAGCCTGCGCGAGCATCACGATGAAGCCGTCGCGCTTCACCATGCAGAAATCCGGCGGCTCGTTCCAGAACCGGTCGTAGCTGAACCCGAGCTGGTCCCGGTAATAATTGGCCGCCTTCACCACGTCGACGACGAGGAGAACAGGCGCACTGCCAATTAATTTTGATGCCTGAGCCACGATTCAGTTGAGTCCCTTCCGCTGGGTTTTGAGCGGAAGTAAAAGGGGATGCTTAGTCTTCGCGACGGATTTCTTCGTGGGCTTGCCGAGATTCGCGATGGCCTTGCGGTGCGCGGGTTCGACTTCCTTCCACGAGCCGACGGCCATGCCGAGGTCGCGGATGATTCCGTCGTGCAGACCGTAGATCCAGCTGTGGACGGTGAGGTCCTGACCGCGCTGCCACGCGTCGCGCACGATGCTGGTCTGGCAGACGTTCAGCACCTGCTCAAGGACGTTGAGCTCGCAGAGGCGATCCACGCGCTCGACTTCATTGTCGAGGTTCTTGAGCAGCGGGGCGTGCTTGTCGCGCACGTCCTGGATGTGACGGAGCCAGTTGTCCACGAGCCCGTGACGATCCTCGCGCAACGCGGCGCGCACACCGCCGCAACCGTAGTGGCCGCAGACGATGATGTGGCGAACCTTGATGACATCCACGGCAAACTGCGCGACGGAGAGGCAGTTCAGATCGGTGTGAACGACGACGTTCGCGATGTTGCGGTGGACGAAAATTTCGCCGGGCAGCAGGCCGACAATCTGGTTCGCCGGCACGCGGCTGTCGCTGCAACCGATCCAGAGATACTCGGGCGATTGCTGGCGTGAGAGCTTGGCGAAGAACTCCGGATCACGCTCGTGGATGCCTTTGGACCAGGCGCGGTTCTTGTCGAAGAGATGGGCTAGTTTTTTCATCGTTTCTCCAAGAGTCGTTTGGTTTCCCGTGCAACGACGAGTTCTTCGTTCGTCGGAATGACCAGCACTTTCACCTTCGAGCTGGGGGAGGAAATCACGGCTTCGGTGGCGCGGGTGGCGGCGTTCTTCTCGGCGTCGAGCACGATGCCGAGCTCGTCGAGGTTCGCGCAGATGGCGGCGCGGAGTTCGGCCCGGTTCTCGCCGATGCCGGCGGTGAACACGATGGCGTCCGCACCGTTCATCTGGAAAAAGTATCCACCAATCCAACGGCGCGCTTCGCTCACGAAGACATCGAGCGCGAGCTGCGCCTTCGCGTTGCCCTTTGACGCGGCTTCCTGGATGTCGCGGATGTCGTTCGACAGTCCGCCGGCCAGGCCTTTCAGGCCGCCTTCCTTCGCGAACTGCCGTTGAGCCTCTTCAATCGACAAGCCGAGCGTCTTCACCACGTAGGGGAGCGCTTCGGCGTCGAGATCGCCCACGCGGTTATTGTGCGGCAGGCCGGACTGCGGGCTCATGCCGAGGCTGTTGCCGATGGCAACGCCGTTCACAATGCCCGTGATGCTTGAGCTGCCGCCGAGGTGGCAGGAAATCACGCGGAAGGGCGCACCTTCGACGGGCGACTTGCCGCCGTCCACGTAGAGATTCTGCGCGCGGCGGGCGACATCCTTGCGGCCGAGCAGTTCGGCGCTGCGTTCGGCGATGAACTTGTGGCTCGCGCCGTGGAAGCCCCAGCGGCGCACGCCGATGTCGTGCCACGCATCCGGCACGGCGTAACGCATCATCGGCTCGGGCGCGAACTGGTAGAACGCGGTCTCGAACAACCCAACGAGCGGCACGCTGGGTACGCGCTTGGAGAAGAGGCGGATGCCGGTGATGTAGGGCGGATTGTGCGCGGGCGCGAGGCCGTTGTAATCCTCCATCGCCTTGAGCACGCGTTCGTCGAGCCGCACGCAGCCGGTGACGTTCTTTGCGATGACGGTCTTGAAGCCGACGGCGGCGAGTTCGTTCTCGTTCGCGATGGCTTTCGCGTCCTTGAGCTGCGCGAGGCAATCCTCAATCGCCTTGGGATAATCGGTCACGCGCTCGAAGCCGCCCTTGTGCAGGAGCGTCTCGGCGCCGTTCGAGAAATCGAACAAGCGCCACTTGAGCGACGTGGAACCGATGTTGGCGATTAGGATTTTCAAGGAGTCAGGCGTCAGGGATCAGGAGTCAGAACCGACGGAGCGAGGAGCTTGCTGGCTCCTGACTCCTGTCTTCTGACTCCTCTTCATTACTGCACCAGCCACTTGCCGAGACCGGCGAGACCTTCATGCGGGCGGGGGATGACCTGCACGCTGACGATCTGGCCGACTTGCGACGCGGCGGCGGCGCCGGCATCCACAGCGGCTTTCACGCTGGCGACGTCGCCCTTGAAGAAGGCGGTGACGTAGCCGGAGCCGACTTTTTCCCAGCCGGTGAAGGAGACGTTGGCGGCCTTGAGCGAGGCGTCAACGGCTTCGAAGAGCGCGCAGAGGCCCTTGCACTCGATCATTCCGATAGCTTGGTTTGCCATAATTCAGTTGAGAGAAATTGGTGTTGAGAGTTGAAAGTTTACTTCTTGGCTGCGACGTCGCCGAGGAAGGCTTTCGCGAGTTCGTCGTGCGGACGGGCGATGACGTGGCTGGCCACGAGTTCCCCGACCTTGCTGGCGGCCTTGCTGCCGGCGTCCACGGCGGCTTTCACGCTCGCGACGTCGCCGCGGCAGATGACGGTGATGAGTCCGCCGCCGATGGCGATGGTTTTGGAGATGGAGACGTTGGCGGCCTTGGCCATCGCGTCAGTGGCTTCCACGTTGCCCGTGTAGCCCTTGGTTTCAATCATGCCGATTGCTTCGCTCATAGTTCAGTTGGTTGTTGTTCGTTAAAGACGGTTAAAATCATTTCACCAGCTCGCACGGCGTGTCGGGCTGGAGGTTGCAGGCGTTGCCTTCGTCGGTGTCGATGTGGACCTCGAGTTTAAACAGCGGGTCCACGCGCACGAGCATTTCATCCAGCGAGATGGCGCAGGGACCGCCGATCTTCAGGCGCATCTTGTCGCCGACTTTCACGCCGTAGTAATCCGCGTCCGTCGGATGCATGTGCACGTGACGCAGCGCGCGGATGATGCCATCGGGCATTTCGAAGAACCCGGCCGGACCCATCAACATGCCGCCGATGGTGCCTTTGATATTGCCGGAGGCGCGAAGCGGAAGGTCGTAACCGAGCGCGATGCCGTCGGTGTAGGCGAGCTCGACCTGATTCAAATTTCGGCACGGGCCGAGAATGCGGAGGTTGGAAATGACGCGGCTGCGCGGGCCGACGAGCGTCACTGTCTCCTTCGCGGCAAACTGCCCTTCCTGATACAGCCACTTGTGAACCTGGAGCTGGTGGCCTTTGCCGAACAGCGCATCGACGGCTTCCTGGGTAAGATGGCAATGGCGCGCGCTGATGTTCACGACGAGCGGATTCGGCGCGGCGGCGGGCTTGGGCAAGGGTTTACCCAGCCGGGCGTAGACAGATTGTCGAACGAGGTGTTCGACCACGGCTCGGTGCGGCGGAGACGACAATGCGGCTGACATCGAGGGGAATAGTTCCGCCGAAGTCGAAAGACGTCAAACGAATTCTTGCAATATCTTCCAAACTCTTCCAAGGTGCTGTCAGGCATGCAGGCAGAAGAACGGCAGAAGCGGATCGAAGACCACTTGGTGAAGGTGGAGTTCGCGTCGTTGGCCGAGCTTTCGGAGCTGGTGGACGCCTCGGAGTCGACCGTGCGCCGGGATTTGGGCGTGCTGGAGAGCAAGGGCAGTGTCCGGCGCACGCACGGCGGGGCGCGGTTGGTGAACCCGAAGTCGGACGAATTCACGTTTTCAGCCCGAGATACGCATCAATTGGATGAGAAAGAGGCAATTGGCGCGGCGTGCGCGGGGCTAATTCAACCAAACCAGACGATCATCATCGACGCTGGCACGACCTGTTATCACGTCGCCCGGCACCTGAGGCCAAGACACCGCAGATCATTACGAACTCCCTTCCCGTCGCGAATCTGTTCGCTGCGGCGAACAAATTGGAGGTGGTCGTCAGCGGCGGCGTCATCTATCCGCGCCTGGGCGTGCTCGTTGGGCCGCTGGCGGTGGAAGCTTTTGGAAGAATCCGAGCAGACGTGGCCATCATGAGCTGCGGCGGAATCACGACGGAGGGCATCATGAACTCCCACGGGCTGCTCATAGAGATCCAGCGCGCGATGATTCAGGCGGCGCGAAAGGTCATCTTCTGCATCGACTCGTCGAAGTTCGGCCGCCAGAGCATTTCGAAGCTGTGCGACTTGGACGTGGCGGATGTCGTGGTGACCGACAAGGCGGTTTCCCCGGAGATCTTGAAGACGCTTCGCCGGAGCGACGTTGAAGTTGTGGTGTCCGGCTGAACAGTCCTGACGGTGCGACGCTTGCCGATGGAAATGGAAAGGCGCGAAACTGACTAAACTTGGGGCGAGGTCCGTCCGTTATCGATGATGATGCGAACGGCTTCGACATTCGGCAGCCCTGTCTTGACTCTCAGGATCGGTTGGACACATTTGGCGGCGTTCGGCAGCGGTGCGCAGAATGATGGATCAATGATGTTGCGAAGCCGCGGTTTCAAACTTACGTAATGGATTATGGCAGCCACAGAAACCCAACCCGCCGAGGGTTCCAATCAACGGGCGATTCTTTTCATCGCGCTGAACCCCGAGGACACCAACAGCATCCGCGAAGGCCTGCGTGATATGTCCGACAAATGGCGGCTGGAGTTCGTCTCCAACATTCGCCAGGGGCTCACCGCGCTGGGCAAGGAACACTTCGATGCTGCGGTCGTGGACCTCCAGGCGCCGGGCATCGATGCGCCGGGGTTGTTCAAGACCATGATGGATGACTCCCCGACGACATTGCGGCTGGGGATTATTGCCCCGCCGGAACGGCAGGCCATCCAGCAGGTGAAAGCGGCGGTCCACCAGCTTCTCACGAAGCCGTGCGATCCGAAGGTGTTGAAGGCGGTTCTCGCCAGGACGTTCTCCTCTCAGGAGTTCCTGACGGACGAAAACTTCAAACGTCTCGCGAGCGGGATTCGCTCGCTGCCCGTGCTTCCGCAGATTTACACGGAGCTGATGACGGAGTTGAAGTCGGAGGATCCTTCGCTGGAGCGCGCCGGCCAGATCGTCGCGAAGGACATGGGCTTGAGCGCGAAGATTCTCACGCTGGTGAACTCAGCCTTTTTCGGCTTGGGGCGGCCGATCACTCATCCGTCCGATGCCGCAATGTTCATCGGTACCGAAACCCTTCGCGCGCTCGTGTTGTCACTGCAGGTCTTTTCCCAGTTTAGCGCCGTGCGACTGAAGGAATTCAGCGTCGAGAACCTCTGGAAGCACAGTTGGACGACTGGCGTGCTGGCGAAGCGCCTGTGTGAGTTTGAAGAAGCCGATCGCTCGGTGACGGACGAAGCGTTCATCGCCGGACTGCTTCACGATCTCGGCAAGCTGATGCTCGCGGCGAATCTGCCTTCGCAGCTCGAGGAGAACATTCGCCAGGGACGACAGAAAAAACTTACGCTGTGGGAGCAGGAATATCAGGTCTTCAACGCCTCGCACGCCGAACTCGGTGGTTACCTGCTCAGCACCTGGGGCCTCTCGCAAGGTGTGGTGGAAGCGGTCGCCTTCCATCATCGCCCGACCCTGGCGCGTCGGCAGAATTTCTCCGCGCTGACGGCTGTGCATGTCGCCAACACCGTGGCCAAGAAAGGTCCGAGTGAATGTGGATTGAATCCGCAGCCGGTGAGCATGGAATATCTGCGCTCGCTGGACCTTGGCGATCGTGTCGAAGGCTGGAAACAGTTCTTCAACGACGCGATGGAAAAGCGCAGCTGAGCTCACGCGGGTTTCCGCGAGGGTTCAATCAGCTTCTGCGCGGCGCGAAACACGGTTTCCACGTCAATTGCGGCGAGTCCTTTTCCACCGCTGAGAATCTCAACCCGCGGACTGCGCGGAGCCCAGACTTCACGCGCCGTTTCGCCCCATAACGCCAGCCCAGGCAATCCGAGCGCGCCCGCCAGATGCGTGATGCCGGAGTCGTGCCCCACAAATCCGCTGCACGCGGCCAGACGGCTGGCGAGTTCGGTCAGCGGAAGATTTCGGGCAGTTTCAACGCGAGCGGCTGGCAAACGCGACGCGAGACGTTCAAGTCGATCGCCCTCGGCTTCGCCGCCGACGAGGAGCAGCTTGGCGGACGTGTTCCCCACGAGGCGCTCCAGCAACGCCGCCCAATTCGTCTCCGGCCAGTTCTTTCGTTCGCTGCCGCTGCCCGGGTGCAACGCGAGCGTGGGCGAGTCGACGACAGTCGAAACGGGCAACGTGAGTCGCGGAATGGGATCCGCATCGAAAACAGCGAGTCGTTCCAAGGGTTTTAACAGCACGTCGCTGGCGTGACTCTTCGCCGCGTCATCCGGGCGATGGGGTCCAACGATGAATTGTGCCTTGGAACAGCGGGCGACGTCGGACTGAAAGAATTCGTCCGGATCGTAGAGATACGAAACGATGACGGCGAAGCTCGCGAAGTAATCCTGAAGCTCCGGCGTCAGCGAGCCGTTTCGCGCGAAGAAACCGGCGAGTGCGCGGGATTCGATCGGACGTATGTCGTCGACCAGCCCGCCGGCCAATGCCAGTTGCGCCACGTGGCTGTAGCCCAGCACATGCAAGCGCGCCCCTGGCAGGTGGGAACGAAGCGCCGCGAAGACGGGCAGGGTGAGGATGAAATCTCCGATGGCACCGCCGCGAATGATGAGAATTTTCCCAGCCATGCTACGAAGGCCGGTTGAATGTCGGTGAGAAACACCCGCGGGCTTCGGCTACTTGTCGTTCGCGTAGCTGAGCACCTTGCCGGCGTCGTCGATGATCATCTCGCGCCGGCCCCACGGCACGTAGCGCAAGTTGCCTTTCGCCTCGGGATTCTCCACCCGCCACGCGGTGACATGCCACTGACCGTTCTTGTGCTGGAGCTTGAACTCGGCGCGATCGGCCCAGTCCTCGAACTGCATGACTGCCTTTTGCGCGGCGCGGACGATGGGTTTCTCTTTCTCGGAATAGACCGGTGGCCCGGCCTTCTCCTGGCTTTTGCTGCAACCCGCCGCCAGCAACGCCAGCAGGCAGAACAATGACAATGCGGTTCTCATGGCACTCTCGACACCATGATAACGGCGCGCGCATGACTTACTTGAACACGGTGAACCCGAGCACGGCGACAAAGAGCCCAAATGCAGCGCGCAATCCGCACAGCAGACGAGTGCGTTGTTCGCTGGCGGTGCTCCAGTCAATGATGTCGCGCAGACGCCACGGGGAGATCGTGAACCACATCCCCACGAAAACCCAGACGTAGGCCCAGGTCACCAGCACCAGACGCCAGTCTGTTTCCACCATGCGCGCGCTGTCGGTCACCAGCTTCGCGAGCAGGAGCAGAATGCACGCGAGCCCGCGCACGGGCAGGAAGTCGCGCACGAAGATCGCCGCGCCAATGCCGACCGCCGCGAAGAACACGTAGAGGAACCGCTTCATGTGCGCGAAGTCGGACACCGTCTCCAGGCTCACGTAATAAACGAACCACGCCGTGGCGGCGAGCATCAGCGCGTATCCAATCGGTGTGTAGCGCGGGAACTTCCGCGCGGCGGCGGCGAAGCCGGCCGGTTTCAGCGCGCCGTAGATGTTCGGCACGGCGTGCAGCAGTCCAAGGCCAATCGCTAGGGTGGAGAGGTTGAGGGAGAACATGGTTTAAGTGCGGTCGGCCGTGGCTAGTCGAGATTCAAAATGGCGGGGTCGCCGTAAAGCGTGAACGATCCGGCGCGCGTGATTTTTACATCCATCAACTGCCCGCGATGCCGGCTGGATCCGTCGAAGACGACGATCTTGCCGCAGCGCGTGCGGCCCATCATGCGCGCGGCGTTCCGCTTGCTCGGACCTTCCACGAGGATTTGCGTCGTCTGGCCGACCAGTGCTTCGTAACGCTTCGCGGCCTGATTGTTGAGCTGCGTGAGGAGCCGCTCGTTGCGTTCCTCCTTCACGTCAGCGGGAAGCTGGTCCGGCATCGTGGCAGCCGGCGTGTCTTTGCGCGGGCTGTATTTGAAGATGAACGCGTTGTCGAAATCCGCCTCGCGCGCGAGCGACAGCGTCTGCTCGAAGTCTTCCTCCGTCTCGCCTGGGAAACCCACGATGATGTCCGTCGTGATGCCCATCTCCGGCTTCACGCGACGCAGCTTCTCGATGATTCCCATGAAACGCTCGCGCGTGTAGCCGCGATGCATCGTCTTCAGCAACCGATCACTGCCGCTCTGCACCGGGATGTGCGCGCTTTCGACCAGCTTGGGCAGCCGCGCGTAAGCCTCGACCAAGTCATCACCGTAACCCTTCGGATGCGGCGACGTGAAACGAATCCGCTCCAGGCCTTCGATTTCATGCACGGCTTCCAGCAACTGCACGAACGCGCTCTTGCCATCCTTCGTCGGGATGTCGCGTTTGCCGAAGCTCGTGACGATCTGGCCGAGCAACGTGATCTCGCGCACGCCACGCGCGACGAGTTCGCGGCATTCGCTGACAATGTCCTCGATGGTCCGACTGCGTTCCTCGCCGCGGGTGTAGGGCACGATGCAGAAGGTGCAGTATTGATTGCAGCCCTGCATGATGCTGACGAACGCCGTAACGCCTTGCTCGCTGCCGCCGCCGAGAATGTGCTCGCGAATCTTCGCTTCGCTCTTCGCTTCCTCGGCCACGTCCACAATCTTGTCGCGGCGACCGGCGAACAGGTCATCGATGTAATCCGCTGCGCGATGAAACTTCTGCGTGCCGATGACGAGGTCCACATCTGGCAGGCGGTCGATGAGTTCCTGGCCGCGGCTTTGCGCCATGCAGCCCATGAAGCCGAGGATCTGGTCGGGCTTGCGCTTGCGGGCCTGGCCGGCGAGCGTCGTCATCTTGCCGATGGCCTTGCGTTCGGCCATGTCGCGCACACTGCAGGTGTTGAGCAGCACAACATCCGCGGCGTCCTCCGACGGCGCGAGGGAATAGCCTTTCGCGACGAGCTGGGCGGCGACAGCTTCACTGTCGCGCTCGTTCATCTGGCAACCGTAAGTCTTGATGAAAACGCTTGGCATGGTCCAAGAGTGGCGCAGACGCTACGCCAGCGGTCAGGCCTTGAAAAGCCGGAAGATGGCGCCCGGGCCGCAAATTCCGTGGTGCGCTGGAAAATGAAAATTGCTACGAATAATCCCGTTCCATTACGTCTGACTTGCATGCCATCCACCGCGAGGAACGCGTTGTTGTCGTTGCGACTGACTGCCCCGGGAGTTTCCGGCGGCAGCCCGTTGGGCCGAATCATCGTTTCCCAACTCCTCCTGATGCTGGTCCTGCTGGCGCCATTGCACGCCCAGCTTCCGATCGCGCGGGTGAACACTATTTTTCCGTCCGGTGGCAAGGCGGGCAGCTCGCTCGAGGTCACGGCCGGCGGATCGAATCTCGATGACCCGGCGCGGCTGCACTTCACCCACTCCGGTCTCAGCGCGGTGCCGAAGGGCGATGGCGGAGCGTTCGCGGTGACCGTCGCGTCGAATGTTCCGCCGGGCGTTTATGAAGCGCGCTTCGTCGGACGCTTCGGGATGTCGAACCCGCGCCCGTTCGTGGTCGGCCAGTTGCCGGAGAGCATCGCACCCACGACGAACACGTCTGCAGCGAGCGTTGCCGAGCTGAAGCTGGAATCGACGATCAACGGTCGCGTCGCTGCCAATACCGTCAGCTGGTTTCGCTTTGCGGCGAAAAAGTCGCAGCGCGTGATTATTGAATGCCTCGCTGAGAGCATCGACTCGCGTCTCGACCCGGTGCTAGCCGTGAGCGACAGCGCGGGTCGCGAGCTGGAACGTTCCCGCACCGGCGGCTTGGTTGATTTCATCGCGCCGGCGGACGGCAGTTACACGCTCAAGGTCTCGGATTTCCTCTATCGCGGCGGCGACGAATACTTTTATCGTCTCACGCTGTCGACCGGTCCGCGCATCGATTTCGCGCTGCCGGCCGCCGGGCTGCCGGGCACGAAGACGAACGTCACGTTCTACGGTCGCAATCTTCCCGGCGGCAAACCGTCGAAGGATTTCTCGGTCGCCGGCAAGCCGCTGGAGCAGCTCACGGTCGAGGTGACGTTTCCCACGCGCGAGAAAGTTCAGGGGTTGATCCCGGGACTCCTGCTGCGTCCGTCCGATGTGCCGGTCGATGCTTTTGAGTATCGCCTGAAGTCGCCGAAAGGCCCGTCGAACCCGCT
Organism: Verrucomicrobiota bacterium; assembly: GCA_016713365.1. Classification (GTDB taxonomy): domain Bacteria; phylum Verrucomicrobiota; class Verrucomicrobiia; order Limisphaerales; family JADJPG01; genus JADJPG01. Next base: position 6,703 of record JADJPG010000001.1, on the reverse strand, counting down.
GCTGCTCGGTCTCGCGTCCGCGCCCGTGCTTGTTGAACAGGAGCCGAACAATTTGCCGTCCAAGGCCCAACGCATCACGCCGCCGTGCGAAGTGACCGGCCAGTTCTTCCCGGCCACGGAACAGGACTGGTTTACGTTCGACGCAAAGGCGGGTGAAGTGTTCTGGATCGAAGTCTTCTCGCAACGGCTCGGCTTGCCCACCGATACGTTCGTGCTCGTGCAGCGCGTGACGAAGAACGACAAGGGCGAGGAGCAGTCCACGGATGTGTTGGAACTTGGCGACCTCGACACGAATCTCGGTGATCGCGAGTTCAACACCGCGTCGCGCGATCCCAGCGGTCGCTTCGAAGCGAAGGAAGCCGGCACGTATCGCGTGATGGTGCGCGATTTGTTCCAGCGCGCCGAGAAGAGCCCGCGCTTCCTCTACCGCTTGAGCCTGCGCCGAGAAACACCGGACTTCCGGCTCGCGGCCGTGAACGTCGTTCCCAAATACAAAGCCGACGCCAAGAACCTCGACATCGGCGTGCCGGTGTTGCGTCGCGGCGAGACGATGGCGCTGCGCGTGATGGCGTTCCGGCGCGATGGGTTCAATGGCGACATCGCGCTCGCCCTGGAGAATCCGCCGCAAGGGTTGACGCTGGAAAAGGCCAGCATCGTGCCAGGCAAGAATACTGAGACGATCTATCTGACGGCGGCGGAGGATGCGCCGGATTTCGCCGGACCGGTCCGATTGGTCGGCAAAGCCAAGCTCGGTGAGAAGGAGATCGTGCGCGAAGTGCGCGGCGGCACCGTCGTGTTCAACGTCGGCAACTACGACGCGGAACGTCCGGAGTCGCGACTGACGCGCGAGTTTGCGCTCGGCATCACGAGCAAGGAGACGGCGCCACTCTCGATTCTTCCGGGAGAACGGAAGACATGGGAAGCGCCGGCCAACGGCAAGCTGGAGATTCCGTTGAAGATCGTCCGCCGCGGCGAGTTCAACGCGAAGCTGAAGCTCAAGCCGGTCGGCCCCGGCACTGCGGATGCGCTCAAGGAATTCGAAACTGACGAGAAGGCAACGAACGCGACCCTGAAGCTCGATCTCGCGGCGTTGAAATTGGCGGCGGGCGAATACCAGTTCGTGGTGCAGACGCAGACTGGCGGCAAGTATCGCAACAATCCCGACGCCGCGGCCTTTGCCGAAGCGGCGCTGAAGGAAGCGGAGAAGGCGGCGACCGAACTGGACGCGGCGGCGAAGAAGGCGAAAGAAGAGTTCGAAAAGGCGAGCAAGGCCGTCGAGCCTGCTGAGGCGGCTGCCAAGGCGGCGGCAGAGAAAGCCGCGTCGGCGAAAGTTGCGCTGGAGAAGGCGCCCGCGGACGAGAAATTGATCGCCGAGAAGTCAGCCGCTGAAGCAGCTGCGAAGGAAGCCGCTGATAAAGCAAAGGCTGCCGCCGACTCTCGTGCTGCCGCGGACAAGGCGAAGGTCGAGGCGGAGAAGAAATTGAAGGACGCGCAGGCTCGCAAGGAACAGGCGGCCAAGCGTTCCAAGGACGCGACGGAAAAGGCCAAGCCGCGTGATCTTACAGTGCAGGTTTACTCCACACCCATCTCGGTGCGCGTCACCCCGGCGGTCGAACAGGCAAAGAGCAAATGAAACGATTCTTTGGATTTTGGATTTTGGTGCTTGGTGTTTGCGGCGCGTCGGCCGCCGGCCTGCAAGTCGCGGAGCTGAAGCGCGAGACGCCGGTCGATTTCGAGAAGGAGATCCTCCCCATCTTCCGCAACTCCTGCCTCGCCTGTCACAACACCACGAAGGCCAAGGGCGGCCTCAACCTCGAAACACCGCAGCTCATCCTCAAGGGCGGCGACACCGGTCCATCCGCCGTGCCGGGGAAGAGCGGGGAAAGTTTGTTGCTTAAGGCGTCGTTGCAGACGGACCCGGAGCTCATCATGCCGCCGAAGGACAACAAGGCGAACGCGCCGAACCTCACGCCGGACCAGCTCGCGCTCCTGAAGCTCTGGATCGATCAGGGCGCGAAGGGCGAAGTGCGCGGCACGGCGACGATCAACTGGCTGGAGAAACCGCCGGTGCTCGAACCGATTCTCGCGGTGGCATTGACGCGCGACGGGCAGTTCGCGGCGTGCGCGCGCGGCAATCGCATCGACGTGTATCACGTGCCGTCCGCGCAGCTCGTCACGCGACTGGCGGATGCGAAGCTTGCTTCCGCCGGGCTCACGAACGCTGCACATCGTGACGTGATCAATTCGCTGTCGTTCAATGCCGACGGCACGTTGCTCGCCTCGGCGGCGTTCCGTGAAGTGAAGCTCTGGCGGCGTCCGCGCGACGTGCGGAAGTTCGCCGTCTCGCTCACGAATACGATCTCCGGCTTTGCGGTCAGCCCGGATCGCAAATGGATCGCCACCGTCGGTGCGGAACATCAAATCACCCTTGTCAGCACCGAGACGCGCGAGCCGCGCTGGACGCTCTTCGGCCACAAGGACGCCGTGACGTCGCTGAAGTTCTCGCCGGACAGCGCGCGGCTGTGTTCCGGCTCGGCGGACAAGACAGTGCGCCTCTGGGACGTGACTGCCGGTACCGCGCTCGGCTCGATCGACGTGGCGTCGGAGGTGAACGCCGTGGCGTGGCTCGCGAATGGCCAGCAAATCGCCGCCGGGGCGAACGATGGCGCGATTCGTCTCTGGAGCCTGCCCTCGCTCGCGCTGGTGAAGGAGCTCAAGATGCCGGACGTGCGCGTGACGGCGCTGGAGCCGTTGGCCGACGGAACGAACGTTCTTGCGGGCGGCTCCGATGGCATCGTGCGCCGCTGGGATGTCGCGGAAGGCAAATCAGTCACGGAGCTGAAGCACGATGCGGCGATCACCGCGCTCGCGGTGCAGCCGGACGGAAAGCGCTTCGCCTCCGCGGGCACGAACAAGCTGGTGCGCTTGTGGAACGCAGAGGACGGCAAGGCCATCGCGGACTTGAAGGGCGATCGTTACGCGATCGAACTCGCGGCAGAGACGGAGCGCGCATTGACGGTCGCGAAGCAGTCCGTGGAGTTTCACGATAAGTCGGTGAAAGCGGCGGAGGCCGAGAGCAAGAAGCAGCAGGACCGCGTGGCGGTGGCCACGACGACGAACACGTTCACGGAGAAAGTTTTTCTGGAGAAGGAAAAGGCGTTCAAGGAAGCCGAGGTCGCGAAGAACACCGCGGACAAGGCGCTCACCAATTTGCTCGCGGAGATCGCGAAGACGACCGAGGCCTTTGAGAGCGCGGACAAGGCGGCGAAGGAAGCGGCGGCGCGTGCGCGAGTGGCGTCCATGAAGGCGGCGGAGGCGCAGATTGCCGCGGAGCGCACGGCCTTCTCGAAGGCGGACGCGGAGAAGACGGCGACGGAGATGGCCAGCCTCGCGACGCGCACGAAGGCAGCGGTCGGCACCGTTGATGCCGCTAAGGAAACGGCGGCGCGCATCGCGGAGGAATCCGCGTCGGTGGCGGAGAAGAGCCGGGCTTACGCAGATGCCGTGGCGGCGGATGCGGACATGAAGAATAAGCTGGCCGAGGCGGCGCGCGCGGGAGCGGAGAAGGCGATTGAAGATGTGGCGTCGCTCTCCTTCGCGGCGGGCCAGCTCAAGCCCGCGTACGACAAGACGCTCGCGGAAGCTCCGGAGAAACGGAAGCAGGCGACGAATCAGATCGACACCACGACGAAGGCGCTCGCGGCCGCCGACAAGGAATTCAAACGCGCCGAGACGCGCAAGTCCGTCACCGGCCACGAGCTGGAGCTGGCGTTGCAAGCCGCGGGCCGCGCGTCGAACACGGTCGCGCAGGCGAAGGCGGTGCTCGATGGCGCGAAGGCGCAGCAGTCCAAGACCGAGGCGGATCTGGAGAAGTTCCGCAAGGCCGCGGCGGCGAGCGAACTCGCGGTGCGTAGCGTGAGCTTCTCGCCGGATGGCGCGGTGCTGGCGACGCTGGCAGCGGATGGCCGTGCGCGCACATGGAGCGCGAAGTCCGGCGAGGCGATCGAAGTATTTCCGGGCGCGACGAATGGCGCGTCGGCCGGCGTGGCGTTCGTGGATGCGACGACGTTGCTCGCGGCGGCGGGTGGTGGCGAACTGGTCGCGTGGGATTTGCAGCCGGCGTGGACGCTGGAGCGCGCGATTGGTTCCGGCGACGTAGATTCGCCGTTGAGCGATCGCGTGAACGCGGTGCGGTTCAGCCCGGACGGCGCGTTGCTGGCCACGGGCGGCGGCGAGCCGACGCGCAGCGGGGAGATCAAATTGTGGAACGTCGCGGACGGCGCCTTCGTGCGCGAGATTCCAAATGTTCACAGCGACGCGGTGCTGGCGCTGGAGTTCTCGCCGGACGGGAAATATCTCGCGTCATCCTCGGCGGACCGGTTCGCGCGTGTGGTGGATCTGGCGAGCGGCAAGGTGGTGAAAGCGTTCGAGGGGCACACGAGCTACGTGCAGGCCGTGGGCTGGAAGGCGAGCGGGCGGATGCTCGTGAGCGCCGGCGCGGACAACGTGATCAAGGTGTGGGACACGGTGACAGGCGAGCGGAAAAAGAACGTGGAAGGCGCGGGCAAGGAAGTGACCGCGGTCGCGTTCGTGGGCGTGACGGATCAATTCATCGCGGCCTCGGGCGACGGGCAGGTGCGCGTGCTGAAGGAGAACGGCGAGAAGGTGCGTTCCCTGGAAGGCGCGAGCGATTTCATGAACTCTGCCGCCGCGACGCCGGACGGTCGCTACGTCATCGCCGGCGGCCACGACGGTCTGCTGCGCGTGTGGAACGGTAATGATGGGAAGCTGGTGGCGAGCCTCGCGCCGGGGAAGTGAGTCAAACGCGGAACGGGGAACGCGGAGTGCGGAATCCAACGCGGTAGGGGTCGAGGTGACGAGACTCAAATCGTCTTCTCGTGTGAATCATCCGAGGGAAAAGAAATCAGAGTCTCCTCACGTCGACTCCTACAAAACTTAAGGAGCCGTTTTCAAGGTTTGGGACCGGAACGCGATGGTCGGGCTGCGTTGGAGTGCAGGGTTGGCCGCTTCATCGTCATCTCAACTCCTGCTTTGCCGTGCAATCGGTATCTGGCGGCGTATTGCCTCGATAAAAGCGTCGAACTCGCCCACCTGCTTGCCCGAGCGTGCCACGCTCAGAACATCGACACCCGCATCTGTGCGGAAAATCACGAACTCGACCTTTTTGTAGGTGGCTACCCCTAGCAGAAGGCCGATTACGCCAAGACCAGCAGTGAACACCACCGGCGTCGCCTCAACAGGCATTTTGAAGTAGCCCATGAGAACGAACAATCCTGCCATCGACACCGCCATCATCCAGACGGCGCTATTGGCTTGCGGGTGCCGATAGCGCATCGTGGTCGCCTCTGGAGTCAAGGTAGCAAGGGGTATCGTCTGGTCGTAGTCCGATGACAACGTCTCCGCACCACGCACCACAACACGATCTGGAAAAAGCTGAAAGGTCCGCTTTCCGTCGAATCGCTGCTCTGAGTAGGTCATTAATGGTTCCATGGCGCATGTGTAACCTGAAGGCCTGATGAAGGTGTTAAGCGGTTAATTATAGTCGGTGATCTCAGGGATACGGATCGCGGGACGCCACGATGGCAACAGTGGCGCAGTCGTGCGGGGTGGTCGCGACCGGTCGGCGAGTTCATACTCATAGCTTTAAAGTATATTTCCGCGCTCTCGGAAACTGCCATTCGACAGGTAACCATCTACTTATGGAGAACGGCAGCTTTCGAACTATTTTGGCCCTAATAGGCAGATCGGTGACACTGAACTCAACCTGAGGATTGTTTAGATGCAATCGGTAATACCGGAATGCAACGCTGGCTCCAGCTGCGATTTGTGGCCCCGGTCCGCTGTGACCGCCCGTCCTCCTCCAGTCCAGATCTATATTTCCAGAGGGGGTTTCGCGAAGTACAGCCTGCGGATCGGTGTAGTAGCTCACCGGCAAATCCGTGTGGTTTACGAGCTCGACCACAGCGTAAGCCCGCTCGCCTTGTTCATTGGTCGCGTAACTGCGAACGCGTAGCTCAATCGAAGGAGTCCTCAAAAAGAAGACTGACGTTCCGATCAAGAGAATAAGCCCGGCAGCGCCAAAACCAAATCTGGCAATGCGAGGATTCATCGGCCTACCAGTTGTTACGCCGCCACGGGATTTCCTTCGCCGCGCGGTGGATGATGGCCTTCATTACTTATTCCGCTTTGTAGCCAGCAGGGTTCACGAAGTCAACGCGGCCGCGACGGGTTGCTGCGCGTGTGGAACGGGAACGATGGGAGGCTGGTGGCGAGCCTCGCGTCGGGGAAGTGAGTGAAACGCGGAATGGGGAATACGGAGTGCGGAATCCAACGCGGTAGGAGTCGAGGTGCGACCTATGAGAGATCAGAGTTTCCTCACGTCGATTCCTACAAAGCTCAAGGGGCCGTATTGAACAATGGGGATCGGAGCGAGATGGATATGATCGGTTTCGCGACAGCGTATGGCTGGATGTCATTGTTTAATCGTCATTCGATTTGTCCACGAGCCTGCGACTGCAAAAACGTCGAGGCTGCCATCGGTAAGTGGAGTAAACACTACTTGGTCGTAGTGCCCGATTTCCCACTGGTCGTAATGACTACGGCAAAACTGCAATAACTCTTCAAAATCCTTCGGCCATCGATTCGATTCCCTCTTAAAGACAAATAAGGAAACTGCGATCCC